>CAKZOU010000032.1 GCA_937138255.1 uncultured Paracoccaceae bacterium
CCTGAGAAACGGTTCGGATGAGGCTCTCGCAGGAGCGTTTACTGCGAGTCAGTAATAAATTGCCCCCCCTTGGCGCCCTGTCTGGATTAAGGCGCCAAAAGGGGGGCAGGTCATCGCCACCTTTCCGGTCGAAAAACCTTCAAGATCAAGTGAATCGCCGCCCCTGTTGAGTGGCGCTCTTCTTGTTTCGCGTTTGCTCGTTATGTTCCCGAACGATCCAGACCTGCTCAAATTGGTCTGCAAACATCTACAAGCGCAACTTGCGCGTACGGCAAGTGAGAAGCCTAGTCTTCGATGGCGTCTGTCTGGCTTGGATCGTAGTTCTTATACTGGGCATCAAAGAGGTCTTTGAACTTGCCGCCCATCGCCATCAAATCCTCAAAGCTACCCCACTCGACCACCTCACCACATTCAACATAGCAGATCTGGTCTGCGTCCAACACTGTGGACAGCCGGTGCGCGATAATGATCGTGGTGCGCTTGTTCGAGATTGTCTCGATCGCCGCCTTGACGCTTGCTTCGGAGTGGCTGTCGAGCGCACTGGTGGCCTCGTCCAGAAGCAGGATCGGTGCGTCGCGCAGGATGGCGCGGGCAATCGAAAGACGCTGCCTTTGCCCCCCCGATAGGGCTGATCCATTCTCTCCAATCCGAGCGAGGTAGCCCTTTGGTAGCAACATGATGAAGTCATGCGCATTGGCCACTTTCGCCGCAGTCTCGATCTCTTTGTCCGTGGCGTCGGGTTTCGCCATTAGTAGATTTTCGCGAACCGTTCCGGAAAACAGAAAGGTATCCTGCCCGACAAACGCGATGTTTTCGCGCAGGGATCGGAAGGTAATGGTTTTCAAATCCTGACCGTCGACACGAACCGCACCACTTTTCGGGTCATAAAGGCGCAGGATCAGGTTCATGATTGATGATTTGCCGCCGCCCGATGGCCCGACCAATGCGGTCGTCTTGCCGGCCGCGAATGTCACCGAAAGATTCTGCAGGACCTGTGTATTGCCGACGTAGTTGAAGCCAACCTCGTCGAAGGCGATTTCACCGTCCGTCACGACCAGATCGACGGCATCCGGCGCTTCCACCAAAGTCTGTGGCTCGTCCAGCAGATTATACATCATGCGCACGCCGATCATGCCACTTTCAATCACTACGCGCACTTTGGACAAGCGGCTGGCAGGTTCATAGGACATCAAGAAAGCTGTCACAAATGACATCAACTGCCCGGCGCTCCCGGGTTCCTGCCCGAAAACAGGGGTTGCGCTCAGGATTACGATCGAAGCAACGGCCAAGCCCGCGACGGTATCCAGAAGCGGCATGGTCGCGGCTTGCAACTGCTTCATCCGGTTGGCGCGGCTTTCCACGGTGTCGACCGCGGAGTTCATTCTGCCGTGCATCCTGTCTTCCAGATTGAACGCCTTGATGATGCGCGCGCCGCCAGAGGTCTCCTGAATGACTTTGATGATTTCGCCCATACCGGCCATCTCTTGCGACATGACCAAACGAACCTGTTTGAGAATTCGCTGAATCCCCAGAACGACAATAGGCGCAACGACAATGCTGATCATCGACAGAGCCGGCTGTTGGTAGACCATGACCGCGACCAGGCCGGCCAGGGTCAGCACATCCCGCACGAAACCGGAAACGACGCTGTCAATAATCCGTCGGGCGGCCTCGGCGCCCTTTGTGACCCGAAGCAAGAGTTCCGAGGAATCGGTCTTGGAATAAAAGGCCATGCCCTGTGACAGCATACGCTCATAGATCTGCATCTGCTTTTGCGCGACAATCCTGTTGCCAGCGCGCGCCATCAGCACCTCTTGCGCGTACATCGCCGCCCCACGGAACATAAAGATCAAGGCCACCCCGGCCCCTACCGAGATCACCTGAAGTTGGCTGGACGGTGCCGAAAGAGTATCAATGATCCGCCCCATCATCCATGCCGATGCGGCAGTGCAGAGCGCTACAAGGACCATAGCCACAACCGCCGCCAGATATTTCCAGCGATGCTCTCTAAAGCTTTCCAGAAGCAGGCGTGTTAAAACGCGATCATTTGGCAGTCGTGCGAGCCATCGATCGTACCAAGCGTTCTTGTCAGACATCAGCTACCTTGCCACGGCAAAAGGAAATGGCCGCCGAATTGATGGCGCGCCTCGAAGGTAGACGATCAGCGGGGCGCAAGAATTCTTCATTTCGCCTAACTACATTGGGAGTATGACTGCCGCAACATATGTCGTCCGCGATCCAATCCCAAGTGTCTGGACAGATTTCGGTTTCGCTTCTGCGCAAATCGCCCGACTGACCCAGCTCGCAACTCCGGACGTCGAGCGACCAACAACGGGGTTCGGCGCTACATCGGTTGACTGACGGAGCGTGCTTCCTGTAGCTCGGTGTTTTTGCGGAGACTCAGACAAGTCTGCTCATGGACAAGACGTCCGAAGAGACGTTGGCCTCCGATCCGCTCCGAGGGCGGCGTCACGTCGATCTGGCATAGTCCTCGGGCGCTTCCTCGGGCTGGTCGAGGGCTTGCATGAGGGGTTCGGGCGCTTTTCGGATGATCTTGAGCGCGGCTTTTGAAAGAAAGTCGCCGGCTTTTGCGACGTCCTCGCTTGCTACGAGAATCTGAGGTCGGAAAAGACTCAGGATCGGCACCGTTTCCTTCGAGAAGATGTCAAAGTCCTCTCCAAGCCTCTTCCCTGCCTCTTCGATGCCGGCTGCTGCCGCCATCGTGGCGTTGGGAGAGGGGGAAACAAGGGCGTCATATTCGGGGATGGCTGCAATCAGATCGCGAATGTGGTTGCTGATGACAGCCCGCTTGCCGTCACTGTCGACGCCTTTGGCAATGTCGAGTTGGATACCGGCCTCTTTCGCGGCCTCGTCGGCGCCGGCGACGATTTCGAGCGCGTAGTTCTGATCCAGTGGTGGCGCGATCAGCAAGAGCTTCTTGCGGCCGCGCTTGGCCAGAGCTTCGACGGCAAGGCGACCAAAAGCCTTGTTGTCATAATCAAAATAGGCGTGCTGGTCGCTCCATATGGTCCGGCCGTGGGTCACGAATGGAAAGCCGATGTCCATGAGGTATCGAACGCGGGGGTCTTCCGGCTGGATCCGGTTGATGATGATGGCATCCGCGGTTCCGTTCTGGACGATATAGCGGATCGGCTTCATCGGATCGTCGTCGGGAAAATCCGGCGTCACGACGAGATGGTAGGGGGTTCCGCGAAGGCCCGTTGCGATAGATGAGATCAGACGCGACGTCAGGTTCATTGCATCGTGATCCGTTGCAAGAACCAGACTGATGACATTCGTCTTGCCCGTGCGGAGGCGAACGCCCGCACGGTTGGGAACATAGCCGATCTCATCGGCGATCTGGCGCACCCGTTCTTTTGTCTTTTGACTGATGTCGGGTGCATCGCCCAGCGCGCGCGAGACGGTTTGAATCGCCAGACCGCTGAGTTGGGCAATCGTCTTGAGAGTCGGCCGCTCCTGAGTCGTTCTGCCCCGAATAGGGGCCGTCGGAGACTGTGGATCGGAAGACGCCATGAGATTCCCTTGCGCTGCGTCGATTTCTTTCGCGGGCATAACTATCCCAATTTCAAAGCCTTGGCACGGTTTCCCGTGGCTACGGCCCTGAATCTAGTCCTAGCACAGAAATTTTTGCTTGAAACAAATTTCTGTAACGTTACAGATTGTCCTATAACGTTACAGATAGGGAGGACTCGCACGTGACGTTCCGTACTCCAATGACTGCAGTGGCCGTTGTGGCGCTGCTTGCATCGCAGGCGCACGCCGAAGGGATGCACGCGCAAGGCGGCACCCTGACTGTGCCGATTATCACCACGACCTTCGTGGAGGATTTCAACCCGTTCTCGGGCGCGCAGATCGAACTGATCCGTGGCACGATGTTCGAGCCGCTGTTCGTCCACAACGTCCTGCGCGGCGAGATCAACTGGCGTCTGGCCGAGAGCTTTGAATACAGCGCCGACTTCATGTCGTTCACGATCCATCTCAAAGACGGCCTCACATGGTCGGACGGCGAGGCCCTCGATGCCGATGACGTTGCCTTCTCGCTTGGCGTCGGCGGCGAAAACGTCGCGCTCGACAAGTCGGGCAAGTGGGCCGATGGCCTGATCAAGTCCGTCACCGCGACCGACAGCCGGACTGTGGTTGTCGAGTTTAACCGCGCTGACGCGACCTTCGACTGGTATCTCGAAGATGCCTACATCGTCCCCGAGCACATCTGGGCCGGTGTCGAGGACAAGCTCACCTTCAAGAACGCCAACCCGGTTGGTTCGGGCCCGATCACCGAAGTGACCGCCGTTCGCGACAACCAGGTCGAAATTTGCCGCAACCCGAATTACTACAAGGCCGACGAAGGTCTGCCCTATCTCGACTGCATCAAGTATCGCCAGTATTCGGACAACTCGCAGATCCAGCCGGCCCTCATGGCCGACGAGATCGACTGGGGTTCGAACTTCATCGCCGATATCGACAAGACCTATGTCGCCGGCAACCCCGAGACCCATGGCTACTGGTATCCGGCCAACGACCTGATCAACATCTATCTCAATACCCGTCAGGCGCCGTTCAGCGATATCGCCTTCCGCCAGGCCTTCTCGATGGCTCTGGATCGCGACACGATCGTCGATCTCGCCGCCTATGGCTATCCGACCCCGGAGCGCCACGTCACCGGTATTGGCGAGTTCTTCAAGGCGAGCTTCAACGACGAGGTCAACGCCAAGTATGACTATCTCGCTGAATACAACACCGACGCCGCCAACAAGCTGCTCGACGATGCCGGCTATGCCGACGTCGATGGCGACGGCTTCCGTGAAAACCCCGATGGCAGCGCGATCGACTTCGGTATTCATGTGGTGAACGGCTGGACCGACTGGGTGCAGACCGTGCAGATGACCACCGAGTATCTGGCGGAAATCGGCATCAAGGCCCGCACCGAAGCTGTTGACTGGGCAGTCTACGATGGCGCGCTGAAAGAGGGCACCTATGAAGCCTCGATCAACTGGTCGGTGACCGGTTCCGATCCAATCGCCGCCTACCGGGATTACTTCCACCCGGCGCGCGAGGGCCAGAGCTGGCACACCAACCACGGCAAGGCTTCGGCCGAGATGGGCGCTCTGATCGACGAATACGGTCAGACCGACAATGCCGAGCGTCGTCAGGAAATCCTCGCGACCCTGATGGAGTATACCGCCGAAGAGCTTCCCTTCGTGCCGGTCTTCTCGAACCCGACATGGTACCAGTACAACTCGACCCGCGTCGAAGGCTGGCCGACCGCCGAGAACCCGACCGTTCAGCCGGTGTTCTATGCGACGGGCCGCAAGCTCCTGGTCTTCGAAGGCCTCTACGCCAAGTAAGCCAAAGGAGCCCCGGCCAGACCGGCCGGGGCTCCGACCCAAACCTGCGAGGCATTCTGCCTCGTCTGGAGCCGGGCACCTTCACGCGGCTTTCTCCCATGGCGGCGCGCCCGGTTCCTCCCTTTTCCCGCTGTAATTCACCGAGGTGCTGAGATGGCGTTTCTCATTCGTCGACTGGCCTTCTATTTCGTGGCGGTCTTTGTCGCGATCACCTTCAACTTCATCTTGCCCCGTCTCATGCCTGGCGATCCGGTGGACGCCCTTTTTGCCGCCGCCGCCGGACGGATGCCGATTGAGACCCTCGAAGCCTATCGCGAGATGCTCGGGTTCGTGGATGGTCCGGTCTGGGTTCAGTATCTCCAGTATCTGAAAAGCGTTGTGACCTTCGATCTCGGCCCTGCGATTATGATGTTTCCTGTCCCGGTGACCGAGGTTCTGGGCAATACCCTGCCTTGGACGATTTTCCTTGCTGGCTTTGCCACGCTATTCTCCATCGGAGCGGGATGCTTCATCGGCCTTTACGCCTCGTTCAACCGCGGCGGGCTGGTTGACCGGTTCGTGCCTTTCATCTGGCAATTCATCGCCTCGATGCCGCAGGCCGTGACCGCGCTTTTCGCCTTCTTCGTCTTTGCGCTCACGCTCAAGTGGTTTCCGTTGGGCTTTGGCGCCAACCCCGATCTCGATCCCGGTTGGAACCTGACCTACATCGGCAGCGTGTTGCATCACGCGATCCTGCCGATGGTTACGCTCGTGGTGTCGATGCTGGCCACATGGATCTTCACCATGCGCAACGCGATGGTGAACGTCCTTGGCGAGGACTACATCACCATGGCCCGCGCCAAGGGCCTCAGCTCAAACCGGATCATGATCCACTACGCGGCGCGCAACGCGATCCTGCCGGTCGTCACCGCAGTTTCGATGGCCCTTGGTTTCGCGGTGGCAGGGCAGGTCTTTATCGAGACCGTCTACAATTATCCCGGCGTCGGGCAGCTCATCATCAAGTCCGTCTCGGCGCGGGATTATCCGTTGATGCAGGCCTGTTTCCTTCTGATCGTGCTCTGCGTTCTGGCCGCCAATTTCCTCGCCGACGTTCTCTACGTCTTCCTCGATCCCCGCCTGCGGAAATAGCCCGAAAGAGATCCCATGCAGACCGTCCGTAATCTCCTTCGCAACATCGTGCGTTTCTTCAACGGCAACCCCGCCGGCATCATTGGTGCGACCATCGTTGCGTTGATCCTCGTCGCTTGCCTTGCCGCTCCGGTGTTGACCGACAAGCAGCCCAACAAGCGGGTCGCCCGTGGCCATCAGCCGCCGAGTGCCGAGCTGATCCTAGGCTCTACCCGCGCCGGGAAAGACGTCTATACCCAGATCCTCTACGGCGGGCGCGTCTCCCTGATGGTCGCCTTCTCGGCCGCTGCCGTCACCACGGCGATTGCACTGACGGCCGGAGTTTCGTCCGGCTACTTCGGGGGTCGAACCGACGAGATCATGATGGCTGTGACCAACGTCATGCTCGTTTTCCCGCAGCTGCCTCTTCTGATAATCTTGGCCGCGTTCCTTGGGCAGGTGGGGCCAGTGGTCATCGCTTTGATCCTGGGGCTCACCTCATGGCCATGGGGCGCACGGGTGATGCGCAGTCAGACCCTCGCCCTGCGTAACAAGGAGTTCGTGACCGCCGCCGAAGTGATGGGCGAGACCAAGCTGCGGATCATCTTCGTCGAGATCATCCCCAATCTTATCAGCCTTGTCGCCGGTATGTTTGTCGGCACCTCGCTCTATGCCATCGGCGCGCAAGCGGGTCTTGAATTCCTTGGCCTTGGCGATCCCACGGTCGTGAGCTGGGGCACCATGCTTTATTGGGCGCAATCGAGTGCTGCCTTCTATGTCGGCGCATGGTGGGATTTCGTGGCCCCCGGCACGGTGATCGCGCTCATGGGTGGCGGCCTCGCACTCCTCAACATCTCGATTGATCAGGTCTCGAACCCCAAGCTGCGGACCGGGCGCTATCTCGCCACATGGAAGCGGCTCAAGGCTGAGATCGAAGCCAAGCGGAGGCAGGCATAATGTCGGCGGCGACCCCCCTTCTTCAGGTCCGCAATGTGTCGGTCGACTATGTGACCGACTATGGCAACGCGCGCGCCGTGAATGATGTCTCGCTTGATATCATGCCCGGTGAAACTGTTGGCCTCGCGGGTGAATCCGGCTGCGGCAAGAGCACGCTCGCTTTCGCGATCTCCAATCTGCACGGCGCGCCGGCGTTGATCAGCGAGGGCGAGATCCTGTTCGACAATCGCGATGTTCTGAAAATGTCGCCCAAAGCGCTGCGCAAGTTCCGCTGGAACGAAGCTTCGATGGTGTTCCAGAGCGCGATGAATGCGCTCAACCCGGTCATCACCATCGGCGCGCAGATCACCGATGTGATCCTGGCGCACAAGAAGGTCGGTTTCGGCGAAGCTTGGGAGCGCGGCGAAGCGCTTTTGGAAACCGTCGGCATTCATTGCTCGCGCATGACCTCCTATCCCCACCAGCTTTCGGGCGGGATGCGTCAGCGCGTGGTGATCGCCATTGCCCTCGCTTTGCGGCCGCGCCTGATCATCATGGACGAGCCGACCACGGCCCTCGACGTCGTGGTCGAGCGCGAGATCATGGACGAGCTCTATGCGCTCAAGAAGGAATTCGGCTTCTCGATCCTTTTCATCTCGCACGACCTCTCGCTGATGGGAGAGATCGCCGACCGGATCGGCATCATGTATGCGGGGCGGCTGGTCGAGTTGGGAACATCCTCCGAAATCCTCTCCTCCCCGGTCCATCCCTACACGAAGGGCCTCGTGGCCTCGTTTCCGACCATTCATGGCCCCAAGGTCCGTCTGGAAGGCATCCCCGGCAATCCGCCCAGCCTTCTCGATCTGCCGACGGGCTGTGCCTTTGCCGAACGCTGTAGCCAGCGCACCGAGATTTGCGGCAAAGCGGTGCCCGATCTCGTGCCCTACGGCTCGCGGATCGCGGCCTGCCACGCACTTGGCCCGAAGGAGAGTGCCGCATGACTATCCACGCCAAGCAAAGCGAGCTTGTCGCAGAGGGCATCCACATCGATTTCCGGATCGGCGGATCGTTGTTCTCGCCCAAAATGCTCCGCGCCGTTAGTGACGTGAGTTTCACGCTCAAGGCCGGCGAGGCGCTGGCGATCGTCGGTGAATCCGGGAGCGGCAAGAGCACCGTGGCGCGGGCGCTGTGCCGTGTGCATCGGCCCACATCCGGCGATGTCGTTCTCGACGGAGAGAACATCCTCAGCCATCCGAAATGGAGCCGACAGAGAGATTTTGCACAGGCCGTGCAGATGATCTTTCAGGATCCATTCAGCTCGCTCAATCCGGTTCACACCATCCGCCACCATCTTCTGCGCCCACTGCGCCTGCATGGCAAAGAGAGCCGCGCCGAGACCGATGCCCGCGTTCACGACATCCTCGAGCGCGTGGGGCTGACGCCCGCCGACCGGATCGCCGCCAAGTTCCCGCACGAGCTTTCGGGTGGTCAGCGGCAAAGGGTTGCCATCGCGCGGGCGCTTGCCGTTGGCGCGCGGTTCATCCTCGCCGATGAGCCGATCTCGATGCTCGATGTGTCGATCCGTCTGGGCATCCTGAACCTGATGCACGACATGAAGAAGGACGGCGTGGGCTTCATGTATATCACCCACGACATCGCCACGGCCCGCTATTTCGCCGAGCGCACCGCTGTCATGTATGTGGGCCATATGGTCGAATGGGGCGAGAGCGACGCCGTCACCCAGACGCCCCGCCACCCCTACACCCAGCTCCTGCTCAGCGCTGTTCCCGAGGTCGGAAAGCGCGAGAAAGCGCCGCTCAAAGCGCACAAGGCCGAAATACCGCTCCGTACGCCCCAGAGTGTTGGGTGCCCCTTCGTTGAGAGGTGCCCCAAGGCGGAAAGCCGGTGCCGCCTTTCGATGCCCCCCGTCAAGCAACTGGCCGACGATCATTTCGTCCGCTGTTTCCAGTTCGAATAAGTCCAACCGCGTCAGGTCAAGAAGAGAACACCCATGAACAGACCCGCCAAAGATATCATCGCCACCGACGCACTTGAGGCCAAGGTAGACGCCCTGCTCTCGCAGATGACGCTTGAGGAGCAGGTTCTGATCCTCTCGGGCGAAGATCACTGGTCGCTGCCCGCCTTGCCGCGCCTTGGCCTTGGCAAACTTCGGGTCACTGATGGCCCCAACGGCGCGCGGGGAAGCGGTTCGGCCGTTCAAGGCTCAACCTCGGCGGCCTTCCCTGTGGCGATCGCGCTGGGCGCGACATGGAACCCGGATCTGGCGCGAGAGATCGGCAAGGCCCTTGCCGAAGAGGTCAAGACCAAAGACGCGCAGGTTTCTCTGGCGCCGACGGTGAATATGCACCGCAGTGTCGCCAATGGCCGCAATTTCGAGTGTTTCTCGGAAGATCCCGAGCTTTCTGCCGATCTGACTTCGGCTTTCATCAACGGCCTTCAGGGCGAGGGGATCGCCGCCACGGTCAAGCATTTCGCGGGCAATGAATCCGAGGTCGAGCGAACCACCATCAACTCGGTGATCGACGAGCGAACCCTGCGCGAGGTCTATCTGCGCCCGTTCGAGGCGGCGGTGAAGGATGCGAAGGCCTGGGGTGTCATGTCGTCCTATAACAAGCTGAACGGCACCTATACCGCAGAAAACAAATGGCTTCTTACCGATGTCCTCCGCGACGACTGGGGGTTTGACGGCATCGTGATGTCCGACTGGTTCGGCTCGCGGACGACGGCTCCGACGGTCAACGCCGGCCTCGATCTCGAGATGCCGGGGCCGACACGGGATCGGGGCGCCAAACTTGTCGCCGCGGTCGAGGCGGGCGAGGTCAGTGCCGAGACTGTTCGTGAGCGCGCCCGCGCCGTTCTGCGGCTCATGGGGCGGGTCGGTATTCTCGACGAAGCGCCGACT
Organism: uncultured Paracoccaceae bacterium; assembly: GCA_937138255.1. Lineage (GTDB taxonomy): Bacteria > Pseudomonadota > Alphaproteobacteria > Rhodobacterales > Rhodobacteraceae > RFZI01. Next base: position 10,333 of record CAKZOU010000032.1, read on the forward strand.
TTCAATGAACGCTCCGTCGATCGGCCCGAGCATCGCGCATTGATCCGCAAGGCAGGGGCAGAGGGCATCGTCCTTTTGAAGAACGAAGGTCTTTTGCCGATCAGCGCCGAGAAGAAAATCGCGGCCATCGGCCCCAACACCAAGATTGCCCAGATCATGGGCGGCGGCTCTTCCCAGCTCAACCCGCACTACCGGGTTTCGCCTTGGGACGCTTTGGCCGAGCGCCTAGGCAGCGATGCACTCGTTTATGCCCCCGGATGTCAGAACCATCGTTGGGAGCCGATCCTTCAGGGACATATGGACATCGAATACTATGCCACGACCGATCTTTCCGGTCCCGTGGTCACGCGTGGTGTCGGCAAGGCCTCGGTTGATTTCTGGAACCCGCCGCAAGACGGCGGCAGGATCGACCCCAAGAATTTCTCGGCGCGGGTCAAAACCGATTTCACGGCCGAGGTGGCAGGGCGCTATTCCTTCGGGCTGCACGCCGCAGGCCGCGCGCGGCTCTATGTCGACGGCACACTTGTCGTGGATGTCTGGGACAGTTGGACCAAGGGCCGAACCTTCTTTGAAGAGGGTTGCGACGAGGTGACAGGCACGATCCGCCTAGAGGCAGGCAAGACATACGAGGTCGTCATGGATTTCGCGACCGTTCCGGCATCGAACCTGTCCAACCCCGCCTTCCGCTTCGGTGTTTCGATGCCGCTCGGCGACGAGGCGATCGAAGAAGCGGTTAGCGCGGCAAAGGCTGCAGACATTGTGCTTCTCTTCGTTGGCCGCAACGGCGAATGGGACACCGAAGGATCGGACCTTGATCACATTCGCCTGCCGGGACGTCAGGATGAGCTGATCGCAAAGGTGGCCGACGCCAACAACAACGTTGTCGTCGTTTTGCAAACCGGCGGGCCCATCGAAATGCCGTGGCTCGACAAGGTCGGCGCGGTTCTGCAGGCGTGGTATCCGGGGCAAGAGGCGGGCAATGCCATCGCCGATGTGCTGTTCGGTGACGCCGAGCCCGGAGGGCGGCTGCCCCAGACGTTCCCGGTTCGTTGGGAAGACAACCCAACCCACACCGATGATCCTGAAATCTATCCCGGCAAGGATGGTCAGGTGAGCTATGCCGAAGGGGTCTTTATCGGCCACCGGCACTATGACGCCAAAGGGATCACTCCGCTCTTTCCGTTTGGATACGGCCTTTCCTATTCCGAGTTCGATCTGGAAGGTATCGAGGTCGACGCCGGTCCCGATGGGGTCACTGTCTCGACGACCGTTCGCAACATCGGTGCTCGTGACGGATCGACAGTGGTTCAGCTCTATGTCGGCGAAGACCGGCCCAGGCTGGCGCGTCCTGTCCGTGAGCTCAAGGCCTTTGCCAAGGTTGCCCTGAAGGCAGGCGAAAGCCGAAAGGTCAGCCTGAGCCTGGATGCCCGCGATTTTGCCTATTTCGATGTCGAAAGCGCGTGTTGGCGGGTCGATGCGGGGAGTTTCCATCTCTGGCTCGGTTTTTCGGCGGCCGATCTGCGGGCCGAAGCTACCCTCCAACAGCCCTCGCGCACACTCGCAAAATAAGAAGGCCCATTCCCATGCCCAAGACCCTGTCTCCGATCTTCGCCCTTTGCCTAACAAGCCTGCCATTTTGGGGGGGAACTGCCTTGGCCGATGGGCCAGAAGCCCTTGAGGGCGAAGGCTGGGCAATGGTCTGGAACGACGAGTTCGACGGCACGGAAATTGACCAGGCGAAATGGTCTTGGGAGACCAATTGCTGGGGCGGCGGCAACAACGAGCTGCAATGCTATACAGACCGCCCTGACAACTCGTTCCTGCGCGACGGCAAGCTGGTGATCCGCGCCCAAAAAGAGACCTTCACCGGCCCCGCGGAACCGCTCGATTGGAACTCGGGCGCCGGAGACCGCACGCTTCCCTATACCTCCGCCCGTCTCAGAACCCTGAACAAAGGCGATTGGACCTATGGACGGTTTGAGATCCGGGCAAAGCTGCCAGGCGGGCAGGGGATCTGGCCGGCGATCTGGATGCTGCCGAGCGACTGGGTTTATGGCGCTTGGGCTGCAAGCGGCGAGATGGACATTCTCGAGGCGGTCAACCTCACCGACGAGGCAGACAAGATCATTCATGGAACCCTGCACTATGGCCGCGAGTGGCCGGCCAATGTGCAAAGCGGGGCGAGCTATGATTTCGGCGACGTCGATCCGCGCGAGACGTTTCACACCTATGCCGTCGAGTGGGGCAAACGCGAAATCCGCTGGTATGTCGATGATATCCACTACGCGACGCAGAAATCGTCGGGCTGGTATTCGCAAGTTTTGGGCGACGACGGGTTCTTCGAGGACGTTCCGGGTGATGCGCCTTTTGACCAGCGGTTCCACCTTCTTCTGAACATCGCGGTCGGGGGCAATTGGCCCGGGCCCCCGGATAGCTCCACCGAGTTGCCGGTCGAGTTCGAGATCGACCACGTTCGGGTTTTCCAGTGCGTCGACGACCCCGAAATTCTCAATGCCTGCGCCACACGCGATCGGTCTGCTACACGCGTTTTCGGCAATGTGGCGCCCGAGATCCTTCGGATCGAATATGATCCGAATGTCTTGGAGGCCGATGTTGTAACGATCTTTGGCGACGAAGATCTCAGCCCCTTTTCGCTTGGCCAATACGTTGCCAATGGCACGGTCGGCATGGCCCGCGTCGAAGAAGAGGGCAGGGGTCTGGTCACCGAGCTTCGGTTCGATACCGACGAATCGGTAGTCTATTGGCAGGCGCCGTTTGGGTTCGACCTGACCGGTTTCGACCGTGTCGAGTTCGATTTCAAGGTCGTTGTCGATCCGCGCGAGGATGGCCGCTTCATGATGAAGATGGATTGCTTCCATCCCTGCGGGACGGGCGACTATCCGATCACACCCGCCCCTGCAGGAGAATGGCAACATATCAGCGTCCCGCTGGCCGATCTCGTTGTCCATCCGGGTTCGACCCTTGATCTGACCAACGTCAACACGCCTCTCGTCGTGTTCCCAAGTTGGGGGGATCAGAAAGGCGTCGTGCTTCGGGTCGATGAGTTGAAGCTGGTGCGGTAGGGTGGGCCACCCGCCCAGACATGGCGCCAAGAAAGAGGCTTGTCGGGTGTAGCGGCCTAGCGAGAGGCGGGCGCGGGAAAGACGTGCCCGGCCATGATCTTGCGAGCTGTTCGTACCATGCCGCAGGCGATGACATTGCCGCTGGCGTCGCGTTCAAGAAACACCTCCGACGCCCCGGCCGGATGTTCGACCATGAATTGCCGTTGGTCTGGTTTGGATGGTGCCGCAAGCCCGGCAATCGCGCTGCTGGGCAGAAGGGCTGCGGTGGCGACCGAGACCGCCGCAAAGACGCCCAAAGATTTGTGCACCCGGTGAGGAATCCAGGACCGGGTCATCACCAGTCCGCCGTGCCGGGGGCGCGAAACCAGGATCATCTTCGGCACCGTGAGATCTTTGACGTCGCCCAAGCCCATCATGTGCCCGGCCTTCAAGCGGATGGCCTCGATGCGGGTGCAAAGCGCGGTGTCAGCCTCGAGCGAGGCGGGCGATTCATCGCCGTCTTGGCCCAAGGCATCGGCGGGGATCACCACACAGGGCATCCCATTGTCGATCAGCGTGCAGGGGGTGCCGTCGATCAGGGTCAATGCATCACCAGCGGGCAATAGCGCCCCGGTCATCGATCCGGCGAGGCTGTCAAACCAAAGTACAACAGGCGCGTGCTGTCCCGGAACGCCGTCCATCGTGGCCGCTCCGTCATAGCAGACCCGACCCCTTGGTGTCTGAACTTGGGCACGCGCAATCTCGCCAGTGTTGACCATGTGAATTCGCAGGTCGGTTGTGCCTTTTGTCGCAGACACCAGCCCCAATTCGATCGCGGCAGGCCCTGCTGCTGCTAGGATATTGCCACAGCCCTGCTTGTCGGACACCAGCGGCTGATCGACGAAGACCTGCAGGAAGAGATAGTCGATATCGGCATCCTGCCGAGACGAAGGCGCAAGGATCGCGACCTTTGATGAGAGAGGATCGCCCCCGCCAATCCCGTCGATCTGGCGCGGATCGGGCGAGCCCATGATCCGCAGGAGAAGCGCATCGCGCGCCGCGGGATCGGCGGGCAGGTCGGAGGCGAGGAAATAGGCGCCCTTCGAGGTTCCCCCGCGCATCCAGAGGCAGGGGATGCCTTCGCTAGACATATTTGAGGCCCTTTTCCGCAAGGCGTGGGCGCATGTCATAGATATCAAGGCCCAACTCGCCCGAGGCGAGACGCGCCCGCTTGGCCACTTCGGCGGCAAGGCGCTTCTCAGCGGCGGCAAGGACAGCCTCGGCCTCCCCGCGGCGCACCACGCAAACACCATCATCATCGGCGACGATCACATCGCCCGCCTCGATCGCTTGCCCCGCGCAGACGATGGGGATGTTCACGCTGCCAAGCGTTTCCTTCACCGTGCCTTGCGCCGAGATAGCCTTGGACCAGACAGGAAAGCCCATTTTCGTCAGATCGCGGATATCGCGCACGCCGGCGTCGATCACGAGGCCACGGCAACCGCGCGCCATGGCCGAGGTCGCCAGAAGATCGCCGAAATAACCGGTGTCGCAGGGCGAGGTGGGCGCAAGGACGAGGATATCGCCCTCTTGCAACTGCTCGATGGCAACGTGGAGCATCCAGTTGTCGCCCGGCGGGGCCGAGATCGTCACTGCCGAGCCGGCAATCTGCGCGCCCGCATAGATCGGGCGCATATAGGAGGCGAGGCAACCGATCCGCCCCTGTGCCTCGTGCACAGTCGCCACGCCCGCCACGGCGAGGCCTGCAATCACCGCCTTGTCGGCGCGGGGGATATTCTGGATGACAACCGGCATGGCCCTAGCCCTTCTTCGCCGGCGGCGTGCCGTGGGTGTGGAAGCTCTCGATGGTTTTCAGGCCCCATGCCTGCCCCTTCTTGCGCTCGGTCTCTGTCCAGACGACCGGCTCCCAATCGGGCGCGAGGATCAGCCGCGCACCGGCATTGGCCAGCTCGACCCGATTGCCCGCTGGTTCCCAGACGTAGAGAAAGAACGTGCCTTGTATGGCGTGCTTGTGCGGGCCGGTCTCGATGTGGACGCCATTCTCAAGGAAGATATCCGCCGCGCGCAGGATATCTTCACGCTGGTCGGTCGCGTAGGTCACATGGTGCAGACGCCCCTGACCGCCGCCATGCTCTTCGGTGCAAGCAAGGTCGTAGGTCTTGTTGTTGACCGTGAACCAGCAGCCGCCGATCCGCCCGTTGTCGAGCTGGATCATCTCGGTCACGCGGCTGCCGAGGCAGGTTTCCATGAAGCGGCGGAACTCGGCGACGTTCTCCGACAGAAGATTGAGGTGATCGAGCCTGCGCGGGCAGACGCCGGTGGCGTGGAACTTGCTCGCGTTGTTCTTGAGCGCGGGGCGGGTCTTGTCGGTCAGGATCGGGCGCTGGGTTTCCCAGTAGATCTCAAAAATATGGCCGAAGGGGTCTTCAAACCGGAAGGCGCGGCCATGGCCGAGATCGCCCTCGGTCCAGCCATGCACCTTATAGCCCGAAGCCTCGATCGCCTTCACCCGTCGCTCGAGCGCCTCGGGCGAGGCGGCGCGATAGCCGATATGGCCGACGCCGGTGGTGTGATGGCGGGTGAGTTTGAGCGAGTGGAACTCGTAATCGTCCCAAGCGCGCAGATAGGCCGAATTGCCATCCTGCCCCGAGACGGTCAGGCCGAAGACGCGGGTATAGAAATCGAGGCTTTCGTCGAACTTGTCGGTATAGACCTCGACGTGCGCGAGATGGGCGATATCAAACGAAGGGTTGGTGGGCGTGTTCATGGCTCGGCTCCTTTCAAGGGTGGCTCAAAGCTCGTCGACCGTGCGCGGAAAGACCGATTGGAAGCCTTCGGCATATTTGCAGTCGCGGCCGCCGGACTGGCCGCCCGAATTGCGTTTGAAGTGGTTGGCGCGGTTCTGGGCAACGCGGGTGTAATAGTCCCACAGATGCTCTTGCCCTTCCATGCATTCGATGGCGGCGCGCTTCTTGTCCCAGACGGTTGTCACATCGAGGAATGTGTCGGGCTTCCAGCCCATCTGCTCGGTCTGGTGCGGCTCGAAGAGATAGAGCTGCGGCGCGCCGAGAACCTTCTGGCCGGGGTTGTGGCCCCAGGCTTGAGCGATCATCCGGCATTCAAGGGCAACTTGGGTCGCATACATATGGTCGGTGTTGTAGGGGTCATATTGCGAATGGCTCAGCATGAAGCGCGGCTGCACGGCGCGGATCACATCGACCACGGCCTCCTTGTCGGCGCGGGTGAGTTCAAGCGGATAATCGCCAAGGTCCATCGAGATCAGGTCATGCACGCCGAGCGCCTCGGCGGCGCGTTCGGCCTCGCCCTTGCGCGCGGCTTTGACGGCGTCGAGCGTCATGCCCGGCTGTTTCCAAAGCTTGGCGCTTTCGCCGCGCTCGCCGAAGGACAGACAGAGCACGGTGACGTTGTAGCCCATCTCGGCGTGCAGCGCGATCGCGCCGCCGCAGCGCCAGACGAAGTCGGCCGCATGGGCGCTGATGACGAGGGCGGTCTTGGCGGACTGCATGGGTGATCTCCTTGGGCATTGGGCGCCCTGACTATGTCAGCGCAAGCCCCCGCGCGACAAATCAGAAGATTCCCACGCGGCATAATGTTTGGCTATAGTTGGTGGTGCGTGGCGGGGGCTTCGGATCTGATCGGCCGCGCAGGGAGGCAGGGAATATGACGACAGATAGCATTGCCTTTGTGGGCTTTGGCGAAGCAGCGATGGCATTTCGCGGGGGCTGGGGGGATCAGGCGCCAGCAGGGATACGGGCCTTCGACATCAAGACGCTCACCCCTGCCACAGCTCCGGCCATGAAAGATCGCTATGCCGCGAAAGGCGTTGTCGGGGCCGAGAGCATTGGTGCAGCGCTCGATGGCGCGACTATCGCCTTTTCGCTGGTGACGGCGGATCAGGCGCTTGTCGCGGCGCGGCAGGCGGCCGAGGTTTTGCCCAAGGGCCTCGTCTGGCTCGACTGCAATTCCTGCTCACCCGACACCAAACGCGCCGCTGCCGAAGCCATCGAAGGGGCAGGGGGCGCCTATGTCGATGTGGCGGTGATGGCGCCGGTGCACCCCAAGAAGCACCATGTGCCGCTTCTGGTCTCCGGCCCCCATGCCGAGCGGGCCGATTCGATCCTGAAATCCCTTGATATGCGCCCCACGGTCGTCGGCGGCGGGATCGGCGGGGCCTCGGCGGTCAAGATGCTGCGCTCGGTAATGATCAAGGGGCTTGAAGCGCTGACCGCCGAATGCTTCCTCGCCGCTCGCAAGGCAGGGGTCGAAGAGGCGGTGATCGCCTCGCTTCAGGCCTCGGACCCCGGCATCGACTGGACAAAGCGCGGCTCCTACAACCTCGAGCGGATGATGGCCCACGGCACCCGCCGCGCCGCCGAGATGGCCGAGGTCGTCGCCACGGTCGAGGCGCTGGGCCTGCCGGCGCGGATGGCGCACGCGACCGAGAACTGGCAGGCGGCCATTGGCGCGATGGGGCTCGAAGGGGGCGAGGACGATCTCGGCGCCCGCGCCGACAGGGTGCTGGGCCAGATATGATTTCGCGCAACCTCCGCCATTTCCGGCTGATCCTCGCGGTAGCCGATCTGGGCTCGCTCACGCGGGCGTCGGAGGTTTGCCATGTCTCGCAACCGGCGGTCACGCAGGCGATCAGCAAGATCGAGCGCGAGGTGGGCGGCGCGATCTTCGAGCGGACGCGCAACGGCTTTTTCCTCACCCCGCGCGGCGAGGTTCTGGCGGCGCGTTTCCGGCGCGCTTTCGAGCGTCTCGATCCGGCGCTGGCCGATGTCTCGCCGCGATTGCGCCTCACGGTCAGTCACGCGCAGCTTCAGGCGCTGATCGCCGTGCGCGAAGCAGAGAATTTCACCCTTGCCGCGCGGCAGCTTGGCCTTGCCCAGCCTACGGTGCATCGCGCCATCACCCAGATCGAGGAGGAAGCAGGCCGCAAGCTTTTCGAACGGGCCTCCTACGGCATCGTGCCCACCCGCGCCTGTCAGGCACTGGCGCAAGCGGCGCGGCTGGCGCTTTACGAGTTAGATCAGGCCGAGGCGGATCTTGCCGAATTCGAGGGCCGCGAGGTGGGCCAGATCGTCATCGGTGCCATGCCGCTTTCTCGATCCGTCCTTCTGCCGCAGGCATTGGCGCGGTTTCGGGCGCTCCGCCCGCTCCTGAAAGTCAGGGTGATCGACGGCCCCTACGAGCTTCTCCTGTCGGGCCTCCGGCGCGGCGAGATTGATCTTCTCGTGGGTGCCCTCCGCGATCCCGCGCCGATCGGCGATGTGGTGCAGGAGGTGCTGTTCGACGACCGGCTGGCGCTGCTTGCGGGGCGGGATCACCCGCTTGTGGGGCGGCATGACCTGACGCTTGAGGATCTGGCGGGCTATCCGTGGATCGTCCCCCCCAAAGGCACGCCGACCCGCCAGCAGTTCGAGGCGCTCTTCGCCGACGCGGGGATGGCCCCGCCCGCGAGCATCCTTGAAAGCGGCTCGATCCTCCTGATGCGCGAGTTGCTGGGGATGAGCGATCACTTGGGCTGTATCTCGCGCCAGCAAGCGCGGGCCGAGATCGAGAAGGGCCTCGTCGCGGCGCTCGAATTTGCCACGCACCTTCCCGCGCGGCCCATCGGGCTCACGCTCAGGGGCAACTGGGAACCCACGGGCGCGCAGCGCCTCCTCCTCGATCTTCTGCGCGGAGCGGCCCCCTCCGACGCCGACTAGGCGCCGACGATCCCGACCCAGAGAAGCCGGATCGCCACGAGGGTCAGGAGCGACAGGATCAGCTTGTCGAACGCCTCCCGCGAGACATGACGCGCGGCCCATGCGCCGATGGGCATCCCACCCAAGAGCGGCACGAGGGCCATCAGGCTTAGGCGGAACTGGTCATGGCCCATGATGCCCATTTTCCACAGCGCCGGCACCTGGACGAGCGACACAGCGGCGAAGAAGATCGAGATCGTGGCGATGAAGGTCTTTCGTTCGAGCTTCATCGCATTGAGGAATGTGACGGAGACGGGCGCGGAAAGCCCTGCCGCCCCCTGCAGGATTCCGCCGATGGTGCCAGCAGGGATCACGAGGCGGTCGGCTGTCTCCTGCGAAATCTTCCAGTCGGGCCGCAGCAAGCGGAAACCGAGGTAGAGCACGAGGCTTCCGGCGAGGATCAGTGTAAGCGGTCGTTCGGGCAGCCACGCGAGAAACAGCGTGCCAATGATCGCCCCCGCCGCTCCGCTGATCGCCAGCGACAGGACGAAGCGGCGGTGCAGCAGGTGCGCGCGGTTGGCCCAGCCCTGAAAGACATTGGAGCACAGGTTAGGCAAGCTCATCACCGCAACCGCGAAGGGCACGTTGAACAGAAGCGACAGGATCGGAATGGCGACCACGGGCGCACCCGCGCCCACAGCGCCTTTGACGATGCCGCCAACGCCGACAGCGAGAAGGGCCAGAACAAGCTCTGTGGTCGTCATGTGATCTCCGTCAACTCTGATTGGCCCGCGCTTTCGCGCGGGCCTGTCCGTGAGTGTGGTCGGAGCTATATCAGAGGAATTGGTATACAGAAATCACTAAATACCGGCTCTGTGTCTACATAAAATGCAGTATTGACCAATAATTGTATACAGGTAATCTTGCCCGAGCCGCGACTGGGAGGAAATGTCGCAGCATGGGGAGGCGACCGATGGAAGCGAAGGGGCGTTCGTCCCAGTTCGAGAAGGCTTTGCTGGAGCTGCGGGCTCTGATTCTCGGCGGTGCCTTCGAGTCGAATGTCCGCCTGCCCGAAACCGCCTTGGCCCAACGCCTCGAGATTTCCCGCACGCCCCTGCGGCAAGCGATGGACCGGCTGATCGAAGAGGGGTTGCTTGAACGCATCGCCACCGGCGGCTGCAAGGTGGCAAGCTTTAGTGTCCGCGACATCATCGACGCCATTGAGATCCGCGGCGTGATCGAAGGCACCGCCGCCCGCCTCGCCGCCGAGCGCGGCGCCGATCCCCGCCTCATGGCGCAGGCCGAGATCGAGCTTGAGGCGATCGACGTGGCGCTCGCGCGTGCCGGCGGCCTCGATTTCGCGGCCTACGTCAGGCACAACGAAGCCTTTCATAAGATTCTGTCGCGGCTTGCCAAAAGCCCGATCCTCGAGCGCGAGGTTGAGCGGGTCACGCGCCTGCCGCTCGCCTCGCCTTCCGCTTTCCTGCAGGGGCAGGAAGTGATCCCCGATTTTCAGCAGTCGCTGACGCGCGCCCAGCGCCAGCACCGCGAACTCTTGTCCGCGATCCGCGACAGGGAGGGGGCCCGCGCCGAGGCACTGGCCCGCGAACACGCGCGGCTCGCGCGGGAAAACCTCGAATACCTCATGCGTGGCGATCCCGGTCTGGCGGACAAAGTCCCCGGATTGGCGCTCGTCTCGGCCCACTGACACCACTCAAGGAGACCTCAAGATGCCTAGCCTTTCTGACGTTATGGCCAAACACCCAAACCCGGTGCAAATGCTGCGGAATTCGCAGATCGGGATGTATGTCTATCCGGTTGTTGCCCCGGAATACACCAACTGGCGCGACGAACAGCGCGCCTGGCGCGACAGCGCGGTTCTGTTCGATCAGACCCACCACATGGACGAGCTGATCGTCGAAGGCCCGGACGCCGCCGCCTTCCTTGCCCATGTCGGCATCAACAGCTTCTCGAATTTCGATCTCAACCGCGCCAAGCACTTCGTGCCGGTAACGCCGGCCGGCCATGTGATCGGCGACATGATCATCTTCCGCGAGCTTGAGGACAAATTCGTGCTCGTCGGCCGCGCCCCCACCGCCAACTGGGTCAAGTTCCAGGCCGCTGTCGGCAGCTGGAAGGTCCGCCTGCATCACGATCCGCGCTCCAACTCGCGCCCCGATGGCAAGGCGATCTATCGCACCCACTATCGCTTCCAGATTCAGGGCCCCGAGGCCGACAAGATCTTTACCGCGATCAACGGCGGTCCGGTTCAGGAGATCAAGTTCTTCCACGTCGACTGGATCAACGTCGGCTCCAAGCGGGTTCAGGCGCTGCGCCACGGTATGGCCGGCGCGCCCGGCCTCGAGATCTGGGGCCCCTATGCCGACAAGGATTACATCCAGTCGACCATCCTCGAAGCCGCCCGCAAGGTGGGCGTCGATCTGCGTCAGGTCGGCAGCCGTGCCTATTCCACCAATACGCTCGAGTCGGGCTGGATCCCCTCGCCCCTGCCGGGCATCTATACCGGCGACGGTATGATGCAGGACTATCGCGACTGGCTTGGCGCCGATTCCTACGAGGCGGCCGGTTCGATCGGTGGCAGCTTCGTCAGCGACAACATCGCCGATTATTATGTGAACCCCTTCGAGCTGGGCTATGATTTCTACATCGGCTGGAAGAAGGACGACTTCATCGGCAAGGCCGCTCTCGAAGCCATGCGTGGGGCAAAGAACCGCAAGAAGGTCACATTCGAATGGAACGCCGAGGATGTGGTCAACGTGATCTCGTCGGCCTTCCGTCCGGGCGAAGACCACTACAAATGGATCGACTTCCCGCAACCCAACTATGCCTCTTCGAGCGCCGACCTGATCCTGCGCGACGGCAAGCAGGTGGGTATGTCGATGTTCAACGGCTATTCCTACAACGAGCGCTGCATGCTTTCGCTGGGTGTCGTTGACGCCGACGTTGAGGTTGGCGACGTGCTGACCCTCGTCTGGGGCGAGCCGGAGTCGACCCAGAAGACCTCGGCTGAAAAGCACAAACAGGCACAGATCCGCGTCCGCGTATCGCCGACACCTTATGCCCGTGAGGCCCGCGAAAACTATGCCGACAGCTGGCGGACCAAGTCATAAGGTATAGCCAGACCTAATAGTCGGGTCGCAGAAATGATTAGGGCGCGGGACGGCGGTTCGCTATCGTCCCGCGCAATTGACACCGGTCCGGGAAGGGGCGGGTCAACAACTGGGAGGAAACACAGAATGAAAATGAAGTTCTCTTTCGTCGCGGCTGCGGTTGCTGCTGTCATCGGCAGCTCGGTTGCTGCTGAGGAGCTGAAGTTCGCCAACTTCACCCCGCCGTTCCACACCATCAACGCCTCGGTCATCGAGTTGATGAACAGCGAAGTTTCGGCCGCTACCGGCGGCGCGTTGACCGTTCGCGGCTATCACGGCGGCGAATTGGGCGCTGGTCCGGTCGAGCAGTATGTGCGCGTGTTGCAGGGCGTGGCCGATGTGGGCTGGGGCCTGCCGGGCTATACCTCGTCGCAATTTGGCAAGACTATGATCGCCGAGCTTCCGGGGGCGATCGACGATGGCGTCCCGGGCTATATCGGCCTCTTGGCCGCTTACAACGATCACCTCGCCGGCGAATTCCCGGGCGTGAAGACCCTCGCGCTCTGGACCTCTGAGCCGAACGTCATGATCATGCGCAACAAGGAAATTCACTCGCCCGCCGATCTGGCTGGCCTGAAGATCCGCGTTGCCGGTGCCACCGCCGCCGAGGTTGCCGTCGCTCTGGGCGCTACCCCGGTTCAGATGCCGATCAGCGAGGTTTACAACGCCCTTCAGACCGGCCTTATCGACGGCGTCTTCACCGGCTCCTCGACGCTCATCGACTTCAAACTCGACGAGGTTGCCGATGCCATCATCCTCGGCGCGCCGCTTGGCCGTCTGAGCTTCTTCACCGTCATGACCCAGGCCAAGTATGACAGCCTTCCGGCCGATCAACAGGCCGCGATCGACGCCGTTGCCGGTGAAGTGCTCTCCAAGAGCGCCGAAGAGGCATGGTATGCAACTGCCGACGCCTCGCTTGAAGCAGCACGCGCCGACAGCAAGAACGTCATGGTCGATCTGACCGCCGATGAAATCGCCGCCTTCTCGGCCGCGATCCAGGGCGTGGTCGATGCCTATGTCGCCAGCGTCGACGGCGCAGCCGCGCTGGCCGCGATGCGGGGCGAATAGGACTTGCTCACTATTGCAAGAACTTGGGCGGACAGGCTGATTGGCCTGTCCGCAATTTTCGGAACCCTCGGCCTTCTTGGGGAGGTCGGGGTGATCCTTTACGACGTGATCGGCCGCGCGCTGGGCTCGCCCCTTTATGGCTCGCAAGATCTGGTCACGATGACGATGATTATTCTCGTGTTCGGAGGCATGGCGATCTGCGATCGTCGCGGCGGCCATGTGGCGGTCGACCTCTTCGAAGCCTATTTCCCGCGCTGGTTCAACCGCGCGGTTGATGTGATCTCGGCCCTCACGGGCGCAGCAATTTTCGTGGCGATGGCTTGGGCCGTGAGCGACAGCGCCAAGATTTCCGCCATGCTCAACCTTCAGACCAATCTCCTGCCGCTCAAGAAGCTCTGGTTCCAGAACGCCCTGTCTGTTCTGGCTCTCGTTACGGCTTTTGGTATGTTCCTGCGGGCTATCGAGCTCGCACTGACGGGCCGTGACGTTCAGAAAGAAGCTCAGGTATGACGGCATCAACAATTGGTTTCCTCGGGATCATCGCCCTCTTCGCGCTCTTGATCATCCGGATCCCTGTGGCCTTTGCCATGTTTGTCGTCGGTTTTTTCGGCATCATCGCGCTCGATAGCAGCCGCGCCGCTTTCGGCCTTCTGGCGTCGGAGGCCTTCACTCTTGCCTCCTCACCGCAACTTATCGTGGTTCCGCTTTTCATCCTGATGGGCAATGTGGCCTCAGTCACCGGCATGAGCCGCCGCCTTTATGACGCGGCCTATGCGCTGATCGGTGAGTTTCGCGGTGGCCTCGCTTCGGCAACTGTGATCGGCTGCGGCGGGTTCGCGGCGCTGTCGGGGTCGTCGGTCGCTTCGGCGCTGACGATGGGCAAAGTGGCCCTCGCCGAGATGGACCGCTACGATTACGATCCCCGCCTTTCGACAGGCGTTGTCGCGGCAGGCGGCACCCTTGGTATCCTGATCCCCCCTTCGACCGGCTTTGTGATCTACGCGATCCTGACCGAGCAATCCATTGGCCGCCTGTTCCTTGCGGGCGTCTTGCCGGGCATCCTGATGTTATTGCTGTTCATTGTCGCCATCATGGTGATCTGCACAATCCGTCCCGGTTTTGGCCCTGCCGGACCGTCGACCACGTTTCCCCAAAAGCTGCGCGCCCTTGCGGGCGCGTTGCCCATCGTCGGTGTGATCTTCCTGACCATCGGCGGTATCTATGGCGGGTTCTTCTCGCCGGTCGAGGCTTCGGCTGTCGGGGCGGGGATTGTGATCGTGATCGGCGTTTTGCAGCGGAGCCTGTCACTGAGGCAGTTCTGGGAAGCGGCGAAGGACTCCGTGACCACGACCGCAACCGTCATGCTCATCCTGATCGCCGCGCACCTGATCAACCCGTTCATCGCGCTCAGCCACATCCCCGATGCGGTGGGCGAGTTCATCATCGGTTTCGGCCTTGGCAAGATTGGAACGCTGATCCTGATCCTGTCGATCTACCTTGTCCTCGGCTGCTTTCTCGAAGGCTTTGCGATGCTGGTGCTGACGCTGCCGATCTTCTTCCCGATCATCCTCGAAATGGGTATCGACCCGATCTGGTTTGGCGTTCTCGTCGTCCTCGCTCTCGAGATGGGGCTGATCTCGCCGCCAGTTGGCCTCAACGTCTTTATCGTGAAGTCGGTTGCCCCCAAGGTTCCGCTGGCCGACATCTTCCGGGGCGTCGTTCCGTTCTGGGGGATGATGGTTGTGGCAATTGGTATCCTGATCGCCTTTCCGCAGATTTCGCTGATCTTGCCGGATACGATGTTCAACTAGATTGAACAGCTCTGTCCGCTAGAAGGGCAGGCCGACATAGTTTTCGGCCAACTCGCGGCGGGCTGTTTCCGACTGCGATAAATGCATAAGCGAGGCTTTACGCATCTGGGCGGCAAAGCTGTCTTCGCCGTCAAATCGGTGCAGCATATTGGTCAGTTGCCATGAAAACCGCATCGCCTGCCAAATCCGCGCCAGCGCCCTGTCGGAGTAACGGTCGATCCCTGTGGTGTCGCCGGACCGTAGCGCCGAGATCAGAGCCTGGTGCAGGTAAAAGACGTCTGAGACCGCGAGGTTGAGCCCCTTGGCCCCAGTCGGCGGAACGATATGGGCCGCGTCTCCGACCAGAAATAGCCGCCCCCAGCGCATAGGTTCGCACACGAACGACCGCAAAGGCGCGATGGATTTCTCAATGGAAGGCCCGGTTTGCAGAGTGGCGCGGATGTCCTGCGGCAGGCAGGCGCGCAGACGATCCCAAAAGGCCTCATCGCTCCAGTCTTCAACCCGGTCTGTCAGGGGCACTTGCACATAGTAGCGGCTCAGGTTGGCGTTGCGCATCGAGGCCAAGGCAAAGCCGGAGCCCGAATTGGCATAGATCAGTTCGTCATGGGCAGGGCGAGTGCGAGACAGGATGCCCAGCCAGCCAAACGGATAGACCCGTTCGAATTCGCTGCGGCGCTCGGCCGGAATGGTCTGGCGGCTGACCCCGTGAAAGCCGTCGCAACCCGCTACATAGTCACAGTCAAGGCGCACGGCTCGGCCTTCGTGGGTATAGGTGAGATAGGGCGCACTGCTGGTCGCTTCGTGGATCACAAGGTCGCTCACCTCGTGGAGGATGGGCGTGCCCAGTTCATCTTGGGCTGCATAGAGATCGTGAGTTACTTCGGTCTGCCCATAAACCATGACGGCTTTGCCCGTCAGTCCTGTGAAATCGATCCGCACCATCAGGTCGTCGTCTGTGAAGACGCAGCCGGAATGGGTGTGCCCTTCAGCCACAAGGCGGTCTGCAACGCCCGCCGCACGAAGCATATCGACCGTGCCGCTCTCCAAAACGCCTGCACGGATGCGGGCTAGAACGCGGGCACGGCTGGTGCGTTCAAGAATGACTGTGTCAATGCCTGCAAGGTTCAGCAGTTGTGACAACAGCAAGCCCGAAGGACCACCGCCGATGATGGCCACCTGTGTGCGTTTATGTGTCTGTGACATCCGCCTCTCTCGTTTTCATCCCGCTCTTGGCAGGGGCCAATCCCGCCAACCCCTCGGTGTCGCTATTCGCGCTGGCCCATCTGCGTGACTTTGGCGCAAAGATCTGCGGCTGCTTTCAGGGCGCGGGCCGTGGCAACCGCTATGGCGGGCAAGACCATCCACTCTAGAGCCCACGCGGCGCCCGACCGTTCCTGTTCGTGGATCAGGCTGTGATGCATGGCAGACATTTGGGAGGCATTGTAGCGTGCCAAAGTCACCAAGAGTTCGGCCAAAATCGGGTTGGACTTGTGCGGCATCGCGGACGACCCGCCGCCGCCCGACAGGGAAATCTCGTCGATCCCCTGCTGTGTCATCAGGCTTATATCCTGCCCGATCTTCCCCAAGATCCCGGATACGACGGAGAGTTGGTTGGCAAACATCACAAGGCTGCTTCTGTCTGTCTGCCACACAGGGCCGTTGGTCAGCCCCAGTTCGCGGGCCATGGTTTCGGCCATCGCGCCACCCCTGTCGCCATAGGCGTGGCGCGTTCCGACTGCGCCTCCGAATTGCAGCCGTTCAATCTGGGGCCGCAGAGCGATCAAAGACGCCGCTTGGGCCAATAAAGGATCGCGCCAAGACTTGATCCGGTCGCCGACCGTAATGGGCAAGGCCACCTGCATCCGGGTGCGCCCCATCATCGGGGCAGTGCCAAAGCGGCGGTCAAGATCGGCCAGCGCATCGGTCACGGAGCCAAGGCGCGCCAACAGGAGATCATTGGTGGCACGGATGGTCAGCGACAGGGCCGTATCCATTATATCTTGCGAGGTCGATCCAGTATGGATCGCGCCAGCCAGATCGGCGGCGTTCTCTTTCAGTTGCGCCACGAAATTGGGGATCGGCAGCCCGTCTTTGGCACAGCCTTCTGCCAAACGATCGCGGTCAATGGGCGCGGTGCTGATATAGGCAGCGGCTCTTGGGCCTTGGTCCTGCGCGACAAGACCAACCTCGGCAAGAGCTTTGGACAAGGCAGCCTCAACCGTGCGAAACCGCTCCAGCTGCGCCTCGGCCGACCAAAGCGCCATAGCCTCCGGGTCACCAAAAAGGCCCCCAAAAACCGCGTCCTGAAAGATGCCGCTCATTTCATCCCTGCCGTCTGTATGCCTCTCAGATGTCGAAAAAGACCGTCTCTGCCTCGCCTTGCAGCCGGATATCGAACCGGTAGACGGGCTTGCCGTCACGCTGGCTGCGCTGGGCAATCAAGGTCGCGCGTCGATGCTCCCATTCGATCATGTTGAGCACTGGATCGGCGGCGTTCGCCTCGGCCTCGTCCGAAAAATAGAGCCGGGTATTGAGGCCAACGTTGATTCCGCGGGCCACGAGCCACAGGGTGATATGGGGGGCTTGCGGCCTGCCGCGAGAGTCCAGCGTCGTGCCGGGTTTGACCGTCTCGACGCCCCAATCTCCGGTGGTGAAATCGGTGATGACCCGACCCCAGCCCCGAAAGCCTTCTTCCACAGGGTCGCCGCCTTGGGGGTGGGCATAGTTTCCTTCGGAGTTGGCCTGCCATAGCTCCAAAAGCGCGTCCTTGATCGGGGCGCCCATGCCGTCGATGACACTGCCCTCAATGCGGATACGCTCGCCTTTGGCGTTCGGGCCAGCGATGTCCCAGCCAAGCTCCCTTTTGTAGATGTCAAAGCCCGCAGCTTTCGGCGCGAGGCCGATATGGACATAGGGGCCGGCGGTCTGCGACGCGGTCTCTTTCAGATAGTGCAACGACTGGGGCATGGTTCAGTTCCCCTCAAGGCGGTTTTCAAACAGGGTCGATCGACGCCCGCGCAGCACGATGTCAAACTTGTAGGCCACCGTGTCGAGCGGGATCGTGGCGTTCAGATCGAGCGTGGCGGTCAGTTGCTCGATCGCGTCGGGGTCGGGGATCGTTTGCACGATGGGGCAGATCGGGATCAGCGGATCCCCTTGGAAATAGCACTGCGTGATCAGACGTTGCGCGAAGCCAGACCCAAAGACCGAGACGTGTATATGCGCCGGACGCCAGTTGTTGACAAAGTTGCGCCAAGGATAGGCGCCGGGCTTGACCGTGCGGAAAGCAAAGGCTCCGGTTTCATCGGTGATCGTGCGCCCACAGCCGCCAAAATTGGGGTCGATCGGCGCGAGGTAGGTATCTTTCTTGTGGCGATAGCGCCCGCCGGCATTGGCCTGCCAGATCTCGACCAGGGTATTGGGCACAGGGCGCGCATTTTCGTCAAGAACCCGGCCGTGCAAGATGATCCGCTCGCCGATCGGGCTTTGGCCGGGTTGGGCGAAGTTGGTCAGAAGATCGTTGTCGCCTGCATCAATGTCGGAATGTCCGAAAACCGGCCCGGTCAGTTCGCCCACCGAATTGTCGAGCGAGATCTTGGAATAACTCGGACTGCGCGCGACGCTGGTCTTGTAGCCGGGGGAATAGGCGGGGGGATGGATGCTCCAGTCCCGCTGATAGAACTGCTCCGGGGATGTCATTGGCTTTCCTCCAGTTCGGCGAACGTGGCCTTTGCCAGTTTGATCGCGTGATTTGCCTTGGGGACGCCCGCATAGACCGCCACATGCAGGAAGGCCTGCATAATGTCGTCTTTGCTGGCCCCAGTGCGGGCGCAGGCCCGGATATGCATCGGGATTTCCTCGAAATTGCCTGTTGCCGCCAGAAGCGCGAGGGTCAGCATTGACCGCTCGCGGTGGCTGATTGTGTCATCCGCCCACAAAGTTCCCCAAGCGGATTGGGTGATCAATTTCTGAAAAGGCGCGTCGAACTCCGTCGTGGCCTTCTGGGCTTTGTCGACATAGCTGTCTCCCAGAACCGAGCGGCGAACCTGAAGTCCGGATTCATAGAGGTCGGACACGGCGATCTCCTGTATGTGTTCCCTATTGATATATCCAAAATTCATTTTGAATATTGCTGTTTTTTACAAAACACATAACCTGATTGTCATGAATCTAGACAACCAGCTCCGGCTTCGGCACGTCCGCACCTTTCTTGAAATTGCCCGCGCGGAGAGCGTCTCTCTGGCGGCAAGCCGTCTGAACATCACCCAGCCGGCCGTATCGCGCAGCCTTCGCGAGTTGGAGGATATGCTGGGGGTGCGGCTGTTTGATCGGGTCGGTCGCAGCCTGCGGCTCAACGATGCGGGTCGGGTGTTTCAGACCCACGCCAGTGCCTCGATGACCGAATTGTTACGGGGGGCCGAGCGGCTGAGATCCGAGGGTGGCCCCGCAGCGCGGCTTGCTATCGGGGTATTGCCCACGGCGGCTACCGATTTGGTTCCGGCTGCTGCACTGGTATTTCGCAAGGATATGCCGCAGGTGAAATTGAGCATTCACACGGGGCCGAACGGGCTCTTGTTCAACCAGTTGCGCGATGGAGTCGTGGATCTGGTGGTGGGGCGGATGCCGGAAAAAGAGGCCCGCGCCGGGGTCACATTCCAGCAGCTTTATATCGAAGATGTAGTCTTGGTCTGTCGACCCGACCATCCGATATTGGACTGCCCTACGCCCGAGCAGAAGATCGAAGCCTATCCTCTGATCCTGCCGACGGCTGAGGCTGTGATCTCGGAAAGCGTTGCGCGATATCTGGCGAGCGTGGGGCTTTCGGATATTCAGGCAGCCATCGAAACAGTGGCCTTGCCCGTGGGCCGCAAATTGGTGAGCACATCAGATGCCCTCTGGTTCATCTCGCGTGGTGTGGTGGCGGACGAATTGGCGCGGGGGATCTTGGTTGCGGTGACGCTGCCCTCGCCGATCCTGTCCGGGCCAGTTGGCTATAGCATCTCGCGTGCGAGCCCCATCAACGTTGAACGCAGCGTTTTTGCCGACTGCCTTAAGCGTGTCAAACGAGGGGCTGCCGGCCCGTTGGTCGGGGCATTCTGAGTGACCTGCGCTGGCTAGGCTACGTTGCGTCAGATCTTGCCAGCGCGGTTTTCGTGCGGACTATGGCAAAAGGGTCCACGACGAGGAGCACGACATGTTTGGTTCGATGATGTTCAAAGATCTTTTGATCAGCGATTTGATCGTTCATGCGGGACGGTATCATACAGACACAGAGATCATCAGCCGCGAGACCACGGGCCAGATCAACCGGACGACTTGGGGCGAAGTTGCCATATCCGCGCGAAAACTGGCATCTGCTTTGGAAACGCTCGGCCTGCAAAAGGGCGATCGCGTTGCTACGCTCGCGTGGAACAACCACAGGCATCTGAAGATCTGGTTCGCCGTCTCGGGCGGAGGTTATGTGTGCCATACGCTGAACCCGCGACTGCATCCCGAACAGTTTGCCTTCATCTGCAACGATGCGGCCGATCGGGCGATCTTTTTCGACAAGACCTTCATGCCCCTGATCGCCGGGACGCGCGCACATTTGCGCTCGATCGAGCATTTCATCTTCATGGGCCCGCGCGACGAAGATGTGCTCAAGGCGATGCCTGACGCGATCTTCTTCGACGAGCTGATCGAGCAGGGCGCGGCGGATTACGAATGGCCGCAGTTCTCGGAACGGACGCCTTGTTCGCTCTGCTACACCTCGGGCACGACCGGTACACCCAAGGGCGTTCTTTACTACCACCGGTCCACCATGCTCCACACCTTCGCCATCTCGATGCCCGACGGGCTCGGCCTCTCATCGCGCGAGGTTGTCTTGCCGGTGGTGCCGATGTTTCACGCCAATGCTTGGGGCATTCCCTATGCGGCGGCGATGACGGGGGCCAAGCTGGTCATGCCGGGGCCGGGGCTGGACGGCGCAAGCCTTCTGGAGCTGATTGATGACGAGAAGGTCACTTTGGCGCTGGGCGTGCCGACAATCTGGATGATGCTTCTTGCCGCCGCCGAAAAGGCAGGTTCGCAAATGGCAACGCTCAAGCGCAATGTGATTGGTGGCTCGGCGGCGGCGCCTTCGATGATCAAGACCTTCCGCGACAAGTATGGCTGTGACACCGTCCATGCCTGGGGCATGACGGAAACCTCGCCTTTGGGCACATCCAATGTTCCGAAGGGCAAATTCCTTGATCTCGCGCCCGAAGAGCTGTTTCCGCTTAGGCTCAGCCAGGGGCGCCCGCCGTTCGGGATCGAGCTGCGGGTTGTCGATGAAGCGGGCCAAGAGCTTCCCCGCGATGGCAAATCCCAAGGGGCCCTGCAATGCCGGGGGCATTGGGTGGTCGAGACCTATTTCGGGCAGGAGACGTCGGCCTTGACTGCCGATGGCTGGTTCGACACAGGCGACGTGGCCACGCTCGATTCCGATGGCTACATGGTCATCCGCGATCGCACGAAAGACATCATCAAGTCCGGTGGTGAGTGGATTTCTACCGTCGATCTGGAAGGGATTGCGCTGTCTTATCCGGGCGTCGCAATGGCCGCAGCGATCGGTGCCGTACATCCCAAATGGGACGAGCGGCCCATCTTGATCGTCGTCCGCAAAGAGGGGCATGACCCAAGCGAAGGCGAGATCCTCGCCCATTTCGAGGGCAGGGTCGCCAAATGGCAAATCCCCGATGCGGTGGTCTTTGTTGATGCCATTCCGCTCAACGCAACCGGCAAAATGCTCAAGAATGTCCTGCGGGAGAAATACGGCAACATGCTTATCGAAAGAGGGGCCTGACGTGGACGGCACAGCACTGCAAGCCGACTGGCAGGCGGAATACCAGCAAGCGGTATCGGACCTTGAGGGCCATAAAGACGCTTGGGCCAGGACAACGGTCGCGGAACGTATGAAGGTCGTTCAGGCGATGAAAAACGCTTTGATGACAGTCGCCGAAGACTGGGCGTTGACCGCAGCCCGCCACAAACTCATCCCAGAAGGCTCGCCCCTGGTCGGTGAGGAGTGGATTTCAGGCCCCTACGCCGTGATGGCGGCCTTGAACGGTTTGATGACAACGTTTTCCCAGATCGAAGGAAAAGCCTTCGTCGACCTCCTGCCGATGCGTCGAGTGGTGACGGGTCAAACCGCCATTCAGGTCATGCCGCACAACCTCTGGGAGCGCCTCCTTTTCTCGGGCGTCAAGGCTGAGATCTGGATGAAGGAGGGGATCAGCGAAAATGCGATCAAGGCACATGCAGCTGTTGCCTATGATGTGCCAATAGCTGAACGCAAGGGAAAGGTGGCTCTGGTGCTGGGCGCCGGAAATATCAATTCCATCCCGCCTCTCGACGTGTTTCAAAAGGTGTTTCTGGAAAACCAGGTCACGGTTCTCAAGATGAATCCGGTCAATGAATATCTGACCGATTTCCTCAAGGTCGCGCTTGGCCCCCTGATCGAGCGGAATGCCCTTCGGATCCTCCGCGGCGGAGCCGAAGAGGGCGCGTGGCTGACCGCGCATCCTCTTATCGAGGAGTTGCACATTACGGGCGCCGCCTCGACCCACGACGCGATCGTTTGGGGGCCGGGCGAAGAGGGGGCCAGAAACAAGGCCGCAGGCACGCCCAAGACGACCAAACGCTTTACCTCCGAGCTCGGAGCAGTCTGCCCCACGATCATCGTCCCAGGGCCATGGTCTGCTGCGGATTTGCAGTTTCAGGCCGAACACGTGGCAACGCAAAAGCTCCATAACTCGGGGTTCAATTGCGTGGCCTGCCAGATGCTGATCATGCCCAAAACATGGGACAAGGCGGGCCTCTTCATGGATAGCCTTCGCGCCGTTTTGGGAATGTCGACGCGTCCGGCCTATTATCCCGGAGCGCACGACCGCTTGGCCGTGTTTGAAGGCTCGACGAAACGGCATCACAAGGTTCACCGTGGTAAAGCGCCGGCTGTCATTATCAATGAGCACGCGGACGACGAATACTTCCGCACCCACGAGATATTCGGGCCCGCCCTTTCGGTCAAAGAGATCGAAGGCGAGGATGCAGAGGCCTATCTTGTTGCCGCAATCGACTGGGCGAACGACCACCTATTTGGCACCTTGGGCGCCAATATCATCATCCACCCCAAGACGATCAAACAAATCGGCAGGATCCGGTTCGAGGAACTCATCGCCGACTTGCGATACGGCACAATCGCGATCAACGCCTGGACCGGCGTTGGCTTCCTTGTGACAACCTGCCCTTGGGGCGCTTTCCCGGGTCATACGCTCGACGATGTTCAATCCGGCATCGGCACCGCGCATAACACCTTCATGCTGGACGAGACGGAGCGCGTGGTGGTCGAACAGCCATGGCGACCTTTCCCGCGTGGCCTAGTCTCGGGGCAGTTTTCGCTTCTGCCGCGTCCGCCTTGGTTCATAACTCACGAGCGGCAAGACACGGTAGGCAAGCTCTTGACCGAGTTTCAATACAAGCCGTCGTGGTTCAAGCTGCCCAAGATCTTCTATCACGCGATATTGGGCTAGGGTCAGCGCCGTCAGCTGTCGGCCCCGAGCTCCTGCTCGCCGCTCCATCCTGCCGCCTTGGCGCGCTCCAGCGCTTCGGCTTGCACCCGCAGGAATTTCTCGCGCAGATCATCGGGCATGGCGCCGACGCGGAAGCCGTATTTCTCCCACTCGGCGTTGGCCTTCTCCCACAGCGTCTCGATCCCCTGCGGCAGCCAGCCCTCGCAGGTCTCGGTTTCGGGGAGGATGCCGAAGATCCACGCATCGCGGATGATCTTTCCGGTGGTGGTCATGCCGCCGTTGATATCCTTGTCGATGCCCACATAGCGCTTGTCGGTCTGCAAGGGTCTGTCTCCTAGCTGGTAAGTGACGCGAAGAGCGCGGGCAATTTCTCAGGCAAGCGGTCGACGTGATCGACGATCGTATAGTTGTTGGCCCCGAAGATCCGCTTCACATAGCTGTCGGCGTTGGCGTCGAGGGTCAGGCAATAGGTCACAATCCCCTTTGCCGCAAGCTCGCCCACCGCCTTGCGTGTGTCATGCCGCAGGTGCTGGGGATCGCGCTCGTCCACATCCGCAGGCGCGCCATCGGTGACCAGAAGGATCAGCTTGCGCTGTTGGCTCTGTTTGAGAAGGCCCGCACCCGCGTGGCGCAGCGCGGCGCCCATGCGGGTCGAAAGACCGCCCTTCATCCCGTCGAGCCGCGCCTTGGCCTCGGTGTCGAAGCGCTGGTCCCAATCCTTGAAGCGGGTGTAATGCACATCGTGCCGCCCGTCCGAGGCAAAGCCATGCACGGCAAAGGGATCGCCGATCCCTTCGATCGCGGTGGCAACCAGCGTCGCCGCCTCGCGGGTCAGCTCGAGCACGGTCTTGTCGGCGCCCTCGACCGGATCGTTGGTGCTTTCCGACAGATCAAGCAACACCGTCACCGCCAGATCGCGCGACTTGATGACATTGCGCATGGTGATGCGCGTGTCGGGCTGGGCGCCCATGCGGATCGCCACCATCGCGTCGACCGCTGCATTGATGTCGATCTCGTCGCCATCTTCCAGCCCCCGCATTCTTTGGACACCGGCCGGCGAAAGGAGGTCGATGATCCGCCGGATCCGCTGGGCGACGGGCTTGTGCGCCAAGAGGATATCGTCGATCCGCGCGGGATCACCCTTCCTGGCGCGACGCTCGTAGACAGTCGCCCAATCGGGGCGGTAAAGCTGAACCTGATAGTCCCATTCCTGATAGTGATAGGGGGCCGAGATCGGCTCTTTCCCCCACATATCGTTGAAGCTCTCGGTCGCTTCGCCCGCGTCCTCATAGGGCATGAACTCGTCCTTGCAGACCCAGATCTCCTGCGCGTCGTCGCCCGCGAGCTCGTCATCAACCTCGTTGGCCATCTCCATGACCGAGACGTATTTGCGGACCTGCCGCTGCGAGGCAGGGATATATTCGGTGCCGTGCTTGTCCCAGTCGAATTCCTCGAACTCCCAGACGAGGCGGTTGTCGTCGCGATAGGGGATGCGGATGGCATTGAGGATCCGCAGCGAAGGCACATCGCGGCGGGCGGCGAAGATGTGGAAAAGCTCGAGGCCGAAATGCAACGACAGGCTGTTGTCGAGCGGGCGCTCGGCCAGCGCCGTGTGGAAGCGTTCGGCCAGAGCGTCAAGCTCTGGCTCACCGGTCCGCGTGGCGGGATCGTTGAGCATGAGGGCAAAGGCCTCGAGGGCCTCGATCGTCGGGTGCTCGGGCCTGCTTTGATGGGGCAGGGACAGGAGCGAGCGCCAGAGTTTGGCGAGGCCCGGAAACTCCTGCGCGGCGCAGTATTCCACCCGCGCATCCTCGAGCATCCCGATGAAGAATATCTGCGCGGGGGTCAATTGCTCGGCCGAGATCGCAGCGCGGGAATACTGGATATGCGCGGCCAAGTGGGCCGACATCGCGCGATATAGCTCGTGGCCCGAGACCCCGCCGATATCGTCCACCGCATCGGGCAGGTGAAAGACATGGGTTTCCAGATAGGGGCGGAATCCTTCGAAATCGCCGACCGTGGGGCGGAGAAAGAAATCCCGCGCCCAGAGCGCGCGGAGATAGAAGTTCAGCTTGCGCTGGGTGTCGATGAAGAGCGTGCCGCGCCGCTCCTGCTGCAAGACCTTCCGCGCATCCGGGCTTTCCAGCGCGAAATAGCGGGTGAGGTTCTGAAGGTCGGTGCGATAGGCCTCGGCCCCAAAATTGGCCCAACGGCGCAGGCCCGAGAGGGTGAGTTTCGACAGAAGCTCGTCGATCTGGCCGAGCATGGGCCGCAGGCCACGCGCGGCCTTGGCCGAGAGGTGGTGGATCAGCTGAAGATAGCCCCGCAGAAGCTCGGGGTCGCCAAGGCGGCGGGCGGCGGTGGGGAGCGAGGCGAAGAGGAGGGCGATGACCTCGCCCGAGGTCATGCTGGCGAGCTTCATCGCCGCTTCGAGGCAATCGCGCAGGATATCCTCGCCGCATTCCTTGACCACGGCGGGCATATTCTCGAGCCAGGCCAGCACCAGATCATGCCCGCGCCCGAGGTTGCCGAGGCCGCGTGCCGCTTCGAGATAGATCGCAAGCCCCGCGGGGCTCATCACCCGGGCCGCGTCGTGATAGATCGCGTCGAGATTCGCGAGCGCTTCGGGCGGCGCCTTGGCGAAGATGGGGCGTAGGTCGTCGAGCGTGAGGGTCATGGGCGCGCCTCGTCAGACGAAGAAGGTCTCCACCGCGGCCTGCAGTGTCTGGCGCATATCAGGATCGTCGGTCAGCGGCGTCACGAGGGTCATCTGGCAGGCGGCGACCGGATCGACACCGGCGGCGATCATCTGGGCCGCATAGACCAGAAGTCGGGTCGAGATGCCTTCATCGAGCCCGTGGCCCTTGAGGTTGCGGGTGCGGTGGGCGACCTGAATGAGCCTGGTCGCGGTCTTGTCGTCGATCCCGGCCTCGCGGGCGACGATCTCGGCCTCGACGGCGGCTTCGGGATAGTCGAAATCTAGCGCGGCAAAGCGCTGTTTCGTCGATTGCTTGAGATCCTTCATCAGCGACTGGTAGCCGGGGTTGTAAGAGATCACGAGCTGGAAATCGGGATGCGCCTGCACCAATTCGCCCTTCTTGTCGAGCGGCAGCTGGCGGCGGTGATCGGTCAGCGGGTGGATGACGACGGTGGTGTCCTGCCGCGCCTCGACGATTTCATCGAGATAGCAGATCGCGCCGATCCGCGCGGCGGTGGTCAGCGGGCCGTCGTTCCACTTGGTGCCGTCCTTATCGAGAAGGAAGCGGCCCACGAGGTCGGAGGCGGTCATGTCTTCGTTGCAGGCGACCGTGATGAGCGGGCGGCCGAGCTTCCACGCCATGTATTCGACAAAGCGGGATTTGCCGCAGCCTGTCGGCCCTTTGAGCATCACCGGCATCCGGTTGGCATAGGCCGCCTCGTAGAGCGCGACCTCGCCCGAGGTGACGCGATAGTAGGGCTCGCGCGCGACCTTGTATTGTTCGGTGTTCTGGGCGTTCATCTCGGCTGCTCCGGTGGGTGACCCCGGCCCCGAAGGGGCAGGGGCCGGGAAGGTTCAGACGGCCTTGCCGCGGTAGACGACCATTTCCGCGCCCTTCGACTGGGCGTAGTTGTCATATCCGACAAGGCGGACGTGGTTCTTGGGGTGGGCGGCGTGGCACGCGGCGGCTTCGCTGAGGATGCGATCGACGTCGGTCTCGCCGAACATCGGCAGCTTCCACATATACCAGTAGTGGTCGAAGGCGTTTTCCGGTTCGGTATGCTCGACAGCCGGGTTCCAGCCTTTCGAGACAATGTATTCCACCTGCTTGCGGATGCGGTCGGCATCCATTTCCGGCAGGTAGGAGAAGGTCTCGAACTTGCGGCTCTCCGCATCGCCGAGCGACGATTTGTAATCCTGCATTTCACTCATGGGATGTTCCTTTCTGGGCTCGGGTCGGGATCAGCGGTGCTGGACGTCAAGCTTGTCGACGGTGTCGAACTCGAACTTGATCTCTTTCCAGGTCTCCATCGCGGTGGCGAGTTCGGGGCTCGACTTGGCGGCAGCGGTCAGGATGTCCTTGCCTTCCTTCTCGAGCTGGCGGCCCTGGTTGCGGGCCTCGACGCAGGCTTCCAGAGCGACCCGGTTGGCCGCGGCGCCGGCCGCGTTGCCCCAAGGATGGCCCAAGGTGCCGCCGCCGAATTGCAGAACCGCATCGTCGCCAAAGATCGTCACCAGCGCCGGCATGTGCCAGACGTGGATGCCGCCCGAAGCCACCGCGAAGGCGCCCGGCATCGAGCCCCAGTCCTGATCGAAAAAGATGCCGCGCGAGCGGTCTTCCTTGATGTATTTCTCGCGCAGAAGGTCGATCCAGCCGAGGGTAGACGCGCGGTCGCCCTCGAGCTTGCCGACCACGGTGCCGGTGTGCAGGTGATCGCCGCCCGAGAGGCGCAGCATCTTGGTCAGCACGCGAAAGTGGATGCCGTGGTTGGGGTTGCGGTCGAGGACCGCGTGCATCGCACGGTGGATGTGCAGAAGCATCCCGTTGTCGCGGCACCAGTTGGCAAGGCCCGTGTTGGCCGTGAAACCACCCGTGAGGTAATCGTGCATGATGATCGGCGCGCCGATTTCCTTGGCGTATTCGGCCCGCTTATACATCTCTTCGGGGGTCGGCGCGGTGACGTTGAGATAGTGACCTTTGCGCTCTCCGGTCTCCATCTCAGCCTTGTTGATGGCTTCCATCACGAAATCGAACCGCTGGCGCCAGCGCATGAAGGGCTGCGAGTTGACGTTCTCGTCGTCCTTGGTGAAATCGAGACCGCCACGCAGGCATTCATAGACCGCACGGCCATAGTTCTTGGCCGAGAGGCCCAGCTTGGGCTTGATGGTGCAACCGAGCATCGGACGGCCGTATTTGTTCATCACGTCGCGCTCGACCTGAATGCCGTGCGGCGGGCCGCCACAGGTCATCACATAGGCGATCGGGATCCGCACGTCTTCGAGGCGCAGGGCGCGGACGGCCTTGAAACCAAAGACGTTGCCGACGAGCGAGGTCATGACGTTGACGACCGAACCCTCTTCGAAAAGATCGATCGGGTAGGCGATGAAGGCGTAGAAGGCATCGTCGCTGCCCGGTACGTCCTCGATCGCATAGGCGCGGCCCTTGTAGTAGTCGAGGTCGGTCAGAAGATCGGTCCAGACGGTCGTCCAGGTGCCGGTAGAGCTTTCGGCGGCCACGGCGGCGGCGGCTTCCTCGCGCGGCACGCCCTGCTGTGGGGTGATTTTGAAACAGGCCAGAAAGTCGGTGTCTTTAGGGGTATAGTCGGGCATCCAATAGGTTTCCCGGTATTCCTTGACCCCGGCCTTGTAGGCCTTGGACTGATCTTTTGCCATCGCGGTATTCCTCCCTTTCGGCGAACTTGGAGGGACGCTAGTTGACGGCAGAGATATAGAAAAATATATTCTTTTTATAAATAGCATAGAGAAAGTATAATGGCTGGTGTGATAGCGCCAACATTGCAGCAAATGCGCCTGTTCGAGGCGGTAGCCCGCCATGGGTCGATCACCCGTGCCGCCGAAGAGGCGCATTTGTCGCAGCCTTCGGTGTCGATGCAGGTGCGCAGCCTCGAGGAAAAGATCGGCCTGCCGCTGACTGAACAGTTCGGCAGGTCGTTGCACCTAACCCAAGCCGGCGAGGTCGTCGCGGCGGCTTCGCGTGATATTCTGGGCAGGCTTGGCGAGATGCAGGCTGCGATCGAGGATATGCACCGCGAGGTGGCGGGCCCCTTGTCGATCGCTGTGGTCTCGACCGCCAAGTATTTCCTGCCCCAGCTCCTCGGCGATTTCAAACGCCGCTTCCCGCGCGTCGAGCCGCGCCTGCAAATTGCCAACCGCGAAACCCTTCTCGACCGCATCGCCGCCAATGCGGACGATCTCTACATCATGGGGCAAGTGCCACAGGAAGAGGCGGTCGTGGCCGAGCCCTTTCTCGAGAACGTCATCGTCTTTGCCGCAAGGCCCGACCATCCGCTGGTGGGGCAGGCAAATATCCCGCTCGCACGCCTTGCAGACGAGGATATCATCCACCGCGAGCCGGGATCGGGCACCCGTCAGGCGGTCGACAAGCTCTGCCAGTCAGGCGGGGTCGCTCTGTCCACCCATATGGAGTTCGACGACAGCGAGGCGATCAAGCAAGGCGTGATCTCGGGCCTCGGGATTGCCTATCTCTCGCTCCATGCGCTGCGCCTCGAACTGGCGGCGGGCGAGATCGTGGTGCTCGATGTCGAGGGCTTTCCCCTGCGCCGCCGCTGGTTCGCGGTGCACCGGCGCAGCAAGCATCTGACGAATGCCGCGCAAGGCTTTCTCGATTTTCTCAAGGAGGAAAACCGCACAGACCCGCTTGCCAAGGTTTTCGGCTAGACACCCCAATCCGAGACATTTCGATTGTCATTGTCTGGGATCGGCGGGACCATCCCATAGACCTTGTAGGATAGAATCCGCGCCTTCCGGGCAAGCTCTGAATGGGCGCGCAGGTAGTTGAGCGAGTTGTAGTCGAAGATCGACTTCGCCGGCAGCACGCCGAGCGTTTTCGGCATATTGTTGACCGAGAAGGTCGTCAAAGTGCTTTCCCTCCAACCGAGCGTGCGGTCGATCGTGATGATCCCGAGATCGTGCCAGGGGTGCGCGTCTTCGTCCCAGACGATCATGTTGTTGAACACCTCGGGGTCTTCGTTGTCCGATGCGGGATGGGTCTGGATCTGCAGGCGATAGCGCGCGCCCTCGCGGCGGATGCGGTCTTCGTATTCGTATTTCAGGAAATTCCGCCCCCGCGTCTCATGCGGCAGGATGCGTTGGTTGCACTGGTCCCATTCGCTGGGGTGTTCTTCCTTGCCCGACTCCGGCTCGTTGTCGGCCGGGATCACGCGGTATTTCGCATAGCGCTTGATGTTGTCCGAACCCATGTAGAGGAAGGGCGTCTTGCAGTAGTAGTGAATGTTGTGAAACGAGGTCGCGTGGCGGCGGCCGGCGGCCATCGAACCGGCAAGGCCGTTGGGATATTTGCGGTTATAGTCGCGGTATTCGATCCCGTATTTCTCGCC
Source organism: uncultured Paracoccaceae bacterium (assembly GCA_937138255.1). Classification (GTDB taxonomy): domain Bacteria; phylum Pseudomonadota; class Alphaproteobacteria; order Rhodobacterales; family Rhodobacteraceae; genus RFZI01. The sequence goes on from CAKZOU010000032.1 coordinate 40,802, forward strand.
CCTGAGGCGGGCGAATTTCAGGAAGCTCGCCGCCGACCAGAAAAGGCTCACCTCGCCCGAGTTCATTTCGATATCAAAGGGGCTTTTGAAATGATGGTCCGAGAGCTTGATCGACATGCTGCGGATGCAGTTCATCGCATCGTCGAGGAAGGTGGCCGAGGCATGGCGGATGCGCACCGGAAACTCGCGGCCCGGCGCGAAGAAGGGGTGCGCGGGAAATTCGGGGTTGTCGACGATCCTGAGCTTGCCCGCCGCGCCGATGCCGTTGTTATGGCTCATCCGCTGCTGCTTGGGGAAGCAGAGGAAGAGGGCAAGCATGACCGCGAAGAGCCTGGCGTAAACCCAGAGAAGCAGCTTGTCGCCGAGGCGGTGAATCCAATAGCGCTCGATCTGGCGCAGGGTGATGTGGGTCGCGGTGCTCATATATTGGTCCTCGACTCGATGGCGTCGATATCGACGCCAAGGGATTTGAACTCGTCGCGCCTGGCTTCGAGAAGCTCGGCGAAATGCGGGTTCACGTCGCCCTCTTCGTTGCGGGTGATAAAGCCGTATTCGGTGCGCGACAGGAGATTGGTGAACCAGAGCATCTGGGTGCTGCGCTCGAGATCGGGGGCGATGTCATAGTCGCTCTCGGGGGCCATGATGCCCTCGGGCTTTTCGCCATAGCGCAGGCCACCGCAGCTATAGAGGATCTCGCCCAGATCATCATACTGGTGCTCGTTGATCCATGTGTGCATATAGGTCGCCATCATGATCGCGTAGCGGCAGGCGTCCTTGAGGTTCTGCCAGTCGTCCTTGCCCGCCTCGTGGAAAGATTTGGCCGAGGTGATCCGCGAGATGGCCTTGCGCTCTCCGTTCACGACCGGGCGCTCGAGCGTGGGATCGAAGGAATACTGCTGGCAGTAATAGTCAAACCGGCGCTCGGCCAAAGCCTTCCACTTCGCGCCCTTGGGCGGGGCGTCTTGCGGGGCCGTGAAGGCCACCGGGACGGCATGGTTCACGAGGTCTTCGGAGAAGCAATAAATCTCATACCAGTGCTTCTGGATTTCGTCTTTCCAGTCTTCCACGAAGCGATCCACATAGCCCCCGACCGCCTCCCAAAAAAGCCCCTCGGCCTTGGCGCAGCTATGCGCCTTGCTGATCGGCGTCATGGGCTTCCAGCCCTTCCAATCCTGCATCCCCATGATGTCGCGGGTGCGCTGTTCGAGGCCTGCCTTCGTCAGCGCCGTCGCCGCAGCGATATAGCCGCCGATCAGGGTCTTGTCGGCGGCGTGGTCGATCAAGGAAACCTCCTTGAGATGCGGCATGAGGAGGGCGGCCACCGGATTGAGCTTGAGGTTGCGATAGCAGGCGACGGCGAATTGCTCGGAATTCAGGTGCGTGCCCGCGAAATGCTCTTCCACCTCGGTGTTGAACGCCCCGTTCACCCGCGCCACGCGCTTGGCATAGGTCCAATTGGGCTCGTCTTTTGGGGTATAGACCCGTTTCTTCCACGGGTCGTTCTCGTGGTTGTTCAGCTTGCCGGTCAGGTGGATTTCCACCGGCTCGGGCAGGCCGTTCTTCTTGAGTTTGAAGAGGATATCCACGTCCGGCAGGGCATAGACATCGTTGATGTCATACCAGCAGCGGCCGAAATAGTGGATCCAGTAGTGCCCCTTCTTCTTGGGATCGGGCTGAAACGTGCCGCGGTTCATCCCGTTCATCATCCGCTCGCCGAACCAGTCGTCGCCGCGGGTATATCCGGGCAGGTATTTCTCGATGCAGGTGGTGAGGTTCATCGGATAGTCCGCCTGAATCTCGGGGATGGTCAGCGAACCCGGATCAAGCTCGATCTGGTCGAGGTGCTTGATCTTGGTGAGCTCGATCGGGATGACCTGCTCCATCAGCGCGTCGATGCGCCCTTGGCTATAATGCTCTGGCTCATCGCCGCTTGCGTTGACCTTGGCGCGGGGCGTGTTGGCGCCTTCCCGATAGCGCCAGAAATCGAGGCGGATGGTGCGCAGGTTATAGTCCATGCCGATCAGGTCGCCCTTGGGAAGTTCAACCCTGCGCCAGACGTCGAAATGAAAGCGCGGCTTGCCTTCGTGGTAATAGACCCGCGTCGTGGTCTGGATCTCGAAATAGACGCGCCGCACCCAAAGCCGCCGTGCCTGCCGAAGATCGAAGGGCAGGCGGAAATATCCTTCCTTGTCGGTCTTGGTCTCGCCAAACTTGCGCCAACGGCCGAGCCATGTCCGCCCCCAGAACTCAAGATGCAAATGGTGGATCGGCGCGCCGTTGCCGCGGTCTCCGGCAAAAATCGTCTGGCCCACGAGATGGCTGTCGACCCGATCGCACCAGACGCGGTCCTCTCGGGGGAAAAGGCGCTTGTCGAGATCGCGAAAGAAATTTCGGACCCGCTTCCATTCAACATAGAGCCACTCAATCAGGATGGTGATCGGGCTTGAAATGATCTTGGAACGGCCAAGCTCAAGATGGTTGATCCCCCGCATCCGCGGTTTGAAGAACCCGTCACCATAGCGGTATTCGATCCGCGTCTCGCGTTTGCACTTCTCGATGATCTCGCGGATCGAGGCTTCATCGGTGGGTGCGGAATTGATCGCTGCCTCGGCGCTAGTCTTCGTCTTGCTCATGCAGTCCCTCTGAAATCTGGGATGGAACAGGGCGGTCGACAAAATACATCGGGACTTTCCCTTTGCCTTTCGCCTCAACCTCTCCCCGGAACGTAAAATCGAATTTGTTTTGAACGAGATCGTGGGTCGTCTGAGACACGTTCACGCGCCCGACCTCGCCTGAACTTTCCATGCGCGAGGCGGTATTCACCGTGTCTCCCCAGATATCGTATTGAAATTTCTTCAATCCAACAATGCCGGCCACCACCGGGCCGGTATGGACGCCGATGCGAACGCCCATCGCCTTGCCGCCGCCCGAAGAATTTCGGCTGGACATGAAGTCCCGCATTTCGAGGGCGGCATTCACCACGTTTTCGGCGTGGGTCGAATTCGGCACAGGCAATCCACCTACGGCCATATAGCTGTCGCCAATGGTCTTGATTTTCTCGATCCGGTATTTCTCGGCGATCTGGTCGAAGGCCTTGAAGCAATCGTCAAGCTCGGTGACGAGTTCCGCGGGCGTCAGGCGTGCCGACATTTCGGTGAACCCCCTGAAATCCGTGAAAAGGACGGTGACGCGCTCATAGTGGCGTGCTTCTGCGTGGCCTTTCTGTTTGAGCTCTTCGGCGGTTTCAACGGGGAGAATGTTTAGAAGAAGATTGTCGGACTTTTTCTTCTCGGCCGCGAGTTCGGCAGTGCGCTCGGCCACCTTTTGCTCGAGCTGCTCGTAGAGCATCGCGTTGTCGATCGAGACCGCGATCTGGCCGGAGAGTAGCTTGAGCAGATCGACCCTGTCGCGGGTGAAAGCGCCAACGGTGAGGTTGTTTTCGAGATAGAGAACGCCGACGCGTTTGCCCTGATTGAGGATGGGCACGCAGAGGATCGACTTGGGCCTGTGCTTCTCCATATAGGGCTGGCCTTTGAAGCGACCATCGCTCCAGGCCTCGGCAAGCACCACCGGCTCGCCGGTTCGGTGCACATATTTCACGACAGGAACCGAGAGCCCTTCACAGTCTTCAAACGGGGTGCCTTGCATGACTTCGATGGTTTTGCCGCCACCCTCGCCCTGCGCCTGAACGCGCAGACCCTCGGCGCTGTCGAGAAGGAGATAACCGCGCTGGGCGCCTGCGTTTTCAAGAACGATGTGCATCAGCACCGTCAAGAGCCGCGAGGGGACAACTTCGCCCGAGATCGTGGTCGAGGCTTTGAGAACAGTCGTGATATCAAGGCTTGAGCCGTCGATCATAGACGAGCTGGTGTCTATTGGTCCGGTTGTGGCCTCGATGTTTTGGGTATTGGTGGTGAGATACATCGGGAATGTCTCGGCAAGATCCCGCAGCTTTGCTTTTGCGCCCCACTCCCGATAGGCGTTGTAGGCGGCCTTGAGGTGGAACTCGGCCAGAACCTTGCGCCCGCTTGAGGCATAGAACCGGCCCGCAAGCTCATAGGCCAGCGCCTGTTCGTGCAAATAGTCGTTCTCGGATGCGCCAGCCACAGCGCGATCATAGGCCAGCCATGCGCGGTCGGTATGGCCCTGAATTCGGGCCAGCTCGGCAGAGCAGAGATCGTATTTGTGGCGGTAGTTCTCGGGCGCATATTTGCCCCAGCGCTTCAGCTTGGCGATATCCATTCTTGCGCGGGCGATCAGTTTGAGCCGCTCCATGCCGCTGCTGCGCTCGGCCACGGCCAGAAGCGTCAGCGCCTCGTAGAAATGCTGGTTTGGGATCTCGAACTTGGCCAGAACCGCATCGAGCCGCTTGCGCGATTCCTGCGCGTGCAGGCGGGCTTCGTCAAACCGGCGGAAATAATAGGCCAGAAGCATCTTGTTGAAATGGATGAAGAAGGTGCCGGTCTTGTCGCTCCGCTCTTCGTTCTGCGCCAGCATCTTGTCTTCGTCATAGGCCTCGCCCGAAAGCTTCACCGGATCGCTCGAGCGGCCCAGAAGGTTGAGCATCGCCTGCCGGAAGACCTCGTTGTAGTTGTAATTCGTCTCCTGCTTGAACTGTCGGTAAAGCTCGCTGTAGGCGCGGGTTTCCTCCTCGACCCGATCAAGCGGGCGGCCGCAGAGGAAGGACTGGATGCAGTAGATATTGGTGTTGACGCAGGCAAACTCGATCAGGCCCGTTTCCATGCCGATCTGGAAGGATTGCTGCAGCGGGCGGAGCGTGTTGCGGACGTGTTCGTTCCAATGGAAGATCAGCGCATAGGGCGTCACGAAAATCTGCGCCTTCCATTCTTTGGCATTGAGCTTTTCGAGAAGGTCGAGCGCAAGATGCCCATAGCGATAGCCCGTTCGCATCGCCCCAAGAACGCCGCACATCAAAACGCCGTAGGAGCCATAGGCAAAACACGAGACCGGATGATTGCCGTATTTGAGCGACAGCCGCACCATCCGGAAGGCGATGATCGGCACGAGGTTGGGCTTGCCCCAATAGACCGACGACATGATGTCGGCGATGATCCGCATCGCCGCCTTCTTTTCAGGGTCGGTCATCAGGGGCAGGGCCATCAGATCTTCGTTCGACTTGCCCATGAGCGCGAAATGTGTCGTCGCCAGATCGCGGAAGATATGCGCCATGTTGGGATTGCGGGGGAAGCGCTCGCCCAAATGCTCGAGAAGCTCTAGGCCAGTATCAATCGCCTCCATGAGCTTGTTCTCCGCCTTATAGGCGAGGATACGGGTCTCATAGGGTTTGACCTTGTCGAGGATCGTGCGCCCATGGGCGAGCACCTCGCGGAACCAGCCGTCGGTTTGGTCGAAACGGCCGGCAAGATAGGCCGCCTCGGTGGCTTCGCTATAGAGCGCAAGGCTCAGATCATAGTGGTCGGCCCAAGGGTCGCGCCCCTCTTCGGCAAGTGAGATGCCCGCCCCGAGATAGTCCAGCGCCGTCGGGAAGGCCGAGTTTTGTTTGGCGCGAATGCCTGCGCTGAGGTTGAGCTCGGCAAGGGCGATGATTTCTTCCCGGCTCGTCAGAAGGCCGCGCCCAAGATTCAGCTGGTTGGCAATCTCGAAAATGCGCGAGGTGTCGTCGTTCCCAGCCAGCCGTGATTGCAGCCGGCGGCCAATCTTGAGGTGAACCCGCTCGCGCTGTTCTTCAGGGATCAAGGAATAGACAGCCTGCTGAATCCGGTCGTGGCTGAACTTGAAAACCGTGCGGCCCAGCGGCAAGACAAGACCTTCGGCCAGCGCCGGTTTCAGGTGGGCCGCGGCGGTTTCGGGATCGAGATCCGCAATCCAGCACAGCGTCTCAAGATCAAAACGGTTGCCCGCACAGGCCGCAAGCTGGAGGATATCCTGCGTTTGCGGATCAAGCCGCCGGACCTTTTCCGCCATCAGCTCGACCACATTGTCGGCGATGGTCTTCTGGGCGATCTGATCGTCGTTCCAAACCCAGCCGGCAGTCTCGAAATCGAAGGTCAAAAGATTTTCCGAGGCCAGCGACTTGAGGAATTCGGTGGCGAAAAACGCATTTCCCTTGGTCTTGTCATGGACAAGCCGCGCGAGAGGAGCGACCGCATCAGGCGCCGATGAAAGAGCATCCGACAAAAGCGCAACCAGATCGTCCTCGCCAAGATTGCGGACCTGCACGCGGTCGGGGATCAGGCCGGCCTCAGTAATCTCGTCCACCGTGCGGATGAACGGGTGGGTCGGATCGACCTCGTTTTCGCGATAGGCGCAGATGATCAGGAGATGCCCGCTATCGGGATCGGACATCAGCGCCTGCAACAGGTCGAGCGAGGCAGAGTCCGCCCATTGCAGGTCGTCGATGAAGATAACGAGCGGGGTGTCGACCGTTGCAAGCGTCCGAGCGAATTTTCGGAACACATAATGAAAACGGTTCTGCGCCTCGGCTCCGCCGACCTCGGGCACATCGGGTTGGGCGCCGATGATATGCTCAAGGCTGGGCAGAACGTTGGTGAGAACCTGCCCCTCTTCGCCCAAGGCTTCCTGAAGGCTTTCGCGCAAATCTGCGAGCACATCTTCGTTTTCGGTCAGCAGCGTTTCGATGAGATCGCGGAAAGCCTCGAGAAAGGCGAAATGCGGGGTGGCGCGCTGAAGTTGGTCGAACTTGCCGCTGCAGTACCGGCCGCGATTGGCGGTTATCGGTTTGTGGACCTCATGAACAAGGGCCGTCTTGCCGGTGCCCGAATAGCCGCCGACGAGAAGCAGCTTGCGCGCACCCTCGGCCGCGGCCTCGTAGGCGTGGATGATCTCGGCCACCTCCGCTTCCCGACCGTAGAGCTTTTGGGGTAGCCGGAAGATGCTGGAATGATCAGCCTCTCCCAGCGGGAAGGCGGGAAAATCGGCGCCTGACTTTTCGTAGGCCGCGAGGCATCTCTCAAGATCGTGCTTGAGGCCCCTTGCGGATTGGTATCGGTCGTCGGCGTTTTTTGCGAGGAGGCGATCAACAATGTCGGAAAGAACCGGCGGCAGGTCCGGGTTCTTTTCGATCAGCGGAACCGGCTTTTGCGCCAGATGTGCATGGACCACTTCCATCGCGTCGCTGCCGGTGAAAGGCACCTCGCCTGACAGCATTTCATAAAGGGTGATGCCAAAGGAATAGAGGTCGGTTCTATAATCAACAGTCCTGTTCATCCGGCCGGTTTGTTCCGGCGAGACATAGGAAACAGTGCCCTCTATTCGGTCGGGATTGCCGATAAAGGCTTGCTTGAGGTTGAGGTTGGTCGATATCCCGAAATCGATCAGCCAAACCCGCCGCTCCTGAAGGTCGACAAGAAAATTGTTGGGCGTGACGTCCCTATGAATGATCTGGTTCTCGTGAATTTCGGCCAGGGCGTTTGAGGCTGCGATCGCGATGTGGAGGGCATCGACGATATCGCCGGTCTTGTCCCGAAAAGCCTCTTTGAGAGGCTGTCCTTTGATCCATTCCATAATGAGGACATGGCGGCCGTTTTCCCGCGTCTTTTTTATGGCGTTGCGGACACCAGCCAGATGCAGCCCTTCGATAATGTCGTATTCGTTATGAAACTGGGAGATGTCGTCCGGGGTAGGAAACTCGAAGTTGAGTACTTTCACGGCAAAGGCCGCACCAGTTTCGTCGGTTCGGTAGAATACCTTGGACTTGCGGCTCTCGTAGATCAGTCGATCCGACATTTGCGCTTTGTTCCCCGTTTTGGAGAACTCTAATCCAGGTTGCGTCGTTTCCAATGAGCTTTCGAGAATGATCGGAACGAAATCGAATTCCTGATGCCAAAACGTTGGTGATCAACAGGTCGAATTGCGACCCGCAAATGTCGTTGTGGGCGGCGGTGGTCCGTTTCTGAGCCGCCAAAATCGCATCGAGCCGCCGCACAGTGAAAGGCCCGCTTTATGTCGAACGACCCTCTACTTCAGCCCTTCAAGCTGCGGCACCTGACGCTGCGCAACAGGATCATGACGACCAGTCACGAGCCGGCTTATGCCGAAGACGGGATGCCGAAAGAACGCTACAGGCTCTATCACGCCGAACGGGCCAAGGGCGGGATCGCCATGGCGATGACCGCGGGGTCGGCGGCGGTGAGCCGCGACAGCCCGCCCGCCTTCAACAATATCCTCGCCTACAAGGACGAGGTTGTTCCGTGGATCCGCGAGCTGACCGATGCAATCCACGAACATGGCGCGGCGGCGATGATCCAGCTCACCCACCTTGGCCGCCGGACCGGCTGGGACAAGGGCGACTGGCTGCCGCCGGTGAGTTCGACCTACGACCGCGAGCCGGCACACCGCTATTTCGCCAAGATGGCCGAGGATTGGGACATCACCCGCATCATCCGCGATTTCGCCGATGCCGCCGAGCGGATGAAGGCGGGCGGGATGGACGGGGTCGAGATAATGACCCACGGGCATCTGCTGGATCAGTTCTGGTCGCCGCTGACCAACCGTCTCGAGGGGCCCTATGGGGCCGAAAGCCTCGAGACGCGCATGAAGTTTGCCCTCGACGTGATCGCCGCCGTGCGCGAGCGGGTGGGGGACGATTTCATCGTCGGCGTCCGCTTTGCGCCCGACGAGGTGCAGGAAGGCGGCGTGACGCCCGAGATGGGCCTCGAAATTGCCCGCCGCCTCAAGGCCACGGGCCAGATCGACTATCTCAACGTCAACCGTGGCCGCATCCATACCGATCCGGCGATGACCGACATGATCCCGGTGCAGGGGATGAAATCCGCCCCCCACCTCGATTTCGCGGGCGCCGTGCGGGCCGAGACGGGGATGCCCGTCTTCCACGCAAGCCGCATCCCCGATGTGGCGACCGCGCGGCACGCGGTGGCCTCGGGCCTTCTGGATATGGTGGGGATGACCCGTGCCCATGTCGCCGATCCGCATATCGTCCGCAAAATCAAAGAAGGCCGCGAGCAGGATATCCGCCCCTGCGTTGGGGCCACCTACTGCCTCGACCGGATCTATGGCGGGGGCGGGGCGCTTTGCATCCACAACCCCGCGACAGGCCGCGAGGCAGAGATGCCGCACGAAATCGCGGGCGCGGCGGCGAAGAAGAAGGTCGTGGTCGTCGGCGCTGGCCCCGGCGGGCTTGAGGCGGCGCGGGTGGCTTCCGCGCGGGGCCACGAGGTCGTGGTCTTTGAAGCGGCTCCAGTGGCGGGCGGGCAGGTGCAGCTTCTGGCGCAGAACCAGCGGCGGCGCGAGATGCTGGGACTGGTGGAGTGGCGGGTCTCGCAATGCGAGGCGCAGGGGGTAGCGTTCCGCTTTAACACTTTCGCCGAAGCCTCTGATGTCATGGCGGAAAATCCGGACGTCGCGGTGATCGCCACGGGCGGGATGCCCTCGACCCGGCTTCACGAGATCGACGCCGAACAGCCGCTTGCCGTTTCCGCTTGGGATCTCATCTCGGGCGATGTGAAACCCGCCGCCAATATCCTGATCTACGACGAGGCGGGCGATCATCCGGGGCTGATGGCGGCTGAACTGGCTTCAAAGGCCGGATCGAAGGTCGAGGTGATGACTCCCGATCGCACATTTGCCCCCGATATCATGGGGATGAACCTCGTTCCTTACATGCGCGCGCTGCAAGACAAGGACGTGACCTTCACCGTCGCCCGCCGCCTTGAGGCAATTTCCCGCGACGGCAACCGCCTCAAGGCGCGGATCGGGACGGATTATAGCAGCCACGCGGACGAAAAGAGCTATGACCAGATCGTCGTGAACTATGGCACCCGGCCCTTGGACGAGCTTTATTTCGACCTGCGCGAGGCTTCGGTGAACCGGGGAGAGATTACGCAGGCCGAGCTTCTGGCGGGCAAGCCCCAGACTATCGTGACGAACCCCGAGGGCAGCTTCCGCCTGTTTCGCATCGGCGATGCCGTGTCGTCGCGGAATATCCACGCGGCGATCTATGACGCACTGCGGCTGATGAAGGATATCTAGGGCTCAATACTCGGTATTGAGCGCATCCTCGGCCGGGATCTCGCGCGTCCTTCGGGCCATATAGTCGCGCAGCGCCTCGTCGGTCGCTCGGTCGAGCCTCGGCTCCTCATACTCGCGCAAGAGTTTCTTGGCATGGGCCAGCGCCCGCGCGGTGATCTCTTGCGCGCCTTCGGCCTGCCATTGCTCGATCGAATTGTTGTCGAAGAGCTTGGGCATGAAAAACGCCCGCTCGAAATTCTCGAGCGTATGCGGATGCCCAAGGTAATGCCCGCCCGGGCCCACATCACGCACCGCTTGCATCGCCTCGTCGAAATCGTCCCAGCGGACGCCTTCGGCCATGCGATAGCCCATGGCGCAGACCTCGGCATCGACGACGAACTTGGCGACCGAGCAATGCATCCCCGCCTCGTTCCAGCCCGCCGAATGCCAGATGTAATTGCAGCCCGCGTGCAGGACCGCGTTCATCGTCATCGCGCTCTCATAGCCCGCCTGCGCGTCGAAGGTCTTGGCGCCCCCGAGCGTATTCGAGCTGCGCCACGGCACGCCATAGAACCGCGCCATCTGGCCGATCATGAAGTTCATCAGCGAAATTTCTGGTGTCCCGGCCATCGGCGCGCCGGACTTCATCGAGACGGTCGAGAGGTAATGCCCATAGATCGCGGGGCACCCTTTACGGACCACTTGCGTATAGGCCAGCGCCGAAAGCGCCTCGGCATTCAATTGCGCCACGGCAGGGGCGACCGAGGCGGGCGTATTGGCCCCACCAAGGACGAAGGGCGAGCACAAGACAGGCTGATTGCGGCGGCAGAAGGCGCGCATGGCCGAGAGCATGGTCTCGTCCCAGACGAGCGGCGAGTTGCCGTTGCAATTGCCGGTGACAACTGGGGTCTTCTCCATCACGTCGCGGCCGAAGAGGATCTCGCACATCTCCATGACATCCTCGGCGTTCCGGCCCGAAGTGGTCATGCCCATGAAGGTCTTGTCGGAATATCTCATCGACGAATAGGTGATGTGCAGATGCCGGTGACTGACCACGATATCCATCGGCTCGACGATATGATGCGCGGACGAATGCAGCGCGGGCGACATATGCGCGAGCTTGTGGAACATATTCAGGTCGGCAATCGCCGGCCAGCGGCGCACGTCCTCGAGATCGCGCAGAAACGGCGCGCCGGTCATCGGCACGAAAATCGAATGTTTGCCGCCGAAGGGCAGGCTTCGCTCGGGGTTGCGGGCGCGGTAGGTGAAGCCCGAGGGGATCGTAGAGATCAGGTCGCGCACCAATCCACGGTCGAGATAGACCCTATCCCCCCGCACATCCGCCCCGGCGCGCCGCCAATCGGCGAGCGCGATCTCGTCGCGGAAGACCACGCCCACATCCTCAAGGATCGCCATAGAGGCCGCGTCGATGCGGGCGATCTGGCCCTCGTCCATCGGCTCGCAGAGCGGCAGGTTGCGCTCGAGCGCGGGCAGCATCGAGAAATCCGGCGCCGAGCGCTTGGCCCGCCGCGCCGCGCGGCCGCCGCCGCGATGGGGTTGGTCGTCGAGGTTGGTCATGGCGTCCCCCGCTGATGGCTTGAGAAAATCTCAGGGTCGGGCGGAAAAAGCTTCTGGCCGCGACATCTAGGCGCCAGAACGCGCCAGCACGTTCCAGAAAGCGATGGCGGCGGGGCTTAGACGCGCGTCTTCGCGGCGAATGATGTGCAGCTCACGGCGGCTGATCGGATCGGTGGGCGCGATGAACCTCAGCTCGGCGGTTTCGGCCGGAACGGCGCTTTTCGGCAGGATCGTCGCACCAAGGCCCGCACGGACGAAAGACAGCAGAGCGCTCGTATTGCGGGCCTCGATCTGGCTTCGGGCCATCTGGACGGCAACTTCGGTGTGTTCGACCAGTCTGCCAAGCGGATTGGCGATGAAAGGTTCAAGCCGCAGGAGCCCCCAGCTTGGCAGGCCACTCGAAGCGTCGATCGCGCCTCCTGTTGCACAGACGATGCCGAGCTGATCGCGCTGAACCGGGATGCCTCCGGTCTGTTCGCCGGGGCGGGCCGAAAAGATGCCGACATCGGCCTCGCCGAGCATGACACGGTGCCGAACGGCCTGGCTTCCCTCATCCCAAATCTCGAGGCGCACATCGGGCCTGTCGCGGCGGAAGGATTCGATGGCATCGGGCAGAATGCTCACGGTCGCCGAGGGCACCACCGCGATCCGAACAGTGCCCGCAAGCGAGGTGGCGTGGCGTTCGATGGCGTCAACGCTGCGGTCATAGGCATCTGTCGCGCGGACGCTTTCCTCGAGCACCCGCTCGCCCAAAGGGGTGAGGCGGTTCTTGCGGTCGGTTTCAAACAAGGGCGCGCCAAGTTCGCCCTCGAGTTGCGAAAGGGACATGGAAATGGCCGAGGGGGTGCGCCCGAGAATATCGGCGGCTCCGGCAAGGCTGCCTTGTTCGGCAACGATCCTGAACGTCTTCAGGAGTTCGAGGCGCATTTCAGCGTTCCTTGAGTAAACTTCAACAGTTCAAGATTGCCTGAAAACCCGTCGAGGGTCTAGGACGGACTGAGGAGGATCCCATGCCGCAAACCAATTCCATCTACGTCGCGGGCGAATGGCGCCAAGGCGCTGCGACCGTCGAAAACCGCAACCCCTCGGACCTTTCGGATCTGATCGGCGATTATGGTCAGGCAAGCGCCGCTGATCTTGACGATGCCCTTGCCGCCGCCCGTGCGGCCCAGACCGTCTGGGCGCGGGCAGGGGTGCAGAAACGGCACGACGTTTTGATGGCGATCGGCACCGAACTGATGGCGCGGGCCGAAGAGATCGGGCGGCTTTTGTCGCGAGAAGAGGGCAAGCCCTTGGCCGAGGGCAAGGGCGAGGTCTATCGCGCGGGCCAGTTCTTCACCTATTACGCTGCCGAGGCGCTGCGGCTGCACGGCGATCTTGCCGAAAGTGTCCGCCCCGGTATCGAGATCGACGTGCGGCGCGAGCCGGTGGGCGTGGTCGCCATCGTCAGCCCGTGGAACTTCCCTGTGGCGACGCCCGCGTGGAAAATCGCCCCCGCGCTGGCCTATGGCAATGCGGTGGTCTGGAAGCCCGCCAACCTCACCCCCGCCTCGGCCGTGGCTTTGACCGAGATCATCGCACGCCAAGATATCCCCAAGGGCCTCTTCAACCTCGTTCCCGGCCCCGGTGCCGCGGTGGGGCAACGGCTTGTGGAAAGCCCCGTTGTCGATGCGATCAGCTTCACCGGCTCTGTGCCGGTCGGCCGCCGGATCGCGGCCTCGGCCATTTCGCATATGCCCAAGCTGCAGATGGAGATGGGCTCGAAAAACCCATTCCTCGTCATGGATGACGCCGATCTCGATCTGGCCGTCGCCCACGCCTCGGGCGCGGCCTTCGGCGGCACGGGCCAGAAATGCACCGCCGCCTCGCGGCTGATCGTGCATTCGAAGATCCATGATGCCTTCGTCGATAAGCTCACCAAGGCAGCCAAGGCTTTCGTCGTAGGCCATGCGCTCGAAGAGGGCATCCAGATCGGCCCCGTGGTGAGTGCGGGGCAACTCGCGCAGAACCTCGATTATATCGCGGTCGGGCAGGCCGAAGGGGCCGAGCTTCTTTGCGGTGGCGAGCGGCTCGAGCGCAAGACCGAAGGCTATTACATGGCCCCCGCCGTCTTTGCCGGCACGCGTAACGAGATGCGGATCAACCGCGAAGAGATGTTTGCGCCCATTACCTGCGTGATAAAGGCCGACAGCTATGACGAGGCGCTGGCCGTCGCCAACGACAGCGAGTTTGGCCTCACCGCCGGGATCATGACCCGCTCGCTCGCCCGCGCTTCGCATTTCCGCGCCAATATGCGGGCGGGGACGGTGATGGTGAACCTGCCCACCGCCGGCACCGACTATCATGTGCCCTTCGGCGGGCGCGGGGCCTCGTCCTATGGCCCGCGCGAGCAGGGGCGCTATGCGGCCGAGTTCTATACCACGGTCAAAACCGCCTATGTCGCCGCAGGAGCGCCGGAATGAACCCGCTGATCGACGGTCTGCAATATGCCAACTGGTCGGAAAAGATCTTCCGCCAGATGCGCGCGGGCGGCGTCGATGCGGTTCATGTGACGATCACCTATCACGAGACATTTCGTGAAACGGTGCTCAATATCGAGCGCTGGAACCGCTGGTTCGAACGCTATCCGGACCTGATCTTTCAGGGCTTCACCGCTGCCGACATCGAGATCGCCCGCCAGACCGGCCGGACCGCGATCTTCTTCGGCTCGCAGAACCCCTCCTGCATCGAGGACGATATCGGGCTTGTCGAGGTCCTCCACCGGCTCGGGATGCGGTTCATGCAGCTGACCTACAACAACCAGTCGCTCCTTGCGACCGGCTGTTATGAGGCCGAGGACCACGGCCTGAGCCGCATGGGCCGCGAGGTGGTGCGCGAGATGAACCGGGTGGGGATGGTCGTTGATATGAGCCATTCGGGCGAGCGCTCGACCCTTGAAGCGATCGAACATTCCACCCGCCCCATCGCCATCACCCACGCCAACCCCGCAAGCTGGCATCCCGCGCGGCGCAACAAGTCGGATACCGTTCTCAAGGCCCTTGCCGAGAGCGGCGGGATGCTGGGCCTGTCGCTCTATCCCCATCACTTGAAGGGCGGGAGCCAGTGCAGCCTCGCGGAGTTCTGCGACATGGCGGCCCGCGCGATTGACGTGATGGGCCCCGCGAATGTCGGGATCGGCAGCGATCTGTGTCAGGATCAGCCCGACAGTATCGTCGAATGGATGCGGGTGGGCCGCTGGACCAAGGCCATCGACTATGGCGAAGGCAGCGCCGATGCGCCGGGCTTTCCACCGATGCCCGACTGGTTTGGCGACAACCGCGATTTCGGAAACATCGCCGAGGGGCTGAAAGGCCGGGGGATGAGTGAGGCCGAGGTGGCAGGGATCATGGGAGGCAACTGGATGCGCTTCTTTGCCGATAGTTTCGGCCCGCAAGGTGCCGCATGAGCAACGCCGGCCATTTCCGCCGTCCGCCCGCCGAAGTGATGCGTATGGCGCGGATGGGCTCGGCACATCCAACGCGCCTGTCGTTCCTGCGGGTGTTGCTGCGGCGGATGCGAGACGAAGGCTGGCGCTTTGATCGCCCCGTCTGGGAGATCGACGCGCAGGGCGTCGGGCGCGCCGTCTATCGCGCCAAGGGGCCGGAGCGGAGCTATTGCCTTGTGGCCTTCGCGCACGACCTGCCGCCCGAGATGCGGTCGGACCGCGTTATCGCCACCCGCTGGGACGCGACCTTTGCCCTGTTCGACGGCGAACCGACGCGGGCCGACCTTGACCGGCTTGAAGCCAATGTGCCGCTGCAAGAGGCAGGGCGGATCGGGCCGAGCGAGCTGTCGCTCAGCCGCGCCAACCGTTCGGTTCGGCTGTTTGCACACGTTGTTGATCGTCTGGCCGAAGGGCAGCAACCCGATCCCGACGAGGTTGATGCCGTCGGCTATCTGATGCGGACGACGGCGGTTTACGGCTCGGGCAAGTTCGGCGCCGCCGACCGCGCCAAGATCGCGGGCCGCCTCGAAATGGCCGCGCCGTTTCAGGCCGAGATGCTGTCGGTCTGGCTCACGCGCGAGTTTACCGTCGATCTGGCCGAACACCTGGCGGCGGTGAAGGGCGGGGCGAAGGCCGCGCGCCTTGAAAAGACCATGCGCCGCAGTCTTGGGGTCGGCAACTCGACCGGCCTTGGCATGGCCCCTTTCCTCGTGCGGCATCCGGTCTTGCTCAACAACTGGATGGCCGCCAAGGAAGAGGCCCTGGCCCGCGTCAGGGCCTTGCCAAAGGCCGGCGCGAAAGAGGTTGCCGGGTTCCGTGTGGCGCTTCTGGAAGCGATCGAGAATGCGGGCCTTTGGAAATCCGTTCATCCGATCCAGATGACCAAGCTGGCCGATCTTCGGGCCGATCTGGACCGGATCGAAGATCACACGCGGCTGTTTCCCGCTGCGGATAGCCACCCTTGGGATGCGCTTTGGAGGTGGGGAGAGGGCCTCTCGCTGGAAGGGCAAGAGGCCCTGCTGGCGTTGATCCTTGAGCCACATGCCGCACTCGTCGACGGTCTTTCGGCCTCGATGAGCGCTGACGAGGGCGCGTCGTTCAAAATTGACGGAAGGTTGACCGTCGGCGCCCTCAGGAAACTTGTCGAAAGCCGCTATGACTGGGCGCTGGCCATTGATTTCACCAAGCCCGAAAGCGCCGCCCGCTTCTGGTATGTGTCGGAAGAAAAGCTCGAACCGCGACTTGGCGACCGCCATGGCGAGGCCGGGGCCGAGCGTGAACAGCCCCTCGGAATTGCCAAGCTCGCCTCCGAGCTTCACGGCGCGCTTGCGGATTGGTCCGATGACGCGACGCTGGCCGAATTCCTGCTCGCCCGGCCCGACCAGCGTTACATGGCACGGCGGGCACAGATCGCGGCGTGCCATCCTTTTGCCGAGGTGCAGGACAATCTCCTTGCCGCCGATATGCTCCCCATCGACATCATGCGCTGCAAGCTCGCCTTCTTTGGTGCAAGCCGGTTTGATCCGCGTTCGGACAAATGGGTTCGGATCAGCCTGTTTCAGGGCGAGCCACACCCCTCGGAGATGCTGCAGGGCGATGGCGTGATGGACCTTGCCGGCGTGGGCGCTCCGGCGACGGAGGGCGTCGCGCTGTCGGACAATGAGGTCGAGAGCCTTTGCCTCAAGGCCGCGCGTGGGGCCGGGCTCGAGTGGGGCCTTGCGGAAGAGGCCGGGCAGGCGGCGCGCTGGCTGGCCGCCCGTGGCGTAGGCGGGCCAGCCGCCCTTTTGCGGCATCTCTTGGCCGCTCGGGGCAAACCGGCCTCAAGGCCTGCTTCGGTTTTGGCCTTGGTGCCGGAAGGATCAGAGCCTCTGTGTCCGATCCATCTTGGGGCGACCCTCTCTGATGTCGGAACAGTGCAGGGGACGATCGCCGCCGGTCCGGTCGCAGCGCCGCTCCTGCTCCTGCCGTTCCTCGCGCACCTGGCTGGGGGCGAGGGGATAGAGTTGAGCTGGGAAACCGGCCGGGTTGGTGTCGGTGCTGGAGGTCTTGAGGGCGATTGGACGGCGCTTGCCGCCATGCCTTTTGCCAAGGTCAGGATTGGCAGGGCCGGAGGGGCGCCGATCGCGCGCCCCCACGTGCGGATTCCGCTGGCGAAGGCCACGGTCGACGACCTTGCCGCGCTGGCCATGCAGACCACCGTTCCGGCCACCGAGCAATCGCGCAGCGACGCGGGCGCAAAGATCGACGACAACGACTAGAAAGGCAGGCTGATGGCCGACAAGATCACGCTGACCCTCGACGAGATCGAAAGCCGCAGTGCAGCGGCCCTTCACGGACATGGGGCTGGCGACTGGCAGGCGGCAACCGTTGCCCGCGCCGTGGTGCGCGCCGAAGAGACAGGCAACATCATCTGCGGCCTCTACTACCTTGAAAGCTATTGCAAACAGCTCGCCTCCGGTCGCGTGAAAGGGCAGGTCGATCCCGAAGTGATCCAGCGCCGCCCCGGCGCTGTCACGGTCGACGCCAAACTCGGTTTCGCCCAGCCCGCCTTTGCCCGTGGCCTGCCGTTCGCTGTGGCCGCCGCGAAAGCCAACGGCATCGCGACCCTCGGCATCGCCCATTCCCACACCTGCACCTCGCTCGGTTTCTTCACAGAACAGATCGCCGCCACGGGCCTCATCGGCATCGGCTTTACCAATGCCTCGGCCATTGTCGCGGGGCCAGGGGGCAAGCTTCCGACCATCGGCACCAACCCAATCGCCTTTACCTTGCCGGGCGAAAACGGCCCCGCGATGCACGCCGATTTCTCGACCGCCGCTGTGGCGCTGGGCAAAATCACCATGGCCAAAGCCGCGGGCGAGGCGATCCCGCTCGGCTGGGCTGTGGACAAGGACGGCACGCCGACCACCGACCCCGAGGCGGCGCTTGGCGGCTCGCTCGTGAGTGCCGCGGCCTACAAGGGCTGGGCGCTGGGGCTTCTCGTAGAGTTCCTCGCGGCGGGCTTGACGGGATCGGTCAATTCGCTCGATGTGAAGGGGCTCAAGGCCGAGAACGGCCCGCCGCATGATCTTGGCCAGACCTATATCCTGATCGACCCCGCCTGCCACGGCGGCGACCTTCAGGGCCGGATCGCTCGGGTGGCCGAGCATATCGCCAACGATCCCGAGGTGCGGCTCCCCGGCGCGCATCAGCGGGCGCATCGGCATACGGTCGAGGTCTCGAAGGCGCTTTGGGAGAGCGTGTTGGCGCTTGGCTAGACGGGCTTCAGGCGCCCCACTGCGAGGGCGCTGATTCCGACCATCACGGCGGCGGACGCCAGACAGAGCCAAAGCCCGCCGATCTGATAGGTCGCCCCCGACAGGACCGTGCCGATCAGCCGCCCGCCCGCGTTGGCCATGTAGTAAAAACCCACGTCCATCGTCACCTGCTCGTCCTTGGAAAAGGCGAGGATCAGGTAGGAATGGAGTGAGGAGTTCACTGCGAAGAGGGCTCCGAAGGCGAGGAGGCCGATAACGAGCGTGGCGGTGAGCCATCCGGCCGCGCCGCCGCTGAGATA
The DNA here is from genome assembly GCA_937138255.1 of uncultured Paracoccaceae bacterium. Lineage (GTDB taxonomy): Bacteria > Pseudomonadota > Alphaproteobacteria > Rhodobacterales > Rhodobacteraceae > RFZI01. The sequence continues at coordinate 59,389 of CAKZOU010000032.1, forward strand.
GGCGGCAAGGGCCAAGAGGGATGGGATCACGAAAAGTGCTAGGGCTGCGGTTCGGGCCGTGCGGATCAGGTCTGCCTCACTCTTGCGAGAGGCTCCGAGAAGCTTGGGGGCGCTCGCCTGCACCGCACCATAGAGGATGATCCACCCCGCCATGAAGCCGCCGATCAGGAAGAAAGCCGCGCGGTCGCCTGCGGGGGTGCCGTCTGACAAGACGCCGCTGAAATAGATCGGGATGCCGACCACGAACCACACATCGCGCGCGCCGAAGAGGAACACCCGCGCCAGCGACAGGATGTTGACGTTGGACGAGCGCGAGAAGACCTCCGTGAATTTGGCCCCCTTCTTGCCGCGCGGCAGGCCGGGGGGCATGGCGAGGATCACAGCAATCAGGATCGCCGCAAGAACCGCCGCCATACCGAGCACCGCACCCAAGAAACCGGTCGTCGCCAAAAGCGCCGTGCCAAGGAGAAAGCCCAAGCCCTTCACCGCGTTCTTCGATCCGGTGAGCGCGGCAGTCCAGCGGAAGAGGCCGCCGCCAACCTTGGGCGCGAGGAGTTTCACCGCCGATTTCGACGACATTTTCGCAAGGTCCTTGGCGACTCCGCTCGCGCCTTGGACGGTCATGACAAAGGCAACCGAGGCTGCAACAGACCACGCCGGATCGAGCGCCGCCAATGCTAGAAGCGCCGCGACCTGCAAGCCGAGGCCCGCATAAAGCGTCGAGGTCAGGCCAAAGCGGGCGGCGATCCAGCCGGCGGAGAGGTTGGTCGCCATCCCTGCCACTTCGTAAAGCATGAAGAGATAGGCGAGCTGGATCGGGCTGAAGCCCAGCTCGTGAAAATGCAGGAGCACCAGCATCCGCAGCGCTCCGTCCGTCAGCATGAAGGCCCAATAGGCGGCGGTGACCGCGATATAGGCCGAAAGCCCCTCGGGACGGCTGGTCACAGAGAGGCCCCGACCATCAGCGCCACGTCGACAAGCCGGTGGGCATAGCCCATCTCGTTGTCATACCAGGCATAGATCTTCACCTGCGTGCCGTTCACCACCATGGTCGAGGGCGCGTCGATGATCGACGAACGGGTGTCATTCACATAGTCGGCCGAAACCAGCGGACGCTCTTCATAGCCAAGGATGCCCTTCAGGGGGCCATCGGCGGCGGCTTTGAAGAGGGCGTTGACCTCTTCGACGCTTGTAGGTCGTTCGACCTCGAATACGCAGTCGGTGATCGAGGCATTGAGAAGCGGCACGCGGATCGCGTGGCCGTTCAGGCGGCCTTTGAGTTCGGGATAAATGAGGGTGATCGCCGTGGCGCTGCCGGTTGTCGTAGGGATCAGCGAGTTCAGCGCCGACCGCGCGCGGCGCAGGTCTTTGGCGGGGCGGTCGACGATCGTCTGGGTGTTGGTCACGTCGTGGATCGTGGTGATCGAGCCGTGGCGGATGCCTAGGCCCTCGTGGATCACTTTGACCACGGGCGCGAGGCAGTTGGTCGTGCAGGAGGCAGCGGTGATGATCTTGTGCCGCGTGGGATCATATTCGCGCTCGTTCACCCCATAGACGATATTCGTCGTCGGTCCGTCCTTGACCGGAGCGGAAACGACCACCTTCTTCACGCCCGCCTCGAAATAGGGCTGAAGCGCCGCCTCTTTCTTGAATGCGCCGGTGCAGTCGATCACCACGTCGACACCCTCGAGCGGCAGGTCGGTCAGGTTGCGGGTGCCGATGAACGGGAGGCGGGTGCCGTTGATCGTCACACTGCTCGCATCATGCGCGAAATCGGCGGCCCAGCGACCATGCACCGTGTCGAACTCGAGAAGATGCGCGTGCATCGGCGGATCGCCGACCCCGTCGTTGATCCAGGCAATTTTGGCGCCGCGCTCGAGAAGCGGCCTAAGGGCGAGTTTTCCAATGCGGCCGAGGCCATTGAGGGCGTAGGTAGTCATGGGTCCGATTCTCAAGAGGCGCTGCTGCACGCCTACCGGAACAATGTAACACCAAGGTGACAAGGGCGCTCAAGACGCGCCCTTGCCGGATCGGGCGATCTGTCTCAGGCGTCGACCGAGAGGGCCGCGTTGATCGCCGTGACGAAATCGGCGGGCGTGGCTGTTAGAAGGCCAGTGCGGGCGCTCTGGAAGAACTCGGTCACGGCCTTGTCGAGCGACCGGACATCGACCCCGCGCAGGGTGGCCTCGAGGTTGTAGATCGTCGCGGGGGGCGTGACGAAGAAATCGCCGGTGATGACGATTTCGCGGATGCGGTCCTGCTTGGGGCCTTCAAGGCGCACATGGGCCGAGATAGTGCCGCCGGGGCCGGTGTGGCTTCCGGTCAGAACTTCGGCGCCGGTCGGGTCGTCGATCGAATAGACGAATTCATCGGTGCCGATCTCTTCGGCATAGATCGCACGGGCCGCGGCCTCTTCGGCCTCGGAAACCTCACCCCATTCGGGCTTGAGCCCGAGGCGCGTGGCGAAGCCTTCGATCAGCGCCTCTTTCACCTCGGCCACAGGCGGCGGGGCGCCGTCGAAAAGCTCGGTCAGCGTGATCACGCGCTGCGCGCCCGAGGTCTGGCCGCGCTTGGCGAGCTTGGCTGCGGGGATATTCAGAAGGCGGGCCATCTTGGCGCCGTCCATCTGATAGAGCGTGGTGCCCTGATAGAAGATCGTATCGCCATCGAAAAAGCCGCCGGTGCCCGAGATCTTGCGGCCATCGACCTCGATATCGTTACGGGGGCGGTATTTCGCCGCCACGCCAAGCCGCGAGAGGCCATCGGCCGCCGCCTCGCAGAAGGCCTGCGCCACCTCGCCGAGGTTTGTCAGGCCGATGGTGTTCTTGTTGAGCACCAGCTCCCAGCCGAACTGACCCGGATCGAGGTAGAGCGCCCCGCCGCCCGTCACGCGCCGGCCAATGCCCACACCCTCGGCGCGGCAGATGTCGAGATGGACCTCCTGGCTGATCGCCTGATGCCGACCAACAAGGACCGAAGGTTCGAAGGCGAGAAAGCGCAGGGTGTCGGGGGTCGTCCCGGCCTTGTGGCCGTCGATCAGGGCCTGATCGAGCGCCATCTGGTCACGGCAGGGGCGGATTCCGGTATCAATGATGCGCACTGGTTTCACAGGTCAAATTCCTCTCCGGGTTCATAGGTTTCTCCGGGCCGCAGCATGCCAAGCTGGCTGCGGACCTTGCGGATATCCACGTCTTTGAGGGCAAAGGGATAGGAGGCGATATTCGAGGGCGGGCTGTCGCCATAGGGGCGGTCGCAGGCCGAGATATCCTCGGCAAATTTGCCCGGACAGCCCGAGGTGCGGAAGGCAATGCCGGCGTCGATGATCACCGAAAGCTCGGAGGCGGGCATGCCGAAATCGCTGATCCGGCCTTGATCGTCGAACTTCATCTGGTCGATCCGCACGCCGCAATAATCGACGAGATAGCGCGCGAGCTGCACCCGCCGCCACTGATCGCGGGGCGTGGCGGGAAGGTGATCCATCAGGCTACCCTTCTCGGGGAAGAAGCAGAACATATGACTGTGGCCGCCAAGATCGACGAGCTCTTGGACAACCTTCATCACCTCATATTCCGTCTCGCCCATGCCGACGATGATATGGGCGCCGAATTTCTGCGGGCCAAAGATGTCGCGGGCTTCCAAGAGCGTGTCCCAGTATTTCTTCCAGGTGTGGGGCGATTGCACGCCCTTGCCGCGGGTGCGGTCGAACAGCTCGGGCGTGGCGGCGTCGAGCGCCACGGTGAAGATATCCGAGCCCATGTCGCGCAGGCGCTGAACGTCGTCTCGGGTCATGGTGGTGGGGTTCGACAGGATCGAGATCGGGATGGCGTCGGGATCAATCCGGTCGGTCCATTTCTTCAGGACCGTGACCGTGTCTTCATCGGAATTCGGGTGGGTGATCATCGAGATGCACATCCGGTGGAAGGGCGTGCCCTCCACATCCGAGGCGATGCGATCGACGATTTCGTCCATCGACACGGCGGGCCAATCGACACGGATGAAATTTCGGTCGGCATAGTTGCGCTCGCTCTCGCGGTGGCGGGCCAAGCCGCAATAGGCACAGTTGGCGCGGCAGCCTTCGGGATAGGTCAGAAGCAGATTGAGGCAGCGGGTGCAGGAACAGCCGTGCATCTGCCCCTCGACAAGGCCAAGGGTGATCGCCGCGGCGGTCGACATCTGCACAAACTCGGGCGAGCGCATATGCGGGGTCATCACCCGATAGTCAGGGCGATAGAGGCCCGCGGGCGAGATATTGGCGTCTTTCACCGGCTTGCCATTGCGGAAGGGCGCGGGCGTGGCATTGGGCTTGCGCGGCTCCATCCGGTCATAGGCGTTGAAGTCGAGGCCATCGGTGCCGGTGGCGCCGGGCAGGGCGCCTTCGGGTTTGAGACAGGTCATGAGTGCAGGGCCTCCATTTGGCGGTCTAGGGTGGCGGCTTCAGGCCGCGCCCAGTATTCGGGATAGGCGATCCAGCCGGCGCGGAGCGCGCTGGGGCCGGGTTCGCCGCGGTTTTCGTAAGTCTCGACAAGCTCTTGCCGGCGCTTCAGCGCGAGGCGGAGAGAGGGACCGAAGAGATCGCTCACCTCTTCGGCATAGTCATCGAGGGCATCAGGTTCGCCCTTGAGCCAAGCGGCAGCGGCTTCGCCCGCCATCCGGCCCGATGTGGTGGCCGAGGAAATGCCCGCGCCGGTGATCGGGTTGGCAAGGCCCGCGGCGTCACCGGCAAGGAGAGCGGGGATATTGCCGATCTTGCCCTGAAGTCCGACGATGCCGCCCACAGGGATCGGCCCGCCGGTCAGACGCGAAGCCGTCTCGCCAACGCGGCCGTCTGCGACGAGCGCCTTGTGCAACTCGTCGAGCAGGGGCCGCAGCCGCGCCTTGCGCGACGGCACGAGGCCAAGGCCAAGGTTGGCTTCGCTCCCTCGCGGAAACAGCCAGGCATAGCCGCCCTCAATCTCGGGGTTGAGGAAAATATCGGTGGCGGCATGAGACTCGCTCAAAGGCACCCGGATCTGCCGGGTCTCGACCATCTCGCGGTTCACGAGGCCCATCGCCCGGCCCACCCGCGACCGCGGGCCATCGGCGGCGATCACGAGCCTCGGGCGCACCGGCAGGCCATCGCCGATGATCGCACCCTCGGGGCCGATCTCACGCAGGGGGGTGTTGAAATGGACCTCGGCCCCCGCTGCAATCGCTTCCTCCACGAGGGCCGCATCAAAGGCGGCGCGGTCGATCATCACGCCTTGGAAATCCGGCGTCACCTCGGGCAGATCGCCCATGAGGTAGGTGTCCATGCGGGTAATGCCCTGAATGCGCGAACGGTTCACGGCGACCACATCGGCGCCGAGCATACGCGGCACGAACTCGGCGCATTGCACCGGCAGGCCCGCGGCCTTGCGCCGGTCGATCGCCATGACCCGAACCCCGGCGCGTGCGGCCGCAGCGGCAGCCGACGCGCCTGCGGGGCCAAGCCCCACGATCAGGATGTCGGGGTGGCCGCTCATGCGGCGCAGGACCGCTTGAGGTTGACGCCCTTGCCGAGATCGGAACCGATCTTAATCGAGCAGCAGGCGTGTTCCTGATGCCACTGGCGGCCTGTGGCCTGCGCCACCTGCACCGCGCCTTCGGCGGGGAAGGCGATGCCATCGAGGCCCGCCATGACGGCATAGGCATCCGTCACTTGCTTGTGCATCCCCGCGGGGCGGGCGCAGCCCAGAAGAACCTGCCGATCGCCCATCTTCTCGCGGGCGGTCAGGAAGATATCGCCCACATCGCGGGTTGACGGGGTCTTGAATGTGCCGGGCTTTGCGTAGAAGGGCATGATCACCACAAGGACAAGCGCCTTGACCGGATAGCGCGCCACGATATCGAGCGCGCGGGCCTCACCGAGAATCTCGCCATAATGCAGGCCGACGACGATATGCGGCGAGACCTCCATCTTGGTCGCGGTCAGGGCGGCGAGGGTTGCTTCGAAATCTTCGACGGGGCGATCAAGGTGATAGACCTGTTTGATCGTCTGATCCGAGCCGATCACATCCATCATCGCGGTGTCGACGCCCGCCGATTCCATCCGCTTGGCCCCGGCTTCGTCGGTGAGGGCCGTGTGAATGGCGATCTTGAGGTCGGGGAAATCGCGCTTGAGCCCTTCGATCACCGGATAGTAGCGCTCGTAGCGGATCTCGTTGCGGCGGTTCGAGCCACCCGACAGCAGGAACCCCTGCAAGCCCTGAAGCATGACCAGGTCGCGCACCTTCTGGTCGAGCTGTTCGGGTTTGGGCACCGCGATCATCGGCTCGAGGATCTTGGCCTGACAATGATCGCAATCGAGCGCACAGCCACCGCCGGTGATCGAGAAGGCAGGGAAGGAGTTCTTGCCGCAGCCTTTCACATCCGAGGTGTCGTATTCCTTGAAGGTCGGTGTCGAGAACTTCATCACCGGCAAGGCGCGGGCCGCCGAGGCCGCTTCCATGCGGGCCACGAGCGCCTCGTCAAACTCGCAATCCTCGAGTGCCTCGATCCCGCCAAGCGCGTCATACCATCCGGCCATCTCCGGTCTCCTCCCCGTTGCCCCCGGCCTCAGGCCGGTTGCAGGTCTTTCTCCAAATGCAGCACAGCTTCGATGAGCCGCGCAATTTCTTCCCGCACCGGACCTTCATTTCTGGGGTCCAGCAGGGTCTCGAACCAATATGGTTCGCGTTCGTCGTCATCGACAAGATCGCAGTCAAATGTTTCGAAAAGCTCCCGCGCCGCGGCGGGCAGCGCCTTTGGCATATCGAACCCCGCAAGCCGCCCCCAAAGCGCCGTCCAGAAACGGGCGACCGTCCACGGATTATAGCCGCCGCCGCCCAGAACGACCGTCGCGGGCGACAGTGGCACGAGGCGCAGGATGCCGTCGATGAGTGCGGTATTGGACAGATCGAGCGACGAGAGCGGATCGCCGCGCAGAGGATCGGCGCCACAGGTGAGAACCATCGCGTCGGGGGTGAATGTCCGAGCCATCGGGTGGATGGCCTCGTCGATCACCCGGTCGAATTCGCTGTCGTTGAGCCGGCGCGGCACTGGGATATTGCGGGCGCGGCCCCTCGCCACATCGCCCAGCCTGCCGGTGAAGGGCCAGCGGTTTTCTTCGTGCATCGAGATCGTCATCACGCGCGGATCGTCGGCGAAAGCCGCCTCGACCCCGTCGCCGTGGTGGGCGTCGAGGTCGATGTAGAGAACGCGCGTCTTGCCGTGGTCGAGCAGGGTCAGGATCGAAAAGACCGGATCGTTGAAGAAGCAGAAACCATTGGCGCGGTCCGGCGTCCCGTGATGCGTCCCCCCCGCCGGATGAAAGGCCACGCCGCGTTCAAGGGCGGCTTCGGCGGCAAGGATCGAGCCGCCGAGCGAGGTCGAAGCGCGTTGGTAAAGCCCTTGAAACACAGGGTTTTCCATCGTGCCAATGTTGTAGGTCTCGCGCGCTTCGGGGCTGACGCGGCCGGCGACCTCCGCTTCGCGCAAGGCGGCAACATAGTCGGCCTTGTGAAACCGCGTGATCGTCCCGAGGCTGGCTTGCGGGCTTTGCAGATAGGGTGCGTCTTCGGTAAACCAGCCCAACATCTCGCACAGAGACATCACGGGTCCGACCCTCGCAATCGCCAATGGATGGTTCCCGCGATAGCCCGTCGCCCGATAGATCTCGGAACTGATAAACGCCGGTGCCATCGGGCCCTTTCGCGTTGTTTCCCTGTTTGCGTAGCCACCCGAAGTTGACTCGTTTAAATATTCTGTTTTTTTGTTATGTTGGCAACGAATTTCTGGCGGCCCTCAGGCTGCGATTGCTCGCCGTTCGACTGCAAAAAAGACGGAAAGGCCCAAAAGGCCAATCGCCGATGCGCCGATCCCGAAGGCCAGCGCGGCGCCTGCATTGCCCGCCCAATCGGAAAGTATGCCAGCGAAATAGGGTCCGAACATCATCACGGCATAGTAGATGGCGTAATAGACGCCCATGCCAAAGGCGCGGGACTGCGGTGCCAGGAACCTCGAAGGCAGTGCCACAACCGGGCCGCCTGCAAAGCCAAAACAAAAGAGTGCCAGTGTAAGAAGATAGGGCCCCACCCAAATCGGAACCGCAAAAACCAAAAGCACACCCAGGCAGAAACTCAGCATCCCTGCGGTGATGACCAATCCGGGGCGGCCCGTGCGGTCACTGGCGATGCCGCCCATGGGGATCGAGAGGGCCAAAGCGACCATGAATACCCCGGTCATCGATCCCGCGGCCGACAGGCCAAAGCCTCGTTCGGTGAGAAAGGCCGGCCCGAAACTGTAGATGGTCGCCAGAGCAACGTTATAGAAGGCCCAGATCAGGGCGCTGACCAGAAGCGGCGCAAAGGGAAACCTGACGATCCGAAGCCCGCCCTGTGGGGCCGGAGCATCCTCGGCGGGCTGGTAGAGCGCCAAGAAGGCGGCCATTCCCAAAGCGATGACAGCCAGTGTTGTCGCCCAGCTGAGCCAGAGGCCTCCGGCGCTTTCGGCCAAAGGCAGGATCACAAGGGCTGCGGCGATCCCGACGGGCCAGGAATTGATGAAGATCGCCATGGCGGTTGAGATTTCGCGGCCCGCAAACCAGTCCACCACCATCTTGGTCATGACGATATTGATCACCACACCGCCAACGCCGCTGATCACCCGTCCGGCAGACACCAGCCAAAGCTGGTCAGCGACAGCAACCAAGAGGCCCCCCGCCAGCATCAGAACCATCGAAAGGCCAATAACCCGCCGGTCCCCGAGCCATCTCGCAATCGCCCCGCCGGGGATTGCAACGATGATACCCGGCCCAAGATAGAGCCCCACCAAAAGGCCGATTTCACCAAGGCTATACCCGTGAATGCGGCCCAGAACGGGGGCAAGGGCACCAATGGACTCAAACTGAAATGCCATCCCGAAACGCGACAGAAACAAGACGGCCAGAATGGTCCAACGGCTTCGCATCATGCGTCCTTTCGGGGAATCATGCTGACTAGTTAGCATATGCGCTATGCGGAACTTGCCAAATTCCGTGAGATGAGGCCAAATAGAGGTCGGGTGAGGGCATTGTCGCGTGTCGGTGCCGCTGTTAAGGCGGGGCCCAACGGTAAATGGTAGGACGATGCTTTTGGAAACCGAAGAGCAAGGCAACCGCCCCCTCGCCGCGCTGAAGGTTTGGGTGCGGGGCCAATTCAACCACGAAGTCGCCTCAGGCAAAGACCGTTTCATGTCGCGGATTTTTGCCGAAGTCATGGATGTGGGCTTTCTGCGCCATCTGTGGACCAATGAGGGCGAGATCGCACCAGGCGTCTGGCGGACAAACCACCCGGGCAGGCGCCGGATCAAGGGCTATGCGCGGCGCGGCTTCCGTAGCGTCTTAAATCTGCGGAACGATACTGACAAAGCACCCTCTCGCCTCGCGCAGAGCGACTTTGAAGACAATGGCATGGCCTATTTCAGCTATCCGATGGCGCCGCGCCATGCGCCCAAGGCCGAGGTTCTTCTGGGTCTGATCGAGCTTTTCCCAAAGCTGGAAAAGCCGGTTCTTATCCACTGCAAATCCGGCGCAGACCGCACGGGCCTTGCCTCGGCGCTCTGGCTTCTGACACAGGAAGGCGCCAGCATCACCGAGGCGCGCCGTCAGCTGTCGCTGGAATACCTGCATTTCCGCGAGTTCGAAACCGGCGTTCTCGATGCGGTGCTCGACCTTTATGAGGAAGAGGGCCGTGGCCGCAATTTTGAGGAGTGGGTCCGCTCGGGCTATGATCCTCTGGCGGCAAATTTCCGGGCTCAGTCGATTTCCTCGGGCCTTGGACAGATGGAAAAGCTCGACATCCTGCGCGCAGGTTTGTGGCGCTATGCCCAGTATCGCGAGGCGGTCTGGCACAAAAGCTTTGATGGCCCCTATACGACCGATCGCCAGCGCCGCCGGGCGCGGTTCTTCATGAACTGGGTCGATCACGGGATCCTGCGGACCTTCTGGCACAATCAGGCTGAGGTCAGCCCCGGTGTGATCCGATCCAATCATCCCAGCGAGAAGCGCCTGCGGCGAATGGCGACCGAGGGGCTCGAGACGGTGATCAATCTGCGCGGGGCGTCGATGCAGCCGCAGTATCTTCTTGAGAAGGAACTTTGCGACGAGTTGGGGCTCGGTCTGGTCGATATTCCGATGACCGCCACCACCGCACCTTCGGCCGCGAGCATCCTGATGCTCCTCGACACACTCGACCGCTGTGAAAAGCCGGTGCTGATCCACTGCAAGTCGGGCGCCGATCGCACCAGCATCGCCGCGGCGCTCTGGCTTCTGGATCAGGGGGCGCCGATGGCTGAAGCTCGGGCGCAGATGTCGGTCCGCTTTGTCCACCTGAAAAGCAGCGCCAAGGGCGTGCTGGATGCGGTTTTGGATGATTTCGAGACGGCCAATGCCGGGGGTCCTGTCAACGTCAGGGACTGGCTGAAATCCGGCTACAACCCCGAGGCCATCACCGAAAGGTTCCGCCGCCAACGCGCCAAGAGTTGAGCGGGGCAGGGCGATCCCCTATGACGGGTGCGTTGGGGGGAAGGAACCTATCTTGAAACGCATCGCGGCGATCACCTCGGTTCGGAACGACACGATGTTCCTCGAACGCTGGATCGCGCATTACAGCGCGGCATTTGGCCCTGAGAACCTGCATGTCATCATCGACGGGATGGATCAGCCCGTTCCGGCCACTGAGACGGGCGTGAATATCATCCGTGTCGAATACGTCCCCCGCTCGGTGGTGGCCGGCGACAAGGAACGCGCCCGCCGTGCTTCGACCTTGGCGAAAGAGCTTTTGCAGTCGGTCGATCTGGTGATCGGCACGGATGTGGACGAGTTCCTGATCGTCGATCCGGCGCTGGGCGTGAGCTTGGCGGAGTATCTTTCCTCTATCGACGTGCCCGGTTCTCTCTCGGCACTTGGCCTCGACGTGGTGCGCCATATCGACAAGGAAGCGCCGATCGACCGGGCGCGCCCGTTCCTTGATCAGCGCCGCTTTGCCAAGATCTCCGACCGCTACACCAAAGCGCTGATCCTGTCGGAGCCGCTTGATTGGGGCTCGGGCCAGCATCGGGTGCGGGGGCGCAATTTCCGCATCGACCCCAACCTCTACTTGCTGCATTTCGGCAGCGTCGACCGCGCGGTGAGCGAGGCGCGGGCCACGGACACCGACCGGATCAAGGAGGGCTGGGCCGCGCATCAGAAGCGGCGCGATGCCCTCTTCGAGGAAATCCGGCTGGCCGAACCGATCCCCGCCGACGAACGCTTTGCCTCGGCGCGGCGGACGATGACCCTTTGGCGCTCACCCCTCAAATGGAACAAGCCGGGGCGCTTGCGCTCCGGCTCGGTTGTGGTTCTTCCCGAAAGGTTCGGGGGGCTCGTCTAGCCCCTATTCCTTCCACTCGCGCCATTCGCGGATGGTTTCCATCACCGAGTCCGAGAAAAGATAGTCGGTCTCGGTCGCAACCTCGTGGCATTGGTAGCAAAACTCGACACGACCGATCTCGTCGACCGGAACGGTGCCGCTCGATTCAAACGAGCCGTAATACCAGTCGCCGTGCTCGGGATCATAGCCGGCAGGCATCTTGACCATGACGGTGATCTTGCGGATCGCCGGATCGTCCTCGCCCATGTGGATCGCCTTCACCACGGCCGCGCATTCGGGATAGGCCGAGGCGAGGTTCTGGTAGGGCTGGGCGGCCAGCTCGTTGGCGTAAATGTCGATCCAGTTCTCGCCATGGGCGTAGGAAATCACCGGTTCTTCGGTGAGCTTGATCCAGGATTGGTAGTCTCCGAAGGTCATCCACTCTTCATCGTGGCAGAAATCGAGGTCGGCGGCGTGGACCATGCCGGCAAAGCCAAGAAGAACCGAAACTATTGAAACGACAGTGCGCAAACAACCGACAGACAATCTATTCAACAACATCGGCAGCACCCCTTTGTGAATGGCAGTCTGAAATAGCTGCGCGGCCCGCAAATTCGCCCGGGCCGCGCAGGGTCAACTGGGCCTTGTCAGGCCATATTCTCCATCGTCTTGATCCCGGCGATGCCGCCGACGACGATGAAGGCGAATGTCAGGAACGAGCCGATAGCGAGGGTCGAGACGCCCGTCAGCGCCTGACCGACTGTGCAGCCGAGCGCCAGCACGCCGCCGATGCCCATGAGTGCTGCGCCAAACATATTGCGCACCGCGTCGGAAGGCCCGGCAAAGGTTGTCAGGTGCAGGCGCTTGCCGTAGGCCGCCCCGAGGAAGCCGCCGATCAGCGCACCGGCCAGCGATGCCACCCCGAAATCGGGTGCACCAAGCGCGGTAAAGCGCATCAGATAGTCGAGCGTATCGCCTGCGGGGCGCACATAGGTCAGCGAGATGACCGTGGCGTTGGAGGCGAACTCGTCATAGGCAAGGCCGGTGACAGCCCATCCTGCGACCACGCAAAGGCCGATGCCGATGCCGCCGATGATATCGGCCTTGGATCCGCGGAACGAGGCATCCTTGAAGCAGTAGATCACGACCGCAAGCACGATCACAGCCATTGCGGCGGTCGTGGCGGTCTCGACCGACATCCCAAGAAGATCGGCCAGCAGAACCCCGAGGCTCTGGTCGTCGCCGACGCTGGTTGTAAGCGGCGAGAAGATCGACACGCGCAGCGGCCCGAGAAGCCCGCCGATGGTCATATAGGCGAAGATGCCCATGACGATCAGCACGACCATGGAACGCAGATCGCCGCCGCCTGCGCGGACAAGGTTGCGGCTCGCGCAGCCCCCCGCAAAGACCATGCCAAAGCCGAAGACCAGCCCTCCGATGATATTGCCGCCCCAGCCGAAATCGCCGGTGCGATACATCGACATCGAGGTGTCGACCATACCGGCGCCCTGAATGACCCAGACCCCAAGCATCGCCGTCGCCGCGGCCAGAAGCCAAGAGCGGAACCGATTGTAGCTGCCGAAGGACAGGATGTCCGAAATGGATCCCATCGTGCAGAAGTTGGTCCGCGCGACCAGAAAACCGAAAACGATACCAATCACCAAGCCGCCCCATCCGATAAAGGATGCCGCGTTCTCAACAGCCGTCATCTTCCAAGTCTCGATCATTCTTCCCCCCTTGCGTCCCGTCTTTGCAGGTCAGTTAGAGAAATTATCAGATATATAGATGTTAATATCCGTTTTGCGGACCTGTCTACGGTTTTGGTGGGATCAGTTTCCGACCGCCCTGTTGTCGATGGCGAGCGTGTTGATGAACATCGAAAACAGCTCGCCTTGCGAGCTGATACGCAGCTTGGAATAGATGTTGCGCCTATGGATCCGTACCGTGCCCGCGGCGATATCGAGGATGCGTCCGATGGCGTCGGCCGAATGGCCCTTGAGGGTATATTCGACCACCTCCCGTTCGCGCGGGGTCAGAATATCTTCGCCGAATTTGAGGAACGCGCGCTCAAGGCGGATCGTTCCCTTGCCTTGATCATTCGCATCGGCCTTGCCTTCAAACCGGGCTGAGAGATCGGGCCAGTTCTTTTCGATCGAGGATTTGACGACCGGCAGAAACTGATTGAGGTCGCGGAAATCCTTGGCGGAAAAGACCTTATTTGCGCACATCAAAGAGACGACGATTGAAACGCCGTCATCGAGATTGACGAAATAGCCAATTTCTTCGGCAAGGCCGGTCTGAACATAGTAGTTGCGGAAATATTCGCCCTGAAGAAACCGGTCGGGCGCAATATCCTTCAGTCGGTAGAGACCCGAAGCAAGGCGGGTGGTGCAGGCGAGGTAGAAGGGATCGAGAAGATAGGGGCCCGCCTGATAGTTCTCGACAAATATCTGCCGCTTGCTTGCGGGGAATGTGTCGTAAAGGTCGAGCGGCTGCGCGGTGCCGTAATAGCCAAAGATCACGCAGTAATCGAACGGCGAAACAAGCTGGATGGCCCGCGACAGAGCCTGAGGAAATCGGTCCGAGCCGATAGCGGCGATAACGTCGCCAATCTTTTCAAAAGAGGTCTTCATAAAAAGTCACACGATACAAATGCACTACCACAGATTGGATATATACAGCATTTCGCGATCTTCATAAAGTTTTCCTTAAATCAGGGGTATGCCCTTCTACAAGAAGACAAGACGATATGACCAATGCGGGAACCAATCGCGCGACCCCCAAGACGATCGCGGAATTGCGCAACGTTTCAAAGCGTTACGGCGAGGTGCTCGCGGCTGACGGGCTTAACCTCGAAATCAGGGAAGGCGAGTTCCTGTCCTTCCTCGGCCCCTCCGGCTGCGGCAAGACAACGGCGCTGCGGATGCTGGCTGGCTTCGAATCGCCTACCTCGGGCGATGTCCTTCTCGATGGTGATGTGGTCAACACCCTCGCGGCGCATCGCCGCCCCGTGAATATGGTGTTTCAGCACTACGCGCTCTTTCCGCATCTGACGGTTGAGCAGAATATCGGCTATGGCCTCAAGCAGCAGCGGCCCCGTCCGCCGAAGGCGGAGATCGCCGAGAAGGTCGGCAAGGCCCTCGATCTGGTGCGGCTGAGCGGCTTTGAGCGGCGGCGGATCTGGGAGATGTCGGGCGGCCAGCAGCAGCGCGTGGCGCTGGCGCGGGCGATTGTCAACGAACCCAAGATGCTTCTCCTCGATGAGCCGCTCGCCGCCCTCGACCGCAAGCTCCGAAAAGAGATGCAGATCGAGTTGCAAAACATCCAGCGCAGCCTCGGCATCACCTTCATCCTTGTCACCCACGATCAGGAAGAAGCCCTGTCGATGAGCGACCGCATCTGCGTCATGCGCGGTGGGCGCATCGTCCAGATCGGCTCGCCGCAAGATCTCTATGACCGCCCCAAGAACCGCTATGTGGCGGGCTTCGTTGGCTCGACCAACTTCTTTGATGGCACTGTCGCGGGGCAGGACGGCGATCTTCTGGCCGTTGATCTGCCCGGCAGGCACAGCCTCAAGGGCGCACCGATCGGCGAACTGACCAAGGGGCAATCGGTGAGCCTCTCGGTCCGGCCCGAGCAGGTGCGTCTGACGCGGGCGGGCGAGGGGTTCGAGGTCACCGTCCTCAACCGGATCTTCCTTGGTGAACACACTGAATATCTTGTCAAACACGCGGCACTTGGGGAGTTCCTCGTCCTTGCGCCGCGGCAATCGGAATTGAACGAAGGTCCGTTCAATGTGGGCGACGCGCTGCGGGCATCGTGGGATGCCAGCGCGGCACTCGTCCTCGATCGAAACTGAATAACAAGACGACAACTGGGAGCCTGAAAATGACAAAACAACCGGACTACATCTCGAAGCAGAAATTCATGGCCGAGCTCTATCGCTACAAACGTGGCTCGGTGACCCGCCGTCACTTTCTCAATGTGACCGGCCTTGGCGCCGCCTCGACCGTGCTTGGCGCGGCGATCCCCGGCCTTACCGCCGGCCCCGCTGCCGCTGGCGACATTGGAGACCGCGCGGTTCTTGCCACCTGGCCGAACTACCACGATCCCGAGAACTTTGACGCCTTCACCGAAGCGACCGGCGCCCATGTGCAGGTTAACGTCTTCGGCTCGAACGAGGAAATGCTGGCCAAGCTGCAAGCGGGTGCAACCGGCTGGGACGTGTTCGTTCCTACCAACTACACCATCACCACTTATGTCGGCGAAGACCTGATCGAGCCCCTCGATACCTCGCTTCTGCCCAACTACGACCCCGCCGCCTATGACACGCGCTTCGCCGAGGCTGGCTCGGTCGATGGCAAGCTTTATGCGGTGCCGAAGAACTATGGCACGACCGGCTACGCGGTGAATACCGCTCACACCGGTGGCACCGAGATGACCAGCTGGAAGCAGTTCTTCGACATGACGATGGACAGCTTCTCGGGCCGTACCATGGTCCATGACTATCAGCTGACCACCATCGGCAACGCGCTGAAATACTTCGGCTATTCCTTCAACTCGGTCGATCAGGCCGAGCTTGCGGATGCCGAGAAGCTCTTGATCGACGTCAAGCCGCACCTCTTCGCGATTTCGTCGGACTATCAGCCCTCGATGCGCAATGGCGATGCCTGGATGACCATGTGCTGGAGCGGCGACGGCAAGCAGCTCAACACCGACATCCCCGAGATCGCCTATGTTCTTGGCCGTGAAGGCGGCGAGATCTGGTCGGACTACTATGCCATCCCGAAGGGTGCGCCGCACCGCGAGGCGGCCTATGCGCTGATCAACTTCCTCCTCGATCCGGCGGTCAACGCCAAAGAGGTTCTGTTCCACGGCTATCCGTCGGCGGACGCGCACACCAATGCGCTTCTGCCCGAGAGCCTGTTGAACGACCCGATCCTCTATCCGGCGGCCGAGCTTCTGACCCCGCTTGAGTTCGGCGCGGCCGTGACCCTCACCGACCCGAACCGCGCCGAGCTGATGGCGCGCTTCAAGTCGGCCTAAGAGAACTGGCGAGGACGACATGACGCAACGCACGCGCAACTTCCTGTTGCTTGCACCGGCGGGGGCCTGGTTCCTGCTGATGCTCGTTGTGCCGTTGAGTGTCGTCCTCGTCTTCAGCTTTGGCGAGAGGGGGGCGGCCGGCGGCTATGTGCCGGCCTTCACCCTCGAGCAATACGCAAACCTTCCGGCGCGCTGGGCGGCGTTTCGCAACACGCTGTTCCTTGCGCCGGTTGGAACCCTTTCGGCACTCCTGATCGCCTATCCGCTCGCCTATTTTCTGGCGGTGCGGGTCAGTGCGAAATGGAAGATGCTGCTCCTCGTTCTGGTGATCGTTCCGTTCTGGACCTCGATCCTGATCCGCAGCTATGCGTGGATCTTCCTTCTGGGCGGCAAGGGGATCCCTGCGCTGATCGAGTTCATCGGCTTTCCGGCGATCCGGCTCATCAACACGCCATTTTCGGTGCTCGTGGGTATCGTCTATGGCTATCTGCCCTTGATGGTCTTCCCGATCTTTGTCAGCCTCGACCGCCTCGACAAGCGGCTTCTTGAGGCCTCGTCCGACCTCGGCGCCAAGCCTTGGCCGACCTTCCTGCAAATCACCCTGCCGCTGTCGATCCCCGGCATCGCCACGGGCTGTATGCTCGTCTTCATCCTCCTGATGGGCGAATACCTGATCCCGGCGATCCTTGGGGGCGGCAAGGTCTTCTTCGTCGGCAACGCGCTCGTCGATCTCTTCCTGCAATCGCGCAACTGGGCCTTCGGCTCGGCGGTGGCGGTGACGCTGATCGTGGTGATGCTGGCCACGGTGACGGTCTATATGCGCTTCATGGCGCGCCTTTCGGCCAACCGCGATGACGTGTCGCTGATCTGAGGGATGCCATGAGACTCTACGCCGCCTTCGTCTATCTCTTCCTCTACATCCCGATCGCCGTCATCGCGATCTTCAGCTTCAACGCGGGCCGCAATGCGAGCGATTTCGTCGGCTTCTCGGTCAAATGGTATGGCAAGGCGCTCGACAACCCCTTCATCATGGATGCGCTCAAGACGAGCCTGACGGTGGCCCTTCTCTCGGCGCTTTTCGCCAGCGTTTTCGGGGCGATGGCGGCGGTGGCGCTGCAAGGCATCAGGGGGCCGGTGCGGACCGCGTTCGACGCGCTCATCAACGTGGCCGTGATGATCCCCGGCATCGTGATCGGCATTGCCACGCTCATTGGCCTCGTGACGATCTTCGAGCAGCTCAATCCGCTGATTGACGCGATCTGGCCCTTCGCTTCGGACGCGCCGCGCCTGCAGATGGGCAAGGCCTCGCTCGTGGCGGCGCATACGATGTTTCTGATGGCGCTGTGCATCATCATCGTGCGGGCGCGGCTTGCGGGGATGGACCGCTCGCTGACCGAGGCCTCGTCCGACCTCTATGCCACGCCCTTCGGCACCTTCGTACAGGTGACCCTGCCGCTCATCTTCCCCGCGATCCTAGCGGGCTTTCTCCTGAGCTTCACCTTCAGCTTCGACGATTTCATCATCGCCTTTTTCGTCGCGGGCTCGGAAACGACGCTGCCGATCTATGTCTTCTCCTCCATCCGCCGCGGCGTCACGCCCGAGATCAACGCCATCGGCACGATGGTTCTCGGCGCCTCGCTCTTCATTCTGCTGATTGCCCAGACGCTTCTGCGGCCGAGAAAGGGAAAGTGATGCTCGACGAGCGTATGACGACCAAAGGCTATGCCAAGCCGCTCGAGGGTCGTGTTGCTTTCGTGACCGGCGCAGGCTCCGGCATTGGCCGCGCAGGCGCGATCGCCATGGCGCGGGCCGGGGCGCATGTGGTGGTGACAGACCTTGATGGCACGCTTGCCGCCTCTGTTGCCGCTGCCTTGGGCGGCGAGGGGCTGTCGGCCGAGGGGCTGGCCCTTGATGTAACCGATGATGCCGCGCTTGATGCGGCGGTCGCTTCTGTCATCGCAGCCCGCGGTCGCCTTGATGTCCTGCATTCCCACGCGGGGCGGCAGGTTCCCGGCACGCTCGAGCAGGTCTCGGCAGCCGATCTCGATGAGAGCTGGGCGCTAAACGTGCGCTCGCATTTCGTAGCGGCCAAGGCCGTTGTGGGTCAGATGCGCGCCCAAGGCAGCGGCAGCGTGATCATCACCGCGTCCAATTCGGGGGTCCAGTTCGACCGCGAGATGATTGCCTATGCGACCACCAAACATGCCGCCGTGGCGATGACCCGCCAGATGGCTGCCGATTATGCCAAGGACAACATCCGTTTCAACGCGCTCTGCCCCGGT
Source organism: uncultured Paracoccaceae bacterium (assembly GCA_937138255.1). Classification (GTDB taxonomy): domain Bacteria; phylum Pseudomonadota; class Alphaproteobacteria; order Rhodobacterales; family Rhodobacteraceae; genus RFZI01. The sequence goes on from CAKZOU010000032.1 coordinate 78,101, forward strand.
TTCGTCGACACGCCCTTCAACGCGGGCTTTGAAGAGCAGATGGGCGGCCGCCGCGAGCTTGAGAAATACATCGCCGGCAGCATCCCGATGGGCCGCTGGGCCACGGTCGAGGAAATCGCCAATGCCATCGTCTTTCTGGCCTCGGACCAGTCGTCCTTCATGACCGGTCAGGCCTTCGTGGTGGACGGCGGAGAATCTATCTAGGGAGTTTCAAAAATGAGCGGACGGCTTGCAGGCAAGGTTGCAGTCATCACCGGCGGTGCGGCTGGCATGGGGCGGGCTGCCTCGCTGGCTTTCGCGCACGAAGGCGCCAAGGTCTCGATCTTCGACATTCAGGACGAGGCCGGGGCCGAGACCGTCCGGATGATCAGGGCCGCTGGCGGCGACGCGGCGTTCTTCCGCTGTGACGTGACCAAACCCGATCAGATCGACGCGGCATTCGCGGGTGCCATCGAGGCTTTCGGACCCTACAACGTTCTCTTCAATCACGCGGGCACGATCATCGTCGCCCCGCTGCACGAGACGCCGGATTGCGAATACGACCGGCTTATGGATATCAACGTGAAGTCGGCCTTCCTCGTAACCAAGCGTGCGGTGAAGCACATGAGCGACAACGGCGGCGGCTCGATCGTCATCACCGGCTCGATCGCCTCCGAACTCGGCTATGCGCTTGAGGCGGTCTATTGCATGAGCAAAGGTGCGGTCTTGCAGCTGATGCGGACGATCTCGGTCGAATACCGCGACGCGGGCATCCGCTGCAACGCGGTCTGTCCCGGCTTTGTCGAGACGGCGCACGGCCTGCGAGAGATTGCCGAGTTGGATGCCGCCGGGCAGCAGTGGGAAGAAGAGGGCATGGCCGCCACCCAGGGGCGCATCTGCAAGCCAGAAGAAGTGGCGAATGCGGCGCTGTTTCTTGCGTCCGACGAGGCAAGCTTCGTCAATGGCGCGGCACTTTATGTCGACAACGGCTGGTACGCGAAGGGCTGACCGACTTCCTAAAAACGCGCAGGCGAGAAAGCCCCAATCGACAGGTTGGGGCTGCGCCCTTCCGCCAGATCGGTGACGATCCGCCCTGTGATCCCGCCAAGTGTCAGGCCAAGATGTTGATGCCCGTAGGCAAGGATGATCCGGTCGGACGCAGGCGAGGGGCCGATCACCGGGAGCGAATCCGGGAAGGTTGGCCGAAATCCCATCCATTCCTCGACCGGCCCATCAAGCGGCCCCCAAAGCTCGGCCCCGCGGCGGGCGATATAGGCAAGGCGGCGGCGGTTCATCGGCGCGCCGATGCGGTTGATCTCGACCGTGCCGGCCAGGCGCAGGCCGCCATCGGTGGGCGTGGTATAAAAGCCGCCCTCGTTCCAGCCCACAGGGCGCGAGATCTTGCCCCCGTGGTTCTTGTAGACAAGGTGATAGCCGCGCTCAGTCTCCAGCGGCAGGCGCTCTGCGCCACTGCCCTTGACGGTCTTGGAATGCGCGCCGGCCGTGATGACCACCCGACCTGCACTGAGCGTTTCCTGCCCGAGATGAACGGTCACACCGTCGCCGCGCGGTTCGGTCCGCTCGACGGCGCTTTGCCGCCATGTGCCGCCAAGGTCGAGGAACCGCTGATAGAGCCGCGTGACAAAGGCTTGCGGATCGCGCAGGTGGCGGGCGCCGGTGAACCGCAGGCCGCGATAGGGGCGCAGGCGGATCGCCGGTTCAAGGTCGAGGATTTCGTCCGAGGAGAGTTCGGTGAAATCCACGCCGAGGCGTCGGCGCAGTTCGGTGCCTTCCTTCGATCCTTTCCAGCCGCTCTCGGTGGTCCAGATCGAGATCATGTCGTTCGCCACGACAAGGTCTTCCGCCCCCGCCGAGGCGATCAGCGGGTTGATCCCTGCGTCGGCGTGCGAGAGGAGGCCGGCGAGCGAGGCGGCGATGTGTTCGACCTTCGGGGCGCGGCAGTTATTGAGGAAAGACAGCATCCAGCGCGGGTGGGTAATCGCGTGCCAGTAGTTGATCGACAGGGGGCTGTCGGCGCTTGCAAGGAGATAGGGCAGGCCGGTGATCACCGAGGGCGAATTGACCGGCAGGCAGGCATAGATCGCCAGCGTGCAGGCATTGCCATAGCTCGCGCCCGAGCCCGGAAGGTTGGGATCACACAGGAGCGTCTTGAGGCCGCGCTCCTGCGCCCAGAGGGCCGAAGAGACGCCGACGATGCCTGCGCCCACGACCACCAGATCAAAATCGTTCATTCCGCCCAACCGTTTGATTCCACGTCTTGCCTGCCCGTCAGATGGCCTTTGCTGTGGGCCAGCGTCAATCCCGACAGCGACATGCAGAATGGATTTGCCGCCTTCCTCCGGCTCGCCTAGGCTCTGGCCGAAACTCCTGCCGACAGGTGGCCCCGATGCTTCTCAAACCTTATTGGACCGACGGTCTGCCGCCTGCCTCCGGCCTTGCCGAGACATTGCCTGCCAAGGTCGATGTGCTGGTCGTGGGCTCTGGCTACACTGGCCTCAACGCCGCCATCGAAACCGCCCGCGGCGGGCGCACGACGCTCGTTGTCGATGCGGGCGATCCCGGCCATGGCTGCTCGACCCGCAATGGCGGGCAGGTGGGCACGTCGATCAAACCCTCGCTGGCGAGCCTGACACAGAAATACGGAGCCGAGCGGGCGGCGGCGATCCGGGGCGAGGGGATGACGGCGCTTGAGTGGATTGGCGAGCGGATCGAGGCCGAGGGGATCGACTGCGATTTCCGCCGCACGGGGCGGTTTCACGCGGCGCATTCGGCGGCCAAGTTCGAGGGGTTGGCCGCTGATGTGCCGGGCCTGCGGAAAGAAGGGATCGAGGTCGAGGTCGTCACCCGCGCCGACCAGCGCCGCGAGATCGGCACCGATGGCTATTACGGCGGCCTCGTCTACCCCCGCCACGCCCAGCTTCAGCCCGCGAAATATCATCGCGGCCTTTTGAACGCGGCTCTCGGGGCAGGGGCGATGGTCGCGGGGCAGGCCGCTGTCACAGCGATCCGGCGCGAGGGGCAGGAGTTCGTCGCGCAAACCGCCAAAGGCCAAGTCCGCGCCCGCGATGTGATCGTGGCGACGAACGGCTATACCGGCCCGTTCTCGGGCTGGCACAGGAGGCGGGTGATCCCCATCGGCAGCTATATCATCGCCACCGAGGAGCTGCCGAAGGAGCTGATCTCCGGCCTCTTCCCCACCGACCGCGTGATCACCGATACCCGCAAGGTCGTCTGCTATTACCGCACCAGCCCCGATGGGCGGCGCGTGGTCTTTGGGGGCCGCGTCTCGGCCTATGAGACCGAGGCGGCGCTCTCAAGTCCCGCGCTCTACGAGAATATGTGCACGCTCTTCCCCGAACTGCGCGGCGCAAGGATCACCCATTCGTGGAGCGGCACGGTCGCCTATACCTTCGACGAGCTCGCCCATATCGGCGTGCATGACGGCATCCATTATTCGATGGGCTATTGTGGTTCGGGCGTCTCGACGGCGAGCTATTTCGGGATGCGGCTGGGGCAGAAGGTCTTGGGGCGCAAAGAGGGGCAAACGGCCTTTGATGGGCTGAGTTTCCCGACGCGGCCCTTCTACAGCGGCAAGCCGTGGTTCCTTCCGGCGACGGTTGCCTGGTATCGCTGGCAAGACGAGCGCGATGCGCGGGCGAACCGCGGCTAGAGACTGGCGGGGGGCAAAAGGTCGGCAAACTCGGCCTTCTGCTTGGCCATGCGGGCTTGGATAGCCTTCATCATGTCTTCGGGGCGGAGCGCTCCGGCATTCCAGAGCGCTATCTGCTCAAGGCTGTTAGCCACGGAATGATCGCGGGCATAGGTGATGGCACGTTTGATCCCTGCGATGGCGAGGGGCGATTTGGCGGCGATCTCGCGGGCGAGGGTGAGGGCTGCGGTAAGGGTCGCTTCGGGGCTGTCGTGCACCGAATTCACAAAACCCCAGCCGCGCGCCTCTTCGGCGGTGAAGCGGCGGCCGGTATAGGCCAGCTCCCGCACGATGCCCAATGGCATGAGGTGCGGCAGGCGCTGGAGCGTGCCGACATCCGCCGCCATGCCGATCTCGATTTCCTCGATGCCGAAGCGGGCGTCAACGCTCGCGAGCCGGATATCGCAGGCGCAGGCGAGATCGACGCCACCACCGAGGCAGACGCCGTGGACGGCGGCGATCACCGGCACGCGCAGCTCTTCGAGCGAGGTGAGAGCGGCCTGAAACCGCCGGATCAACCCGTAAAGCGCCTCGGCGCCGCGGCCCGGTTCGGCGGCGGTGAGGCCGAGGATGTTCTGAAAGGCCGCAAGGTCGATCCCGCCGCTGAAATGCTTGCCCCGCCCCGAGAGGACGACAACGCGCACCGACGGGTCTTTGCCCAGCTCGCCCGCAAGGCGCGGCAGGTCGGCCCAGAACTCGGGCGACATGGCGTTGGCCTTGTCGCCTCGGTTCATCTCGAGATGGGCGACGCCGCCCTCGATGGAGAGGGCGAAGAAGGAGCTGTCATAACGGTCGGGCATGGGGGCCTCCGGTCAAGGTGGCACCAGTTTGGCGGAAGCGCAGGCCCCCGCCAAGCCCGACGCGACGGAAGCCTCAGGCGCGGACCTTTTCCATCGCCGGATCGTAGAGGGGCTTGAGCGAGGCTGTCGCGGGCACGATTTTGTCGGCAACCTGCACCATCCAGTCGCCGCTGGCGACGATCTCGGCCGTCACCGGCCCGTCGAGCGTGACAAAACCGATCCCCACCGCGCCGCCGAGGCTGTGGCCATAGGCGCCGACCTGAAGATGGCCGACCTCCTTGCCATCGAGATAGACGATCTCGTTGCCGTAAAGAAGCGGCTCGGGGTCGTTCAGAAGGAATTGCAGCATCCTGTTCGAGGGCGTCCCCTTCGCCTTGATCGCGGCCAGCGCGTCGCGGCCGATAAAGCCCGAGGGCTTGTCGAGCTTTACCGCAAAGCCAAGCCCCGCCTCGATCGGGTTGTCGGTGTTGTCTACATCAAGGCCGAAATCGCGATAGGCCTTTTCTAGCCGCAGCGAGGCGAGGGTCTGCATCCCCGCAAGGCGCAGGCCGAAGGGTTTGCCCGCCTCCATCAGCTGATCGAAAAGCTGCACCGCGCCGTAGGAGGGCACCAGAAGCTCCCAGCCCAACTCGCCCACGAAGGTCACCCGCATGGCGAGGAGGTTGTAATAGCCGACGTCGATTTCCTTGGCGGTCATGAAGGGGAAGGCCTCGTTCGACAGGTCTGCCGAGGAGAGCGTGCTCAGAAGATCGCGGGCGCGGGGGCCGTGGATGTTGATCTGGGTGAGGCCGGGGGTGGCGTCGGTGATCGTGACAAACTCGCCCGCCGCGATGTGGCGGCGCATCCGCATCTCGGTATGGCCGTGCGAGTTTTCGCCCACCACCACCAGATATTTCTCGGCCCGCAGGCGCGTCACCGTCAGGTCGGCCTCGAAGCCGCCCTTCTCGTTGACCCAAGCGGTATAGACCACGCGGCCCGGCTCGACATCGACCTCGTTGCAGCTGAGGCGGTTGAGCAGGGCGCAGGCGTCCGGCCCCTCGACCCAGAACTTGGACATGACCGACATATCCATCAGGACCACATCCTCGCGCGCGGCGCGGTGCTCTTCGGTGTGCCAATTCCACCAGTTCTGGCGGTGCCAGCTATAGCGCTCGATCTTCGCTTCCTCGGGCGAGGGGGCGAACCAGTCGGGCATCTCCCAGCCGTGGCTTTCCGAGAAATAGGCGCCATGCGCGGCGAGCCGGTCATGCAGGACCGAGCGCTTGAGGTCGCGGGCGGTGTGATAGCCTTCGTTGTGGAAATGCTGGCCAAACATCTTGCCCAAAAGCTCGGTCCCACGGTCGCGCCGGAAGGCGGGGGTGGCGACGTGTTTGGAGAAACGGTTGACGTTGATCGAGGTGACATCGACCGGCGGCACCCCGTCGACGATCCAATGCGCCAAGACCTTGCCGGTGCCCGCGCCGTTGAGGATGCCGAGCGAGTTCATGCCGCAGGCTACGAAACAGTTCCTCAGTTCCGGCGTCTCGCCAACGAGCGGCGCAAGATCGGGGGTAAAGCTTTCGGGGCCGCAGAAAAGCTTGCGCACGCCATAATCCATCGCCATCGGCACGCGGCTATAGGCTTTTTCGAGATGCGGGCCGACGCGATCCCAATCGGGTTCGATCTCGGCGAAGGAGAAATCCTCGGGGATGCCTTCGATCTTCCAAGGTGCGGCACCCGGCTCGAAAAGGCCGAGCATCAGACCGCCCACCTCTTCGCGGTAGTAGGTGTAGGTTGACGGGTCTTCGATCACCGGAAGATTGCGGCTGAGATCGGGGATCTTGTCGGTGATGAGGTAATAATGCTCGGCCGCCTGAAGCGGCAGGTTGATGCCCGCCTTCGCGCCCAGTTGCCGCGACCACATTCCGCCGCAGATCACTACGTTCTCGGCGGTGATGATCTGGCCATCGGCGGTGCGAACGCCCGTGGCGCGGCCGTTCTTGGCCATGATCTCGACCACGGGGGTATTCTCGAAAATCCGTGCCCCACCCATCCGCGCGCCCTTGGCGACCGACATGGTCACATCGACCGGATTGGCCCGCCCGTCCTTGGCCGTGTAGAAGCCCGCGAGCACGTTGGAGAGATCGCCGATCGGGAAGAGATCCTGCGTTTCCTTCTGGGAAATCTCGACAATGTCGATCCCCATCCGGCGCATGAAGGGGGCGACGCGGCGCATCTCGTGCAGGCGCTCTTCGTTGGTGGCCAGCTGGATATAGCCCACATCGCGGAAACCGGTCGGAACGCCGGTTTCCTTCTCGATTTCCGAATAGAGGCGGCGCCCCTCGAGATAGATCTCGCATTCGGCCTCGGATTTCAGAAGGCCTCCGACGATCAGGCCCGCTGCGTGCCATGTGGTGCCCGAGGTGAGCCTGTCGCGTTCCAGAACCACCACGTCGCTCATACCGAGCTTGGTCAGCTGATAGGCCGTGTTGCAGCCGATAGAGCCGCCGCCGATGATGACGGTCTGGGCGTGGGTGGGCAGGGTCTGGGACATGAGAATCTCCGGTCGAAATCTGGGCGCTGCGCCAGTGTGGGTTGACCGCGCGGCGAATACAACCCATTGATTGAAAGTTCATTCAGTCGAAAGGGCGGCAATGCCTTCTGAAAATGGAAAGACTGCGCGCACCGCCCCGCCGGAGGAGCGGCGAAAGCAGCTGATCGATGCGACGATCGAGGTGATAGGCGAGGCGGGGATCTCCGGCGCCACCTTGCCGGAAATTACCCGCAGGGCAGGGCTGTCCATGGGCCTTGCCAATTTTCATTTCGGCAGCAAAGACGGGCTTATCCGCGCCGTGCTCATTTCACTTGCGGAAGAGCACCGGGATATGTGGAAGGTGCAGGCGGGGCGGTCTGATCTTTCCCCCGCCGGCAAGATCGGCGCCATCATCGACGCGCAGTTTCACCCCCGAATCTGCAACCGGCGCAAGCTGGCCGTCTGGTTCGCCTTTTTCGGCAACCCCATGCACCGCAAATTCTATCAGGCGACGGCCACCGGAATCGATGACGAGCGGATGGATGTCGTGACAGATCTCTGTGCCGTCATCATTTCCGATGGGGATTTCAGCGGGGTCGACGCCCGCGATGTGGCTGCCACGCTCGAGGGGCTTTTCGACGGGCTTTGGCTCAATATCCTGATGTATCCCGACCTGTTCTCGGCGGATGGCGCGAAAGCCAAGGTCGTTGCCTATCTCGCTGCAATTTTTCCGGCCCATTTCGGCGGGCATCAGGTCTCGGGATAGGTCTCGTCCATGCGCGTGATCAGCCGGGTATCAAGAAGCTGCCCCTCGCGGAACAGGATCGGATAGGCGATCGAGGCGATCTGCGAGTTGATTTCCTTGAGGGCGTGCGCGGTTTCGAGATGCACATCACTCGATTCAAGGCTGGTGGTTTCCCCGGCACTCAGGCGGCGCAGGTGTTTCTTGCGTGTGGCACGATGCAAAACGCGCATCTCGTCTTTTTCGGAAAGAAGAAGTCGAGCGCTTTCGGGATCGTTCGAGACAAGAACGCGGGCGGCAAGATCAAGGTTATGCATGACCCGCGCGTGCATTACGGCCAACTCTTTCAGACCCTCTTCAGAAAAGGCTATGTTCTTGTCGTTCTTCTCGGCAGCGAGTGCCGTTAGCCCCTTGGCCACGATGTCGCCCGCTGCCTCAAGAGCGATGGCAAACTCCAGAAGCTCGCGCAGCTCCTTTTCCTCGGCCTTCGACATCTTCTCGACACCGATCCCCGAAGCATAGCGGCGGATGCCGTCAAACGCCTCGTTGACGATCAGATCCCTTGCCCGGATCGCCTGCATCCGGCGCTTGTCATAGCTGGAATAAAGCTCCATCGCGGGCGCGACCATCTCCTCGACGACCTGCTCCATCCTCAGAACTTCGCGGCGCATCGAGGCGAGCGCTGCGGCGGGGCGGTGCTGAACGGCGGGGTCCAGAAAGCTGCGATGATGGCTGGGAGAGGTCGGGCCTTCTTCGGGCGGGTCGGGCAAGAGCGATCTGAGCGGGCTTTCGAGCCTTGGGGCCAACGGCAGTCCGATCAGAAGGACCGCCACGTTAAAGCCGATGTGGACAAGGATCAGCTCTTGCGCGGGAGGCAGGGCTTGCGGAAAGACATCAATCGCTGCGAGGTTGAGGATCAAGACAGCAAGAACCGCCGCCGATCCGCGCAGGGCCAGATTGGCAACTGGGATGCGCCGCCCCGCGGGCTCCATGTCGCGCGAAAGCCAGACCGGGATCAGGGCTGAGCCGAGGTTGGCCCCAAGAAGCAGCGAAATGCCCGCCCCGAGCGGCAAGGCGCCAATCGCGACGACAGTCACGCACATCAGGATCGCCGCAACCGACGAATGCATGACGAATGCAAGGGCCGCGCCGGCGATGAAGGCAGTGATGAAATCCTTTTCAAGATAAGCCGAAAGCGCTGGCAGAACGCCGCTGTCGCGGATCGGCTCCATCGTTTCGCGCAGGAACCGCAGGGCCACCAAGATAAAGGCGATGCCGAGGATGATCCGGCCCGCCTGTTTGAAGCTGCGCTTTTCCGTCTTGAGAAACAGGAAGCCGCCGACCGCCATGAGAAGGGGGGCCAGAGCGTCGAGTTTGAGCGACAGGATCTGGATCAGAAGTGCCGAGCCAAGATCAGCCCCCAGCGCCGCGGCGAGGCCCGTGCCAAAGGCAAGCCCTCCGGCCCCGGCAAACCCTGCGACCAAAAGGGCCACGGCGGCCGAGCTTTGCAAGATGATCGCCAGCAAAAGGCCCAGCGCCGCGGTTTGCAGGCGCGGGCGAGGGGCTGTCACCATGTCTTTGAAGGCCGAGCCAAAGGCGCGCTCGATCCCCGTGCGGACCATCCGGACAGCGAAGAGCAACAGCATCGTTGCGCCTGCCAATTGAACAAGGAATGTCAGGATTGCCATTGGCCCTTACTTCCGCTCTTTCGCGCCGGCGACGACGAGTTCGATTTCCCATTCACTGAGCCGCTTTTCGAAAACCTGCCGCGGCGTCTTGTCGGTCACCAAAACGTCGATGCTCTCCGCAGGACAGGCCACGAAAGGCGCGGGTTGGCCGAATTTGCTGTGATCGGCAACGACAATGCGCCGCTTGGCGCGGGAAACGACCGCGCGGGCCAGATCGGCCTCGGCCGCGCCCGCCAGAAGGAAGCCGCTGCTTGCGTCGATCCCGTCGATGCTCAGGATGGCGGTATCGATGTGGAACTTTCCGATATAGGAGATGGTCGATGTCCCGAACGCGCCCAATTCCACCTCGCGCAGCTCGCCCCCCGCTAGATAGACACGGTTGCCGTTGCGCCCGACAAGCGCTTGCGCCGGCGTCAGCGCATTGGTGATCACCGTCAGATCGCGGTGATCCATAAGCCTTTCGGCCACAAAGGCGGTAGTCGAGCCCACATCAAGAAAGACCGACGAACCATTGGGGATCATCGCCGCCGCCTGAGTGGCGATCCGGCTCTTTTCTTCCGCGTGTTTCCCGAGCCGGGCGGCGAAAGGCGACAAGGCATCCTTGTTGGTGAGATAGACCCCACCATGTACCCGCTGCAAAAGCCCCGATTTGGCCAGCGCTTTCACTGTCCGTCGGATCGTCTCTTCCGAGACGACAAGCGCCTCGGCAAGTGCGGCGGTCCGGGCCGAGCCGCCGAGGCTGCGCAGGGTCTCGAGTAGCTCGACCTCGCGGTGGGTGGAGTGGGGCTCTGCGATCTTGACCAACGGGTGCTCCTTCCCCCCTAGAACACACCCAAACCCCACGATTGTCCAGAGATGCCCGCGTGGTGGCGCGTAAATTTATGGGAATATGTGGGTTTTAAGAAAGCCCTATGAGGATGACGCCAAAGCAGACAGTCGCAGCGGCAATCAGGCGCTGGCGCCTCGGCTCCTCGCCGAACCAGATCACCCCGAAAAGTGCGGCAAAGATCACCGAGGTTTCGCGCATGGCCGAGACCATGCCGATTGGAGCGATGGTCTTGGCATAAAGCGCCATGGCATAGGCCGCGCCGGAAATCACGCCCCCGGCAAGCCCGATGATCACCGTCCGCCCGCTCATCGCGCGAAGCCGCTTGTGCCGGGTGCCAAGAACAAACGCCGCGACAAAGATCTCGGCAGTGAAGAGCCAGGCGACATAGGCAAGCGCCTCTTGCGAAGCGCGCACGCCAATGCCATCCGCCACGGAATAGGCGGCAACAGTGAGCGCCGTGCCGAAGGCCGCCAGAATGCTGCCTTTGTGCGCATGACCAAGGCGCGAGGGCCGCGCCAACAGGAATATCCCGCCCGAAATTGCCCCAATCCCCGCCCAAGCCAGCGGCGGCAACACCTCGCCCACAGTCGCCCAGGCCCCGAGCGCGACCAAGAGGGGAGCCGCCCCCCGGGCAATGGGATAGACGACCGAAAGATCGCCGCTTCGATAGGCGAGGTTTAGCAGGTAATAATAGCCCCAGTGGATCACCGTCGAGAGAGCGATGAATATCCAAGAGGCCGGATCAGGCGCCGGCAGGTTCATCGCCAGCGCAACACCAGGGATCACATGGCCAAGTGCTATGAGGCCAAGCATCACCGTCCGGTCGCCCGCGCCCTTGATCAATGCGTTCCAAAGCGCGTGCATCAACGCCGCGCAAAGAACGATGGCGATGACGCCTGCGCTCAAGCCGTCGCCCCCGCGATCGCCGTCACCACGATGCCGAGCGCGCGCCCGAGATCGTCGCGCGAAATGGTCAAGGGCGGTGACAGGGTCAGAACCGACCCGGCGCTGATCTTGAAGGAAAGCCCAGCCGCCAGCGCGGCATAATAGATGCGCTCGGCCAGCTCCGGCGCAGGCGCCCGGCTCTCGCGGCTCTTGACCATTTCGACGCCAAACATCAGGCCGCGCCCGCGGACATCGCCCACATGGTCGTTCCCCGCCAGCGCCTCGCGCAGCTGGTCCATCGCCCAGCCACCAAGCACTGCCGCCCGCTCGACCAGTCCCTCTTCCTCGATGATCTCGATCGTCGTCAGCGCCGCCCGCGCCGTCAAAGGGTTCTTCTCATGCGTATAATGGCCGATGGCGAAATCGCCCGCGACGTTCAGATCCTCCCGCGCGATCACCGCCGCAATCGGCAGGATCCCCCCGCCCAGCGCCTTGCCCAGCGTCACGATATCCGGCGTGATCCCGTCATGCTCGAAGGCAAACATCCGCCCCGTCTTGCCGAGGCCCGTCGGAATCTCGTCCATGATGAGAAGCGCCCCGTTCCGGTGACAGGCCTCTTGCACCGCTTTCCAATAGCCCGCCGGCGGCACCACCGGCACCGCCCGCATCGGCTCGGCGATGACAGCGGCCACATCGCCCTCGCGGCCCAGCACATAATCGACCATCTTCGCACAGGCGAGGCCGCAGCTTTCCGGTCCCGCGTGCCCATAGGCGCAGCGATAACAGTGGAACGGCGCGATATGCTCGGCGCCGGGCAAAAGCGGCCCCGCGATATGGCTGCGGAAAGTCGCCTCGCCGCCCACCGAAGAGGCACCAAATCCCGCGCCATGGAAGGCATCCCAGAAACTCAGCGTCTTGAACCGCCCCGTCGCCGCCCGCGCGAGCCGCAGCGCGACCTCGTTGGCGTCCGAACCGCCGGTGGTAAACAGAACCCGTCCCAGATCGCCCGGCGCGATGGCCTTCAGCTTTTCGGCCAACGCGACCGAGACCTCATTGGTAAATCGCCGTGGCGAAAAGGGCAGGGTGTCAAGCTGCGACTTGATCGCCGCCACAAGGCGCGGATGGCCATAGCCGATGTGATGGACCGAGTTGCCGTGAAAATCCATATACCGTCGCCCGGCGGTATCCTCGATCCAGATCCCCTCGGCCTTGGCGATGGTCGCAACACAAGGCGACGACAGCGACTGATGCAAAAAGGCCTGCCCATCCCGCCGCAAGAGTTCGCGGGTCGCTCCGTCCTCCTCCTGCGCGGCCCAGTCGGCCCGCGCCGTCGAGGTATTGGCCTCGCCCTCGGTATGGCGCATCCCTCGCCCCTTCTTTTGGCCCCAAATACTCCCGCCGGAGGCGGCCCTACGGCCAGGGCAGCGAATAGGTCTTCACGTTGGTGAAAAACTTCATCGCCTCGCTGACCCCTTCTTTCACGCCATTGCCGGAATCCTTGATCCCGCCGAAAGGCGAGGTCTCGATCCGGTAGCCGGGCTGTTCCCAGATATTCACCGTGCCCACGTTCAGCCCTTCGATAAACGCCTGCATCCGGCGGAAATCGTTGGTGCATACACCGGAGGACAGGCCAAAGGCGGTCGAGTTGGAAATCCGCATCACCTCGGCATCATTGTCCGGCACCCGAACGATGGGGACAATCGGCCCGAAGGTCTCTTCCATCACCAATTCGCTACCATGCGGCACATGATCGACGACGATCGGCGGCAAAAGCGCCCCCTTGCGGCCGGGATCATAGAGCACCTTCGCCCCCTGTGCCTCGGCCATGTAGACGCGCTTTTCGAAAAGCTCGGCGGCCTTGGAGTGGATCACACAGCCCAACTCGGTCGCCGGATCCATCGGATCGCCAAACCTGATCGCCTTGGCCTTGGCCAGAACCATCGGCACGAACCGATCCGCCACGCTCTCCTGCACCAGAATGCGCTTCACCGCGGTGCAGCGCTGGCCCGAATTGCCGGTCGCCCCCGCGACCGCAATCGTTGCGGCCTTCTCGAGATCGGCATCGTCGAGGTCATTGAGAATGATGATCGGGTCATTGCCGCCAAGCTCGAGCGCCGTGCGCTTATAGCCGGCTTTGCCTGCGATCATCTTGCCCACCGGCACGCCGCCGGTGAAGGTGATGATGTCGATATTCTCGTTGGTGATCATCTCATCACCAATGTCGACCGGAAGGCCGGTGACGATCTGGAACATCTCGGGCGGCAGACCGGCCTCATAGAGGATATCAGCCAGAGCAATCGCGGTCAGCGGCGTCAGCTCGGTCGGCTTGCAGACCATCTTGTTGTTCGTGGCAATCGACGGCGCGATCTTGTGGCTGACCATGTTCAAGGGGTGATTGAACGGCGTGATGGCCGAAATCGCCCGCACCGGCTCGCGCTTGGTATAGATCTTCCGCGCCTTGCCGTTGTGCGTCAGGTCACAGGAGAAAATCTGCCCGTCGTCCTGCAAGGCCTGCGCTGCGGCGAAAGTATAGACATCCTGCGCGCGCTTGGTCTCGTAGATGGCGTGCTGCCAGCAGATGCCCAGCTCCAACACCAGCCATTTCGCCAGATACTCGCGCCGCTCGCCGATCAGTTCGCCGGTGCGCTTGAGGATCTGGCTGCGCTCATAACGGGTGAGCTTGGATTGGTAATTGGCTGCGATCTCGAAGGCGCGGGCTGCGTGCTCGGCTGTGCCCGCTGGAACGGTGCCGACCAGCTCATCGGTATAGGGATAACGGACCTCGATCACCTTGTCGGTAAAGACCTTCTCGCCCCCGATACGCATTCCCTCGTGACGGATTTCGATGTTCGTCATGGTCCCCTCCGATCAAAGTGCCGCAGCGCGGGTGGCGTAGAAGAAGGCGTCGAAATTCCGCAGCTTGGGCGCGTTCGGCACCTCGAGCACACGGTTGACGATGAAGGGCACCTCCTGCTCGGTCAGCCCGCCGTGCGAGCGCAGAGGCTCTTTCAGGGCGGCAAGATCGTGCCGGTGGGCCGAGGTGCCGATGGTCATGTTCACGGTCGAGATCATCGTCAGATCGCCAATCCGGTCGACAGGCAACTCATAGGCCGCCACCGCCTCTTCCTTGGTCAAAACCTCGAGCATCTGCGGCAGGGCCTTGAGGCGGGCGATGATATCCGCCCGATCCGCGCCTTTCGGCAGATAGGCCGTGGCGAAAGAGCCAAGCGCGCCGTGGTGGACCACATAGGGATCGGTGATCGGCAGGATCACGCGGGCGGCATCCTTGCCGAGCCATTCGTCCATCAGATCCTGCACATAGATCACCGCAGGCTCGCCCATGTCGTCATGCTTGGGCTTCATGCCGTGGTCGGCTGTCACGACAATCGCCGCGCCAAGCGCGTCAAGTTCGCCCAGATAGCGGTCGAACATGGCATAGAAGTCTTTCGCGCCCTGCTCGTCGGGGGCGAACTTGTGCTGGATGTAATCGGTGGTCGAGAGATACATGACGTCCGGCGCCCACTCTTTGAGAAGCTTCACGCCAGCGGCAAAGACAAACTCCGAAAGCCCCGCCGAATAGACTTCTGGAACAGGCATCCCGAGCCAGTCGCTCGCCATGTCGATCCCGTGCTCGGCCTTGGTCGTGGTGCCCGAGCGCTCGGAGGAAAAGGCAATCGCGCGATCCTCGTCAAACCGCAGGCCAGCACCAAGAAGGGCGCGCAGCTTGTCCTTGGCGGTGACGACCGCGACCCGGGCGCCCGCCTCGTAAAAGCGCGAGAAGATGGTCGGCGCGCGCAGGAAGCGCACATCGTTCATCATCACCTCTTCGCCGGTTTCGGGATCGTAGAGATAGTTGCCGCAGATGCCATGAACGGCGGGGGGCCGCCCCGTGGCGATGGAAAGGTTGTTGGGGTTGGTGAAAGAGGGGATCACCGAATGGGCGAGGCGGTCGGTCCCTGCAGCGCGCATCCGCTTGAGGTTGGGCATCAGCCCCTCGGCGATTGCGACGTCGAGGTATTCCGGCTCGCAGCCGTCAAGGCATATGGCGATGGCGCAGGTTTTCGGGGCGGGGTAGGTGCGATCGTTCGCCGTCACCTCTGTCTGAATGGTCATCGGTATTTCCTTATCTCAAGCAGCAAGTTTCTTGCGTTCTTCCAATGCGGCGGCAGGCGGCGCGGCGCTATCCACGCCCATCTCCGCCAGCGCCTCGCGTGCGGCTTCGACCACGCGGGCCATGACGTGTTCATCCATCCGGCCGATAACGCCGATGCGGAAACTTTCCACGACGGTCAGCTTGCCGGGATAGATGATAAAGCCCTTCTGCTTCATCAGATCATAGAAGGTCGAAAAGACGAACTTCGGATCGGCGGGGCAGAAGAAGGTGACGATGATGGGCGAGAGCCAGCGGGCCTCGAGCAACGTCTCGAACCCCAGGCCGCGCATCCCCGCCACCATCACATCACGGTTGCGGGCATAGCGCGCGCCACGAGCGGCGACGCCGCCTTCGGCCTCGTGCAGCTTCAGCGCCTCGATGAAGGCGGCGACGACATGGGTCGGGGGCGTATAGCGCCACTGACCGGTCTTTTCCATGTTGGCCCACTGGGCGTGAACATCGAGGGCGAGGGAATGGCTCAAGCCCTTGGAGCTTTCCAGAAGCGCCTTCTTGGCAATGACAAAGCCGAAGCCAGGCACGCCCTCGATGCATTTATTCGCAGAAGACACAAAGGCTTCGAACCTGATCTTCGAGGGCTCCAGTGGCACCGCGCCGAAGGCCGACATACTGTCGATCAAGAGCTTGCGTCCCGCGGCATAGGTCGCCTCCGAGATCTCTTCGATGGGATTGAGGATGCCCGAACTCGTTTCGCAATGGATGGCGAGGACGTGGGTGATCGCCGGATCTTCGGCCAGAATACGGGCCACCTCGTCGCCGCGCGGCGGCAGGTAGTCGCCCTTGTCGAGCAAGACTTTCGCGCGGCCCAAGTAGTCCATCGTCGTCGCCGCGCGCAGGCCATAGGCGCCGTTGGCGAGCACCAAGACCTTGCCATCGCGGGGCACGAAGCTGCCGAGCATTGCCTCGACGCAGAACGAGCCCGAGCCCTGCATCGGCACGCAGTCGTAGTGTTCCGATCCCTCGCCGAGAAGCGCCAAGAGGCGGCGGCGCATGTCGCGGGTCATGGCGCGGAAATCGTCGTCCCAGCTGCCCCAGTCTTTCAGCATCGCCTGCTTGACCTCATAGGCCGTGGTCAGGGGGCCGGGGGTGAGGAGATAGGGTTCGCCCATCTTTGGCGGGGGGAAAGCGTTGGCAGTCATGGAAGGCTCCGTTCCCGAGGATTCGAGGCGGAAATTGACGCAAGCCAATCCATATGTAAAATCTTCAAATAGTATCATTCGATACATGGAAGCTATATATGCGCTACAGCCAGATCCGCGCCTTTCATCAGGTGGCCCTGCACGGCGGCTTTTCCCGCGCGGCGGAGATGCTCAACCAGACGCAGCCCGCGCTCTCCGATCAGGTGCGGCGGCTCGAGGAAGAGCATGACGTTCTTCTCTTTCACCGCGAGGGGCGGCGCATTCGTCTGACCGAGGCGGGCGAGGCGCTGTTGATCCTCACACGCCGGTTTTTCGAGGCGGAGGATGCGATTGCCCAGCATCTCGAACAGTCCCGCAGCGCCTTGGCGGGGCGGCTGCGGATCATGGCCGATTCCGCGCTGCATATCACCGGCGCGCTGGGCCGGTTTCGGGCGCGGCACCCGGAGGTCTTTGTCGAGATCACGACCGGCAATTCCGAAGAGGTGCTCTCTGCCCTGCGCGCCTACGAGGTCGAGATCGGCATCGTCGGTAGCGTCGATCCCGCGCCGGACCTCGAGATGTTCGACCTCGGCGAAACCCCCATCGTCGCCATTGCCGCGCGGGGGCTTCTTCCCGCTGGAACCGTGAGCTTGAGCCTCGCCGATCTGCGCCGCCATCCGCTGGTCTTCCGCGAAAAGGGCTCGCGCACGCGGCAGGGGCTTGAACAGGAGGCCCGCCGTCAAGGCGTGCGCCTGTCGCCCGCGATTGAGGTCGAGGGGCGCGAGGCGATGCGCGAGGTGGTGGCCTCGGGGGCGGGGATCGGTTTCGTGTCAGAGGCCGAGCAGGGCTATGATCCGCGGATCGAACGGGTGCTTCTGTCCGGCGTCAGCCTCAGCATGACCGAAACGGTCGTTCACCTCTCGATGCGGCGCGAACTGCCCGTGATCCGCGCCTTCATGGCCGAGATTGTGGGGGGCTAACCGCGCAAAAGCGCGATCAGGTCGGTGTGCAGTTCGGGCGTGGCGGCGGCGGCCACGCGCACATCTGATCCCATGCCGAGGGGGTTGCCTTCCCAGTCGGTTATCCTGCCGCCCGCCTCTTCGACAAGGAGGGAAACCGGCAGATAGTCGTAGGGTTCCAGATCGCAATCCACGACAGCATCAATATGGCCCGAAGCAAGCAGGGCATAGGGCCCACAATCATAGCTGAAGCGGCGCTCGCGACCTGCGGTCATCAGGCGGGCATAGGCCTCTGGCCAGCCACGCCAGATCTTTTCGCCTTCGTTGATATAGAGCATCGCCTCGCCAAGTCTTTTGCCGCCCGATGTGGCGATGCGCGTATTGCCAAAGAAGGCACCCTCACCGCGTGCAGCAGAATAGATTTCTGAAAGGGCGGGAAGGTTGACGACCGACGCCTGCATCTGACCGTCAATCATCCGTCCAATCAGCATTCCGAAAAGCGGATGCCCCGAGATGAAGCTGCGCGTGCCGTCAATGGGGTCGATGATCCACAACCCGCCGCCCGTGCCTCCGGTCTCGCCAAATTCTTCGCCCAGGATGCCGTCGCCCGGAAATCCCGCAGCAATCAAGCTGCGTAGCTTTTCCTCTACCGCACGGTCAGCCTGTGTCACCGGGCTGTCGTCGGCCTTGGTCTCGATGCAGAGGCCTTTGCGAAAATATGACAGCGCCAGCGGCGTTGCGGCCTTCGCCATTGCGATTGCCGCTGCGCGAACCTGGGCCGGGTCCGGGCTGTTGGCAGGGGAGGCGGGGTCATCCATGTCGGGTCGCAGATGTTGAATGGAAGGTTTTTGAGTGATTACTTCGAGTGCATTCCCATTTGTGCACAGAATCACACAAAATTCCACATACTTCTTGATCCGACTCGTTTGACGGTATTAGCTCGACCCAAGATCAGGGGGGGGCCGGGTGACCAAACGCCGAAACGTTCTTTTTGTGGTCATGGACCAGATGCGGGCGGATTTGCTGCACGGCGCATTTGCCAACCATGTTGATCTTCCCAACCTCCGCGCTTTGATGGGCGATGCGGTTTCCTTCCGCCGGCACTATTCGGTCACCAATCCATGCGGCCCGTCGCGGGCCTCGATCCTGACCGGCAAATACGCGATGACCCATCGCTCGGTCCGCAACGGAACACCGCTGCCCCACGATACGCCCAATCTGGCGACAGAGGTCCGCAAGGCGGGGTATTTGCCGCAGCTCTGGGGCTATACCGATATCGCAATGGACCCGCGCACCTTGCCGGCGGGCGATCCGATGTTGAGAACCTATGAGCAGGTCATGCCCGGGTTTGTCGAAGCGCTTGAGATGCGGCTCGAGGAAAGCTGGCCCTGGCGGTCGCACCTTGCCGCGAAAGGCTATGATTTCGGCGATGGATACGAGATCTTTCGACCCAAAGGCGATCGGGTGGACAGCCCCGCGCTTTATGCCGCCGAAGACAGCGACACCGCCTTCCTGACCGACCGGTTTCTTGCCGATATCCGCGCCCGGCCTGCGGGCTGGTTCGCGCATCTGACCTATATCCGGCCGCACCCGCCGCTGGTGGTGCCCGAGCCTTTCAACACAATGTACGATCCCGCGAGCCTCCCATCGCCCCGGATCGTGCGGGACCGTGCCTCCCAAGCCGCGTCCCACCCATTCGATGGTCCGCTTCTGGAACAGAAGGGGGCGAAAGATCAGGTTGTCGGACTGTCTGGTCTGAAAGATACGCCCGAGACAGTCGCACAACTTCGCGCGATCTATCTGGCGCTGGCGAGTGAGGTCGACCAACACTTCGGGCGGATCATCGCGTTCCTCAAAGAAACCGGCCAGTTTGACAATACGCTTATCGTCGTCATGGCCGATCACGGCGAGATGCTGGGCGATCATCATTCCTGGGGCAAGATGCACTATTATGACGCGGCCTATCACACGCCGCTCATCATCCGCGATCCGGCGCTGAAGGCGGGCTTTGGTCGGGAAATCGACGCGCCGACGGAATCGGTCGATGTCACGCCAACGATCCTCGGTCTTCTCGGGCTCGACATTCCCGATACGATGGATGGCCGCAGCCTTGCCCCATTCCTGCGTGGCGAGGCGCCGGACGATTGGCGCGACTACAGCTATTCCGAACTCGACTTTGGCGATCCGGTTGATCCTACGTTTTGGCAAACGCGCCTGGGGCTCGACTCGGACCAGACAAATTTCGCGATTCTGCGGGGGCGCAAACACACTCTGGTTCATTTCAACGGTGGCCTCCCACCCATCCTTTTCGACCACGAAAGCGAAGGAGAGGCCCGCAATGTCGCTAATGATCCTGCGGCGTCGCCCATTCTTCTTGAAATGACTCAGCGTCTGCTGAACCATAGGCTAACACATAGCGAGGGGCGTTTTGCCCGCACGATGATTACAGCCGAGGGCGCACGGCGCGCACCTCGGGTGTTTTGAAATACCGGCCGATACATTCTTGGCCGTGAACTCAAGAGGGCGCAGTCCGGGCGCAACCTTGCTGTTACAATTTCCGGGCAGACTTCCGCGCAAAGGTTTTGCCTTTGTGAGGCAATCCAAGAGGGGGATGCACGCGCCTATTTGAGCTTTCCAAGCTGGTCAAAACGGCCGGGGCCTCGTGGCCTCAGGACCAAAAGGACGATCACCTGCCGGCCAACGCGCCGATAGGTTCGGACCAAAAATCAATAAGACCCGCACTTACAACTCGTCACACGACAGGAGAGACTATGAAACGATATCTATTGTCCGGCGTGGCAATGCTGGTGCTTCCAGCCGCTGCCTATGCCAACTGCCCGGCTATCACTATGGGAGATTCCATGGGTGTCGCAGCCGGCGCCTTCCCGCAACAATATGAGCTTTCCGAGTTTGAAGCGGCCGCTGGCTGCTCGATGGAATTCTCGGAAAACCCCGCGATCGGCGATCTGAACGCCCGCATCGCCGGTAACCCGGCGCTGCCGCCGCTTGCCGATCGTCTGCCGTCCGAGCCGCTGGTTGTCGTGCCCTACGACAGCGTCGGCCACTATGGCGGCACCTTCGACGCCTTGTCGAACGCCACCGAGGCCGGCACCTCCGACTTCCTCTCGGTGCGCCACGTCAACCTTGTGCGCTATTCGGACGACCTTCAGACGATCGTGCCGAACGTCGCCAAGTCGTGGGAATGGAACGCTGATTACACCCAGCTGACTTTCCACCTGCGGGCCGGTCACAAGTGGTCGGACGGCCAGCCCTTCACCTCGGCTGACGTGAAGTTCTGGTACGACAACCTGATGATGGACACCAACGTCATCGAGAAAGCCAAGGACTATGTCCTCGTCGGCGGCGAGCCGATGACTGTCGATACCCCGGACGAAACCACCGTGGTGTTCAACCTGCCGGCGCCGAAGCCAGGCCTTCTGGCCCACTTCGCCACCTCCTACGCGCAGGGCTTCCAGCCGATGCACTTCCTCGGCCAGTTCCACCCTGCGATCAACGCCGATGCCGATGCTCTGGCCCAGTCGATGGGCTTTGAGAACGGCTACGACGCGATCAAGGCCTACTATGGCAGCTCGGACTGGACCGACACGCCCTCGCCGATGCTCAACTCGCCAGACAAGCTCGCGGCTCTGCCGGCGCACGCCGTGCCAACGCTCGAGAGCCACTTTGTCGTGAACGAGACCACCGAAGGGCGCCATTTCGTGGCCAACCCCTACTTCCACATGGTCGACACCACCGGTCAGCAGCTCCCCTACATCAACGAGATGGACGAGATCTATGCCAACGACCACGAAGTGCGTTTGCTCAAGCTGATCAACGGCGAGGTCGATTACAAGGCCCAGTCGCTTGGTCTGCCGGATGCGCCGATCCTGCTCGAAAATCAGGGCAGCGGCGATTACACGTTGCAAATCGCGCCGCGTATCTCGATGCCGACCGTGTCGTTCAACGTCACCCATGAGGACGAGGCCAAGCGCGCCGTCTTTGGCGATGTGAACTTCCGCAAGGCCATGTCGATCGCGATCGACCGCAACGAGATCAACGAAACCGCCTACTTCGGTCAGGGCGTCGCGCGGCAATATATCGGCTTCTCGCCGGTGCCGAGCTTTGTTGATCCCATGTGGGCGACCTATGCCGCCGAATACGATCCTGAAGGGGCCAAAGCCCTTCTCGATGGTGCCGGCGTCGTCGATGTGGATGGGGATGGAATGCGCGACCTGCCGGGTGGTGCCAAGCTCATCATCAACATGCAGTTCGCCCAGCAGGGCCTGCCGGGTCAGGTTGTCGAGCTTATCTCCCAGCAGTGGGCCGAGGTCGGCATTCAGACCACCGTCAAGGAAGTCACGCCCGACGAATACCGTTCGGCGCAGTCGTCCAACCAGCTTGACGTGGGCCTGTGGGAGAAGAGCCAGCCGCTTGCCATCGTTCTTGGCAACAACGAGCTTTGGGTCCCGCCGTTCGAGAACTACTTCGCGCACCGCAGCGGTATGCTCTGGGCCGAGTGGGTCGACAGCAACGGCGCGAGCGGTGTCGAACCGCCCGATTACGTCAAGGGTCTGATCGCCGATATCAACGCCTTCCAGTCGACCCCGGTCGGCACGCCGGAATCGGATGCCATCGGGGCTCGGATGGTCGAAGCGATGACCTCGAACCTGCTGTTCATCGGCACGGTTCTGTCGTCTGGCCCGATCTATCACGCCAACGCGCTCAAGAACTTCCCCGAGTTCAAGACCGAGTCCTACGAATACTACCGGACCTACCCGTATCTGGGTGCCCAGTGGTATCTCGACGAGTGATCTGACCGGATAGAAACACCGGCCGGGGCGGCGCAATCCGCCCCGGCCAGATTTCCAAAAGACGACTGACGGGATATCGCCAGCCATGGGGCAATTCATTCAATTCGTGATCACCCGCGCCACAATGGCGCTGATCACCCTTCTGACGGTGTCGCTGATCGTCTTTACGCTGATGGAGCTTGTGCCCGGCACCTGCGCCGAGCGCTATCTGGCCTTCAAGAACACCCAAGGCTCGCAGATCACCATCGCCGATATCGAGGCCGAGGAGCGCCGACTGGGGCTTGACCGGCCTTTCCCGGAACGTTGGGGCAAGTGGGTCTATAGCGTCTTTGTTCACGGCGAATTCGGCGACAGCTGCATCTTGCGCCTCAACATCAACCAGCTTCTGGCCGACAAGTTCTGGATTTCTCTCGGCATCTGCATGGCCGCGCTGATCCTCAGTTATGCCATCGCGGTGCCCATAGGCATCATATCGGCAAGCTCGAAGAGCCCGGTCACCAACAACTCGTTGCGCTTTGTCAGCTACCTTGGCCTTGCCCTGCCCAATTTCCTTCTGGCTCTGATCATCATGCTGATCGCCACGGTCTATTTCGGGGAGAGTTTGACGGGGCTTTATTCCAAGGAATTGCGAGACGCGCCGTGGAATCTGGCCAAGTTCAAGGATTTCATGAGCCACGCCTGGCTGCCTGTCTTTATTCTTGGCTGGTCGGCCACCGCTTTCGCGCTTCAGACCGTGCGGGCGCTCATGCTCGACGAGATCGGCAAGCTCTATGTCACCGCCGCCTCGGCGCGGGGCGTCTCTGGCGCGCGGCTCCTCTGGCGCTATCCGGCCAAGCATTCGCTTGGGCCGGTGGTCAACTCGCTCGGCTTTGACCTCAACCGTATCTTCAACGAATTGCCGATCGTCGCCCTGATCCTGACGCTGACCGAGGCCGGCGCGCTTCTTTTTGAATCGCTCGCCCGTTCGAACGACCAGCAACTCGCGGGCGCGATCATCTTCCTTTTGACTGCCAGCATCGTCGCGCTGAATTTCGCGACGGACATCCTTCTGGCGCTGATTGATCCGCGTGTGCGCCGCGGGATGATGGGGTAGGCCGATGTTCTGGAGAAAGAAAGCAACCGCCGGTGTCGATCAGGCCGCCAAAGAGGCCTACTTCACCGCCTCGCAAGGCCAGCTTATCTGGTCGCGCTTCAGCTCGAACCGAACCGCGATGATCGCGGGCTGGGCGCTGGTGCTGATGATCGTCATGGGCCTCTTCGCGCCATTCCTGTCGCCCTATGACCCGACCATCGCGGGCCGCGACGATCAGTATGAAAACGGCGCGCCGCAATTGCCGAAATTCTGGGACGAAAACGGATTCTCGTGGCGGCCCTTTATCTACGCGACCGAACGCGAACGTTCGATGGCGACCAATTTCCGTTGGGTGATCACCGAAAAGCGTGACGAGCGGCTTTATATGCAGTTTTTCACGCGGGATTGGGACTACAAGCTCTTCCACCTCGATTATGATCTGCCCGGCGATGCCTTCGATATCGACGTGGCGCTTGTCAGTTCCAACATTCACCTTTTCGGCGTTGAGGGCGGCAAGATCCATCTCTTTGGCACCGACGCGAGCGGCAAGGATATCTTCAGCCGGACGCTCCACGCGATTTGGACCTCGCTAGCGGTAGGCACCTTGGGTGTCTTCATCTCCTTCGTCCTTGCGCTCATCATAGGAGGGGTGGCCGGCTATTTCGGCGGCTGGATCGACAGTGTCTTGCAAATGATCACCGACGCCATCCGAACGGTGCCCTCAATCCCGCTCTTCATGGCGCTCGCGGCTTTCATGCCCGATACCTGGAGTTCGGAGACACGGTTCTTCTTCATCTCGATCATCCTTGGCCTGATCGGTTGGCCTACGCTGGCGCGGAGGATCAGAACCCACCTGCTGACCGAACGAACGCAGGAATATGTGCTCGCGGCCGAGCTTTGCGGGGCCAAGCCGGGCCACATCATCCGGCGGCACCTTTTGCCTTCGTTCACCAGCTATATCATCGTCGATTTGATGATTTCCTTCCCCTACATGGTCCGGTCGGAAACGGCGCTGTCGTTCATCGGCCTTGGCCTGAAGGATCCGGTCAACTCGCTTGGCGCGCTCATGCAGAACGTCTCGAAGGCCGACGTCCTTCTGAACTATCAGTGGTATTTCATTCCGGTGATCTTCTTCATCGCCCTCGTTCTGGCCTTCGTCTTCGTGGGCGACGGCCTTCGCGATGCCGCTGACCCCTATTCGGATACGAAGAAATGACCTCACTGATCGACGTTGAAAACCTCACGCTCAGCTTTCGCACCGACGAAGGGCTTGTGACGGCGGTCGAGGATGTGTCGTTCTCGCTCAAGAAGGGCGAGGTCATGGGGCTTGTGGGCGAGAGCGGGTCGGGGAAATCGGTGACGGCCAAGGCGCTGATGCAGTTGAACCCCGGCAACGCGGTCTATGATCCCAAAAGCAAGATCACCCTCCACGCCGAAGGGCGCGAGGTGGATGTTCTGTCGCTGAAGAAAGCGGCCGAGCTCAAGATCGTGCGGGGCGGGGCGATCTCGATGATCTTCCAGGAGCCGATGGCCTCTTTCGCGCCGGCGATCACCATCGGCAACCAGATGGTCGAGCAGCTTCTCATTCATACCGACATGACCAAGGCCAGGGCCAAGGATGTCTCGGTCGAGATGCTCGACAGGGTGGGCATTTCCGATCCCGCCAAGCGGTTTGACCAATATGTGTTCGAGCTGTCGGGCGGGATGCGCCAACGGGCGATGATTGCCATGGCGCTTTCGACCAATCCCAAGCTCCTGATTGCTGACGAGCCAACCACTGCGCTTGATGTGACCATTCAGGCGCAGGTGATCGACCTGATGAAAGACCTCGTGAACGAGTTTCACATGGGGATCATCTTCATCACCCACGATCTCGGCGTGATTGCCCAGACGGCCGACAAGGTCTGCGTCATGTATCTGGGCCGGATCGTCGAGGAAGGGCCGGTGCGCGAGGTGATCCGCAACCCCAAACACCCCTATACCCGCGGCCTGATCGCCGCCTTGCCGCGGTTCGACGATCTCGACGCGCCGCTGACACCGGTTCCGGGCGACATTCCCTCGCCGCTCGAGCGGCCCACGGGATGCGTCTTCCATACCCGCTGCCGCGAGATCATCGGCGATGTGTGCAAGCGCGACCTGCCTGAAAACCGTTGGGTCGATCCAACGCACCGTGTCGCCTGCCACCTGCACGCGAAAATGGAGGCCGCCCGATGAGCAAGGAAACCCTCATCACCGCCAAAGACCTCACGGTTGGCTACAACATCGGCAAGGGGTTCTTTGACCGCACCGTCCTGAAGGCCGTCAACGAGGTCTCGATCGAGATCAAACGCGGTTCTTTCTTCGGCCTCGTGGGCGAGAGCGGCTCGGGCAAGACGACCCTTGGCCGCGCGCTCCTCAAGGCCGCACCGATCACGGGCGGGCAGGCGACATTCACCGACGGGCAGGTGAGCTATGATCTGGCGACCCTCTCTGGTGACGAGCTGAAGGATTATCGCAAGCGGGCGCAGCTTATTTTCCAGGACCCCTACGCCGCGCTCAGCCCGCGGATGACGGTGCGCGATATCATCGCCGAGCCGCTCGAGGTCATGGGCCTCACCAAAACCCGCGAGGAGACGGATGCCCGCGTGCGCGAGATCGCCGCGAAATGCCGTTTGAACCTCGAACACCTGCGCCGCTTCCCGCACGCCTTTTCCGGCGGTCAGCGCCAGCGCATCTCCATCGCCCGCGCGCTTGTCTCGGGGCCGAAATTCATCGTCGCCGATGAAAGTGTGGCCGCGCTCGATGTGTCGATCCAGGCGGATGTTCTCAACCTGTTGAAGCAGCTCCAGAAAGACCTCGGGCTGACCTTCCTGTTCATCAGCCACGATCTCTCGGTGGTGGCCCACACCTGCGATCATGTGGCGGTGATGTATCTCGGCCGCCTCGTCGAATCCGCGCCCACCCGCCAGCTTTTCGCCGCGCCCCGCCACCCCTATACCAAGGCGCTTTTTTCGGCGATCCCGTCGCTTGATCCCGACGACCGGGGCAGGGCGCAAAAGCTCGTGGGTGAAATTCCGTCCCCGTTGAACCAGCCCTCGGGGTGCAAGTTTCATACCCGTTGCCCCAATGCGATCGACATATGCCGGACGACCGAGCCGCAGCTCGAAAACCCCGGCGACGGGCACGAGGTCTCGTGTCATCGCTGGCGCGAGCTTCTAGAGGCTGAAATCACCGCATAGGGAAGAGTGTCGCGTTCGAATTATCCTTTTTGGCGTAACACTTCTGCAAGCAGTTGGAACCTAGGGTGGTCAAGCCGCCGACTCGGTCCAACCGGTCGCGGCTCCGTTTCGAGGCCACGCCGAGTTTGCCATGCAAGACACCATCGCCTGTTTTGAGCTTCCACCAAGATATTCGCCGGCGGAAGATGACGAGCTTCTTGATTTTTTGCGTCGGAGTATCGGCTCACCCGTTCAGATCGACGCTCGTTCTCTCCGCAGTTTCGACGGGCTGATGCTCGAACTGCTGATCATGGCCCGACGCAGCTGGCAGGCTGCGGGTCAGGCCTTTGAGATTAAGAATCTTCCCGATCCGGTCGCGGGCGAACTTCGGCTTCTTGGTGCAACTCAGGCCCTCGGCCTTGAAGGGGGCCAAGCATGAGCGTGAAAGTTCTCGCTATCGACGATTCCCGAACAATGCTTGGCCTCGTGCGCAAGGTGATGACCGACGCGGGGTTTGACTGTGTATCGGCCGAAGATGGGGAAAAAGGCCTCGAGGTCTTTTCCCGTGAAGCGCCCGATGTGGTGATCACCGATATCAATATGCCGAGGATGGATGGCTATGGGGTGATCAACGCCATTCGCGGCGGCAAAGCCAACCGGACCGTCCCGATACTCGTTCTGACGACGGAGAGCGCCGATCACCTCAAGGCGCGTGCCCGAGAGGCAGGGGCGACTGGCTGGATCGTCAAACCGTTCGATGACGCAACCATAGTGGCGCTCGTTCGCCGAGTTGCCGGGCTTGGGAGCTAAAATGGGATCGCAAAACTCGATACGCGATATGTTCTTTGAAGAGTCCGAGGAACTTCTTGAACAATTGATCGACGGGCTTGGCCTCATAGCGGCCGGTCAGGCGGACGACGAAACGGTCAACGCGGTGTTCCGTTCGGTGCACTCCATCAAAGGCGGCGCCGGGGCTTTTGGGTTCAGTGCTCTGGTGGATTTTTCTCACCGGTTCGAGACCGTTCTGGATGCGGTCCGTAGTCATCGACTAGAGGCCTCTGCAGGCATTGTTCTAACGCTTCAGCGATCCGCCGATTTTCTTACTGACCTCGTCGAGCGCGCGCGGAGAGGTGACACCGAGACACCGGAACAGGCGGATAGCTTCCTTGCGGCGCTGGACCAATGCCTCGCGGGCGCAAGCGCACCTGATGGGCTGGTCGCTTCCGCCTTTGGATTTGCTGCACAGCCGATCCTGCTTGATCTTGGGGAACCCGCAACCGAGGTTTTTGAGATCCGGTTCAAACCCTTCGGACGTCTCTATAGCAATGGCCATAATCCGGCGATGATCGTGGCTTCGCTCGCGGATTTGGGAGAGACAACAACTCATTTGCAAACCGAAGGCATGGGTGAGCTGGCCGATTTTGACCCCGCCGCACCCTGCCTTGGATGGTTGATTGAACTTGAAACCTCAGCGCCGGAGACGAAGGTCCGGGAGGTTTTTGATTTTGTAGACGGGCTTTGCGACCTACATATTTCGACGCGCTTGGACGAAGCTGCCGCGCCGGAGCCTCATCCACAAGTGGCCCCGGCAAGCTCCGGGGCCACTCAGGCAAGCTCTTCGCCTCCTCAGTCCGTACGCCCAACCGCAGAGCCAGCGGACAATACGCCCAAATCGACCTTGAGGGTGGAGCTCGATCGCGTTGACCGCCTCATCAACGCGGTTGGGGAGTTGATCATCAATCAGTCGATGATCGCCCAACGCCTGCAAGAATTGCGACTGGCAACCGACGCCGATGTCGTCACTCATGTCGAAGACTATCGTCTGCTGGCGCGTGATATTCAGGAGGCGGTGATGGCGATCCGTGCCCAGCCGGTCAAACCGCTATTCCAACGTATGTCGCGAATTGTTCGGGAAGCCGAAGAAGCTACGGGCAAAAAGGTAAAGCTGCAAACTTCGGGTGAAGGTACTGAAGTTGACAAGACAGTCGTCGAGCGACTGTCCGACCCTCTGACGCATATGGTTCGGAACTCGGTCGATCACGGGCTGGAAAAGCCAGAGGCAAGGCTTGCCGCGGGGAAAGATCCGATTGGAACCATTACTCTGTCCGCTGTGCATCGATCAGGGATGGTCGTCATCACGATCCGCGATGACGGCGCGGGTCTCAACCGCCCCAAAATTCTCGAGATCGCGCGCAGCAAGGGGCTGGTCGCGCCTGACTTGGAACTTGCCGACAGCGAAATCGACGCATTGTTGTTCATGCCGGGGTTTTCGACTGCCGATCGCGTTTCAAACCTGTCAGGGCGCGGCGTAGGGCTGGACGTGGTCAAGAATGCTGTGTCGACCCTCGGAGGACGCATCACCATCGCAACCACCCCCGGTCAGGGAACAGAGTTCATCATTTCTCTGCCCCTTACATTGGCTGTGCTTGACGGGATGGTTGTCTCGGTGGCTGGGCAGACCCTAGTTATCCCAATCACCTCGATCCTTGAAACCATCGTCCCTGAAGAATCAGACGTGCATCAGTTTGGTGCGAGCGACCAACTGCTGTTTGTTCGGGGGCGCTATGTGCCGCTGGTTGATGTCGCTGAAGGTCTCGGCCTTTCCGGTGGTCTTCGCGATCCACGGAAATGTCAGGTCGTATTGATGGAGACAGAAGAGCACGCGCTTGTGGCGCTGATGGTCGACCGGATCCACGATCAGCGTCAGGTGGTGATCAAGGGGTTGGAGAGCAACTACGGAACAGTTCCCGGCGTCTCGGCCGCGACAGTTCTAGGCGACGGCCAGGTCGCCTTGATCCTGGATCCCGACGTGCTTGCCCGAAATGTCTCACCGGCCGCCAACAGCGGCCTCCTCAGAATATCTGAAGGGATGCCTCATGCAGTCAGCCATTGATGCCACTCGCCTCGACCTCGAATTCGTCGCCTTCTGTACCGGTGGGCAGAATTTCTCGCTCGATATTTCACAAGTCAGAGAGATCCGCCGTTGGAGCCCGGTTTCGTCTCTGCCTCATTCTCCTGAGGAAGTCTTGGGCGTCATGAACCTGCGTGGGTCGGTCATACCCATCTACGACCTTGCGGCGCGTTTCGGTCTGCCCCGAACGCCGCACAACGAGCGTAATGTTGTTGTTGTTGCAGCGCATGGCGGCAAGACCCTCGGGCTGCTGGTGGAATCAGTTTCCGAGATTCTCTCGGTGAAAAATGAAGACATCCAGACCCCTCCAGATACACGCGGCGATTCCGGCCGCCAGGCGATAACCGGAATAATCACGACCGACGAAGGTATGTCGCGTGTGATCGATCTCGGTGCGGTGATCGGTTTTGGAGGGAAGGCCCCGCAATGACACTTCCAGCTAGAAATCCGCCGATCGAGGGGTCGGTCGGCTTCAGTTTCTCCAGCAGCGATTTCGAATCGATCGCTTTGCACGCGCAACGGCTCTTCGGTCTGCATCTGCCGGCTGGCAAACGTGACCTTGTCTATGCGCGATTGATCAAGCGCCTGCGCGCACTCGGGCTCCAGGATTTCCAGAGCTATTGCAGGCTACTCGATAGTGGAGACGAAGCAGAGCAACAGCAAATGTTGTCTGCTCTTACCACGAACGTCACGCATTTCTTCAGAGAAGGGCACCATTTCGAAACCCTTCGCTCACTGTTGCTGCCACCACTTCTCGAAATGGCCCGTAGGGGTGACCGGGTTCGACTTTGGTCTGCGGGCTGTTCGTCCGGGCAAGAGCCCTATTCGATTGCCTTGACCATTCTCGAGATGATGCCCGACGCGTCTCGGTACGATATCCGCATCCTGGCAACAGATGTGGACAAGGAAATTCTCGCGCGCGCCAGGGCAGGAACCTACGCGGCCGAAGAGGTCGATGGGATCGATCAATCCGTTATCGGGCGGTATTTCCAAATAGCCGGGGGGAGCGCTTCCGCCTCTGCGGAACTCGGCAAGCTGATCACATTTGCGGAACTGAATCTCATGAACGATTGGCCGATGCGGGGCGGTTTCGACGTCATCTTTTGTCGCAATGTTGCGATCTATTTCGACAAGCCAACACAGCAACGGCTTTGGGGGCGATTTGCCAATCTTTTACGTCCCGAAGGGCATCTTTTCATCGGTCATTCCGAACGAATTTCTGGCCCGGCGGAGACGTTGTTCAAGGGAGTCGGTGTGACGACCTATCGCCGAGTTGGGCCAAATGCAGCCATTGCCGAAGGAACAACGGGATGAGCCTCAAAGACAGTCTACGTATCATGGTGGTCGACGATATGTCTGTAAGTCGCGCACTTATCACCCAGTCGCTCGACGAGATGGCCATTCGGAATTACCAAACCGAAGCGGACGGTCATGCGGCACTCAGCAAGCTCGTGGCTGCCCCGGTCCACCTTGTCATTTCGGATATGAATATGCCGCGGATGAGCGGGCTCGAGCTTCTTGCGGCCCTTCGGCAGAACAAAACAACGCAGCGGATCGGATTCATCTTGATAACCGGAACCCCTGGCCCAGACGTTTTGCGCAGTTGCCGAGAGTTGGGGGCAAACAATCTCGTTCCCAAGCCGTTCACGACCGCCACCTTGCGAACAAGCATTGAACAAGTGGTGGGGCGTCTATGAGTATCCATCAGCCCATCACGGATATCGATCTTGTAACCCTTCTCAAGCGCGTCGATGCGGAATTGGGGGGATGCGAAGATATCCTGTCTCAAATCGAGGCAACCTGTGAGGCCGTATTGCATTCGGGTCCGGCACAGGCAGCCAAGGCAATCGACGTGAAAGAGGCTCAGGCGATCGATCTGTTGATGCAGACACTGGGAGACATCAGGTCCTGCCTGCAGTGGCTCGCAACCAGCCCCTCAGCCAGAAGTGCTCCGCGGCTGCCCCTAGATCCCATACTGCGTGGTCTTAAGCTTGGCGATTTGCGCCGCCGGCTTTCGGGGTGTCCGGATCGGGCACCCGGCACAAGAACCATCGATCTTTTCTAGAAATCCTCCATTCGGGCGTTCGCTTAGGCACCTTCGCCAACAATAGAAAGGCAGTCCCATGATTTCCTTGTCGTCCTTGTCGTCCTTGTCGTCCTTGTCACTTAAAACAAAGCTCCCCGCTCTGGTGGTTGGCCTTTGCTTGGTTTCTGGGTCTGCACTTCAATTCATCAACCAGCAAGGATTTAGTCGGGAGATCCAACAAGAAATTCGGGCTGGATTGGTGTCTCGTGCCATCGACTCAGCGGATAGGTTTGAAGCTTGGCTCAAGGATATAGCCCGCATGACAACGGCTCTATCAATTGAACCTGGGCTAGGCTCCTCAATAAACCAGCTTTCTGGGGCCTTTCGTGCCATCGCAGACCCGGATGCCTCGCTTCGGCCCCTGTATGGTGAAACCGGAGCCTCTAGCGGCGGCCTAGATCTTGACGGTGAGGTCGCCCTATATCATCGGCTGCAAACGAGGCTCGATCTACACATCCGTGCTTTGGCGTCGATATTCGGGTTTCACGATGTCTTCTTCATCGATCCGGATTTCAACATCATCTATTCGATCGACAAGGAGGACGATTTCACCTCCAACCTGTTGGATGGACCATATGCCAACTCTGGCCTGGGCATCGCCGCCCGCGCCGCGCGGGATGGTGTGCCGGGCAAGGTCTATCTCAGCGATTTCAGCGGTTATGACTCGATGGGCGGGGATATCTCTGCCTTCATGGTGCTCCAGTTGCTCGACAATTCTGGTGATCTCGCAGGCTATCTTGCTACGCAGATGGATTCGACCATGCTGGAAAGTGTTGTCAAAATTGAAGGCGAGCTTGGTCAGAGCAGTTCAGCCTATTTGATCGGACCCGACGGGCAAAGCCGCACGCCGGTACCAGAATCTGATGTCGAGGTTGCAGTCGAGACATTGCCACATTTTCGGGCCGCGGCGGAGGGCCGAGAAGATTTCTATGAGAACGCTCCTCTTGCGCGCGGCGGAACCGGACTTGCGAAGGTCGTCCCTCTAGAAGCCTTCGGCCAATCCTGGGGCCTCGTATATGAGCGGGACAACGCTGATGCCTTGGGTAAATCAAGGGCGATTCTCGCGGATATTCTTTGGGCGGGTGCTGCGTTGGCCGTTGTGATGGCAGCCTTGGGCTACTTTGTTTCCCGATCCATCTTGCAGCCTTTCCTGCGCACCAAGGTGTCGCTCGAGGAAGTGGCGAATGGCAATCTCGATGCCAAGGTTGAAGGGCAGGATCGCGGCGATGAGATAGGCGCGTTTGCACGCTCGATCGTGTCGCTCCAGCGGGCGCTCGCCCAAGGGCGTGAAGCGGAAGCACGCCGCGCAGCCGATGCAGAAGACCTCAAGGCTGTGGTGTCCGGCTTGCGAGCCGGTTTGCACAATCTCTCGGCTGGCAACCTCTCATGTCAGATCAACGATGCTTTTTCGGAAAGCTACGAAGGGCTGCGAGCGGATTTCAATCAGTCGGTCGAGCATCTTGCAAACACGATTTCGCAAGTCGTCGAAATCTCTGAAAGCATTCACGCTCGCGCGGGGGAAATAAGTGGCGCTTCCGAAGATCTTTCCCGCAGAACGGAAAACCAGGCCGCTGCGCTTGAGGAGACGGCTGCCGCTCTTGATGAGATGACGGCCAGCGTAAAGTCCGCGGCAGAAGGTGCCCGCGAGGTCGAAATGATCGTTCAGAAGGCCAGGAAAGACGCGGAAGATAGCGGTTCGGTTGTGCGAGACGCGGTGGACGCGATGAATAGGATTCGTGAGTCTTCTGACCAGATCTCGCAGATTATCGGCGCAATTGATGACATTGCGTTCCAGACAAACCTGCTGGCCCTCAACGCCGGTGTGGAAGCCGCGCGGGCGGGAGAGGCTGGAAAGGGTTTTGCGGTCGTTGCATCCGAAGTGCGCGCCTTGGCCCAGAGGTCCTCGAACGCTGCCAAAGAGATCAAGACGCTCATCGTCGATTCAGCCGAACACGTCGGCACCGGAGTCGAGCAGGTGGGCCGCGCCGGTGAGGCGCTGACCAATATCGTCGGATCGGTAGCGAATATCACGTCGCTTGTCGGGGATATTGCCAACGGTGCCTCGGAGCAGTCCGCCGGCCTTGCCGAGATCAACATTGGCGTCACGCAACTTGATCAGGTCACTCAACAGAACGCCGCCATGGTCGAGCAAGCCACCGCCGCAAGCCATTCGCTTCAACAGGACTCGCGGCGTCTTACGGAGATGGTCGGTCATTTTTCCGTTGCGAGCGAAATTGTTGATAGTCACAAAGTTGTCGATTTTCGGAGCCGACGTGAAACTTCGGAAAAAGAGGCATTGGTTCCAGTAATGGAAATGCAGGTCGCGAAATCAGTGGCAGCCGCAGGGCAAAGCGCGGCTCCCGGTATTTGGGAAGATTTCTAAGTTATTGCAGACTGCTCACGTCAGGGAAAATACAAGATGCATCGTTTGCGGATCGTAATCGTCAGCGCCAGCCCCGTTGTGCGTGCGCGCGTTTCAAGAGCTATTGCAGATGATCCCCGGTTCAATCTTCTAGGTCTTGCGGGCGATCTGTCCCAGGGATTCATGCTTTCTGAAAGTCAGGAACCCGATATCGCGCTGATTTCTGACAGCCTGACAAACATCAGAGAGTTTGAAGGTATGAGATCCCTCTTTTACGCGCTCGGTATGAGATACTTGAGGATCGTCGACCGGGTACCCGACCATGACAGCACGAGACAGGTGCCTCTCAAAGGAGGAAATTACTCGGAGCCTGTCATTCATCCCCAGATGTCGGCGGACGATATTTGGGACGCTTCTCAACTGGGACTGCAGATCCTTCGAAACGACCACTTCCGTCGCGTCGCCGCGGCCGAGGTTGGCGGGCAGGGCCGACGACAGAAGATTGTTGTGATTGGAGCCTCTACCGGAGGTATCGATGGCTTGTTGACCCTCCTTTCGGCCTTCCCTGCAAACTGCCCACCTACCGCGATCGTGCAACATACCGGGCGTGGTTTCGGCGAGAGTCTTGTTAGGCTCCTGGCTCGTCGAAGCTCTGCCGAGGTGGTCGCGGCACGAGATGGGGTGCCCATGTTGCCCGGTCGCGTTTGCCTGGCGGCCGGCACTGGTGCCCATTTAACGATCCAAAAGGGCGAGCCGAACCACTGTCGGCTTCAGCCGGGTCCCGCGGAGTCGGGCCATGTTCCGTCGGTCAATACTTTGTTCCGGTCTGCCCTGGCGTTGGCGCCCAACGTCGTCGGCGCCCTGCTTACCGGGATGGGGCAAGACGGCGCGGAGGGCCTGCTGGAGTTACGGCGTGCCGGTTGCTCGACGTTTGGACAGGATGAAGCCACATCGACCGTCTACGGAATGCCGAAAGTGGCTTGGTCTATCGGAGCTGTCCAAACTCAATTGCCGATCGACCAGATAGCGGGGGCCATCCTCAAAGCCTGCGAGCCTGCGTCTCCAGCTCGGACCGTCAACTCATGACATTTGATATTACGTCGCGGGCTCACCTTCGAACGGTAACGCAGGGGGGTTACTATGTGTCTTGTGTTCCGGAAGATATCCTCGCAACAGTTTTGGGATCTTGTGTCGCGGTTTGCCTATATGATCCCAAAGCAAGGATCGGGGGAATGAACCATTTTCTTTTGCCCTTCGGGCCCGATCAAGGAAGCGAAAAGCCCTTGCGCTATGGTGTTCATGCCATGGAGCTTTTGGTGAACGGCCTTTTGAAAGCCGGAGGCACGCGTGCCGATCTTCAGGCCAAACTCTTTGGCGCAGCGCGCATCTCTCCTAGACTGCGCGATATCGGGCAGTCGAACGCCGAATTCGCAACAAGCTTTCTGGAGGCCGAGAGGATTCCTTGCGTGGGGCAAAGCCTGGGTGGCAATGCGGCGCGGCGCGTCATGTTTCGTCCGACAACAGGTGAGGTCAAGGTTCTGCAGGTGCCGCGGAGCGACTTCAATCTCGATTCAGAGCGTCCTGCCGGTCTTCCAGAACGCACGGCTGCCAGCGATGCTGCGCTCTTCTGATCTTGAGACAGGCTCGATTAAGTGCTGAACTTTCAATTGCTGGGTGCTGAAACTCGTGCGCTGCGGGGGCTGGACGCGGTTCGGCTCCACCCACCCTCGAAAGCTCTAATGCGCCAAGAATCCCAAAGGCTTTGGATTGTGCGCCGCGGTTCAGATTGAGATGGTCAAAACTTCACCGCAAACGCAGCCCGACGATAGGCGGTCGTCGCAGGTTATCGACCCACAGCGGCGCACTCCGAAATGGCGCGGCGCGGGGCTAAAGAACTTGAACGTGAAATCAAGATCTAAGCTGCTGCATTTGGATCTGCAAAAGGCTCCTATGATATGCTCGAGGCGTCGTTCTTAGTTCAACGCAAATGACGAAGCGGCGAGGAAAATTTCGCGCAAAGCGGTGTTCGGGTGCGATCGAGGCTCTCCGAACGGCCATTTTCGGCTGATCTTGGGCGCCGCTACGGAAGGGTCAAGCCGCGCATTTGTCAACTTTTCCGGCTACCCCGTTGCGGATCTTCGCAGAGATATTCATCAGGTTTTGTAGCTTGGCCGCAATTTCGCCATGACGAAGATCGAGCTGGTCAATTGTTGCCCCCAGCCCGGCTCCCAACGTTCCCAACCGCCCACTTTCTACTCGCCCCATGACGCGGATCGTGTCGAGCCCCAACATCATGCGCCGCATTTCCGCGCTCGATTGATATAGCTCGCCCGAAACTAGCGCTGCGCGTTTCAGCGCCGTATCGGCGCGCTGCAAATAGTTGGTCTCAAGATCAGCTAGATAGCCTGTTTCACTCTCTGAGGCATTGGCAGAAGAGCCCTTTTCGACCCTGACGACTTCCGACAGATTTCTGGCCGAGCGCGTCAGGAAGATGGCCTCGGAGACAATCCTGACCATTGTCTGACACAGATTGTCCTTCCCGCTCGCGAAAGCGGCAAGCCGCCGGTAGAGATCAGTCGAAATGAACTTATAGTTTTCGGAAATGGCGCTCACGGGGCCACCCGAGGGTTCGAGGCGCGACGCGATGATCCTCATATTGTTGGGAATCGACTGCAGCGCCTCAAAATCCGTGAGCAGAGCGGCCTGAAACTTCAGGGTTTGCCTGAGAAGTTCGCTGATCCAGCTTAAGGCCCGCATCTCCGTGGTCATGACACGTTCCAGTTTCTGGTCACGCGCATTTTGCTCCTGATCGAGCGCCTGGGTCATGAAATCTGTGTAGTCGTAGAAGCCCAGATTTTGTAACCGCGCAATCAGAAGTTCGGCGGATTTTTCTGGCGGCAAATTCTGGCTGGTTTCCGCTTTCAGAACTTCGGCATAAAGGTCTCGCGCGGTATCAAACAGGGGCGAAGACGGCTTGATCCTGACCGATAGATAGCCCTGTTCATTCGGCAGGATCGTGGCCAGCACCCAATAATAGCCCCCGTTTTCGGATCGGTTCTTCACATAGGCGGCAATCGGACGCCCATCTTGGATCGATTGCCACATGATCTTGAACACAGCCTTCGGCATTTCCGGGTGTCTGACGATCTTGTGCGGCGCACCGATAAGCTTCTCCCATGAAAAGCCCGATACACGCTGAAAAACATCGTTGCCGGCACGAATGATGCCGCGATGGTCCGTGCGCGAATAGAATATCTCATCAAGGCCGAAGTGAACCTCGCCTGCAGTGGCGGGGCGTTCGATGGTTTGCGGCATGATCTGTCCTTTGAGGCCGATGTTTGACCAGACTCTAGGGACGCGGAATTAAGAAAAGGTAGCAGCGCGTGGAGCGGCAGGTTGGGCGGGGTCACCGGGATCGTGACCCCGCCCCAAGATCCTTTACGCGAATGACCGGGTATGCACGGCGTTCCAGGATCCTGTCGGAGCCGGCGGGGCTACTCGCGCGGCAGGAGCGATGCCAATTCAGGCCCTCGACAGGATACCCAAAGCAGCATTTGGGAGACCCCTGCCACGCAATATTGACATTAGAATATGATTGTTTGTTCAATGTTAGCATGGGCCAAAAAAAGCCATTTTGGATTGGAAAGATTGTTCTGTCTCCTCGGGTCAAAGTGCGGGGAGTGTGGGTGTTGGTTTCCAGAAGAAGACTCTTGAGTTTGTCCACGGGAGGAGATGAGCCCGAATTTCTTTGGGCGGTTTGAAAACGGAATGTCTCAAGACGATTTACATAGATACGGCAGCTGGCAGTTTGCGTCCGATTATTCGCGGGCGAATTCCGTGGGCCAGGCCGAGGTCGTCGCCTTTACGCGGGCCGAGCGGGCTATTTTGCACACCCTGAGCAACAAGCCCGGCCTCGTTGTCAGCCGTGACCAACTGCTCGACAGGATTTCGGGTGAGGGGTCGGATATCGGCCAGCGCAGCGTTGATTTCCTGATCAATCGCCTCCGCCGCAAGCTCGGCGATCCGGCCCGCAATCCCAATTTCATCGCCACACAATATGGCGAGGGATACGTGTGGATTGCGCGCAAGCCCGAGCCTGTGGCGCCTTTTGAGGATGCTCATGTCATCGTGGGTCCGGTTCAGGGGCTGGCGCCTTCGGGTGAGGGGGCCGAGCGCGGTTGGGACTTTGTCCAGCGCTTTGCAGACGAACTGCGAAATACTCTGCACGAGGACCGCAAGGTTCGGGTTGTCGCCTCCAGAGACGAGATGGGCGAATTCGACCTCTCCAAGCCGCGTGTCGGAATAGGGGTCAAGTTTCTCTTTTCAGCTCCCGGCAGGACCGATGTGGTTCTTTCAGTCAGCCGACTCGACAAGCAGGCCCTGCTTCTAACCCGAAGGCTTGCTTTGACCGGCAACGAGCTTTGCTCGAAGTCCGGTGGCGCCTTTATGGCCGATCTGGCGGCCGCGCTCGTTGATCAGGTGTGGAGGGTGCAATCGCATCCGGCCCAATCAGGTTCGCCCGACGAAGATGCTCCGCTCGCAGTGCGGATGCACGAAGCCGAGATCATGCTGGCCGAGGCCGAAGGCGGGATGCACGAGACGGAAAAGCGCCTTAGGGCTGCGGTTGCCGCCAATCCCAAGGATTGCTCGAACTATGTTCTTCTTGCCACTGCCATCCATTCCAACATGGTCGTGGGCGGGTTTTTCGGGATGCGTTCGCCAAGCGATTTCGTGCGGGGCGAGAACGAGATCGAGGATCAGCTTCTCAAAGCCATCGAACACATCGACGGCAACGATATCCTGTCGCTCGCAGCCGCCAAGCTCTTGTGGTTCGCCAATCCGAAGTGGCGTCAGCTGGCGATGGACATGGCCGAGGATGTCTTTTCGCGCACCACCAACTTTATAACGGCTTTCAGCACTGTGGGCCAACTCAGGATGTGGGACGGACGGGGCGAAGAGGCCCTGGCGCTCTTTGAGCGCGCTCAAGAGTTTGTTCCTGTCAAAGCCTCGCAGATCAGCCTGTATCTGACGGTCCAAAAGGCGATGGCGCATATGTCCTTGGGCGATCAGGCTGCCGCCGGGGCCGAAATCGGGCGGGTTCTGGCGCATGATATTCGCGGCCTGCCACGCTATGCTTTGATGTTTGATCTTGGCGACAGATTCGATCGCGAGTCAGTTCTGAAGGCCACTTGCGCGAAAATGTCAGCCGCCGATGCTCGCGGGTTTCTCTACTATATGCACTTCATGTTTGCCCGGCATTTCGTTGATCCGCTGGCGCGCCGGAAGTTCATGCAAGAGCCTGTTTCTGTGGTGCGGCGTTTCTTTGGTGAAGATGCCATCCCTTTCGAGGCGCGCGCCGATCTTGGTGAGGATTGATTCGACCTCTCCCTTGCATCCGTCGCGGAAAACAATACCGTCCTTTCGACGCCGCGACACAGAGTCTGTCTGACGTTCTTTGTGGTGGAAACACACCTGTTTGAACGCCTAGTGTATTGGGGCAATCAGCGGCAGCAGTCTGAGCAAGGAGAGAGAATGCGTTACCATACTCCCGCGACATTTGAGGATGCCTCGGCGATCGCCGTCGCTGCGTCCGGGGTGACACGGTTTCTGGCAGGGGGAACTGACGTTCTGGTGCAGATGCGCGCCGATATCGTCACGCCCGACGACCTGATCGACATCAAGCACATCCCCGGTGTCAAAGACATCGTGCAAGAGGATGACATGTGCTGGAGCATCGGTGCGGCCGTGGCCGGCGCCGAGTTGACCGCCCATGAAGGTCTCTGCGCCGATTGGCCGGGTGTCATCGAGGGGATGGGCCTAGTCGGCTCGACGCAGGTGCAGGGCAGGGCGACGCTGATCGGCAACCTTTGCAACGGCTCGCCGGCGGCGGATTCGGTTCCCGCCCTCGCCGCGGCTGGCGCCGAGGTTTCGGTCGTCGGCCCCAAGGGCACGCGGCAGGTGAAGGTCGCAGACATTCCCGCCGGACCGGGGCGCACCACGCTTGCCAAGGGCGAAGTCATCTCAGGCATTTACCTGCCACCGCGCGGCAAGGGGGGAGGCGATGCCTACCTGCGTTTCATCCCGCGCACCGAGATGGATATTGCCGTGGTCGGTTGTGCCGTGAACCTGCGCGTTGAAGGCGACAAGATCACCGAGGCCTGCGTGGTCCTTGGCGCTGTCGCGCCGACCATCGTGGTGGTGGAAGACGCCGCCAAGGCGCTGATCGGCTCGACGCTCGACGCCAAGGCGCTCGATGCGCTGGCCGCCGCCGCTTCGGCCGCCTGCCGCCCGATCAACGACAAGCGCGGAACCATCGCGTTCCGCACGGATGTGGCCGGCGTTCTTGCCCGCCGCGCCGCCAAAATTGCTTACGACCGCGCACGAGGTGCCAAATGACCCAGATCCATGTGACCACCACCGTGAACGGCGACGAGGTCGAATTCCTCGCCGATCCGCGCGAGACCCTGCTCGATTGCCTGCGCGACAAGCTCGGGATGACCGGCGCCAAGGAAGGCTGCGGCACCGGCGATTGTGGCGCCTGTTCGGTGACCGTTGACGGCCGTCTTGTCTGCTCCTGCCTTGTCCTTGGTGTCGAGGCGGAGGGCAAGAAGATCGAGACGGTCGAAGGCATGGCCGAGGGCGAGAAGCTGCACCCGCTGCAACGCAAGTTCATTGAACACGCGGCACTCCAGTGCGGGATTTGCACGCCGGGCATCCTCGTCGCGGCCAAGGCGCTTTTGGCGCAGAACCCCGATCCGACCGAGGAAGAGGCGCGCTACTGGCTCGCCGGCAACCTGTGCCGCTGCACAGGCTATGACAAGATTATCCGGGCGGTTCTTGATGCCGCCGCCGAAATGCGGGAGGGCGTGTGATGCCTCTGGACAGCAAGACAACCGGCTTCAAATACATCGGCACGCGCCCCGATCGTCCCGACGGTATCGACAAGGTGACGGGCAAGGCCCGCTATGGCGCCGATGCCTATGCCTCCGGGATGCTGCATGGCGTGATGGTCCGCTCGCCCCATGCGCATGCCAAGATCAAGAAGATCGACGCTTCCAAGGCGCTTGCGCTCAAGGGCGTGAAGGCCGTTGTCACCCGCGCCGATTTTCCGACCGGCCTCGAGGGCGAGGACTGGAACATTCAGGAAAACTGCATGGCGGGCGAGGTGGCGCTTTATGACGGCCATGCCGTTGCCGCCGTTGCCGCGACCAGCCTTCTTTTGGCCCGCGAAGCTGCCAAGCTGATCGAGGTCGAGTATGAGGTGCTGCCGCACGTCACCGATGTGGACGAGGCGATGAAGCCGGGCGCTCCGGCGATCCGCGCGGGGGCCGCAGATTATTCGGTGCCCGAGGGGCTGCATCCCAACGTCATGCGCTATATCGAATACGGCCACGGCGATCTCGATGCGGGCTTTGCCGCAGCCGACCTCGTCATGGAAAACACCTACAAAACCGAGGCCGCCCATCAGGGCTATATCGAGCCTCACGCCTGCCTTGCCCAGCTCGGATCGGACGGCAAAGGCGAGATGTGGGTCTGCACCCAAGGCCATTGGTTCATCCGCCGGATGAGTGCTGCGGTTCTTGGCATCGACGTCGCCAACCTGCGGGTAACGCCTTCGGAGATCGGCGGCGGTTTCGGCGGCAAGACGACCGTGTTTGTCGAACCTGTCGCGCTGGCGCTCAGCCGCAAGGCGGGCAAGCCCGTGAAGATGGTGATGACCCGTTCCGAAGTCCTCCGCGCCACGGGGCCGACCTCGTCGTCGTCGATCGACGTGAAGATGGGGATGAAAAAAGATGGCACCATGACCGCCGCGAAGGTCACCATGCGGATGCAAGGCGGCGCCTTCCCGATGGCGCCGATCGACAGCGCCCTTGATTGCGCCTTCTCCTGCTACAATATCCCGGCCGTGCATCACGAGGGCTATGACGTTCTGGCCAACCGGCCCAAGCAGGCGGCCTATCGCGCCCCCGGCTCGCCGATGGCGGCGTTCGCCACCGAGAGCCTTGTTGACGAGATGTGCCGTGCGCTGAAGCTCGATCCGCTGAAAACGCGCCTCAAGAACGCCTCCCGCGAGGGGACCAAGGCCAGCTTCGGCCCGACCTTCCCGCGCATCGGCCTTGTCGAGACGCTGGAAGCCGCGCTGGCGCATCCGCATTACGCGGCCCCCCTTGGTCCCAATCAGGGCAGGGGCGTGGCCAGCGGCTATTGGATGAACTGGGGCGGCGAGACCTCGGTTTCGGCAGCGCTCGGCGAGGATGGCTCGGTGACGGTCTCGGTCGGCACGCCCGACATCGGCGGCAGCCGCGCCTCAATGGCGCTGATGGCGGCCGAGGCGCTGGGCATCCCTTACGAGAACGTGCGCGTCAACGTCGTCGACACCGGCTCGCTCGGTGTCAACGAGCCGACCCACGGCAGCCGCGCGACCTATGCGACCGGCCTTGCCACCATCGAGGCGGTCAAGCAGATCTCGACCAAGCTCTGCCAGCGGGCCGCCGACAAATGGGGCATCCCCGCCGAAGCGGTGATCTGGGAAGACGGCTGCGCCAAGCCTTCGGGGCCAAACGCGGGCGAGTTCCCGCCGCTCGCCATTGGCGAGCTGGCCGCCGAGATGGGCGGCACCGGCGGGCCGATCTCGGGCCATTTCGAGGCGACCCCCTCGGGCCACGGGGGCAGCTTTGGCACCCATATCGTCGACGTCGAGGTCGATCCCGAAACCGGCTATACCTCGGTTCTGCGCTACACTGTGGTGCAAGACGCGGGCAAGGCGATCCATCCGGCCTATGTGGAAGGGCAGTTTCAGGGTGGCGCGGCGCAGGGCATCGGCTGGGCGCTGAACGAGGAATACATCTACGGCGCCGACGGGCGGCTGCAGAACACCGTGTTCCTCGATTATCGCATCCCCGTAGCCTCGGACCTTCCGATGATCGACACGGTAATCGTCGAAGTGCCGAACCCCGGCCACCCCTACGGCGTGCGCGGTGTCGGCGAGACGGGCATCACCCCGCCGCTGCCGGCCGTGGCCAATGCGGTCCATGCCGCGGCTGGCGTGCGCCTGCGCAGCCTTCCAATGTCGCCGCCGCGCATCCTTGCGGCGATCAAGGCCAAGGGCTGATGGTCAAGGTTCACCTCTGGTCGGGTCTGCGCCGGTTTACCGATGGCGCGGATGTGGTCGAGGTGGAGGCCAAGACGGTTGGCGAGATGATGAAAGCATTGGTCGAGGCCCATCCGGGCCTCGATCCCGTCATCAAGGCGGGGGTTTCGGTCTCGGTCGATGGCAAGCTGATCGCGCGGGGCCTGCATGAGCAGGTCAGCGACGACAGCGAGGTGTTTCTCCTGCGCCAGCTCAAGGGCGGCTGAGGGTTTCCGCTGGATTTTCCGCCCGAGGCGGGCCACCTTTCCGCTGGGGCAAGGGAGCAAGACATGGCGCAGACGGTGGGCGGGCGCATCTTGGCAATTGATGTGGCGCGGACGGTCGCCATTTTGATGATGGTGACGTTCCACTTCACCTATGATCTCGAAATGTTTGGGTTTATTCCGGGTGGCACGACCACGCACGGGTTTTGGGCGCTCTTTGCCAGAGCGACGGCCGGCAGCTTTCTGTTCCTTGTGGGCTTCAGCCTTTACCTCTCGCACGGGCAGGGGATTCGCTGGCCCTCGTTCTGGAAGCGCTTCGCAAAGGTCGCGGGCGCGGCGGCGCTGGTCTCGGCAGGGACGTTTCTGGTCATGCCAAACACTTTCGTCTATTTCGGCATCCTGCATTCGATCTCGGTGGCAAGCCTCTTGGGCCTCGCCTTCCTACGCCTGCCGGCGGTGGTGACGCTTGTCTTGGGGGCTGTGGTCATCGCACTTCCCAATTATGTCAGCCTCCCAGCGCTCAACAGCCCGTTTTTCTACTGGACCGGCCTGTCGACATGGTGGCCGCCGTCAATCGACTATGAGCCGGTGTTTCCGTGGTTCGGGCCAGCCCTGTTCGGCATCGGCGCCGCCAAAGCGTTGACCGCCCTCCTGCCAAATGCCTTGATGCAGTCGGCAGCCGCGGGGCAGGGGTCGTTGCAATGGCTCGCCTCTTTTCCGGGGCGGCATAGCCTAGTGATCTACCTTGCGCATCAGCCGGTCCTGATCAGCGTGATCTGGATCTATCTCATGCTGTCCTGACGGCTTTACCCGCGCTCCGGTTTGGCGCAAAAAGCCGATGACAGCAGGGGACCGCCATGACCAATCCGCTTTACGACACGCTCTTTGGCCGCCATGCCGGATCCGAGGCGCCGTTCCTCTACCCTGAAAGTGCGGCGGCGATCAGCTATGCCGGCTTTCTGGCGATGGCGGCGCGGCTGTCGAACGCGATTTCGGCGCTTGGCCTTGTCCCCGGCGATCGGATCGCCGCGCAGATCGACAAATCGCCCGAGGCGCTCGCGCTTTATGCGGCTTGCGTGCAGGGCGGGTTTGTCTTCCTGCCGCTGAACACGGCCTATACGCCCGCCGAGCTCGGCTATTTTCTCACCGACAGCGGTGCTAGGCTCGTTGTGGCCAGCGATGCGACCGAGGCGCGGATTGCGCCTTTGGTGGAGGGAACCGGCGCCGTCGTGAGAACGCTCAACGCCGACGGAAGCGGCAGCCTTGCGGCCTTGGCGGCGAGCCAACCGGACGTCGCTCTGGTGGCCGAGCGTGGCCCGGACGACCTCGCTGCGCTTCTTTATACCTCTGGCACCACGGGCCGTTCCAAGGGCGCAATGTTGAGCCAGAACAACCTCTTGTCGAACGCTCTTACACTGGCCGCGGCGTGGCGGTTCACCGAGAAGGACGTGCTTTTGCACGCTCTGCCGATCTACCATACCCACGGGCTTTTTGTGGCGACGAACGTGATCCTCGCCACCGGCGGGGCAATGATTTTCTTCGGCAAATTCGACGTGGAGGCGCTGGTGCGCGAGATGCCGCGCGCCACGGCGCTCATGGGGGTGCCAACCTTCTACACCCGCCTTCTCGATCACCCTGCCTTCACCCGCGACCTGACCA
This sequence comes from uncultured Paracoccaceae bacterium, assembly GCA_937138255.1. GTDB lineage: Bacteria > Pseudomonadota > Alphaproteobacteria > Rhodobacterales > Rhodobacteraceae > RFZI01. The sequence goes on from CAKZOU010000032.1 coordinate 122,966, forward strand.
AGGGGGTGCGCCTCTTCGTGTCCGGCAGCGCGCCTTTGCTGGCCGAAACCCATGGCCGCTTTGAAGAGCGCACCGGCCACCGGATCCTCGAACGCTATGGCATGACCGAGACGAATATGAACACCTCCAACCCCTACGACGGCGACCGCCGCGCCGGAACGGTCGGCCTGCCGCTGCCGGGGGTGGAGCTGAAGATCACCGATCCGGCCACCGGTGCGACCCTGCCGCAAGGCGAGGTGGGCGTGATCGAGGTGAGGGGGGCAAACGTCTTTCAGGGCTATTGGCAGATGCCGGAGAAGACCCGCGAAGAGCTGCGCGAGGATGGGTTTTTCATCACCGGCGACCTCGCCCGGATGGACGCGGACGGCTATGTGACGATCATCGGCCGTGGCAAGGATCTGATCATTTCGGGCGGGTTCAACGTCTATCCCAAGGAGGTCGAGACGCTGCTCGACGAACAGCCCGGCGTTCTCGAAAGCGCGGTGATCGGCGTGCCGCATCCCGATCTGGGCGAGGTCGCCGTGGGCATCCTCGTGCGCCAGAAAGGGCAGGAGCCCGACCTCGACCAGATCGCTGCAGCGATGGGGCAGGCGCTGGCGCGCTTCAAACAGCCGCGCACCCTGATCGTCGTGGACGAGTTGCCGCGCAACACGATGGGCAAGGTTCAGAAGAACATCCTGCGGCAAAGCTACGGCGGGCTGTTCAGCTAGACCTCGAAGGTTTCGGGAAAGAAGGCGCGGGCCGTGTGCAACACCACGGCGCGGGCGGTGTCGCGGTCGAAGCGGTCGGGGTGGAGGTAGTAATCGGTCCAGAGACCCTCGAGAAGGGCGATGATCGACAGGGCGGCAATCTGCGGATCGGTGCCAGGGTTGGCACCTCTCTTGCAGAGTTCGCGGCAAATCGAGGTGATCGTGCGCTGCATCTTGGCGTCGCGAGAGTCGATGAAGGGCATGAATTCCGGCGAGGAATGCGCCTCGCCGCGAAATGCGAACCAGACGGCCATGGTGCGCCGATTGAGAACGACGGGATCGAAATCGGCGTCGATGATCGCCCGAAGCTGCGCTTCGGGGCGGATTCCGGCGCCTTCCATCGCCACGATCCAGTGCCGGGTATAATCTTCAGAGAATTGTTCAGCTACGGACAGCAAGAGATTGTTCTTGCTGGAAAAGTGCAGGTTTACCATGCCGCGGGACAAGCCTGCCTTTTCAAGTATCCGGCTGACCGATACCGCGGCCAGACCATGCTCGGCGATGGCATCCGCCGTCGCCTCGATCAGGGCGCGCCTGTGCCGCGCCTTGGTCTGTTCCCGTGCAGATTTGGCCTCGGGCATTCCTCTCACTCCAACCTGTCCGATGCAAAGCATTGGCAGGCTTTATGGCGACTTGGAAGGCGATTGACAATGAATGAACGTTCATTCAGATTGCTTATGATCAAATCACCCGAGTCCGGAGTAGAACATGACCTCGCTCATCAATGATTTTTCCCGTCACAACGACTGGGATAACAAGAATGTTCTGCACCCTTGGGAAGGGATGGAAGACCACGGCCACACCGAGCGGACCTTTCCGGTCAGCGGCGATGGCATCCATATTCAGGACGAATCCGGCCGAAAGCTGATCGATATGACCGCCGGGATGTGGTGCGTGCAGATCGGATATAATCGGCCAGAGATGGCGCAGGCGATCGCCGATCAGGTCATGGCAATGCCCTATTACAATCCGTTTGCGCTTGGACATTCGACCGCCGCTGAACTGGCCCACAAGATTGCCCAGCACACGCCGGGCGATCTCAATACCGTGTTCTTTACCACCGGAGGCTCGACGGCTGTCGATAGCGCCATCCGCTTCCTTCACTTCCGCAACAACATCCTCGGAAAGCCTGAAAAGAAGATCATCATCTCGCGTGCCAAGGCCTATCATGGCTCGACCTACCTTTCGGCCTCGATGTGCGGCAAGGAGCGGGACGTTGGTTATTTCGACCATGCCCAAGACCTGCGTCATATGCTGCCGGATGTGAATCCCTACCGGCGGCCCGAGGGAATGTCGCTCGACACCTTCCTGGACGAGAAGGTGGCCGATCTCGAAAACGCGATTTTGAAGCTGGGTTCCGATCGCGTTGCCGCCTTCATCGCCGAACCGATCCTCGCCTCGGGCGGTGTGATCGTTCCGGTGCCGGGCTACCACAAGCGCTGCTTTGAGGTCTGCCGCAAGCACGATGTGCTCTACATCTCGGACGAGGTGGTGACGGGCTTTGGCCGCCTTGGCCACTGGTTCGCCTCCGAAGCGGTCTTCGACATTGTCCCCGATATCATCACAACCGCCAAAGGCCTGACGTCGGGCTATGTTCCGATGGGCGCGGCCATCATTTCCGACCGTCTGATCGCCGAGGTTTCGGGCGCGAACTCCAAGGGTGCGACCTTCTCCAACGGCTTTACCTATTCCGGCCATCCGGTTTCCGCCGCTGCGGCGCTCAAGAACATGGAGATTATCGAGCGCGAGGGTATCCTCGAGCACGTTCGCGAGATCAGCCCCTATTTCCAGGAGCGGCTGCATTCCCTGCGTGATCTTCCGATCGTTGGCGATACCCGTGGCATGGGCCTTATGGGATGCGTCGACTGTGTGGCCGATCCGGTCAGCAAGAACCCTCTGGCGCTGGATTATGAGGTCGGGAGCCGCATCGATGCCCATTGCCAGAAGATGGGCCTGCTTGTCCGCCCGCTGATCAATATGTGTGTGTTCTCGCCGCCGCTGACCATCACCCGCAGCCAGATCGACGAGATGTTCGACATCCTTCGCAAAGCCATCGAGATCACGCAGGAAGAGCTGCTGGCCGAGGGGTTGTGGGACGGCGCGCATGAAACCACCGAGCACGCGCCGCTTCGTGAAGGGCATCGCAACAAGCACACCGGTGCGCCATCCTACTGAGGGATGGCGGCGGCCCATTTCGGCAAGAGAAGCCGCAGATGGGCCATCGCCATGGATCGGGCATCGGTCCGGCTGAGGGATTTGGCCGAGATATGCATCTGCAGCCACAGGCCATCGGTCATCGCATCAATGGAATGCGCCAGAAGGGCGGGATCGCAGGTCTCGCCCTTGTTTGTTTCACAAAAGGCGCGGCAGGCCGAGATCATCGCCTCGTAGCGGTGGATCTCGCTCTTGGCGCAGATCTCATTGTAGAGAGGCTGAGCCCCGGCCTCGCCCCAGAACGCGAACCAAAGGGCAAGTTTCTTGCGGCTGCAAACGGGTGCAGTGAAATCAGACCGCACCAGTCCGACGATCCGCTGGAGCGGGTCGGGTTCCTCCAGCGCTGCCTGCCAGCCCTGTTGGTATTCCTCGATCAACCGCCGCAGGGTTTCGGCGAAAAGCCCTTCCTTCGACTTGAAGTGAAAGATCAAGACGCCCTGGCTGACCTCGGCCAGTGTGGCAACGTTTGCAAGCGTGGTGCCAGATATTCCATATTGCGCCACCGCTTCGACCACGGCCTCGACGATCCGCGCCTGAGTGCGGGCGCTGGTGGGCGATAGGGCGCGATCTGCGATCTGTGGGGTCATGCATTTTCTCTACGCCGCGCCCGTCGGCATGAAAAGCAAAAACTGAGCAAGCGCTCGAAAATTTTTGACTGAGTGCTCAGTTTAAATTACCGTCACACCACGGGAATCGAGGGAGCGGATATGAAATACGACGCCATCATCGTGGGCGCGGGCCACAACGGCCTGACAACGGCCGGGTTTCTGGCGCGGGCGGGCCTTAAGACCCTCGTGATCGAGAAGAACGATTATGTCGGCGGCGCCGCCGTCAGCCGCGAGTTGCAGCCGGGCTGGACCTATTCCAACTGCTCCTACGTCTGCTCGCTCCTGCGGCCCGAGATCATCCGCGCGCTGGATCTGCCCAAATATGGCCTGCAGGTGATCCCCTATGAAAGCGGCGCGACCTTCGATTCCAAGGGCAACTATTTCAACTATTCCTCCGATCACGACGCGCTCCGCCGCGAGCTCATTCGCAACAACCCCGAGGATGCCGACGGCTACGAACGCTATGCCCGCGCCGTCATGCGCCAGTGCAAGTTCATCAAGCCCCTCTTGATGCGGACCGCGCCGGACCCGACCTCGTTCAACCCGCGCGATATCTCGGAGCTCCTCTATATCGGCAAGCGGTTCTACGATCTGGGCGAGCGCGAAATGGCTGAAACGGTCCGCTTCTGGACCATGTCGATCGCCGAATTCCTCGACCAGTATATCAAGTCCGATATCGTCAAGGCGCATATCGCCGGATCGGGGATCATCGGCACGGGCCTCGGCCCCTATTCGCCGGGCACGGCCTATGTGCTCCTCCATCACTACATGGGCGAGGTTGACGGCTCGATCGGCGCATGGGGTTTCTCGCGCGGCGGGATGGGGTCGATCACCAAGGCGATGGCGCTGAGTTTTCAGGACGCGGGCGGCGAGATCCGCACCGGATCGGGCCTTGACCAGTTCATCGTCAAAAATGGCTGCGTTGTCGGCGTCGCGCTGGAGAATGGCGACGAGTTCTATGCCGATACTGTCGTCTCGGGCATGGACGTGCGCCGGACCTTCATCGAGCATACCGAGGAAAAAGAATTGCCGGGCGAGTTCATCAAGGGGGTCAAGCGTTATCGCTTCCGTGGCTCTTCGGGCAAGCTCAACATCGCCCTTGACGGGATGCCCACCTTCACCGCCGCGCCGAAGGGGGCCAAGTTCCTCAAGGGCGATCTGCATTTCCTCGACGACATGGCCGAGATCGAACGCGCCTATGACGATTGGAAAGAGGGCCGCTGGTCGGCCTCGCCTTACGTCGATTTCCTGATCCCGACCCAGATCGACCCGACCATGGCACCGCCGGGCAAGCACTACGCCACTATCTTTGTGCAATATGCGCCCTATGAGTTGGCCGATGGCGAATGGGACGACGCGAACCGCGAGGCCTTCGCCAAGACGGTGATCGACAAGATCAGCCGCCATAGCCCCGATTTTGCCGATCTGATCGTCCACAAAGAGGTGCGCAGCCCCGCCGATATCGAACGCGAGGTGGGCCTGACCGAGGGCAATATCTTCCAAGGCGAGCTGACCTTCGATCAGCTTCTCTTCAACCGCCCGGTCCCCGGCTACGCGCAGTATCGCTCGCCGATCAAGGGCCTCTATATGTGCGGCTCGTCGAGCCACCCCGGCGGCGGCGTCATGGGCGCGCCCGGCGCCAATGCGGCACGCGAGGTGCTTTTGGACCTTGGCAAGAAGATCGATCTGGGGGCGGCGGCATGAGCGGGGATTTCGACGCTATCGTGATCGGCGCGGGCCATAACGGCCTTGTCGCGGCTGCAAGGCTTGCCAAAGAGGGCAAGCGTGTTGTGGTTCTCGAGGCTGCGCCCGAAGTCGGCGGGCTTCTGGGTGGGGCCGACCCTGTGGCGGCGATGCCATTCGGCATTCACCCCAAGATCGCCTCTGGCCTCGGCCTGTCGCGCCACGGGCTGCGCTATGGTGCGCCGATGAAAACGCTGTCTTTCGGTGGAGGCGAGCGTGTCGAGATCGACGGCTCCGTGGCGCGGGGCGTCTCGCCCGAGATGGCCGCGAACTTTGCCGAGCTGCATCGCAAGCTTGCCCGCTACTCCGGCGCGCTCGCCAAGATGCTTGCCAAAGCGCCACCTCGGTTCCGCGATGGGGGCTTGGGCGATATGCTCAGCATGGCGCAGCTGGGCCTCTCGATCCGTGGCCTCGGCAAGACCGATATGCGCGATATGCTGCGGATCATCCTCTCGAACGTCTGGGATCTCTGCGAAGACGAGATCGGCGACGGGCCTCTGGCGGCTGCGCTGGCGATGGACGCGACGCTGGGTGGAGCCATGGGGCCGCGCTCGCCGGGAACAGTGCTGACGCTTCTCTATCGCTTTGCCTCGACCGGTTCGGGCGGGGCCGGGCAACGATCGACCCCCATCGGCGGCGCGGCGGCGGTTGTTTCGACGCTGACCAAGGCGGCGGAAGCTTCGGGTGCGGCGATCCGCACCTCGTCGCCGGTGGCGCGTATCCTCGTGGATGACAGCGACCGCGCGGTGGGTGTGGCCCTTGAAAACGGCACGGAACTCCGTGCGCCGCTGATCCTGTCCAACGCCACGCCCCGGCGGACGCTGTTTGATCTTCTCGGCCCCCAGCACCTCAACGCCGAAGACGTAGCCCGCCTGCGCCATATGGCGACGAACGGGATGGTCGCGCGGATTGATCTTGATCTGGCGGAGTTGCCCGATGGGTTGAGCGAAGCCGATCTGGGCCACCGCATCGTCGTCGCTCAAGATATGCGGCGGATCGAGCGGGCGTTCAACGCGGCGAAGTATGGCGAGTTGCCCGAGGCTCCGGCCGTCGAACTTACCGGCCGCAAGACCGACACGGGCTGGCGTCTCGCGGCGCTTGCGCAATTCGCGCCCTGCAATCTCAAAGGCGGCTGGAGCAAGCCCAAGAAAGACAAGCTTGCCAAGGCCACCATCAAGGCGATGGAAGCCGCGATCCCGGGGGTCGGTGGCAAGATCACCGGCTGGGAAGTCCGCTCGCCCGCCGATCTTGAGGCCACCTATGGCCTCACCGGAGGCCATTGGCACCACGGCGAGCTGCGCATCGACCAGATGCTGATGATGCGCCCGTTTGCGGGAGCGGCCCAATACCGGATGCCTGTCGCGGGCCTTTATCTCTGCGGGGCAGGGGCGCATCCGGGGGGCGATATCTCGGGTCTGCCGGGATGGAACGCCGCAGGCCAAGCAATCAAGGACGGAGGCGCACAATGAACAAGGCCCTGACACCCCGCCCGCAAATGCCGATGGGCGCCTTGCCCGCGCCATTCCATAAGCGCATCGCCGCCGAGAATTTCCAACACAGCTGGATGAACTGGAATGGCTATGCCTCGCCCGGCGTGCTCGACACCGCCGAGTTCGAATATTTCGCGATCCGCAATCAGGCGACCCTCTTCGACATCTCGCCCATGTGCAAATTCCGCATCAACGGACCGGACGCCGAGGCGGTGATGAACCGGATGATGACCCGCGATGTGCGCAAGCAAAAGCCGGGGCGCGTGAGCTATGTGATCTGGTGCGACGAGGATGGCAATGTCGTCGATGACGGCACGCTCTTCCGCCGCTCCGACGACGAGTTCCTGCTCTTCTGCCAAGAGCCGCAGCTTCTCTGGATCAAGGATATCGCCTGGGGCTTTGACGTGGAGGTGAGCGAAGTCACCCACGACCTCGCGGGCTTTGCCTTTCAGGGGCCGACCACCGCCGCCACCCTGCGCGATCTCAAGATCAAAGAGATCGAGACGATGCGCCCCTTTGACATCCGCGATATCAAGATTGCGGGCAAGAAGGTCATGATCTCGCGCACCGGATTTACCGGCGATCTGGGGTATGAGTTGGTCATGGCGCCCAAGGATGCGCTGGCAGTCTGGGATGCGGTCTATGCCGCGGGCCAGCTGCGCGGGGTGCGGATCATCGGCTATGAGGCGCTCGAGATGGCGCGGATCGAGGCTGGGTTCCTTCTGCCGCGCGTCGATTTCATTTCCTCGCAGACGAACCTGCGGGTGAACCGCGCGCGTAATCCCTACGAGATCGGCCTCGACTGGCTCGTGACCTTCGACAAGCCGCATTACAACGGCAAGCGGGTCTTGCAGCGGCTTGCTGGCGTGGCCCCGAAGCGCAAGCTTTTCGCCATCGAAATCTCTAGGGACAAGGCGGCCCATCACGCGCTGGTCTATCACCGCAAGACCCGCGAGGTGGGCTTTGTCACCTCGGCGCTCTGGTCGGCCACGACCAAGCGCAACATCGCCTATGCCTGGCTCGAAGCGCCCTTCGGTCAAGAGGTGAAGGACGACCTCTGGGTCGAGATCTATCTCCAGCGCGAGATCGAGTGGCAGCGCCGGATGGAGCGGGTGATGATCGTCGAGCGGCCTTTCTTCGTGCATCCGCGGCGGACCGTGACCCCGCCGCTGAATTTCTGAGGTGAGCATGAGTGACCCCGCAACGTCTGGCCGACGGGTCCGTGGTGGCGGCCGTGCCGCGAGGCTCGCGCTGCGTGAAGCGGCCCCCGCGGCCGACCGCAAGCCGATCTGGGCGGGCATGGAGGGCGGGAGTTACAACCCGCTTTCGGCCCGCGATCTGGAGCGCATTCACGACGCGGCCCTTGATATCCTGTCGGACGTGGGTGTGGGATCGCCAACGGATGAGGTCATCGAACTGGCAACCGCCAAGGGCTGCCGGCTGAACAGCAAGGGGCGGCTGATTTTTCCGCGGGCTCTGGTCGAAGACCTGCTGGCCGGCGCGGCACGCGAATACACGATCTACAGCCGCGATCCGGCGCATGACGATGTGGTCGTGGGCGGCAACAAGGTGAACTATTGCACCTCGGGTGAGGCGGTCTCGATGCTTGATTACAAGACCCGCACATACCGCCCCTCGACCCTGCGCGATCTTTACGACACCGCCCGCGTTGTCGATGCACTGCCCAATATCCACCAGTTCGGGCAGACCGTGGTTCCGACCGAGATCGAAGACCTCTTCGAACACGATATCAACGTGGTCTATGCCGTCCTGTCGGGCACGACCAAGCCCGTCGAGCACACGTTCAACACGGTGAAATCCATCCCCGCCGCGATGGAGCTTTATGCGATGGTCGCAGGCTCGGAAGAGGCCTTCCGCGAGCGGCCATTTGCGAGCTTTGGCGGCTGCCCGATCGTCTCGCCATTGCGGTTCGCGCAGGAAAACCTCGACGTTCTGGTGGAAACCAGCCGCCGTGGCCTCATCAACGATATCGCCATCGCGCCGCAATCGGGGGCAACCGCCCCGTCGTTCCTTGCCGGATCGCTCGTTCAGGTGACGGCGGAAGCCCTGGCTTGCCTCGCGGTCGTCAACATGGTCCGGCCCGGTTGCCCGATGTCTTTCGCTGCATGGCCGTTTGCGGTCGATCTTCGCACCGGATCCTTTGCCGGAGGCTCGGCCGAAGTGGCCGTGTCGATGGCGGCGATTGCCCAGATCGGCCGGTTCTACGACCTGCCGACGACCGTCGCGGCCTCGATGTCGGACGCCAAGATGCCCGATGCGCAGATGGGCTATGAGAAGGGGATCGCTTCGGTTGTGGCGGGCCTTGCCGGGGCCAACCGTATCCTTGAATCGGCGGGCATGATGGCGAGCCTCATGGGCTGTTCCATCGAGGCGCTGGTGATCGACAACGATATGCTCGGCATGGCGCAGCGTGTGGTTCGCGGGATCGAGGTGACGGACGAGACCCTCAGCGTCGAGACGATCAAGGCGGCGGTGATGGGCGAGGGGCATTACCTTGGCGCGGCCGATACGCTGCGCTCGATGGAGACGGAATACGTCTATCCAGAAACGGCGGATCGCGCCTCGGTGCAGGTCTGGAAGGCGGAAGGGTCAACGACGATGGACGAGCGGGCGCACGCGCGGGCGGGCGAGCTTTTGGCCAAGCATTTCGTCCGCGCCATCCCGCCCGAGATCGACGCGCGCATCCGCGAGCGTTTCCCGATCCTCCTGCCGAAAGAGGCGATGCGGCCGAAAGGCTAGGCCGGTTTGACGGCCCGAAGGTGGGTCGGGCAATGTTCGCCCGCGTCGAGAACCGGGATCATCCGTTCCCAGATGCCGCAGTTTTCAGCGACGAAATCCGCTCCGACGATCTTGGCGGCCGCTTGGCCCACAGGCCCGCGCAGGCGATCCAGCTCGGTGCGGGCGACCTCGCGATACCAGGCGTTGCGGCTCGTGGTCTTGGCTTCAAGAAAGCCCGCGGCGTCCATCGCATCCTTGTAGCGACCGGGCGAGGCCATGCCGAAATCGAGCCCTTCGGATTTGATGTATTCGGCCATCTGGGCGCTGGGTGCGCCGTCATGTCCGATAAGCCAGTCAGAGGCAATAAACCGCCCGCCGGGCTTCAAGACCCGAAACACCTCGCGCATCAGAGCGTGCTTGTCAGGGATGTGGACGATTGAGTCCTTTGAGAACACCACATCGAAAGTTTCGGGCGGAAAGGCAAGGGGGCCGGGGGCGACCTTGACAAGGCCGACCCGATCCTCGAGCCCCGCCTTGGCCACAAGCTCGCGCGCGTGGTTGAGGACGGTGTCCTCGACGTCGATCCCGGTGACGTATCCGGCGCCATGGGTCGAGGCGAGCGCAATCTCGATCCCGCCGGCGCCACAGCCGATGTCGAGGATCGAGCAGCCGGTGAGATCATCCTCGCCGACAAGGCGGGCCACTTCGTCGGGGCCTCCCGGCGAGAGATAGCCCTCTCCCCAGATTGCTTCGAGCATCCCGATCATCTTGTCGTGGTAGAGTTCCCCGTCGGCATTGGCTCCCATCGTCGGCCCTCTTCTGTCTGTTGGTTCTTCGCAGTTTCGCAGAAGTCTATGCCAAAATCGCCGCAGGTCTATGAAAGGAATGACAAAATCCGCAGTTTTTGTCTCATCTCTCGTGCTGCACCTATTGCACGGCGGTCCCTTTACGATTGGCTTGGCCGATGGGGCGTTTCGGGGGCGCCGATAGGCTTAGACTCAGGGCGCCAAATGTGGCGGAGTATTTTGATCATATCTGTCAGTTTTCCTTTGCCGATGGGCAATGTGCCGATAGTCTTTCAGTTGGACGGACGTGTTAACGATTCCGGGCGGGTGCTGTTTTGGCGATGAAATTGAACTCAGAAGGCCGAAAGGGGCTGTTTCTTATCAGCCCGACATTTGCCTATGCGCTTCTGCTCCTCGCGGCGCCGCTGATCCTTGTCATCATGTTCAGCTTCTGGACGCAGGACTATCTCGATCTCGACACCACACCGACGCTGGCCAATTACAAAGAGGCCTGGACGGATCCGCTGTATCGCGAGTTGATGTTCCGATCCTTGCGGATTTCGATCATGGTGACACTGGTCACCGTGATCAGCGCCTTTCCTGTGGCCTACTACGTTTCCTTCCGGGTCAAAGAACGCAAGGCGCTTTGGCTTTTCCTCATCACCGCGCCGTTCTGGACCAGCTACTTGCTTCGGGTTTTCCTGTGGAAGGTCATCTTGGGATATAATGGCGTGTTCAACTCCGCCTTGCTTTGGGCGGGCATCATCGATGAGCCGCTGCAATTCATTCTCTATAACGTCAACGCCGTTGTCATAACCCTGGCCCACGCTTGGGCGCCGTTTGCCATTCTGCCGATCTTCGTGGCCCTCGAAAAGATCGACCGTTCGCTTCTGGAAGCGGCCGAGGATTTAGGCGACGGCCCGGTGCGCCGGTTTTTCCGCGTGACCCTGCCGCTTGCGATCCCCGGCGTCATGGCGGCGACGCTCATCGTTCTGATCCCGACCGTAGGGGATTTCATCACCCCCAAGCTTGTCGGCGGCACCGAGGGGCTGATGATTTCCAACATGATCCAGGTTCAGTTTGGCAAGGCCAACAACGCGCCCCTTGGCGCGGCGCTGGCCGTGTCGTCGATGTTTATCGTCGGGGGCCTCAGTCTGCTGATCTTCTTGGGCAGCCGCCGTGTCGGCCGCGTGGCGGGGGAGTAGGCTATGGCGAAAGGTCCGAAGAAACTCGACTGGCTGCGCGGCTATGCGTCGATCTATATGGTCTTTCTCTATGCTCCGGTCATCCTGCTACCGATCTTTGCATTCAACAATTCCACTGTGATTGCCTTCCCTCTGAAGGGCTTTACGACCGAATGGTTTTCCTCGCTTATGGATAACTCGGCCCTGCATGATGCGCTGGGCAACAGCATGATCGTTGCGGTGTCGACGGCCATGATCTCAACCCTGCTTGGTGCTTTCGCTGCCCGTGCCGGGGTTCGCTATCGTTTTCCGGCCAAGCGCGGGATCATGGGGCTGATCCTTTTGCCGCTTGTCCTGCCCGAGATCATCATCGCCGTTTCTTTGCTGGTTCTTCTCATGCGTCTGGGCATGAGCCTTTCGCTTTGGACGGTGATAGCCGGTCACGTGCTTGTCTGCGTTCCCTTTTCGATTGCGGTGCTGAATTCTGCCTTTGCCGGGCTTGATCAGAGCCTTGAGGAGGCGTCGTTCGATCTTGGCGAGACCTCGTGGGGCACGTTCAAACGGGTGACTTTTCCGCTGATCCTGCCAGGGGTGATTTCGAGCCTGCTGATTACCTTCACGATCTCGCTTGATGAATTCATCATCGCCTTCTTCCTGACCGGCACTGATGTCACCTTGCCTGTCTATATCTGGAGCCAGCTGCGCTTCCCGGCCAAGTTGCCGGGCGTGATGGCGCTTGGAACACTTCTTCTTTTGCTGTCGATCACATTGCTGATCGTGGCTGAATTCTTCCGTCGCCGGAGCGCACAGCGCCGCGGCCTCGATGCCTCTACAACCGAAGGGCTGATCTGAAAATGACCGCAGCAAAAGCCGAAAAGCCGATCATCACGCTCGATGGTGTTACCCGAAGCTTTGGCTCGGTTCAGGCCCTCCGAGGCGTCAGCGCCGAGATCCGCGAAGGCGAGTTCTTTTCACTGCTTGGCCCGTCAGGCTGTGGCAAAACCACGCTTCTGCGGATGATCGCCGGATTTGACGAGCCGACCACCGGCACGATCACCCTTGATGGCAAGCCTATGGCAGGCATCGCCGCCAATCATCGCCCGACCAACATGGTGTTTCAGAGCTATGCGATTTTCCCACACCTCTCGGTGGCAGACAACGTGGGCTATGGCCTGAAGAAAAAACGTCTGCCCAAGGCCGAATACGATCGTGAAGTGGAAGAAGCGCTGAAGATGGTGTCGCTTGGCGGTTACGGTCCGCGCGCGGCTCATACCCTATCTGGCGGACAGCGCCAGCGCGTGGCACTTGCCCGGGCGCTTATCATGCGGCCCAAGGTGATCCTTCTCGACGAACCGCTCTCCGCGCTCGACAAGAAACTGCGCGAGCAAATGCAGATCGAACTGCGCCGCCTGCAACGCTCTGTCGGCATCACTTTCATCCTCGTGACCCATGATCAGGAAGAAGCCCTGATCATGTCGGATCGCATCGCCGTCATGTTTGACGGGCAGATCGCCCAGCTGGATTCCCCTGAGGCGCTGTATCGCAAGCCGAACACACAGCGGGTGGCCTCGTTTATCGGTGTGATGAACTTTCTTGATGCCAAGGCCGTTGGCGAGAAGGGGGGAAAGATCACCCTCGACATTCAGGCGCTCGGCACCTTGGACATTCCGGCTTCGGCCTTGCCGGAAGGGATGAGGCCCTCGGAAATCAGCCGCGTCGGGGTTCGGCCCGAGATGATGTCTGTTGTCATGGATGGTGCCAAAGGCTCCGGCCACGAGATCGCCGCCGAAATCGCAGAGTCCGAATACTATGGCGACATGACCTATTATCTGGTCAGCCTTCCGGGCAAAGACGAGCCGGTGACCATCTCGATGCGGAACACCGCTGGCCGCGCCGTTCTTGAGCCGGGCAGCAAGACCCGCGTGAGTTTTTCGCCTGAATCGATCGTCGTCTTCCGCTAGATCTCCAGCTATCGGAACGACAAAAGCGGGGAGTCTCTCCCCGCTTTTTTGTTGGCCAATTGAAAAGGGCCGCCCGACGATACGGGCGGCCCCTCTTCGGTTTCGACCGGATCAGAAGCCGGCTTTGATCTTCTCGAACTCGGCGATCATCATCTCGCGCAGGCGCGGGCTGACAGGAGCCTGCCACAGGGTGCCCTCGCGCAGCGCTTCGCTCGATTCAAGGCCGACGGCGGCCAGATCTTCTTCAGCGATATTCGCCATCGCAGCGGCGTTCGAGTGGCCGTAGCCCCAAGCCGATACGATATATTCAGCCGATGCCGGCTCGAGCCAAGCGTTGACGAAATCATAGAAGAGATCATCCGAAGCCGGGTGATCGGCCATTTTCACATAACCGCAGACCCAGCTCGACGAGCCTTCCTGCGTGTCGCGCTTCATGGCGATCGGATAGCCTTCGGCGCTCATCGTCGCGAAGGTCTCGTTCCAGGCCCAGGCGAGATAGACCTCGCCCGACTGCATCATCTGCGCCAGCGAGGCGCCGTCGGTCCAGTAGGCGCGGAGGTTCTGGTGCACCTGACGCAGGAAGTCGGAAGCCGCGGCAAACTGTTCGTCGGTGGCCTGTGTCCAGTCCTTCACGCCGATGGCCAGGAAGGCGAGGGCATAGGCATCGTCGAGGTTGTCGGGGATCGACACGCGGCCGGCGTGCTTGGGATCGGCGAACGATTGCAGGGTCGCGGCATCCTCTTCCGAAAGAAGCTCGGTGTTATAGGTCACCGCGGTGTTGCCCCAATCCATCGGGATAAAGTAGGGCTTGCCGTCCTTCCAATAGGCCTCGATATCGCGGAAGCCCGGCTCGAGGTTGGCCCATTCGGGGATACGCGAAGGATCGACCGGCTCGAGAAGGCCCGCTTCCATCCATTTCGGAACCGACTGCGAGCAGGGGTGGCCGGCATCGACCTTGAAGCCCGCCCGCATCTTCTGGAACGCCTCTTCCTCGTCGGTGAAGAACGAGAATGACGGGTCGGAGCCATGGGCATCGACATAGGATTGATAAAAGCCCGGATCGTCGTAGCCGGCCCAATCGAACACGACGAGATCGGACCCATCCGCATTGGCCATGCCCGCAAGCGATGTGCCAAGCAGAAGGGCGGTTGCAAGTTTGAGTTTCATGAAATGTCTCCCTGTTATTATTGGTTTCCCGCAGGAGGCCGGCTTTTGGGGCAGGCCTGAGTGGGGCAAGCTAACTGGTGACAGATTTGAGCATTTTTTGTCTGAATTTCCTAGCGAATATGTGGATTTACCGGTTGAAATGCGCGATTTTGCGCTCCTTTCCGGCGTCATGATGCGAAGATGGGCGCTGCGGAAGGCGGATGCCTCGGGCGGCCCTATCAGGCGGCGGGGATCCTTAGCCTTTCAAGTTCCGGCCAGTCGGTCGCCGGGATCACGCTTGCGGGCAGGCGAACGTCCTTGGTCCAGCCGAAAATACACAGAAACGGCATCGGCCCGACCTTGGTCATGTGTGGTCTGTTGGGCGGATTCCAGACCGGATCGTGGGCGGGCTTGATTTTCATCGGGTCGCCCGGGCCAAAGCGCCAGCCGTGAGGGCCGGTGAGCGGAGCATAAAGCTCGGGCGCCGGGTGATAGTGGTCGCGGTAGAGGATATTGGGGCCAATGAGGAAAAGCCCCAGGTCGTAGTCTTCGGCAAAGATCGCGGCTTCCGGTCCGACCAATTCGGCATAGGCGTGGCCGGTCAGGAAATCGGCGCCGATTTCGTCGGGCGGGTATTCGCCATAGGTGATCCATTCGAGATCGCCGGTCGAGGCGGCGATGGCGGCGGCCAGTTCGGGATGCGTGGCTTCGAGAGACGCCAGCGCCGAAGCGAGATGGGCTGAGACAACCGCGTTTGCGCCCCCGACCGGCTGTGGAAGCGGGGTTGTTTCTGCCGCTAGGGCAGGGGCAAGGCCCGCGCGGACTTCGGCGATGCCGGGGCCGGTGAGACTTGCGAGATACCGGTCACATTCGGCAAGCAATGTCTTGAGCCGGAGGCCCCGCGCAAGATCGCTGTCGGTGGGTTCGGCAGGCAACGGCAGCCCCGCCACAGCCAAAAGCGGGGCAGGGTCTTCATGGTCGAGAGGCGAGCAAACTCTATATATTTCAAGAGCTTCATCGCTGATCTGCCCCGCCTCGAACAGGGTCATCGCGGCGGCATAGCGTTGTCGGCCGGATCCCGAAAGCCCCAAAGGTGTCAGGAGATTTTGTCGGGCCAGGATCAAACCGGCAGGCTCGCGGGTCATTTCGGCTTGTCCTCCAAAAGCCGCGCGTTCTCGGCACCGACCCGCCCTTCCGGCGGTGCCTCTTCCAAGGCCATCACCGGCAGAACCTCGCGCAGCCCGTCATGATGGCAGCGCACACCGTATTCGAGGTCGGAGAGGTGGAAGGCGTCAAACGCATCTGACGCCATCGACTCGTTCGACCAGATCGACAACTGCTGATCCTCTTCCGAGGTTTCGCGGTCGATCCGATAGGCCAGATAGCGTGCGATCCGCATCCGGCGGGTCTCGTCGGGGCGGCGATAGATGCGGCCGGTGAGGGCCGTAGTGCCGGTGTCGAGAGGGATTTCCTGATAGTACTGGATCGATTCTGGCGTGAAGGCGAAAACGGCGTTCGGGAAGAGGCCGTAATAGGTCCAGCTGTTTTTCAGATGCGGCGGCAGCCAGTCCTGCGGCTCGTGATGCTTGAGGTATTCCTTCACCGACCAGCGACGGGCGGGGGCATCACCAAACTCGCCGTGCGAGATCGACAGGCCGCCCGCGAGTTGCAGGTCGCGGTAGGTGCGGCCGTAAAGGTCCTGAAGGGCAGGGTGGGCCATGGCGACGTGATAGCCCTCGTTGTCCACGTCGCGGACCGATTTCCAGTTCACCGACAGCTCGGTTGCGCCGGTCCAGCCCGACGCGGGCAGGATTTCATCTGCCCGATAGGCCGCGAAATCGGCGTCATAGGGGGCGAAGAGCTCGGCCAGATCGGGCTGGGGCCCCGGCTTGAAGCGGATCAACAGAAAACCATGAAAGTTTTGTAATTCAATGGGTTTCAGGCCGAACTCTGAGCGATCCATGTCGTCGTCAAAGCTCTCGGGGCGGGATGGCCCTCGCAGGCTCCCGTCGAGGTTATAGACCCAGCCATGGAACGGGCAAACGAGCGCGCCCTTGCAGTGCCCCTGCGCGCCATCGACCACCCGCGCACCGCGGTGGCGGCAGAGGTTGTGAAAAGCCCGCACGATCCCGTCGCGGCCCCGCATGATCAGTGCTCGTTCCCCGAGCATATCGAAGGTCAGCCAATCGCCCGGGGCGGGGATGTCGTTTTCGTGGCCGACGATCTGCCAGTGGATGAGGAACAGCTCGCTGCGCTCAAGCTCGAACAGCTCGGGCGAATGATATGTCCAGCCCGGAAGGCCGCGGCGATCCCAGCGGTTGGGAACGGGTAGGGTCGGGTAGGGGAGCTTGGTCATCTCAGTCGTCCTTTAGCCTGTCGAGCACCCAACCGTGAAAGCGGTGAATGTCGAACTCCTGCGGCATCAATCGGCCCGAGCCAAAGCGCGGAGATTTCAGGCCGCGCTGGTTCATCTCGGCGGCCTCGGCGTCTTGGTCGAGCACGATGGTCGCGAAAGCCGCGACACTGGCCGGATCAAAGCCCTTTTGCTCCATGGTTGCAGGCGCAAAGAGCCACTCGGCGGTGAGCCGCGTTGTCTCCGGCCCGGTCGGCACGAGCGAGATGACGCGGGCATAGTCCACATGGGCGACGACAAAGGCGGTGGGATAGATGGTCACGAAATTTGCAGCGGTCTTGCGTTCGGTTTCGGTCAGGTTGGGGAAGATCGGCCCGCAAGGCTGGCCGTCGAGCGTCCATGTCACAGCCCCTTCCTTGAGCGCGTGGCCGGTCGGGGTCTCGGGCGTCCAGCCGGGGCGCTCGGGTTCGGACATGATCCCCTCGCGGTAGACCGGCACAAGATCCGACAACTCGGGATGAATGCCGGGGCAGTGAAGGCATTCGTTGTAATTCTCCCAAAAGACCTTCCAGTTGCAGGCAAGATCCCGCACGAGGCGGTGGCCGGTGACAAGATTGGCCATCGGCCAGTTGTCATAGGCCTGAAGGCCAAGGTCAGGCGCAAACGGGGCGGGGCTCTCTGCGAGGTTCAGGAAAATGAAGCCGTTCCAGATGGTTACGGCGACCGGAAAGAGGCCGTGCTCGGCCTTGATGAAATCATCTGTCGGCGTTGCATGGGCCGTCGATAAGAGCCGGCCGTCCGCCGCCGCATAGGACCATGCGTGATAGGGGCAACGGATCGTCTTGCCCAAGGGCTGCTCGGCGCGGCACAGCTCAGAGCCGCGGTGGCGGCAGGTGTTGTGATAGGCGGTCACGTCGCCCTCGGGCGAGCGGCAGAGGATCACCCCCGCACCGCCCACGGTCAGGGGCCGCATCACGCCTTTGGAAAGGTCGTTCAATCGGCCCGCATAGACCCATTCGCGCTGCCAGATCAGGCGCTGTTCGCGCGAAAACCAATCGGCATCGTAATAGGCCGCCGCCGAAAGAGTGGGCGGACAATGGTCGAGCAACGGCGAATGTCCGTTGGTCATCTCTGACCTCACTGGGCTTGAACGAATGTCGGGTCCAGTCTGGGGCTTCTCTGCCCGTTTGCCAATCAAAATAACAGGTTGATGCGCCTAGCCTGCGCCGCCAATCCCGCGGCTGATCTCTGACGCCGCCTCGGCCACGAGCCGCCCGAAGGCCTCGATCCGGCCCTCGGAAAAGCGGATCGAGGGGCCAGAGATCGACACGCCGGCCACGACCTCGCCCCGCGCGTCGCGGATCGCTGCGCCGATGCAGGACATGCCCCCGAAACGTTCCTCGCGGTCGAAGGACCAGCCGCGCTCGCGGGTCAGGTCGAGGTCGGCCTGAAGGGCGGCGGCGCTCGAGAGGGTCCGGTCGGTGAAGGCGGTCAGCTCGGCGCGACCCAAAAGCCCCCTCAGTCGCGCGGGATCCAGCGAGGCGAGGATGGCTTTGCCGGTGCCTGAAGCGTGCATCGCGGTCCGCGTGCCGGGGTTGAAGAAGGCGCGGATCGGGTTGAGGGTCTCGACCTGCCCCACAAACACCACCTCGGTTCCGTCCTGCACCGCAAGGTTGGCGGTCTCGCCGGTCATTTCCATGAGCCGCCGCATGACAGGGCGCGAAACGTCGAGAAGGTTGGTGCGTTTGAGATAGCTCGCGCCGGTCCGATAGGCCTCGATCCCGACCGACCATGTCTGGCTGGCCTCGTTCATCGCTGCATAGCCGCGCCCCTGAAGCGTGGTCAGGATGCGGTGGGTCGTCGGCGCAGGGATAGCGAGCGCGGCGGAAATATCGCTGAGCGTCGCCCCTTCGGACTGAGCCAGATGGGTCAGAACCGCCAGCGCGCGGTCGAGCGCCTGCATGGTCGAGGTGGTGGGCTCGGTGAAGGCCGATTTCGGGCGGCCACGGCTGCGGGTTTGCATGGGAATGTCTCCTGAACCGAACATTGTCAGGTTATGAAAATGAAAAATAATTTCAATACAATTGTATACCATATCGCGTGAAAAGGAAAAAGTATATCATAATCATAGACTTACGGAAAACTATTGAATATTGAAAAATGTTTTTGAAAAAATTGCATCACAGGGGGTTGGCGGCGATGATGCCTCACCACTCACGCTAGGAGACGCACCGATGTCCGATCAGAATCCGGTTTTCATCCCCGGCCCGACCAATATCCCCGACCGCCTGCGTCGGGCGATGATGATGCAGACCCGCGACCACCGCGCCCCGGATTTCGTCGAGACGCTGCGCCCGGTGCTGGACCTCTCCAAGAAGGTGTTCGGCACCAAGGATGGCCAGATCATCACCTTCCCCTCCTCGGGCACCGGCGGCTGGGAGGCGGCTGTCTCCAACACGCTCTCGCCGGGCGACAAGGTCTTGATCGCGCGCTACGGGATGTTCTCGCACCGCTGGATCGACCTCTGCCAGCGCCACGGCCTCGATGTTCAGATCATCGAGTGCGACTGGGGCACCGGCGCACCAGCTGCGGAGTTTGAAAAGGTTCTCAAAGCCGACACAACTCACGCCATCAAGTCGGTCATGGTCACGCACAACGAGACCGCGACCGGCGTTATGTCAGATATCGGCGCTGTCCGCCGTGCGATGGATGCCGCGGGCCATCCCGCGCTACTGATGGTCGATGCGGTGTCCTCGCTCGCCTCGGTTCCCTTCAAGATGGACGAGTGGGGCGTTGATATCTGCGTCGCGGGCTCTCAGAAGGGTTTTATGCTGACGACCGGCATGGCGATCCTCGCGGTCAGCCCCAAAGCACTTGCGGCGATGGAAACGGCCAAGCTGCCGCGCACCTTCTTCGATTTCCGCGACATGATGAAGGCCAATGCCTCGGGCGGCTTCCCCTATACCCCGCCGCTGCAGCTGATCTTCGGCCTGAAGGAGAGCCTCGATATGCTCTTCGAAGAGGGGCTCGAGAATGTCTATGCCCGCCATCACCGGCTGGCCGAGGGCGTGCGCCGTGCTGTGGTCGCGTGGGGCCTCAAGCTCGTCGCCAAGTCGCCCGATCTTTATTCCGATACCGTCAGTGCGATCCTTGTCCCCGACGGGTTCAACAGCGACGCACTGACCGATCACGCCTTCCACGCCTATGGCGTCTCCTTCGGCGTTGGGCTTGGCCAGATGAAGGGCAAAGCCTTCCGCATCGGCCATCTGGGGATGCTGACCGAGGTCATGGTCCTTTCGGGCCTTGCGACGATCGAAATGGCCATGGCCGATCTTGATTATCCGATTACACTGGGCAGCGGCGTTGCCGCGGCGCAGGAGTATTTCCGCAAGTCGCGGACCAATGCCGTCAAATCTGCTGCCTGAGGGTTTCATGACCGATTTTCCCACCTATGACGATGTGATCGCCGCCCACGAGCGGATCGCACCCTACATCCACCGCACGCCGGTTCTGACCTCGAGCTATATCAACAGCCTCGCGGGCGCCGAGCTGTTCTTCAAATGCGAGAACTTCCAGAAAGCCGGCGCCTTCAAGGCCCGTGGCGCGTCGAACGCTGTCTTTGGCCTCACCGATGAACAGGCGGCCAAGGGCGTTGCAACCCATTCCTCGGGCAACCACGGCACCTGCCTGTCTTATGCCGCCGGTCGTCGGGGCATTCCCTGCACCGTGGTCATGCCGCGCACCGCGCCGCAGGCCAAGAAGGATGCCGTGCGCGGCTATGGCGGCCGCGTGGTCGAATGCGAGCCCTCGACCTCGTCGCGCGAGGCCGTCTTTGCCGAGGTCGTCGCCGAGACCGGCGCCGAGTTTGTCCATCCCTACAACGATCTGCGCGTGATCACCGGGCAGGCCACCTGCTCGCGTGAGCTGATGGAGCAGGTCGAGGGCCTGACCTCGGTCGTCGCCCCCATCGGTGGCGGCGGCATGGTGTCGGGCACCTGCCTGACGCTCTCGACCATCGCGCCCAAGGTGAAGATCTATGCCGCCGAGCCCGAGCAGGCCGACGATGCCTATCGCAGCTTCAAGGCGGGCTACATCATCGCCGACGATGCACCGGAAACCGTGGCCGATGGCCTCAAGGTGCCGCTCAAGGAAAACACCTGGCACTATGTCCAGAACCACGTCACCGACATCCTCACCGCCTCGGAGGAGGAAATCGTCGAGGCGATGAAGCTGATCTGGAAGCGGATGAAGATCGTGATGGAACCCTCGAGCGCCGTGCCGCTCGCCACCATCCTCAAGAACAAAGAGATTTTCGCCGGTCAGAGGATCGGCGTCATCATCACCGGCGGCAATGTCGATCTCGACAAGCTGCCTTGGAACGTTTGATTGGAGACCGAGAGATGACCACCAATTTCGATAGCTACGACGTCGGTTTCGACATTCCCGCCAAGCCGGGCATGGACGCCGCCGATATCCAGACCCCTTGCCTTGTCCTCGATCTCGATGCGCTCGAGCGCAACATCAAGAAGATGGGCGACTATGCCAAGGATCACGGAATGCGCCACCGCGTGCATGGCAAGATGCACAAGTCGGTCGATGTGGCCAAGCTTCAGGAAAGCCTTGGCGGCGCTGTCGGTGTCTGCTGCCAGAAGGTCTCCGAAGCAGAGGTTTTCGCCCGTGGCGGCATCAAGGATATCCTGGTTTCCAATCAGGTCCGCGACCCGCAAAAGATTGATCGCCTCGCCCGCCTGCCCAAATACGGCTGCCGCACCATCGTTTGCGTTGACGACCTCGATAACGTGGCCGACCTCTCGGCGGCTGCCAAGAAGCACGGGACCGAACTTGAAGTCTTTGTCGAGATTGACTGTGGCGCTGGCCGTTGCGGTGTCTCGACCACGCAGGATGTTGTCGCCATCGCCCGCGCTGTCGATGCCGCCGACAACCTCAAGTTTTCGGGCATTCAGGCCTATCAGGGCGCGATGCAGCACATGGACAAATACGAAGACCGCAAGGCCAAGCTCGATATCGCTATCGACATGGTGAAAGACGCGGTTCAGGGCCTCAGGTCGGTCGGCCTCGAGCCTGAGCTCGTTTCGGGTGGCGGCACCGGCTCCTACTATTTCGAGTCGACCTCGGGCGTCTATAACGAGCTTCAGTGCGGCTCTTATGCCTTCATGGATGCCGACTACGGCCGCATCCTCGATCAAAACGGCAAGCGCGTCGACCAAGGCGAGTGGGAGAACGCGATGTTCATCCTCACGCAGGTGATGAGCCACACCAAGGCCGACAAGGCGATCTGCGACGCGGGCCTCAAGGCCCAGTCGATCGACAGCGGCCTGCCGGTCGTCTATGGCCGCACGGATGTGAAATACATCAAATGCTCGGACGAGCACGGCGTGATCGAAGATCCGAGCGGTGTTCTCAAGATCGGTGAAAAGCTCAAGCTGGTGCCGGGCCACTGCGACCCGACCGCCAACGTCCACGACTGGTATGTCGGCGTGCGCGGCGGCAAGGTGGAAAGCGTCTGGCCTGTTTCTGCCCGCGGCAAGGCCTACTGAACTCTGGCTTCGGCCAAAGTCGGCGCGTCTGGTTTCCTGTGGCCGGACGCGCCATTCAAATTGAAAGGAAGACCCAATGACCGATGGACTGCTGATCGTCTCGGAAAAGACCTGTGAAGAGGTGGTGAGCCGTGCCGACGCCTTCGTGGCGGTGCGCGATGTTTTCGCCGCCATGGCGCGGGGCGACGCGCGCAACTTTCCGGTGATCCGCGAGGCGCTGGGCTATGCCGATGCGCTTTATGGCTTCAAATCGGGCTTTGACAAGGCGGGCAAGTCGCTCGGCGTGAAATCGGGTGGCTACTGGCCCGGCAACATGGCCAAGGGCCTGACCAACCACCAGTCGACCGTTTTCCTCTTTGATCCTGACACCGGCCGCCTTCAGGCGCTGGTCGGTGGCAACTACCTCACCGCCGTGCGCACCGCCGCTTCCTCGGCCGTGTCGATTGCCCAACTGTCGCGCCCCGATGCGAAGGTTCTCGGCATGGTCGGCGCCGGCCACCAGTCGACCTTCCAGCTCCGCGCCGCCGTCGAGCAGCGCAATTTCGAAAAGGTCGTCGCCTGGAACCCGCATCCCGATATGCTCCCGAAACTGGGCGCTGTCGCTGCCGAGCTTGGCCTGCCCTTCGAGGCGGTGAGCCGCGAGGAACTCGGCGCGCAGGCGGATGTGATCATCACCATCACCTCGGCCTTCGAGCCCTTGATGATGCGCGACTGGATCAAACCGGGCACCCACATCGCCTGCATGGGCACCGACACCAAGGGCAAGCAGGAGGTTGACGCCAACCTCGTCGCCGCCGCGACCGTCTTTACCGACGAGGTGGCCCAGTCGATCTCCATCGGCGAGGCGCAACACGCGATTGCGCAGGGGCTTATCAATGAGGCGGACATCACGCCCATCGGCGAGGTGATCAACGGCACCCACAAGGGCCGGACCTCGGATGACGAAATCACCCTCTTCGACGGCACCGGCGTCGGCCTTCAGGATCTCGCCGTGGCCGCCGTGGCCGCGCGGGTGGCCGCCGAACGGGGCCTTGCCACGCGGGCGGCGCTCTAGTCCTCCGAATTCTGGCGCTGGCGCCAGATGACGATCGCTCCCCCGGCGACGATGAAAACGACGCCGGGGAAGAGCGTGTCGATAGGTGCTTCGCCAAAAAACACCCAGCCAAAAACAAAGGCTGTCAGGATCGCGAAATAGCCGAAGGGCGCGATGCTGGCCGGGCTTGCGTTGCGGTAGGCGAGCATCAGGAACAAGACCGCGACCCCGCCCGAAAGCGACATCGTGAGGATCATCACCCCCTCATTCAGGGAGGTGATCGGCTGAAACCCACCGGTCGCCAGAACCAGCGCAATCGAGGCCACGGCAGAAGCGACGGCCCCCCAGACATAGATCAGCGCGGTCGAGATCTTTCGGTCGAACAGCTGCACCAAAACCGTCGAGCTGGAATAGCCCAGTGCCGCCGCCACCGGCAAAAGGCTGGCCCATTGAAATTGGACCGAACCGGGCCGCACGATCAGCAGCGCCCCGATCATCCCCATGCCCAGCGCCGCCCAGCGCCACGGGCCGACCCTCTCGCGCAGGATCACGATCGAAAAGAGCACGATGAAAAGGCCATTCGTTTGCTCAAGCGCCGAAACCGTGGCCAGCTCGATGAAGCCGAGCGAGGTGTAGAGGCACAACTGCGCCCCCGCGACGAGAACGCCGCGAAAAAGCGCGAGTTTCCATTGGTCGAGCCAAAGCTTTTCGAGCGTCACCTCGCGGCGGTAGAACATGACCGCGAGCGACGGGAGGATGCCGAATAGGTTGCGATAGGCCGAAAGCTCGACCGCTGGGCGCGTCTGGACCAGAGCGCGCACCTGCACAGACATCAGATCAAAGAAGATGAGCGAGAGAAAGAGAAAGCCAAGCGCCCTTGCAAAGCCGGATCTCTCGTAGATATGCGCTGTCATTCGGGCCCTCCGAACCCGACCCTAGGCGGCTTTGGGCCGGCTGCGAAGAGGCTTTGGCATTGTCGGGCTGGACGGCGGCACCGTATTGCAGTCTCTTTGCCGGAAAAGGATTTTCCCATGGCCCAGGTTTCCCTCTCCGATCTCATTTCCCAAGCGCGCGGCGATGCGCCCGCCGATCTCGTCTTGCGCGGCGGGCAGGTGTTCGACGTGGTGACGGGTGACATGATCCCCGGCGATGTGGCGATCTGCGGTGATACCGTCGCCGGGATCGGCGGCGCCTATGAGGGGCGCGAAGTGGTGGACGTGACAGGCCTTACGCTGGTGCCGGGCTTCATCGACACCCACCTGCATATCGAAAGCAGCCTCATCACGCCCCACGAGTTCGACCGCTGCGTCACCCCGCGCGGCATCACCACGGTGATCTGCGACCCGCACGAGATTGCCAATGTGCTTGGCGTGCCTGGGATCGAGTATTTCCTCGCTTCCGCGACCGAGACCCTTCTCGATATCCGCGTGCAGCTTTCCTCCTGTGTCCCCTCGACCGAGATGGAAACCACCGGCGCGCGGATCGACGCCGAGGGCCTCGCGCCGCTGATGGGTCATCCCAAGGTGGCGGGCCTTGCCGAATTCATGAACTATCCCGGCGTGATCCACCGTGACCCCGCCGCCTTGGCCAAGCTCGAGCTGTTCCGGGGCAAGCACATCGACGGGCATTCGCCGCTTCTCGCGGGGCAAGACCTCAACGCCTATATCTCGGGCGGCATCCGCACCGAGCACGAGGCAACCCACGAGGCCGAGGCGCGGGAGAAGCTGCAAAAGGGGATGCGGGTGCTGATCCGCGAGGGGTCGGTCTCGAAAGACCTCGACGCGCTGCTGCCGCTTCTGACCGAGCGGACCTCGGCCTATATGTGCCTCTGCACCGACGACCGGAACCCGCTCGATATCGCCGAGCACGGGCATTTGGACTATATGATCCGCCACGCCATCGCCAAGGGCGCCTCGCCGCTCGCGGTCTATCGCGCGGCGAGCCTCTCGGCGGCCGAGGCCTTCGGCTTCAAGGATCGCGGCCAGATCGCGCCGGGCAAGCGGGCCGATATCGTGGCGCTTGGGAGCCTTGAAGCCTGTGACGCGAAATCGGTCTGGGTTGCGGGGCGCAGGGTCACGGACAAAGCCTTCGCCGCCCGCGAGATCACGCCCCCCATTGGGCGCGGTTCGGTCAAGGTGCCGGTCATGACGGCGCGGCATTTCCGCACCGCGTCAAATCGGACCGAAACCGATGTGATCGGCATCCTGCCCGGCAAGATCATCACCGAACATCTGCATTTCGATATTCCCGTGGTCGATGGCGACAAGCGCCCCGATCTCGCCCGCGATCTCGTCAAGATCGCCGTGGTCGAGCGGCACGGCAAGAACGGCAATGTGGCGACAGGCTTTGTCAAAGGCTTCGGCCTCAAACGCGGGGCCATCGCCTCGACCGTCTGCCACGATCACCACAACATCGCCGTGGTGGGCGCCGATTACCACGACATGGCCCTCGCCGCCAACCGCTTGGGCGAGATCGAAGGTGGGTTTGTCGTGGTCGAAGGGGGCAAGGTCTTGGCAGAGATCGCCCTGCCGGTGGCGGGGCTGATGAGCCTTTTGACCTTCGAGGAAGTGCACGGTGCGCTCGTCAAGCTCCGCGCCGCGGCGCGGAGCCTTGAGGTGACGCTGGAAGAGCCCTTCCTTCAGCTCGCCTTCCTCGCCCTGCCGGTGATCCCGATGCTCAAGATCACCGACCGAGGCTTGGTGGACGTAATGAAGTTCGAGATTATCGGCTGATCACCCGTCCGCCTTTGTAAGCCTGCGCCAGGCGTCATACTGCGAAAGGAACACCTCGCCCGACAGCTCTTGCAAGAGGTGCGACCGCTTGAGGCGATCCATGACCGGTCCTTTTACCTCGGAAAGGTGCAGGCGGATGCCCACATCCTTGAGCCGCGAGTTGATCGCTTCGAGGCTTTCCAGCGCACTCAGGTCCACCTCGTTGACCGCCGGGAACATCAGCACCACGTCCTTGATCTCGCTATGGCCCATCACGCGCTTGTAGATGAAGTCTTCAAGGAAGCGGGCGTTGGCGAAATAGAGGCTCTGGTCGATGCGGACCGACAGGAGGGCGGGGTCGGTCTTGACCGGATGGCGCAGGATATTGCGGAAGTGCTCGGAGCCTTCGACAAGGCCCACCTCGGCGATATGCGGGCGGGTGGTCTTGTAGATATGCAGGACGAGCGACAATAGAACGCCCGCCGAAACGCCGGTTTCGACGCCGAGGGTCAGCGTCAGCAGGATCGTGGCCAAAACCGCGATGAAATCGTCCTTCGAGTAAGTCCAGCTGCGCTTGAGGATCGAGAAATCAACGAGGCTGAGAACGGCCACGATGATCGTCGCGGCAAGCGTCGCCTTCGGCAGGAAGAAGACCAGCGGCGTCAGGGCGACTGCGGCGATGGCAAGGCCGATGGCGGTGAAGGCGCCTGCGGCGGGGGTCTCGGCGCCCGCGTCGAAATTGACGACCGAGCGGGCAAAGCCGCCGGTGACCGGATAGCCGCCGGTAAAGGCCGCACCGAGGTTGGCGGCGCCGAGGCCGATCAGCTCCTGATCGGGGTCGATGCGCTGGCGCTTCTTGGCGGCAAGCGTCTGGGCGACCGAGATCGATTCCACGAAGCCGATCACCGAGATGAGAAGAGCCGGGACCAGAAGCTGCATCACCAGCGAGGGCGAGAAATCGGGGATGGTGAGTGGCGGCAGGCTTTGCGGCACGTCGCCGACGATCTTTACGCCCTTGTCGGCCAAGCCGAAGGCCCAGACCGCCAAGGTTGTCACCACGACCGCGGCAACGGGGCCCGCTTTGGTCAGCACATCCGCAAGACGCGGGCCGACGCCCTTGGAGCGCAGGAGCGGTTTGAGCCCCTTGCGAACCCAGAAGAGGAAAGCGGTGGCGGGAACGCCGATCGCGACGGTAATCCAGTTGGTCGAGCCCAGCCCGTGGACCAGGGAGCCAAGGATCTCGGGCAGGGTATGCCCCTCGGTCTTGACGCCGAGGATATGGCCGATCTGGCTCGAGGCGATGAGGATACCCGAGGCGGTGATGAAGCCGGCGATTACCGGGTGCGAGAGGAAATTGGCGATGAAGCCGAGGCGCAGGATGCCCATAGTCAGCAGCATCGCGCCCGAAAGGAAGGCGAGCGTCAGCGCGGCAGCGGCATAGCCCATGGTGCCCGCCTCGGCAATGTTGCCGATGGCGGCTGCGGTCATCAGCGAGACGACGGCCACGGGGCCTACAGCCAGGGCGCGGCTTGTGCCGAAAATGGCGTAAAGGATGATCGGCACGATCGAGGCATAGATGCCCGCCTCGGGCGGCAGGCCCGCGAGGAGGGCATAGGCCAGCGACTGCGGCACCAGCATGATCGTGACGATCACGGCGGCGATCAGGTCGTTGGACAGGGCATTGCCGTTATAGCTGCGCCCCCAGTCGAGAACGGGGATGTAGCGGGAAAGAGGGCGCAACGTCATGGTGGGGCCTTGTGTTATTGGGTGCTGCAAAGGCGTCTGCGGCCCCGAAAAGGGACCGCAGCTTAGGGGGTTGTTCTAAGTCTACCGCTGCGCGGCCAAGGCCTCGATCCGGCCCGTCAGGGCCGAGAGGTCATAGCCTGCGCTGGCGGCGGTGCCGAGGATCTCGACCGTGGGGGCCGAGCCGGCCTTCGCGAGGCACCAGAGCGTTGTCGACCGGGTGCCGGTGCGGCAGAAGGCCAGAACCGGCGCCGGAAGCTCTTCGAGAAGCTTGCCGAAGGTCTCGGCATCGGCGTCGCTCAACTGGCCCGGAACGATCGGCAGGTTGTGGCAGGCGATGCCCACCGCCGCCGCCGCCTCGGCGATTTTGGCGAAAGAGGGCTGGTCGGCGGCCTCACCATCCGGGCGGTTGCAGATGATCGCGCGGTAGCCCGCCGCCGCAATGCCCGCCACATCGGCGGGGTTGATTTGTGAGGCGACGGCAAGGCCGTCAGTCAGGGTTTTCATTTTACCAGCTCCTCAGAGGCCGTTCACCGGAACCTTGAGCATCGGCCGCCCGCTCGGGTCGGTCGGGATCTCGCCTGCGCGCATATTGACCTGAAGCGAGGGGATGATGAGCTTCGGAACCGCAAGCTGGGCGTCGCGCTCGGTGCGGAACTTGATGAATTCCTCCCGACTCTTGCCGGCGCCAACATGGATGTTGTGCTCTTTCTCAGCGGCGACCGAGGTTTCCCATTCAATATCGCGGCCGTTCGGGCCGTAGTCGTGGCACATGAAAAGGCGGGTCGCGTCGGGCAGGGCCAGAACCTTCTGGATCGAATCGTAAAGGGTGCCGGCATCGCCGCCCGGGAAGTCGGCGCGGGCCGAGCCGCCATCGGGCATGAAGAGCGTGTCGCCAACGAAGGCGGCGTCGCCCACGACGTGGGTCATGCAGGCCGGGGTGTGGCCGGGTGTGTGGATCGCGCGGACCTTCATGGTGCCGATCTCGTATTCGTCGCCATCCTTGAACAGGCGGTCGAACTGGCTGCCGTCGCGCTGGAATTCGGTGCCTTCGTTGAAGATCTTGCCGAATACGTCCTGAACGACCTTGATGTTCTCGCCAACGCCGATCTTGCCGCCGAGTTGTTCCTGAATATAGGGCGCGGCCGAGAGGTGGTCGGCATGGACGTGGGTTTCGATGATCCACTCAAGCTTGAGGCCGCGATCCTTGATGAAGGCGATGATCTCGTCGGCGTGCTCATAGGTGATGCGGCCGGCGAAATAGTCGATGTCCATGACCGAGTCGACCACGGCGCAAGATTCGGAGTTGGGATCTTTCACGACATAACTGATGGTGTTGGTCGCCGGGTCGAAGAAGGCGGTGACGTCCGGCTTGACGCTGAAGTTGGTGGTCTGTGTGGTCATGGTTCTCTCCAGTCTTGAACGGGGCGAGCGGCGGAGCCTTTACCGGGTAGCCGGGTAGGGTTTCGTCGACTCTCTCCTAACACATTTCGAAGTTGGAATGTATATGAGAGCGCTGCCCAAACTTGTCAACTTATATTCAAGAAAAAAATTGAATGAAAGTCAGGTGATCACATCCGGGCTGGTCCGGCCGGTCAGAGCCGCGAGGTTTGAAAGCTCTCCGGCCGCTTGTGCAACGGGCCGCAGCACATCGGCGGGGTCGAGAACAAGCTCGTCTGGATCGGTGCGGAGCGCCTCGAGATAGATGCGGATCGTGGCTCCGTCCGTGCCGGTGCCGGACAGGCGGAAAACCACCCGCTGTCCGCCATCAAAGCCGATCCGCAGGCCCTGACCGGTCGAAACCGAACCATCGACCGGATCTTCATATCCAAACTCGTCGGCCGAGCTGACAGTAAGCCCGGCAACCGCCCGACCCACCAATGTGGGCAGCGCCATCCTCAAATTTTTGATCACCGCATCGGCCTCGGCCTTGGCGATCCCCTCATAATCGTGGCGGGAATAATAGTTGCGCCCGTATCGCGCCCAATGATCCCGCATCAGCTCGGAGACCGATTTGCCCGACACCGCCAGAATATTCAGCCACAGAAGGACGGCCCACAGCCCATCCTTCTCGCGCACATGGTCGGATCCGGTTCCGGCGCTTTCCTCGCCACAGATCGTGGCGCGGCCGGCATCGAGTAGATTGCCGAAGAATTTCCAGCCCGTGGGCGTTTCGTAGATAGGGATGCCGAGCGAGGCGGCCACGCGGTCGACAGCGGCCGAGGTGGGCATCGAACGGGCCACGCCCTTGAGCCCTTTGGCATATGCGGGGGCGAGGTGCGCCTGCGCCGCCAGAAGGGCAAGGCTATCGGAGGGGGTCACATAGCAGCTGCGCCCGACGATCAGGTTGCGATCACCATCGCCATCACTCGCCGCGCCGAAATCAGGGGCGTCGGCGCCCATCATCAGGTCCATCAGGTCCTTGGCCCAGATCGGATTGGGATCGGGGTGGCCACCGCCGAAATCGGGCAGGGGGGTAGCGTTGACGACCGTTCCTTGTGGCGCGTCTAGCGCACCTTCGAGGATCGCTTTGGCATAGGGACCGGTTACCGCGTGCATCGCGTCGAAACGCATTCGAAAGCCGCCCGCGAAAAGGGCGCGGATCGCGTCGAAATCGAAAAGCTGCCGCATCAGGGCGGCATAATCGGCGACCGGGTCGACAATCTCGACGATCATCCCCGCCAGAGCCGATTGCCCGAGCGCGTCTAGATCCAGATCGGTGGTCTCGGCAATCTGGTAGCTGGCAAGCCGCTGGCTTTCGGCATGGATGCGGTCGGTGACGTGTTCCGGCGCGGGGCCGCCGTTAGGGGTGTTGTATTTGAGGCCGAAATCTTCGTCCGGCCCGCCGGGATTGTGGCTGGCCGAAAGGATCAACCCCCCGTCGCTGTGGCGTTTGCGGATCAGGTGCGAGGCGGCAGGGGTCGAGAGGATCCCGCCTTGGCCGACAATCGCCCGCGCCGCGCCATTCGCGGCCGCCATCCGCAGGATCACCTGTATGGCGCGGTCATTGAAATAACGCCCGTCGCCGCCGATCACGAGCGATTTGCCCTTCACGCCGCCGATTGCGTTGAAGATCGCCTGAACATAATTCTCGAGGTAGTGCCGGCCCATGAAAACCCGCGTTTTCTTGCGAAGGCCGCTGGTGCCCGGCTTTTGCCCCTCGATCGGACCGGTCGGAATTGTCAGAAGATGCATCGGGTCAGGCCACAGGAAACGAGGATCAACAACTTGTCATGCTAGTGGCCGCTGCATTGGCCGCCGTGTCAAGTCGGCAAGAGCAGCGGCGTGCAGCGGGAACTGGCAATCGCCCGCAGGCTCTGGCAGGCTCGCGCCAAACAAGCGGACTGATCGGCATATGAAATTCCTCAAACTGATCTGGGAGGCATGGCTCGTCGCCGGCCGCGCCAACATCGGCCTCGCTGCCGCAGGTGTTGCCTTCTATGCGCTGTTCTCGATCTTTCCCGGTCTCGCGGCCCTGATCGCCCTTTTTGGCCTCGTTGCCGATCCCGGTGTGGTCGACAGCCAGCTTGCCTTGATGAAAGAACTGATCCCCGAGCAAATCTTTCTGCTGCTCGAAGATCAGCTTTCCCGCCTGCTGTCGGCGCAGTCCGGCACGCTGGGCTGGACGACCGCGATCTCGATCGCCATCGCCCTTTGGTCGGCCCGCGCAGGTGTGGGGGCGCTGATGACCGGCCTCACGGCCGTGCATGGACGGCCCAACAGGGGCGGTTTTTGGCACGCGTTGATAGCCTTGGCCCTGACCGCGGTTCTGATTTCGATGGCCGCGGCCGCCCTTCTTCTTGTGGTGGTTGCCCCGATTGCCCTGTCCGCCTTTGGTGTGGCGGGGTCTTCGGCTCTCGCGCTCGAGATCGTGCGCTGGTTTGCTACAATAGGCCTTCTTCTGTCTGGCCTCTGGCTGCTCTACCGTTTCGGCCCGGCTGGCGGCGGCGCCAACTGGCCGGTGCTTAGCCCCGGATCGGTTTTTGCCATCCTGATCTGGTTTGCCGCCTCGCAGGGCCTTGCTGTCTATCTCACCAACTTCGCCTCTTACAATCAGGTTTACGGATCGATCGGCGCGGTCGTGGCGCTTTTGATGTGGTTTTATATCACAGCCTATCTGGTTCTTCTTGGCGCTGCATTGGACGTTGCGCTTGCTCGCAGACACGACCCTGCCGAAGCGGAATAGCCGGGTGCCCTTGAAGCCCCCGCCACGGGCCACTAAGACTCGGGCAAGACATTGTGTTTATCGACGTACGCGTCCCGCTCAAGAAGGCTAACCCGATGAAAGACCCGATCGAGACCTACATGAACCTCGTCCCCATGGTTGTTGAACAGACAGCCCGCGGCGAGCGTGCCTACGATATTTTCTCGCGCCTTCTGAAGGAGCGTATCATCTTCGTCTCCGGCCCCGTCCATGACGGGATGAGCCAACTGATCGTGGCGCAGCTTCTGCACCTTGAGGCCGAGAACCCGAAGAAGGAAATCTCGATGTATATCAACAGCCCCGGCGGTGTCGTCACCTCCGGCCTGTCGATTTACGACACGATGCAATACATCCGCCCCAAGGTCTCGACCCTCTGCGTGGGCCAAGCCGCATCGATGGGCTCGCTTCTCCTGACTGCGGGCGAGGCGGGGATGCGGTTCTCGCTGCCCAACAGCCGGATCATGGTTCACCAGCCCTCGGGTGGCTATCAGGGCCAGGCGACCGACATCATGATCCACGCCCAGGAAACCCAGAAGCTCAAGACCCGCCTGAACGAGATCTACGTCACCCATACCGGCCAAAAGCTCAAGGCGGTGGAAGCGGCCCTCGAGCGCGACAACTTCATGTCGCCGGAAGAGGCCAAAGACTGGGGCCTGATCGACGAAATCCTGACCCGTCGCCCCGCGGCAACGGAATAACCGGGCCACACATTAGCGGCGTTTTTGCCGTTGTAGACCATCCCACCCTGTCCTAGTCTTTCAGACCAAGGGCGGGGCGACCGACCAACCAGCGGCACAACGCCGAGAGGACAAGCATGGCGAATACGACAAGCGGCGACAGCAAGAACACGCTCTATTGCAGCTTTTGTGGCAAGAGCCAGCACGAGGTGCGCAAGCTGATTGCCGGGCCGACTGTGTTCATCTGCGACGAATGCGTCGAGCTGTGCATGGACATTATCCGCGAGGAAACCAAATCGACCGGCCTCAAATCCGGCGAGGGCGTTCCCACCCCGCGCGAGATCTGCGCCGTGCTTGATGATTATGTGATCGGACAACAACACGCCAAGCGCGTCCTGTCGGTGGCGGTCCACAACCACTACAAACGCCTCAACCATTCGGCCAAAGCCGCCGATATCGAACTGGCCAAATCGAACATTCTGCTGATCGGCCCGACCGGTTGCGGCAAGACACTGCTCGCGCAGACCTTGGCCCGCATCCTCGATGTGCCCTTCACCATGGCTGACGCGACCACGCTGACTGAGGCGGGCTATGTCGGCGAGGATGTCGAAAACATCATCCTCAAGCTTCTGCAAGCCAGCGAATATAACGTCGAACGCGCCCAGCGCGGCATCGTCTATATCGACGAGGTCGACAAGATCACCCGCAAGTCCGACA
>CAKZOU010000033.1 GCA_937138255.1 uncultured Paracoccaceae bacterium
ACATGAAGATCAGCGCATAGGCCGGCATCCGGTTCACGAGGCCGCCATAGGCGTCGATCTCGCGGGTGTGCATCCGGTCATAGATGACGCCCACGCAAAGGAAGAGCGCGCCCGAGATAAAGCCGTGGCTCAGCATCTGGAAGATCGCGCCATCGATGCCCTGCTGGTTCACCGCGAAGATACCCATGGTCACATAGCCCATGTGGGCGACCGACGAGTAAGCGATCAGCTTTTTCATGTCTTCCTGCACCAGTGCCACGAGCGAGGTATAGACGATGGCAATCGCGCTCATCCACAGGACGAGATCGCCCATCACCGCCGACCCCACGGGGAACATCGGCAGAGAGAAGCGCAGGAAGCCATAGCCGCCCATCTTCAGAAGGATCGCCGCCAGAACCACCGAGCCAGCCGTCGGCGCCTGAACGTGCGCGTCAGGCAGCCAGGTATGCACCGGCCACATCGGCATCTTCACCGCGAAAGAGGCGAAGAAAGCGATCCAGAGAAGCGTCTGCATTCCGCCGACGATGTGGATGCCCAGAACCGTCATGTCGGCAAAGGCAAACTCGTGGGTCAGAAGCGTCGGGATATCGGTGGTGCCCGCATCGGCAAACATCCCCACCATTGCCACCAGCATCAGGACCGACCCGAGGAAGGTGTAGAGGAAGAACTTGAAGGCCGCATAGATGCGGTCCTTGCCACCCCAGATGCCGATGATGAGGAACATCGGGATAAGGCCGGCTTCGAAGAAGAGATAAAAGAGCACCAGATCGAGCGCCATGAAGACGCCGAGCATCAGCGTTTCCAAGAGCAGGAAGGCGATCATGTATTCCTTGACCCGCACCTTCACATCCCAGGCCGACCAGATGACGAGCGGCATGAGGAAGGTCGTGAGCATCACGAAAAGGACCGAGATGCCATCGACGCCCATCTTGTAGGTCAGGCCCGCAAGCCATGTGCGCTCTTCGACAAACTGGAAGCCAGTGTCAGCCGGATCGAACCCGAAGAGGATGAAGAGCGAGACAAGGAAGGTCGCCAGCGTCGCCAGCATGGCGACCCATTTGGCGTTGGTCCGCGCCTGTTCGTCATCGCCACGCAGGAAGACCGCGAGGATCGCCGCCGCCAGAAGCGGGATGAAAGTGGTGATCGAGAGAAGGTTTTCCATCAGTTTTCCCCCCCGGTGATCGTCACCCATGTCAGAAGTAGAGCGAGACCAATCACCATCGCGAAGGCATAAGTAAAGACGTAGCCAGACTGCGCCCGGCCCGCGAGGCGGGTCAGATAGGGCACGAGGCCCATCGCGACCCAGTTGATCGTTCCGTCGATGACCTTTCCGTCACCCTTCTTCCACAGAAGGCGCCCAAGCGCCTTGGCGGGGCGGATGAAGACGAAATCGTAGATCTCGTCGAAATACCACTTGTTGAGAAGGAAGAGGTAGAGTGGGCGCTGGTTTGCGGCGAGCTTCGCCGGCCAGTCGGGGCGGCGGATATACATCTGGAAGGCCATCAGGAAGCCAAGGAGCATGGCGACGAAGGGGCTCGCCTTGACCCATTTCGGGGCGTGGTGGGCATCGTCGATCACATGGTTGTCGGCCGCCATATAGATCGCACCAAGCGGCGCAGCCTCATGGCTGGCCTCGGCCGGTGCGGCCTCGGTGGTTGCGGCGTGATCGGTGGCGGCGTGATCGGTTGCGGCAGGCGCTTCGGTCGTCGCGGCGTGATCCGTCGCGGTCGCGGCTTCGCCGTGGCCCGCGTCGGCGGCAGCGGCATGGGCCGGAATACCGAAGAAGCTGTTGACCTTGTCGTGATCGCCAAAGAACGGGCCATACCAGACCATGCCGGCAAGGATCGAACCCACGGCCAGAACGCCGAGCGGAACGGTCATGACAGCGGGGCTCTCATGGGCGTGATCGTGCGTATGGTGATCGCCGCGCGGCGCGCCCCAGAAGGTCAGGAACATCAGGCGCCAGCTGTAGAAGCTGGTGAAGGCCGCCGCGACGACGAGCGCCCAGAAGGCGAACGGCGTGCCGCCCGCATAGGCGCTTTCGATGATCGCGTCTTTCGACAGGAAGCCCGCAAAGCCGATGGTGGTCAGCGGGATGCCGACACCGGTGATGGCAAGCGTGCCGATCAGCATCGCCCAGAAAGTCAGCGGCAGTTTCTTCCGCAGGCCGCCATAGTTGCGCATATCCTGCTCGTGGTGCATCCCGTGGATCACCGAGCCCGCGCCGAGGAACAGCATGGCCTTGAAGAAGGCATGGGTCAGCAGGTGGAACATCGCCACCGAATAGACGCCGACACCGGCGGCCACGAACATATAGCCCAGCTGCGACATGGTCGAATAGGCGATGACGCGCTTGATGTCGTTCTGCACAAGGCCGATGGTCGCCGCGACAAAGGCGGTGGAGGCGCCGAGGAAGACGATGAACTGCTTGGCTTCGGGGGCGTATTCATAAAGCGGCGACATCCGGCAAACGAGGAAGACACCCGCCGTGACCATGGTCGCCGCGTGGATGAGGGCCGACACAGGTGTCGGGCCCTCCATCGCGTCAGGAAGCCAGGTGTGCAGGAACAGCTGCGCCGATTTGCCCATCGCACCCACGAAAAGGAGGAAGGCCAGAAGGTTGGCGGCGTTCCAGTCTTTCCAGAGGAAGGTGATCGAGGTCTCGGCCAGATGCGGGGCAGCCGCGAAAACTTCGGTGAAGTTGATCGAGCCGGTCAGCATGAAGAGGCCGAAGATGCCAAGCGCGAAGCCGAAATCACCGACGCGGTTAACCACGAAAGCCTTGATCGCGGCGGCGTTGGCCGAGGGTTTCTTGTAGTAGAAACCAATGAGCAGGTAGGAGGCCACGCCCACCCCTTCCCAGCCGAAGAACATCTGCACGAGGTTGTCGGCGGTCACCAGCATCAGCATGGCGAAGGTGAAGAACGAGAGATAAGCGAAGAAGCGGGCCTTGTAGTGGCCATGCTCGCCGAAGTGGTCGTCATGGGCCATGTAGCCGATGGAATAGAGGTGCACGAGCGACGAGACCGTGGTGATCACGATCAGCATGATCGTCGTCAGACGGTCGATGCGGATGGCCCAGTCGGTCGACAATTCGCCCGAGGCGATCCAGCGCATCAGCGAGACGGTATAGCCCTCGCCGTCGAACCCAAGAAACATCACCCACGACAGGAGCGCGGCCAGGAAAAGTAGGCCTGTCGTCAGATATTGGGCGGCCGTCTCGCCAATCACCCGCCAGCCGAAGCCGCCGATGATGGCCCCCAGAAGCGGCGCGAAAAGGATGGTGGATTCCATGGGTCCTTAGCCTTTCATCACGTTGACGTCTTCAACGTCGATGGTCCCGCGGTTGCGGAAGAAACAAACCAGAATGGCAAGGCCGATCGCGGCCTCGGCGGCGGCGACGGTCAGCACGAAAAGCGTAAACACCTGCCCGACCAGATCCCCGAGGAAGGACGAGAAGGCGACAAAATTGATGTTCACCGACAGAAGCATCAATTCGATGCTCATCAGAAGGATGATGACGTTCTTGCGGTTGAGGAAGAGACCGAAGATGCCGATCACGAAGAGCGCTGCGGCAACGGCGAGATAGTGTTCCAGTCCGATCATGATCAAAGCCCCTGCCCCGGTTTGACGTCTTTCAGCTCCATCGCCTTGGCCGGATCGCGATACATCTGGGCGAGGATATCCTGCCGCTTGATGTTGGTGCGGTGGCGCAGCGTCAGCACGATCGCACCGATCATGGCGACCAAGAGGATCAGGCCGGCCAGCTGGAAGAGCATGATGTATTTGTCATAGATGAGCTGCCCGAGGGCTGCGGTGTTCTGCACCTCGCCTGCCGGTGCGGCCAGACGCTCGGCCACGCCTTCGGAATAATCCCAAGCGCCAAAGGCCATGCCCAGCTGCATCAGGATCACCACGCCGATCAGAAGCGCGAGCGGCATATAGCGGGCCATCTCGGCCTTCAATTCGGCGAAATCAATGTCGAGCATCATCACGACGAAGAGGAAGAGAACCGCGACCGCGCCAACATAGACGATCATCAGAAGCATCGCCACGAACTCGGCGCCCAGAAGAACGAAAAGTCCCGCCGACGAGATGAAGGCAAGGATCAGCCAAAGGACCGAATGGACCGGGTTGCGGCTCATCACGGTCATCAGCCCGCCAAGGAGCGTGGTGACCGCAAACGCGTAGAAGGTGAAAGCGGCGACAGTCATTCCTTGTCCTCTTCCATCGCCCCGGTGGCGAGTTCCATCGCCCGGGTCATTGCCGGAACGCCGCCAAAGAACGCGGCCTGCGCGATCGTCTCGGCGATTTCCTGTTTGCTGGCGCCGGCGGCACGCGCGTGGCGGACGGTCAGGCGGATCTGGGCATCGTTCTGGGCGCCAAGGATCGTCAGACCCATCAAGGTCATCAAAAGGCGTGTCTTGGCGTCGAGCCCTTCGGGATTAAAGGTGCGGCCCATGATGGCTTCCATCGCCTCGGCTGGCATGGTCGGCCAGAGCTTGTCCAACCCGCTCGGCACAAAGGAATCAAGCGCGGGATTGAGCGCCTTGGCCCAGTCCTGCCCGGCCTTCATCATGGCCGCAAAGGGATTGTTGTCGGTCATCGGTAGGGCGCATCCATCTCGAGGTTGCGGGCAATCTCGGCCTCCCAGCGCTCGCCGTTGGCAAGGAGTTTCTCCTTGTCATAGAACAGCTCTTCGCGGGTCTCGGTCGAGAACTCGAAATTCGGGCCTTCGACGATGGCATCCACGGGGCAGGCCTCTTGGCAGAAGCCGCAGTAGATGCATTTCGTCATGTCGATGTCATAGCGCGTGGTGCGGCGCGAGCCGTCCTCGCGCGGCTCGGCGTCGATGGTGATCGCCTGCGCGGGGCAGATCGCCTCGCAGAGCTTGCAGGCAATGCAGCGCTCTTCGCCGTTCGGATATCGGCGCAGCGCGTGCTCGCCACGGAAGCGGGGGCTGAGCGGCCCGCGCTCGTGCGGATAGTTGAGCGTCGCCTTGGGCGCGAAGAAGTATTTCATCCCCAAGGCAAAGCCCTTGGCGAAATCGGCGAGGAGAAAGTATTTGGCGGCGCGGCCGTAATCGATCTGGGTCATGGGATCAGCCTCCGATCGTCCAGCGGGCCCAAAGGCCGCCGAGGGCTTCGTATTTGGCAAGGAAGGATACGATCACGACCCATCCAAGCGACATCGGCAGGAATACCTTCCAGCCAAGGCGCATCAGCTGGTCGTAGCGGTAGCGCGGGGTGATCGCCTTCACCATCGAGAAGATGAAGAAGAAGAACGACATCTTGATCACCATCCACCAGATGCCATCGGGCAATCCGGGGATCGGCGAGAGCCAGCCACCGAAGAAGAGAAGCGAGACCAAGGCGCACATCAGCACCACGGCCATCAATTCCCCGATCATGAAGAGCAGGAAGGGCGTCGAGGAATATTCCACCTGATAGCCGGCCACAAGCTCGGATTCCGCTTCGGGAAGATCGAACGGCGGGCGGTTGGTTTCGGCCAAGGCGCTGATAAAGAAGAGGAACAACATCGGGAAATGCGGCAGCCAGTACCAGTTGAAGATGCCCCAGCTTCCCTCTTGCGCCCGCACGATATCGCCGAAGTTCATCGAGCCGGTGGAGATGATCACACCGATGATGATGAGGCCGATCGAGACCTCGTAGGAAATCATCTGAGCGGCGGACCGCAGCGAACCGAGGAACGGGTATTTCGAGTTCGAGGCCCAGCCGCCCATGATCACGCCGTAAACCTCGAGCGAGGAAATGGCGAAGACATAAAGGATGGCCACGTTGATGTCCGAAAGCACCCAGCCATCGTCGAATGGGATCACCGCCCAGGCGATGACCGCGAGGACGAAGGAGATCATGGGTGCCAAGAAGAACACCGCCTTGTCGGCGCCCGCCGGCACGACGACTTCCTTGACGATGTATTTCAGAAAGTCCGCGAAAGACTGCAGAAGGCCAAAAACGCCCACCACGTTGGGGCCACGGCGCATCTGCACGGCGGCCCAGATCTTGCGGTCGGCATACATGAGGAACGCGAGCGCCACGAGAAGCGGCACAAGGACCAAAAGACACTGACCAAGGATCAGAAGTACGATCCCGAGGTTGGTGGTCGTGAAGAATTCAACCATTGTCCCGTCCTTTATTCCGCTGCCATCTTGTCGCCGGTCCGCGCCTTGGCCTGAGCCGATAGCTCAGCCATCAGCGCGCTCGAACGGGCGATCGGGTTGGTCAGGTAGAAGTCTTTGATCGCGTTGCGGAAAGTGGCCTTGCCCAGCTTCTTGGGCTTGATCGCTTTCAGCTCGTTCTCGGCCACTTCGTCGATCGCGCCGAGGTGCGGGAAGGCCGCCACCAGCGCGCGGCGCAGGCCGGCGATGCTGTCATAGGGGAGCGTCTTGCCAAGCTCGGCCGACAGCGCCCTGAGGATCGCCCAGTTCTCTTTCGCCTCGCCCGGGGCAAAGCCCGCGCGCATGGCAATCTGGGGGCGGCCTTCGGTGTTGACGAAGAGGCCGCCTTCCTCGGTATAGGCCGCGCCCGGCAGGATGATGTCGGCGCGGTGCGCGCCACGGTCGCCGTGCGAGCCCTGATAAATCACGAACGCGCCCTCGCCGATTTCGACCTCGTCCGCCCCAAGGCTATAGATCACCTCGGCCCCGTCCAGAGCGGCGGCCATGCCGCCTTCGGTCGTGGCTCCCACATCCATCGCGCCCACGCGGGCGGCGGCGGTGTGAAGGATCATCAGCTTGGAATTCGAATTCGCGGCAAGCTTCATCGCATGGGCAAGAACCGCCTCGCCATCCGCCTCTTGCAGCGCGCCTTGGCCGACGATCACGAGCGACGGCACATCCTTGGTCGCGCCAATCTCCTTCGACGACAGATCCTCAAGAGCCGCGCGGTCGGTGCCGACATGGACGTAATCATACGTCAGATCAACGGCTTCGCCCACAAGACCAATGGTCGCGCCCTTGATCCAGGCCTTGCGCAGACGCGCGTTCAGCACCGGCGCTTCAAGGCGCGGGTTGGTGCCGATGAGCTGGATCATCTTGGCGCTGTCGATATCCTCGATCGTTGCGGTGCCGGCATAGCCGCCACGGTTGCCCGCCGGCAGCTTGGCGTTGTCGGTGCGACATTCGACCGAACCGCCGAGGCTTTCGACCAGTTCCTTCAGCGCATAAACAGCTTCGACAGGCGCCAGATCGCCCACAAGGCCGGCAACCTTCTTGCCCTGCATCGCCTTGGCGGCGGCGGCGAGCGCCTCACCCCAAGTGGCTTTGCGCAGCTTGCCATTCTCGCGGATGTAGGGGGTGTCGAGGCGCTGGCGTCGCAGGCCGTCCCAGACAAAGCGGGTCTTGTCGGAGATCCATTCCTCATTCACGCCGTCATGGTTGCGCGGCAGGATCCGCATGACTTCGCGGCCCTTGGTATCGACGCGGATGTTCGAGCCGAGCGCGTCCATCACGTCGATGGTTTCGGTCTTGGTCAGCTCCCACGGGCGGGCGGTAAAGGCATAGGGCTTGGACACGAGCGCGCCCACGGGGCAAAGGTCGATGATATTGCCTTGAAGGTTCGACTCAAGAGTTTCGCCGAGGTAGCTCGTGATCTCGCTGTCCTCGCCGCGCCCCGTTTGGCCCATCTGGGTGATGCCCGCGACCTCGGTCGTGAAGCGCACGCAGCGGGTGCAGGAAATGCAGCGGGTCATGTGGGTCTCGACGAGCGGCCCGAGGTTCAGATCCTCGGAGGCGCGCTTCGGCTCGCGGTAGCGCGAGAAATCGACGCCATAGGCCATCGCCTGATCCTGAAGATCGCACTCGCCGCCCTGATCGCAGATCGGGCAATCGAGCGGGTGGTTGATCAGGAGAAACTCCATCACCCCCTCGCGGGCCTTCTTGACCATCGGCGAGTTGGTCTTGACCACGGGGGGCTGCCCTTCCGGGCCGGGGCGCAGATCGCGCACCTGCATGGCGCAAGAGGCGGCAGGCTTGGGCGGGCCGCCCACAACCTCGACCAGACACATCCGGCAGTTGCCGGCGATCGACAGCCGCTCGTGATAGCAGAAACGCGGAACCTCGATACCGGCGACCTCGCAGGCCTGAATCAGGGTCATTGCCCCCGGTACCTCAACTTCGTTCCCGTCGATAATGACTTTTCGCAAATCAGACATGGCCAGCCTTTTGGTTCGTCCCACCGGCACGCCTCACACGCGCGCGGGCGCGCGGGCGATACAGTTGCCGCCTTCTATCCCGTCACGCCGGATGATGCCAGCCGGAACGACATTATTTTGGCTGGAAAATTCACCCTGCGGCAGGAAAATCGCCCGGATTTCGTGCTATCGAAGAAGCTTGCCGATCTGGCTTCCGAGTTTGATCTCCTGTCGCCCTACGGCACAGTAGGTTTCCGGCTGGTCAGCCATGGCCCCCATCTCGGCCAAACGCGCCCGCGCCACGGACTCGAGACGGGTCTTTTCGTCCTTGTCGTTGATAAAGCCGTCGACCTCGGCCTTGGAGTAGCCAAGGTCATAGGCATAGGACTGAAGCTCGTAGAGAAAGAAGATCCCCGCCAGCACCCGCGCTGTCAGGCTTGGGCAGACGCGACCGATTTCATAGGCGATGCCCGTGGCGATGATACCTTCGCTAACGAAAGGAACATCCTTCAAAGGCACCTCGTTCGCCCGCGCCGGAAGCGCGCCAAGGGTCAGGCCAAGTGCTAGGATCAGGATCTTTTTCAACGCTATGCCTCGAATGATTTTGCGCGGTCTTTGATGCCGCCTGCCTTGGTGTCGCGCCTCGGGCGCTGATATTCAATATCGAAGTGAAAACGGGCGTTCGGCCGGCAAGGCGTCGCCCATAAGAAAGGCCGGCTGGATATCTCCAACCGGCCGTGTTCATTGCGAAATTCTTATAGCTTACTCGGCCGCGATCGCGCCCGAGCGGGATTTGATCCGATCCTCGATCTCGCCTCGGAAGTTGCGGATCAGACCCTGAATAGGCCAGGCGGCCGCATCACCTAGGGCACAGATCGTGTGGCCTTCAACCTGCTTGGTCACGTCCCAGAGCATGTCGATTTCTTCAACCGAAGCCTCGCCCTTCACGAGCCGTTCCATCACCCGCATCATCCAGCCGGTGCCTTCGCGGCACGGCGTGCACTGGCCGCAGCTTTCGTGCTTGTAGAACTTCGACAGGCGCCAGATTGCCTTCACGATATCGACCGACTTGTCCATGACGATCACCGCTGCAGTGCCGAGGCCCGAGCCCAATTCGCCACGCAGATAATCGAAATCCATGATCGCATCGCGCATCTTCTCGCCGCGCACGACCGGCACCGACGAGCCGCCGGGAATGACGCCCAGCAAGTTGTCCCAGCCGCCGCGAATGCCGCCGCAATGCTTTTCGATCAGCTCTTCGAAGGTGATCGACATGGATTCTTCGACGACGCAGGGGTTGTTCACATGGCCCGAGATCGCGAAAAGCTTGGTGCCCGCGTTGTTCTGGCGGCCAAAGCCTGCGAACCACGCAGCACCCCGGCGCAGGATGGTCGGGGCAACGGCGATGGATTCAACGTTGTTGACCGTCGTCGGGCAGCCATAAAGGCCCGAGCCCGCCGGGAACGGCGGCTTCATCCGGGGCATCCCCTTCTTGCCTTCGAGGCTTTCCAAAAGCGCCGTTTCTTCGCCGCAGATATAGGCGCCGGCGCCGTGGTGCAGATAGAGATCGAAATCCCAGCCCGACTTGGCGGCGTTCTTGCCCAGAAGCCCAGCATCATAGCATTCGTCGATCGCCGCCTGCAGCGCTTCGCGCTCGCGGATATATTCGCCACGGATGTAGATATAGCAGGCGTGCGCATTCATCGCGAAAGAGGCGATCAGCGCCCCTTCGATCAGCGTATGCGGATCATGGCGCATGATCTCGCGGTCTTTGCAGGTGCCCGGCTCGGATTCGTCGGCGTTGATCACCAGATAGGCGGGGCGACCGTCCGACTCCTTGG
This sequence comes from uncultured Paracoccaceae bacterium, assembly GCA_937138255.1. GTDB lineage: Bacteria > Pseudomonadota > Alphaproteobacteria > Rhodobacterales > Rhodobacteraceae > RFZI01. The sequence continues at coordinate 9,993 of CAKZOU010000033.1, forward strand.
GCATGAACGACCACTTGAGGCCCGTCGGGAAACCCGCGCCGCCGCGGCCACGCAAGCCCGAGGCCTTCATCTCGTTCACGATCCAGTCGCGGCCCTTCTTGATGATGCCGGCGGTGCCATCCCAATGGCCGCGGGCAATCGCGCCTTTCAGCGAACGGTCGTGCATCCCGTAGATATTGGTGAAGATACGGTCCTGGTCCTTGAGCATGGGCTCACCTTTTTCCGGTCTGGCGCGCGCGCCACAGTGCAAATGTCGAGAATAGCGCCCAGCCAAAACCGGCGAGCGCGAAAAGATCGAAGAGCGCGCGGGTGCGGTTGCTCCAGCCGAACTTCGATCCAAGTAATGTCATCACGATCCAGAACACGCCGGTGCCGGCCAGAACGAGCGCGGTGCGCCGTCCTGCCTTGGCCGATTGTGCTAAGTTCTGGTCGGTCATCTATGGCTCTACTTCGTCTCGGCCTTCTTGGCCTTGGGGGCGGCTTTCTTGGCCGCAGGCTTTTTCGCCGCAGGCTTTTTCTCGGCCTTCGGCTCAGCCTTCGTCGCCGCCGCTTTCGGCGCGGCTTTCTTCGCGGCCGGCTTCTTCGCCGCCGGTTTCTTGGCGGTCTTGCCAAGCCACGGGGTCAGAAGCGGAACCTCGGTCCCGTCGATCCGCTTGACCGTATCGCCGATATCGGTCGCCAGCTGGACGCTCGCGTTAAACTGGGTGCGGCCGCTTTCATGGGCGGTGAGAGTGGTCAGGCCCTTGAGGGGCTCGGCGGCATAGCGGCCGTTCTGCGGGCCCGGGGTCGGCACGCGGCCGGCGGCCAGCTCGTCGATGATCCACGCCAGTTTCTCGGCGGTCAGATCCTCGTAATAGTCCTTGCCGATCTGCGCCATCGGCGCGTTGGCGCAGGAACCGAGGCATTCGACCTCTTCCCACGAGAACTTGCCATCGGCGGAAAGAGCGTGGGCATTAGCGGCGATCTTGTCCTTGCAGACAGCGATCAGGTTTTCCGCACCGCAGATCATGCACGACAGCGTGCCGCAAACCTGAATATGCGCGACCGATCCGACCGGCTGCAGCTGGAACATGAAGTAGAACGAGGCGACCTCGAGCGCGCGGATATAGGCCATGCCGAGCATATCGGCCACGGCCTCGATCGCCGGACGGGTCAGCCAGCCCTCTTGTTCTTGCGCGCGCCACAGAAGCGGGATGATCGCCGAAGCCTGACGGCCTTCGGGGTATTTGGTGATCTGCGCTTCGGCCCAGGCCTTGTTGGCGGGGGTGAAGGCAAAGCTTGCGGGCTGGTCGTGGTGCAGGCGGCGGAGCATTAGCGGTCAATCTCTCCAAAAACGACGTCCATCGAGCCGATGATGGCGGCAACGTCGGCAAGTTGGTGGCCGGTGGCCATATGGTCCATGGCCTGAAGGTGCAGAAAGCCCGGCGCGCGCAGCTTGGCGCGGTAGGGTTTGTTGGTGCCGTCGGCGACAAGGTAGACGCCGAACTCGCCCTTAGGCGCTTCGACGCAGGCATAGACCTCGCCGGCGGGGACGTGGAAGCCCTCGGTATAAAGCTTGAAGTGATGGATCAGGCTTTCCATCGAGGTCTTCATGTCGCTGCGCTTGGGCGGGGTGAGCTTGCCACGGGCCAGAATATCGCCCTGCCCTTCGGGCGCGCGCAGCTTGGCGATGGCCTGTTTGATGATCGAGGTCGACTGGCGCATCTCTTCCATGCGGCAGAGATAGCGATCATAGCAGTCGCCGTTCTTGCCCACGGGGATCTGGAACTCGAACTCGTCATAGCACTCATAGGGCTGCGCGCGACGCAGATCCCAGGCCAGGCCCGAGCCACGGACCATGACGCCCGAGAAGCCCCACTTGAGGATATCGTCCTCGGTGACGATGCCGATATCGGCGTTGCGCTGCTTGAAGATGCGGTTCTCGGTCAGAAGCCCGTCGATATCGTCGAGCACCTTTGGGAACTCGTCGGCCCATGTGTCGATATCGTCGATCAGCGCGGGCGGCAGGTCTTGGTGAACGCCACCGGGGCGGAAATAGGCGGCGTGCAAGCGGGCACCACAGGCGCGCTCGTAAAACACCATGAGCTTTTCACGCTCTTCAAAGCCCCAGAGCGGCGGGGTCAGTGCGCCCACATCCATCGCCTGCGTGGTGACGTTGAGAAGGTGGTTCAGAACGCGGCCAATTTCGGAATAGAGCACGCGGATGAGCGAGGCGCGGCGCGGAACTTCGGTGCCGGTCAGCTTTTCGATGGCCAGGCACCAGGCGTGTTCCTGGTTCATCGGCGCCACATAGTCGAGACGGTCGAAATAGGGCAGGTTCTGCAGGTAGGTCCGGCTCTCCATGAGCTTTTCCGTGCCCCGGTGCAGAAGGCCGATATGCGGGTCGCACCGCTCGACAATCTCGCCGTCGAGCTCGAGCACAAGGCGCAGAACGCCGTGCGCCGCCGGGTGCTGCGGCCCGAAGTTGATGTTGAAATTGCGGATCTTCTGCTCGCCCGTCTGAGCGTCGTTGAAGTTGCCGTCCATCATCTTGCACCCATCAAACTGTCTTGCCGCATTGCGGGATCCGGCCCGCGCCTTGCGACTTCAAATTCATAATGCGCCTCGCCCAATGAGGCGGAACGCGTCAGACCTTCGCTTCCTCGCGGAACGATACCACCCACAGAAGAAGCAGCGCGCAGGGCGGGAAGATCGCGAAGAAGGAAATCCACGCGGGAATGCCGTGGCGCGGCAGGAGCCGCCAAAACGGGATCACCAGAGCGGCGGCAAGCGCCAGCAAGATCAGGATCCCGAACTGGCCGTGGCCTGCAAAGTGATGGCCGTGGGCGGCAAAAGCTTCGTGATGACGCATCATTTTAGGCCCCTTTCTTCTCGTCGCCCGGAAGGATGTATTCCGCCCCTTCCCACGGTGACATGAAATCGAACTGGCGGTATTCCTGCACCAAGGAGACCGGCTCATAGACTACGCGCTTCTGCGCCTCGTCATAGCGGACCTCGGTATAGCCGGTGGTCGGGAAATCCTTGCGCAGCGGATGGCCGCGGAAACCATAGTCGGTCAGGATCCGGCGCAGGTCTGGGTGGCCGGTGAAGAGGATCCCGAACATATCGAACACTTCGCGCTCGAACCAGTTGGCCGAGGGGTGGACCTCGACGATCGAGGGAACCATCTCGTCCTCGCGGATCGAGACCCGCAGGCGAATGCGCTGGTTGGTGTACATCGACAGGAAGTGGTAGACCACGTCGAACCGCTTGGCGCGGCCGGGATGGTCGACGGCGGTGATGTCGACAAGGGTCGAGAACTTGCAGGCGCTGTCGTTCAAGAGATACTCGACGAAGGGCGCCAGCGTGTTGGGCGAGACATCCATGGTCAGCTCGCCATAGGCGACCTCGTGGCCCAGAACGCAGTCGCGGCGCTTCAACTCAAGCAGGGCACCAAGTTCTTGCAAAGCTTCAGACATGGGGCCCCCTATCGAACGATCGTGCCGGTGCGGCGGATTTTGCGCTGGAGTTGCAGGATACCGTAAAGCAGCGCTTCGGCCGTCGGCGGGCAGCCGGGAACATAGACATCAACCGGAACGATCCGGTCACAGCCGCGCACGACCGAATAGCTGTAATGGTAATAGCCGCCGCCATTGGCGCAGGAGCCCATCGAAATCACATAGCGCGGCTCGGGCATCTGGTCATAGACCTTCCGGAGCGCCGGGGCCATCTTGTTGGTCAGCGTGCCCGCGACGATCATCAGGTCGGACTGACGCGGGGAAGCGCGCGGCGCTGTTCCGAACCGCTCGAGGTCATAGCGCGGCATCGAGGTGTGCATCATCTCGACGGCGCAGCAGGCAAGACCGAAGGTCATCCAGTGAAGCGAGCCGGTGCGCGCCCAGTTGATGATGTCGGCGGTCGAGGTGACGAGGAAACCCTTGTCCTGAAGCTCGGAATTGATTGCGCGGGTGACAACTTCCTTGTCGACGCCTGCACTATTTTGCGATGTGGCAACGCCCATGAATGAGTCCTCAGTCTTCAGCACTTCGTCCTGCGCGTTCGTCCTATGCCCGCGTCACCCGAAGGTCAAGGATCGGAGCATCGAACTTGGTATGCCAGCGCATATGGCCGGCCATTCTAATCGAATTTTCTATTTTTGTTACACCCAAAGAAGGCTGTAATTTACCTTCTTCCGTCAAATCCGGGCCAAGAACCTTGAGGGTCAAGCTCGTGACGACTTCGTTAAACTCTGTCGAACGCCACTACTCCTCGCGATTTCGCGCCAGTCAGATGGTTGCAGCAATCTTTGGAACAGGCGCGTTGCTTGGCTCGGCACTTCTGACCGCCCATATCCTGAATGCCGAGGCGGAAAATTATGTTGGCGATGCCTTGAAGCATGGGCTTGATGATATCGGCCATGGCGTTGCCATGGCTGTCGAAAACGACTTCATGAAGCATGACATCAGGGACAACCTCGGCGATCTGGAAAGTTGGGCCGACCAGCAAGGTTCGAACTATGTCGGGTCAGGCGAAATTCTTGATACGCTCTTTGTGGTAGACGCTTACGGCGTCGACATCGTGCATATCTCACGGGACGAAGAAACTCCTGCTTACCTGAACGGCCTTTTCGGCGCGGTGCCGGTCAATTCCGTTGTCGGTTCGGTGCCTCGGAGCGGTTTGGTCGTTCTAAACGGTCAACTCGCCGCCTACGGCTTGGCATCGTTGCAAGATCGACCGACGATCGGCGACCCAACCGATCTTACCGTCGTGGGTCTTTTCTTCCTTACCAATGATAATTTGAACGAACTGGCGCACCTGGTGGATGTGCCGAAACTGGAGTTCGGTTTGGCCAGCCAGCCTCTTCCCGACTCCGATCATTCGATCCAGATCAGCGGCATATCCGGCGAGGGGATCGGCCGGCTTTCTTGGCCCAACCTGAAACCCGGGAACGAGATTCTCGCGCGGCTCGCTCCCTTCTATCTGGCCGTAAGCGCAGTGATGACCATCCTGTCGTTCTTCATGAAGGGTTGGTATCGCCAATTGATTCAAAGCATCCTCACGGAAAGAGAACGGGTCAAAAAGGCCGCCGAAACGGATAGCCTGACGGGCCTTTTGAACAGAGCCGGCGTCTCGGCTCTTGTCGAAACATCAGAGATCCGAGAGGCGCTGAGCAAAGGAACCTGCGCTTTGCTCTATTTGGACGTAAACGGCTTTAAAAGATTGAACGACTCGATGGGGCACGATTGTGGTGACCAAGCCCTGGGCGTTCTCGCCGACAGGCTCATCGGGGCAAGCAGAAAGGGAGACATCGTCGCACGGCTGGGAGGCGATGAGTTTATGGCCCTGATATTTGACGACGACCCCGAAAAAGCCGCCCGCAAGGTTTGTGCACGGATTCGGAAGCGTGCCGCAGTTCCGGTCAAAATAAACGAAGAGTACCTTGTTATTGGTGCAGCAATGGGTGTCGCGATCAGCGAGCCCAATCTCAGCTGGTCTGACCTTCTTCTACGCGCGGATGCCGCAATGTATCGGGCAAAACATGACAATGCGATTGCCGAAGTCCTGTTCTCTGATGAACTCAAGGGCGAGCGGGACAAGGAGCGTATGGTCGAAGATCGGCTTCGAAAGGGGCTTCAAGAAGTTGGCACCTCCCGAAACCCCTTCGACGTTGTCTTTCAGCCGGTCGTTGACAGTCGCGGTCGAGAGATGGCCTACGCCGAGGCTCTGCTCAGGTGGAACGATCCGGTTTTGGGACCGGTTCCGCCCTCAGATTTCATCCCGATCGCCGAAAGCCGCGGCCTTGTGCCGGAACTTGGGAAATTTGTCATCGACAGATGTTGCGACGCGCTGGCTGCGACGCCCTGGCTTCATGTGAGCATCAATGTCTCACCCCTCCAGCTGGTCCACCCGGATTTTCCCGACCAGATTCTCGAAGCCGTGGGAACGAGAGGCTTGGACCCATCCAGGATCGTGATCGAAATCACCGAAAATGCGCTGATCGAAGTTCCGGAGACCGCACGGCAGCGTATTGAGCAGCTAAGCGCAAAAGGCTTTCAGTTTGCTTTGGACGATTTTGGCACGGGTTTTGCGTCGATCAGCTATTTGCGTCAATTTCCCTTCAGCACGCTCAAAATCGACAGGAGTTTTGTGGCAAGTCTCGGTCAGGACCGGTCATCAAATCTGTTGTTCGAATCGATGGTCAGGCTCGGAGAGGGCTTTCACCTTGAAGTCGTTTCTGAAGGGGTCGAAACCGCGATCCAGTCAGAAATGATCGCGCGAACGGGATGTCATTTTCAACAAGGCTTCCTTCATGCGCGCCCCATGTCCTTGGCCGCGCTCGAAAGCTTTTACACCCAAATTTCAGAGCGACGGGACTCTGCCTGACGAGCCCCGAGGGAGTTTAAGGCAGTTATAATGGCCGTGGCAGCAATCGACCCGAAAGTCGGTCAGCTCCACTCAAGGGCGCCTTTTTTCCACTCATAGGCAAAGCCGATCGTCAGCACGCCCAAGAACACCATCATCGACCAGAAACCGACCATGCTCAGATCCTTGAACGCCACGGCCCAGGGAAAGAGGAACGCCACCTCGAGATCGAAGATGATGAAAAGAATCGACACGAGGTAGAACCGCACATCGAATTTCATCCGCGCATCGTCGAAGGCGTTGAAGCCACACTCATAGGCGCTGACCTTTTCGGGGTCGGGATTGCGAACCGCGACGATCACCGCGGCGAGGACCAGAATCGCTCCCAGAGCAATGGCAAGGCCGAGGAAAATGACGATGGGAAGATATTCGCGAAGCAGGTCTTCCAAGGTGGTTCCTTTCAAGACGAGCGGCGCCAAAAGACAGCGCGCCAAAACCCTTGGGATGGCTTTACCTCCGCCTTGTGAGAGGGTCAACCGAAGCTGGCCGGAAGATCGCGCTTTTTGCGGAGTTTATTGAGCCGGATCAGCCTTTGGCCCAGCGCGGTTTGCGCTTTTCAAAGAAAGCGGCGATCCCCTCGGCCGCTTCGCCGTCCTGCCAGCGCCCGACCAGAACCTCGGCCGACATGGCGATCACCTCGTCGTCGATGGCAGGGGCGAGTGCGAGAAGATGGCGCTTGGCCGTGGCGACCGCGCCCGGAGCGCAGGAGAGATAGGGCACCACCTCGGCTTCGACGAGCGCATCCAAGTCGTCGGCCGCACCGATCCTTGCAATAAGACCCAGCCGCTCCGCCTCGGTCGCTCCGAAAACCCGGCTCGACATGAAAACCCGCCGGGCCATCGACGCCCCCAACTTGGCCACCACATAGGGGCCGATGGTGGCCGGCACGAGGCCGAGCTTGGTCTCGGTCAGGCCAAACTTTGCGGTCTCGACGCAGACGGCCACGTCGCAGACGCTGATGATCCCGACCCCGCCGCCGAAGGCATTGCCCTGAACGCGGGCAATGACCGGTTTGGGAATTGTATTTATGGCCCGAAGCATCCCCGAGAGCTTGTAGGCCGCGCCTCTCTGGGCGTCTTCGCCGCCTGCCATCTGGTCGCGCATCCAGCCAAGATCGCCTCCGGCGCAGAAACTGGCTCCGCGGCCCGTGATGATCACGACCCGCACGTCGGGATCGGCACCCAGACGCTCGGCCGCATCGGTCAGCTCGTCCATCATCTGCGCCGAGAGCGCATTATGCTTGTCCTCGCGGGCCAGCTCGAGCGTGGCAACGCCGCGCCCGTCCCGGCTGATGGAAATGGTCTCAAACTGGCTCATGCCCGCCCCCTCATGGATTTGGCAATGGTCGCCGCCCGTCCGACGGCCGCGCGATCAAGGCCGGTCTCATAGCCCAGCGCGGTGAGCCGGTCCATGACCGCCTCGGTCGCCGCATTCCCCGGCGCACCCGGCGCATAGGGGCAGCCGCCGAGACCACCCACCGCCGTATCAAAGACCCGCAAGCCTTCGTCGAGCGCGGCCTCGATATTGGCAAGCGCCCGCCCGCCCGTGTCGTGGAAATGCCCTGCGAGCCGCTCGGCCGGCACATGGCGCTTTACCGCCCTGAGCATCGCCTGCACCCGATCGGGCGTGCCTTTGCCAATGGTGTCGCCCAGCGAGACGGGCATTTCGGCGATCTCGGAGAGCCGCGCCACCACATCGGCCACCGCCTCCGGTGCGGTCGGGCCGTCATAGGGGCAGTCGGTCACGCAGGAGACATAGCCGCGCACCTTCACGCTCTCGGTCATGGCCGCCTCGACGACGGGGCGCACCCGTTCGAGGCTCTCGGCGATGGTGCAATTGAGGTTGGCCTTTGAGAACCCTTCACTGGCCGCGATAAACACAGCGATCTCGCCAGGGATACGCGGCAGGGCGGCGCGGGCCTCGCGCCACGCTTCAAAACCCCTCATGTTGGGCACCAGAACCGCGTAGTTCACATCCCGCCCATAATCGAGCCCCGCCATCACCCGGTCGGTATTGGCCATCTGCGGCACCCATTTCTCCGACACGAAAGAGCCGACCTCGATATCCTTCAGCCCCGCCTGCACCAGCGCACGGATCAGGCCGACCTTGTGCTCGACGCTGATGATCCGCGCCTCGTTCTGAAGCCCGTCGCGCGGACCAACCTCGTAGAGGCAGACGAATTCGCTCATGCCTCGCCCTCCGGCTCCAGCCGCACGAGCACGACGCCCGCCTCGACCTGATCCCCCTCGGCGCAAAGCACCTCGGCCACGACCCCATCGCGCCCTGCCGTCAGCGCGTGCTCCATCTTCATCGCCTCAAGCACCGCGAGCCTCTCGCCCGCCGCCACCGCCTGCCCCGCCTCGACGAGCACCGCCCGCACCAGCCCCGGCATCGGCGACAAGGCCACATCGCCGCCCTGCCCTACATCGCTTTCTCGATCTAGCGGGTCGAGGATCCGGCATTCGAGGGTGACACCGGGGGCGAAGACGAAAACCTCACCCGCCGCGCGGACGGCCTCGAACCGCGGCTGGCCCGCGACTTGCCAGGCCCCGTCGACCCATTTCGCGTCATAGCTTTGTCCGTCGAACCGCAGATCGGCCTGCACGCCACCTTCGGATAGCCGGAAAGTCACGACGACCTCGGCCCCCTCGGCGCTCAGCCCGATGCTCTGCTCGAGCGGCTGCCACAGCGCAAAGCCCGTCGCCGCCCCCGGCACGATCCCCGCCCCCACCAACGCCGCCACGCCCAGCATCGCACCGCGCAACTCGGGCGTCCCATGCGCCTCGGTCAGCGCCACCAGATCGCGGGCGATGAGGCCGGTATCGACCTCGCCCTTGGCAAAGCCCCCGTGCCGCGCCAGCGCGCCGAGGAAGCCGAGGTTGGTCACTGTGCCCGCCACCCGCGTCTGGCCCAGCGCCTGAACAAGGCGGGCGCGGGCGATGTTACGGGTGGGGCCGTGGACGATGATCTTGGCGATCATCGGGTCATACCACGGGCTGATCGCGTCACCCGCCCGCACGCCGGTATCGGCGCGGGCCGCGGGGGCGAAATCGAGAACCGCCAAGGTGCCGGTCGCGGGCAGGAATCCTGCGGGCACGTCCTCGGCATAGAGCCGCGCCTCGAAGGCATGGCCGCTGATGGTCAGATCGTCCTGCCCGAGCGGCAGAGGCTCGCCCGCCGCCACGCGCAATTGCCATTCGACCAGATCGACACCGGTGATCGCCTCGGTCACGGGGTGCTCGACCTGCAGGCGGGTGTTCATCTCCATGAACCAGAACCCGTCAGGGCGCAGCCCGCCCTGCCCATCGGCGATAAACTCGATCGTGCCCGCGCCCTTGTAACCGATCGCCTCGGCCGCGCGGACGGCGGCGGCGCCCATGGCCGAGCGGACCTCATCCGTCATCCCCGGCGCGGGAGCCTCTTCGATCACCTTCTGGTGCCGCCGCTGGAGCGAGCAATCCCGCTCGAAGAGGTGCACCGATTTGGTGCCATCGCCGAAGACCTGCACCTCGATATGGCGCGGGTGGCTGACGTATTTCTCGATAAGCACCGCATCGTTGCCGAAGGCGCTTGCCGCTTCCGAGCGGGCCGAAGCGAGCGCTGTGGCGAAATCCTTCGCCGCCTCGACCCGCCGCATCCCCTTGCCGCCGCCGCCGGCCACGGCCTTGATCAGGACCGGATATCCGATCTTTTCCGCCTCGGCCGCCAGATGCGCCTCGCCCTGCTCGGCCCCGTGATAGCCCGGAACGACCGGCACGCCCGCCTCTTCCATCACCCGCTTGGCCGCGTCCTTGAGGCCCATGGCCCGGATCGCCTTGGCCGAAGGGCCGATGAAGACAAGGCCCGCCGCCTCGACCGCTTCGACGAAATCGGGGTTTTCCGAGAGAAAGCCATAACCGGGATGGATCGCCTCGGCCCCCGTGGCCTTGGCCGCCGCGATGATCGCCTCACCGCGCAAATAGCTTTCGGCCGGGCGCGGCCCGCCGATATGCACCGCGTGATCGGCCATGGTGACGTGCATCGCGCCGGCATCGGCATCGGAATAGACGGCGACCGTCTCGACCCCCATCGCCCGCGCCGAGCGGATGATGCGGCAGGCGATCTCGCCCCGGTTGGCTATGAGAATGCGCGTGAACATGGGCTACATCCTGAAGACGCCGAAGCGGGTTTCGGGGATCGGGGTGTTGAGCGAGGCTGAGAGGCTCAAGGACAGCACCTCGCGGCTCTTGCGCGGGTCGATGATGCCGTCGTCCCAGAGGCGGGCCGAGGCATAGAGCGGGTGGCTCTGGCGGTCGAACATCTCGATCGTGGGGCGCTTGAATTCGGCCTCTTCCTCGGTGCTCCAAGTCTGGCCCGCGCGCTCCATCGCGTCACGCTTGACCGTGGCCAAGACGCCCGCCGCCTGCTCGCCGCCCATGACGGCGGTGCGGGAATTCGGCCAAGTCCACATGAAGTTTGGGCTATAAGCCCTTCCACTCATGCCATAATTTCCAGCCCCGAACGAGCCTCCGACGACCATGGTGATCTTGGGAACAGCGGTCGTCGCCACGGCGGTGACCATCTTGGCGCCATGCCGGGCGATGCCTTCGTTCTCGTATTTGCGGCCGACCATGAAACCGGTGATGTTTTGCAGGAAAATCAGCGGGATACGACGCTGACTGCAGAGCTCGATGAAATGCGCGCCCTTTTGGGCGGCCTCGGAGAAAAGCACCCCGTTGTTGGCGACGATCCCCACGGGCCAGCCGTCGAGATGGGCAAAGCCGGTGACCAGCGTCTCGCCAAACCGCGCCTTGAATTCGTCAAACCGCGAACCATCAAAGACGCGGGCGATCACCTCACGGATATCATAGGGCGTGCGCAAATCGCGAGGAACGATCCCGAGGATTTCCTCCGGGTCGTAGGCGGGCTGTTCGGGTGTTTCCCTGTTCAAATTTGAATGGTTACGCGCCGCAATTGACGCAACCGCCTGCCGCGCCAGCGCCAAGGCATGGGCATCATCCTCGGCCAGATAATCGGCCACGCCCGACAGGCGCGTATGCACATCGCCGCCACCCAGATCTTCGGCGCTCACCACCTCGCCGGTCGCGGCTTTCACCAAAGGCGGGCCGGCCAGAAAGATCGTCCCCTGTTCGCGGACGATGATCGAGACATCCGCCATCGCCGGCACATAGGCCCCGCCTGCGGTGCAGGATCCCATCACCACGGCGATCTGGGCGATTCCACGGGCCGACATATTGGCCTGATTATAGAATATCCGTCCGAAATGATCGCGGTCGGGAAAGACCTCGTCCTGATTGGGCAGATTGGCCCCTCCCGAGTCTACGAGATAGACGCAAGGCAGCCCGCATTGCGCGGCGATCTCCTGCGCGCGCAGGTGCTTCTTGACGGTCATCGGGTAATAGGTGCCGCCCTTCACGGTGGCATCGTTGCAGACGATCATCACCTCGCGGCCCGAGACACGGCCTACGCCGGCGATCACGCCAGCCCCCGGCGCGGCGCCATCATACATATCGTAGGCGGCGGTTGCGCCGATCTCGAGAAAGGGCGAGCCCGCATCGAGCAAAGCGGCAACCCGCGCCCGAGGCGCCATCTTGCCCCGCGAGATATGCCGCGCCATGGCCTTCTCGCCGCCGCCCGCGGCCGCGCTCGCCGCTGCCTCGGCTACTTGAGAAATGGATGCCAAGTGGCTGGAACGGCGGTCTTTTGCCTCTTGCGAGGCGGGCGAGAATTGCGAGGTCAGGCGCATCACATCGCCCCCATCATTTCGCGGCCGATCAGCATCCGGCGGATCTCGGAGGTTCCCGCGCCGATCTCCATGAGCTTGGCATCGCGGAAGATCCGCGCCACGGGCGTCTCGTTCATGAAGCCCATGCCGCCCATCGCCTGCACCGCCTGATGCGCCACCGTCATCGCCTCTTCCGAGGCATAAAGCACGCAGGCGGCGGCGTCCTGCCGCGTCACCTCGCCGCGATCACAGGCTTTGGCGACCTCGTAGACATAGGCGCGGGCGGAATTCATCTTGGTATACATATCGGCGATCTTGCCTTGCATGAGCTGAAAGCTCCCGATCGGCTGGCCAAACTGCTTGCGGCTGGCGAGATAGGGCATCACCTCGTCAAGACAGGCCGCCATGATCCCCGTGCCGATGCCGGATAGGACAACCCGCTCGTAATCAAGCCCCGACATCAGGACGCGCACGCCCTTGCCCTCTTCGCCAAGGATATTCTCGAACGGAACCTCGACATCCTCGAAAATCAGCTCGGCGGTGTTCGAGCCGCGCATCCCGAGCTTGTCGAAATGCGGGCCGGTCGAAAACCCCGTCATGGTCTTTTCGACGATGAAGGCGGTGATGCCCTTCGATCCGGCCTCGGGATCGGTCTTGCCATAGACGATCAGCGTGTCGGCATCCGGCCCGTTGGTGATCCAGAATTTCGTGCCATTGAGGCGGTAATGGTCGTTCTTCTTCTCGGCCTTGAGCTTCATCGACACAACGTCCGACCCCGCCCCCGCCTCTGACATGGCCAGCGCGCCGACATGCGCGCCGGAAATCAGCCCCGGCAGGTATCTGCGCTTTTGCTCGGGCGTGCCGTTAAGGTTGATCTGGTTGACGCAAAGGTTGGAATGCGCCCCGTAGGAGAGGCTCACCGAGGCAGAGGCGCGGGCGATCTCTTCGACCGCGACCACATGGGCGAGATAGCCAAGGCCCACCCCGCCGAATTCCTCTGGCACGGTGATGCCAAGAAGGCCCAGATCGCCCAGTTCCTTCCAAAGCTCCGCCGGAAAGAGGTTGGCCTTGTCGATCTCCGCCGCCATCGGCTTGATCCGCGCTTGCGCGAAGGAATGGACCATCTCACGCAGGGCATTCACCTCGTCGCCAAGGTCGAATCTCATCGAGGCGGTAAACATCGGCGGCTCCGTTTATTGAACAGATGTTCATTTAATACGAAACTGCCGCCGTCCGGTCAAGCCTCGGCTTTGCGCCGATCACGGTCGGCACGCAGATGCGCGGCGAGGTAAAGCCCGCAGCCCAGCGCCATGAGGCCGATCAGGATGGCGAACATCAGCCCGTAACCACCAATCCGCCAGACGACCGCTCCAAGCCACGGCGCGCTGGCCGAGCCGATCAGGTAGGGCAGCGCCAGCGCCCCCGATTTCGCCCCGAAATCCCGCCCGCCAAGGATATCGCGGGCGATCAGCGGGCGCAGGATCGAGACGGTCCCATAGGCTCCGGCAAAGAGCATGACAAAGCCCGAGAGCGTCACCGGCGCGCCCTGCCCCAGCCAGAGGAGCGCGACAGAGGCCCCAATGAGGCCGAAGGCGGTGAGCGCCACGCCGTGATGCGAGATGTATTTCTCGCTCATCATCATCGCGAGCCGCCCCGCCACCTGCATCGGGCCGATGAAGGAGGCTGCGAGAACGGCTGTCTCGGGGCTCAGGCCGCGCTCGTCGAGATAGGAGAGAAGGTGATGCAATGTGGCGCTGTGAACGACCGCCACAAGCGCGAACCCCGCGGCCAGATACCAGAAGGCGGCCCGCCGCAGAAAGGCGCGGCGCGGCGTCTTGGTTGCGGTTTCGACAATCGGTTCCTCGACCCGCCCCGCCTCGAGCGCCCGCCCGCCGATCCAGTGGAGCGGCGCCGAGCCGAACATCACCACCCCCGCCGCCACCAAGACCGCCGCCCGCCAGCCGCCGGCCTCGGCCACCGCATGAACGGCCGGAAACGAGATCGTGCTGGCAAAGCCCGCGACGAGCGTGATGAGCACGATCGACCCCTTGGCCCCCGCCCCCTTGGCGCGGGTCACAAGGGCAAAGCAGGGCTCGTAGAGGGCACCCGACATCGCCACGCCGATGCCGCCCCAGACCAGATAGAACTGCCAGAGCGTCTCGACCCGCGACAGGAGGATCATCAGAACACCCCCCAGAACCGCCGCCCCCGCCATCATATGTGGCCCACGGCCCGCGTCGATGATCCGCCCGGCGAGCGGCGCCATCAGGGCCGAGATCAGAACGCCCAAGGTGATCGCCATGGTCACCTCGGGCTTGGACCAGCCCATATCCTGCTCCCACCGCAGTAGGAGCGCGGGGAAGGTATAGTAAATGCTGGCCCAGGCGAGGGTCTGACCGATGGCCAGCAAGATCACCGGGCGGCGCGTGGTTCCAAGCATGGGGCGCGGCCTCCTTGACACACACTCTGACCAGACCCGAGCGCCGGTCAATGGGTCAGAGCGGCAACAGCGCTTCGGCCACCGCGGCAAGTTCGTCGAACCTGTCGATCACCGCCTCGGGCGCAAGATCGCGCACGGCCTGTCCCGTGGGACCGAAGGTCACGAGCACCGAGGGCACCCCTGCCGCCCGCGCGGTTTCACGGTCGGTCACGGTATCGCCCACAAGGAGCGAGCGTTCGAGCCGCCCGCCCGCCCGGCGCACGGCCTCGATCAGCGGCGCGGGGTCGGGTTTGCGCACGGGGAGCGTATCGGCGCCGACAAGCGAGGCGAAAGCCTCGCGCGCGCCGAGATCGCGCATCAGGCGCTCGGCCAGCGCCTCGGGTTTGTTGGTGCAGATGCCCACGGCGAAACCAGCCCCGCGCAGCGCCCCGACGGCCTCCATCGCGCCGGGGAAAAGGAAGCTCTCGCCCGAGAGATTGGCGCCATAGGCCTCAAGCAGGATCGGATACTGCCGGTCGACCTCATCTGCGCCGTGGCCCCCTGTCCGCTCGAACCCGAGCCGCAGCATCGCCCGCCCGCCGCGCATCGCCGTGCTGGCATCGCGGACCGGATCAAGCACATCGCCAAGCCCTAAGCCCCGGAAGCAGACATTGGCAGCCGCCACCAAATCGCGGCTCGTGTCGGCCAGTGTCCCGTCGAGATCGAAAATCACGCTGCGCATTGGCCTCTCCTTCTGCTACAGTCGGTGTAACGAAGCGAAAGGTCTTGTGAACCCCGAAAACCTTGCGCTTTGCATCGCGCCCGATAGAAGGTGCGGCAAGAAACGGTTTGAGGCGCTGATGAGCATTGCTTTGGTTATTCTGGCCGCCGGTCAGGGCACGAGGATGAATTCCGATCTGCCGAAGGTTCTCCACCCGCTGGGGGGCGCGCCTCTGGTTGTCCATGCGCTCAAATCGGGAGCTGCTCTGGCGCCAGAGCGCACAGTCGTGGTGACAGGCCACGGAGGCGTGGCAGTCGCCAAAGCCGCCCGCGGATGGGATCCAGATATTCTGATTGCCGAGCAGGCCGAACAACTTGGCACAGCGCACGCGGTGGCGCAGGCAAAAGCGGCTTTGGAAGGCTTCTCGGGCGATATCGTAGTTCTCTACGGCGATACGCCCTTCATTTCGGGCGAAACGCTCGAGGCGCTTGCCGCCGCCCGCGCCGCGCATGACGTGGTGGTTCTGGGCTTTGAGGCCGCCGATCCGGGCCGCTATGGGCGGCTGGTTACAACAGGCGACCGGCTGGAGCGGATTGTCGAGTTCAAGGATGCGAGCGAGGCGGAGCGGGCGATCACGCTGTGCAACTCGGGCGTTCTGACCGCCGATGCCGCCACGCTCATTTCGCTGATCGAGGCGGTCGGCAATGCGAATGCCTCCGGCGAATACTATCTGACCGATGTGGTCGGCCTTTCCCGCGACCGTGGGCTTTCGGCGGGCGTGGTCGTCTGCGACGAGGCCGAGACCCTCGGGATCAACACCCGCGCCGAACTCATGGCCGCCGAAGCGCGGCTTCAAGCCCGGATGCGGGCCGAGGTGCTTGAAGATGGGGTGACGCTCATCGCCCCCGAGACGGTGCACTTCTCGCATGACACTGTGATCGGCCGCGATGCGGTGATCGAGCCCAATGTCGTCTTTGCCCCCGGTGTGACGATCGAATCCGGCGCGCGCATCCGGTCGTTCTCGCATCTCGAAGGCTGCCACGTCAGCCGTGGCGCCATCGTCGGCCCCTTCGCCCGCCTGCGCCCGGGTGCGGAGCTGGCTGAAGATGTCCATGTCGGCAATTTCGTCGAGATCAAGAACGCCCAGATCGCCGAGGGGGCCAAGGTCAATCACCTGAGTTACATTGGCGATGCGGATGTGGGCGAGAAGACCAACATCGGCGCGGGCACCATCACCTGCAACTATGACGGCGTCTTCAAGCACCGCACGACCATCGGCCGCAATGTTTTCGTGGGCTCCAACACCATGCTCGTGGCTCCGGTCAAGCTCGGCGACCGGTCGATGACCGCCTCGGGCGCTGTCATCACCAGCGACGTGCCGGATGGCGCAATGGCGGTTGCACGCGCCCCGCAGGTGAACAAGCCGGGGCTGGCCGTGCGGCTGATGGACAAGCTCAGAGCGCGCAAGGCGCAGACGAAAGAGGGCAAGTAAATGTGCGGGATCATTGGCATTCTCGGCGATCATGAGGTCGCGCCCCAGCTTGTCGAGGCGCTGCGCCGGCTTGAATATCGCGGCTATGACAGCGCCGGCATCGCAACCGTGAACAACGGCCGCCTCGAGCGCCGCCGCGCCGTTGGCAAGCTTGTGAACCTTTCCGACCTTCTGGTGCACCAGCCGTTGGCCGGAAAGGCGGGCATCGGCCATACCCGCTGGGCCACCCATGGCGTCGCCAACGAGGTCAACGCGCACCCCCACGTTGCCGGGCGCGTGGCGGTTGTGCACAACGGCATCATCGAAAACTTCCGTGAACTGCGTGAATTCCTCGCCGAAAACGGCGTGCCGCATCAGACCGACACCGACACCGAGACCGTCGCCCTTCTGACCAATCTCTACCTCGCTCAGGGCCTCACGCCACGCGATGCCGCCGCCAAGACCATCGGCCAGCTACAGGGCGCCTATGCCGTCTGCATGCTCTTCGAGGGCGAGGGCGACCTGATGATCTGTGCCCGCTCCGGCCCGCCCCTGGCCGTGGGGTATGGCGATGGCGAGATGTTCGTGGGCTCCGATGCGATCGCCCTTGCCCCCCTGACCGACAGGATCACCTATCTCGAAGATGGCGACTGGGCCATCGTCACCCGCGCGGGCATCGAAATCCACGATGCCGCCGGCCGCATCGCCAACCGCCCCGTGCGCCGTGTGCAGATCAGCGCAGGGCAAGTGGACAAGGGCGGCTACAAGCATTTCATGGCCAAGGAAATCGCCGAACAGCCCGCCGTGCTGAGCGATGCGCTGGGCCATTACCTTGGCGCCGACGGCGCCCTAAGCCTTTCCGGCGAAGCGCTCGATTTCACCACCATCGACCGGCTGACCATGGTCGCCTGCGGCACCGCCTTTTACGCCTGTGTCGTCGCCAAATACTGGTTCGAACAGATCGCGGGCCTGCCGGTCGAGGTCGATGTGGCCTCTGAATTCCGCTATCGCGAACCGCCGATCAGCCCCCGCACCGCCGCCCTTTTCGTCAGCCAATCGGGCGAGACTGCCGATACGCTGGCTGCGCTGCGCTATTGCCGCGACCGCGCCGACCGGATCCTCTCGGTCGTGAACGTGCCGGAAAGCTCGATTGCCCGCGAAAGCGATCTTGCCCTGCCGATCTATGCGGGCGTCGAGGTGGGCGTGGCGTCGACCAAGGCCTTCACCTGCCAGCTTCTCACCCTTGCCGCGCTCGTTCTCAAGGCCGCGCGGGATCGCGGGCGGCTTGCGCCCGAGGCCGAGGCCAAAGCCATCGCCGATCTGCGCTCCCTGCCCGGTATCATGTCGCAGGCCATCGCCACCGAGCCCCAGACCGAGGCGCTCGCCGCGGCCTTGGCCGAGGCGCGCGATATCTTGTTCCTTGGTCGCGGCCAGATGTTCCCGCTGGCCCTCGAAGGCGCGCTGAAACTCAAGGAGATCAGCTATATCCATGCCGAGGCCTATGCCTCGGGCGAGCTGAAGCATGGCCCCATCGCGCTGATCGACAAGACCGTTCCGGTGATCGTGATGGCCCCGCGCGATGCGCTCTTTGAAAAGACCGTCTCGAATATGCAGGAGGTCATGGCGCGTGGCGGCAAGGTCCTTTTGATCACCGACGCGGAAGGCGCGCGGCAGGCCGGCCAGGGTGTCTGGAAGACGCTCGTGATGCCGACCGTCCCCGATATGCTCGCCCCCATCGTCTATGCGGTGCCGGCGCAGCTTTTGGCCTATCATACGGCGGTGGCAAAGGGCACGGACGTGGACCAGCCGCGCAATCTGGCGAAATCAGTGACGGTGGAATAGCGCCCGCATGACCTTGGACGATGTTCTTTCCGAACTCCGCGCCGCCGGTGACCCCGAGCGCGCGGCGGGTTCTGCGGCCTATCATAAGGTCAAGCGCGAGTATCTTGGCGTGGCTGTGCCGCAAATCGACGAGATGGCCAAACGCTGGCGGGCAGAGTTGACGCTGGAGGACCGCCTCGCCCTGGCGGGGCAACTTTGGCAGAGCAACATCCACGAGGCGCGGGTTGCGGCGGCGAAGCTTCTCAATCAGGCGCGGATCCGGCCGGATGACGAAGCAGCCTGGCGGCTCGTGGCGTCCTGGGTGCACGATTTCGACGCCTGGGCATTGGCCGATCACGCCTGCATCGCCGGGCAAAAGCGGCTTGTCGCCGATCCTTCGCGCCTTGACGAAGTGGAAGGCTGGACGCAAAGCCCGCATATGTGGACCCGTCGGGCGGCGCTTGTCATCACACTGCCCTGGACCAAGATGAACCACCCCAAGCCTGCGGATCTGGAGCGGCGAGAGCGGATTCTCGGCTGGGCGGCGTCTTATGTCGATGACAGGGACTGGTTCATCCAGAAGGCCATCGGCTGGTGGCTGCGGGAACTCAGCAAGCACGATCCCGACCGCACCCGAGCCTTCATCGAGGCCTATGGCGCACGGATGAAGACTTTTGCCCGCAAGGAAGCGATGCGGCATCTGGGGGAGTAGGCCCTTCCCCTTGCCATGCCGCCTCTGTGGGCCTACCTAGGCTCCATGCAAGACGCGCCCGCCCCTCTGATTGATCCCTTTGCCCGCGCGATCCGCTATTTGCGGGTCTCGGTCACCGACCGTTGCGATTTCCGCTGCGTCTATTGCATGACCGAAAACATGACCTTCCTGCCGAAGAAAGAGCTTCTTTCACTGGAAGAGCTGGACCGGCTTTGCACCTCCTTCATCCGGCTTGGTGTTGAAAAGCTGCGGATCACCGGCGGCGAGCCTTTGGTGCGGCGCGATATCATGACCTTCTTCCAGGGCATGAAACGGCATCTCGACAGTGGTGCGCTGAAAGAGCTGACCGTGACGACGAATGGCAGCCAGCTTGAGAAATTCGCAGGGCCGCTTTACGAAGCGGGCGTGCGGCGGATCAATGTCTCGCTCGACACTCTGGACGCCGACAAATTCGCCGCGATCACCCGATGGGGCCGCCTTCCGCAAGTTCTGCGCGGGATCGAGGCGGCGCGCGAGGCGGGGTTGCGGGTCAAGATAAATACCGTGGCGCTCAAGGGCTTTAACGAGGACGAGTTGTTCCGCCTCACTGAGTGGTGCGCCAAGAACGACATGGACCTGACCTTTATCGAGGTCATGCCGATGGGCGATATCGGCAATGAGGATCGGCTGGGGCAGTTTTGGTCATTGAAAGACCTGCGGGCCCAGCTCGAGGGGCATCATGCGCTCACCGATCTGGCCGAGCGTTCGGGGGGGCCCGCACGCTATGTGCGGATCGAGGAGACCGGCCAGAAGATCGGGTTCATCACGCCGCTCTCGCATAACTTCTGCGAAAGCTGCAACCGTGTGCGGATCACGTGCACCGGTGAGATCTATACCTGCCTTGGGCAGGAGGGCCATTCCGACCTGCGCGCGCCGCTGCGCGCGTCTGAGGATCCGGCGATCCTTGAAGAGGCGATCCGCAAGGCGATCGGCCTCAAGCCCAAGGGGCATGATTTCGATTATTCCCGCCAGACGGTCGATGGGCGCGTTTCGCGCCACATGAGCCATACTGGCGGCTGACACAATCTCAGGGGAAGTTGACAGACTTTTCCGGTTCGAGATTGGGACATTTCAGCAAATCCGAGGCGTTTTGACGAAACGCCTCAGGAGCGAGGGGCTGCCTGCCCCTCGCGCTCCCCGGGAGTATTTTCGCCAAAAGAAGATCAGGTGGCGGGCATGCTCCGTTCGACGATCCCTGCCCACCAGCTGCAGCCGGCGGGGATGGCGTCGTCGTTGAAGTTGTATTCGGGGTGGTGGACCATTGCGGTATCGCCGTTTCCGATCAGGATATAGGCGCCGGGGCGTTCCTCGAGCATATAGGCGAAATCCTCGCCGCCCATGACGAGGGGGGCGTCATCGCAGCCGCCCGAGATGGAGCGGGCCACATCGGCGGCGAATTCGGTCTGGGCTTCGTGGTTAACCATCGACGGATAGCCGCGGTGGTATCTGATTTCCGCTACGCCGCCCATGGCGGTGCAGACCTGCTCGGCGATCGCGTGAAGGCGGGTTTCTGCCAGCTCGCGCATATGCCGCGACATGGTGCGGACCGTGCCTTTGAGGTGGACCTGCTGCGGGATCACGTTGAAGGCTTTGGACGAGCTTTCCATCGAGGTCACGGAGACGACGATCTGGTCGACGGGGTCGGCATTGCGGCTCGAGATGGTCTGGAGCATCATCACGACTTGCGCGGCGGTGACGTTGGGGTCGATCGTTTCCTGTGGCTTGGCGGCGTGGCCGCCCTTGCCCTTGACGAAGATCTCGAACTGGTCGGTCGCGGCAAAGAAGGCGCCCGAGCGGATGGCGAAGGAGCCGGTGGGTTTGCCCGGCCAGTTGTGCATCCCGTAGACCTCCTGGATGTTCCAGCGGTCCATCATGCCGTCGGCGCACATCTCGCGGCCACCGCCGCCGCCCTCTTCTGCGGGCTGGAAGATCACGACGACTGTGCCATCGAAATTGCGGGTTTCGGCGAGGTATTTGGCGGCGCCCAGCAGCATGGCCGTGTGGCCGTCATGGCCGCAGGCATGCATGGCGCCGGGGGTTTTCGAGGCATAGGGGAGGTTGGTGGCCTCGAGGATCGGCAGGGCGTCCATATCGGCGCGCAGGCCGATGACCTTGCCCTTGGTATCCGTTTTGCCCTTGATCACGCCGACAACGCCGGTTCGGCCGATGCCGGTCACGATCTCGTCGCAGCCGAATTCCTTGAGCTTTTCGGCGACGACCGCCGAGGTGCGGTGGGTCTCGAAGAGGATCTCGGGGTTTTCGTGCAGATCGCGCCGCCAGGCGGTGATTTCGGGAAGGAGTTCGGCAAAGCGGTTCTTGACGGGCATGGTGCCTCCGGTGCGTGAGTGTTCGGGCGGCAGACTGTCCGAGCGATGGCGGCACCGCAAGGGGGGATTTGATCAAAGGCTCGGGCCGGTGACGAGCTTCTCGCCCTTGGCAAAGCGCGAGAAGCGGAAGCGGCTCAGGTCGTGGCCGGTTGGCTCACCACGGACCATCGAGGCGATGACCCGGCCAAAGCCCGGGCCGATGCCGAAGCCGTGGCCGCTCATGCCGGTGGCGACGATGAGGCCGGGGAGCGAGGGCGCATGATCCACCACCGGCACCACATCGGGCATGGTGTCGATCATTCCGGCCCAGGCCGATGCGAGGCGGACCTCGCCAAGGCCAGGATGATCCGACGCAAATTGCCGGGCGACCTTGCCCAGCGCTTTTGTGGCCGGGCGCGGGTTGAGGACGCGCATCCGCTCGAAAGGCGAGATCTCGTCGGACCGCCAGCGGCGGGGCGTCGTCCACGCGTCGGGGTATCCTGTGGGGGATGCGGGGAAGAAGCGGTTGGCGGTCGGGTTTGCGACAATTTGCGGGATGAATTTTCGCAGGTGCCGGAAGGCATCGGGGCCGATGAGGCATTCGTGGAAGTCGGCAGCAGCCAGAGTGTAGCCCCCATCGGCGCGGCGGCGGAACGCGCCGGTCGTATCCACGGCGCCGCCTTCGTAGACGAGCGGCAGGGTCTCGGTCGCGGCCACGCTGGCGCGGACCGAAAGCTGCGGGATGCGGACGCCGTGGGCGGCGAGGAAGAGCGAGGACCATGCGCCGCCCGCAAGAACAACGTTTGGCGCGGCGATACGGCCCTGCTCGGTGAAGACGCCCGCGACCTTGCCACCTGCCATATCGAGGCGCCGCACCGCGCAGTTCTCGACGATCACGGCCCCTGCCCTGACCGCGAGCCGCGCCAGCGCCGGAACCGCGAGCAAAGGCTCGGCCTTCATGTCGGAGGCGGTGTGCATCCCGCCCAGCCAACGGTTCTTCACACCGGGAAGGAGCCGGCTGACGCCTTCGCGGCCGAGAAGCTCGGTGTCGAGGCCATGCTCCCGCGCCAGTGTCATGAACTCTTCGAAATAGGCGAGGTCCTTGTCGGTATCGGCGAGATAGAGCAGGCCCGATTGCCTCAGGCCGATATCTTCGCCCAGCTCTGGCTCCAGCTCGCGCCAGAGGCGGTTCGCTTCAATCATGATCGGCAGTTCCGCCGGATCGCGGCCCTGCTGGCGGATCCAGCCCCAGTTGCGCGAGGATTGCTCGCCCGCGACGCGCCCTTTTTCAAGAACCACCGGGCGAAGGCCCGCCTTGGCAAGGTATAGCGCGGTGCAGATGCCGATGACGCCGCCGCCGATGATGACGCAATCGGCCTCGGCCGGAAGCGGGCCGCCGTGCTCGACGGGGCTATCTTCGGAAATCGGAAAGGGGATCATGTGCAGAGGTCGGCCAGAAGATCGTCCATGAAGGCTTGCCCTGCGCGGAATTGCGCGAGCGTGATGTATTCGTCGGCCTGATGCGCCTGCGCGATATCGCCGGGTCCACATACCACCGCGGAATAGCCGCGCTCCTGAAATTGGCCGGCCTCGGTGCCGTAGCTGACCACATGCGAGGCATTATCGCCTGTCAGGCGGCGGACAAGCGTTTCCGCCGCGCCTTCCTTTTCGGGGACAAGGCCGGGGACGTGGAATCGCTGGCGCAGCTCGATCGCCGCCGAGGGGTGGATCGCCTTCATTTCGGCCTCGAGCCGCGCGACCTCGGCCTTGAACCTCTCGACCCAGTCGGGCATCGAGTCACCCGGCACCACGCGAAAATCGAAACCGAACCAGCAATCGCCTGCGGTGATGTTGTGGGCGGTGCCGCCCTTGATCGTACCGATATGCAGCGTCGTGTAGGGCGGCTCGAAGGTGGCGGCAAGGGCGGATGGTGTCTTGGCGGCGTTCTCGGCGTTCATCCGGTTGGCCCAGTCGATCAGTTTCGCCCCCCACATGATCGCGTTGACGCCCGTGTGGATCAGCGAGGAATGCACCTCGTAGCCCTTGATATGCACCGCAAAGCCGATGCCGCCCTTGTGGCCTGTCACCGCCTTCATCATCGACGGCTCGCCAACGATCACCGTCGAAGCGCGGGGGAGGCCGTGGCTGACCATATGGTCGATCATCGGCGGCGCGCCGGTGCAGCCGATCTCTTCGTCGTAGCTCAGGGCGATTTGCAAGGGCCGCGTGAGGCGGCCCACCCTGTGCAGCGCCGCAGCCCGCGCCATCGCGGCAAGGGCCAGCGCGTCAAACCCCTTCATGTCGCATGAACCGCGCCCAAAGAGCTTGCCGTCGCGTTCTGTCACGGTGAAGGGATCGGAGGTCCAGTCCTGACCATCGACCGGCACCACGTCGGTATGACCTGACAGAACCACGCCGCCGTCGATCTCGGGACCGACATGGGCATAGAGCGCCTCTTTGGTCCCGTCCTCGTTCGGCACTCGGACCGAAGCGATTCCCTGCCCCTCGAGATAGCTTTCCACAAAGTCGATCAGGGGGATGTTGCTGTCGCGGCTGACCGTGGGATAGGCCACAAGCCGGTCCAGGAGGCGGCGGGCTTCGTCTGTGTTGGGCAATTCGGGCGCTCTTTGATTGGGGGCTGCCGCACTCTAGGCAGGCGCTTCCCGCCTCGGCAATCCCTCCCTTTAGAAATGATCTTGCGGCTTGGGCAAACCATGCTACCGTTTGGACAAAATGTCGGCGGGAAAACCCGATCGGCGAACAAGACGACGACTGGGAGAATCTGATGCACGATGGAGGTCGGCCCGTCCTGGAGGTCCAGGGCCTGAAGACTGTATTCCGCGTGCGCGGTGGTGAAATTCACGCCGTCAACAACGTCAGCTTCGATCTCAAGCCGGGCGAGCTTTTGGGCGTCGTCGGCGAAAGCGGCTCGGGCAAATCCGTGACCATGATGTCGCTTCTGGGGCTTTTGCCCTCCCCCCCCGCCGAGGTGCGCGACGGCAAGGTTCTTCTGGATGGTCAAGACCTGCTGAAAGCTGACGAAGACACGCTCCGCGAAGTCCGCGGCGGCAAGGTGGGCTTTATCTTCCAGGACCCGATGACCTCGCTCAACCCGGTCTTTACTGTGGGCTATCAGATCATGGAGCCCCTGCGGAAGCACATGGGGATGGACAAGAAAGCCGCCAAGAAGCGGGCGGTCGAGCTTCTGGAGCTTGTGGGAATTCCCGGCGCGGAACAGCGGCTTTCGGACTATCCGCACCAGTTTTCCGGCGGGATGCGGCAGCGGGTGATGATCGCCATCGCATTGGCCTGCGACCCCAAGGTTCTGATCGCCGACGAGCCGACCACGGCGCTCGACGTGACCATTCAGGCGCAGATCATCGAACTGATGAAAGAACTTCGCCAGAAGCTTGGCATGGCGGTGATCTGGATCACCCACGATCTGGGCGTCATTGCCGGCATCGCGGATCGGGTGATGGTCATGTATGGCGGGCAGGTCGTCGAACACGCGCCGGTGCGCGAGCTTTTCGGCAATCCGCAGCATCCCTATACCAAGGCGCTTCTGAAAACCGTGCCGAGCGTGCGCGGCGAGCGGGTGCGCCGCCTGACGATCATCGAAGGCCAGCCGCCGATCCTAGGCGCGCCGCCCTCCTCCTGCCCGTTCCGCGACCGCTGCGCCTCGGCCGTCGAGGAATGCGCCCGGCGCAACCCCTCGCGCACCGTGATCGGCAAGGGCCATGACGTGGCTTGTGTTCTGGTCGAGAAGGAGGCCGCCCATGCTTGATGCCGCCCCTTCAAAGAAGCCGCTCGTCGAGGTCCGCAACCTCAAGATGCATTTCCCGATCTACGCGGGCCTCCTGCGCCGCCGCGTGGGCGAGGTGAAGGCGGTCGATG
This sequence comes from uncultured Paracoccaceae bacterium, assembly GCA_937138255.1. GTDB lineage: Bacteria > Pseudomonadota > Alphaproteobacteria > Rhodobacterales > Rhodobacteraceae > RFZI01. The sequence goes on from CAKZOU010000033.1 coordinate 35,503, forward strand.
GCGTGTCTTTCGACGTGTTCGAAGGCGAAACTCTTGGCCTTGTCGGTGAATCCGGCTGCGGAAAATCGACCTGCGGCCGCGCCCTACTGCGCCTATACGAGGTGACGGACGGGTCGATCACGATCGACGGCGTTGATATCGCCGCGCTTTCCAATAATGCACTGCGCGAGAAACGGCCAACGATGCAGATGGTCTTCCAAGACCCGCAGGCGAGCCTCAATCCGCGGATGACCGTTCAGGCGATCATTCAGGAGCCACTCGACGAGCACACCACGCTTTCCACCAAGGAAAAGCAGCAGAAGGTCTACGAGCTGATGGATGCCGTGGGCCTCAACCGCCGTTTCGCGGGCCGCTATCCGCACGCCTTTTCGGGCGGCCAGCGCCAGCGCATCGGCATCGCCCGTGCTTTGGCTCTCAATCCCAAGTTCATCGTCTGCGACGAGCCGATCGCCGCGCTCGATGTGTCGATTCAGGCGCAGGTGGTGAACCTGCTGGAAGACCTTCAGGAACAGTTCGGCCTGACCTACCTTTTCATCAGCCACGACCTGTCGATGGTGCGCCATATCGCGACGCGGGTGGCGGTGATGTATCTGGGCAAGATCGTCGAACTGGCCCCGCGCGAGGCGCTTTATGCCGCGCCGCTGCACCCCTATACCGAAGCGCTCCTTTCGGCCGTGCCCGAGCCTGATCCCAGCCTCGAAGCCAAGGTCGAGCGGATCATCCTGCAGGGCGATGTGCCCTCCCCCGCCAATCCGCCCAAGGGCTGCAATTTCTGCACGCGCTGCCCGAAGGTGATGGACATTTGCCGCGAGGTCGAACCTGCGACCCGCGAGGTGCGCCCCGGCCATTTCGCCGCCTGCCACCTGCACGAGATAACAAGCCAGACCGCGGGGGCAACCGCGGCTCAACGAGAGGCGAACGAGCGCCAACATGGAGAGTAAAATGAAGATCAAAACAGCCCTAGCGGGCGCAATAGCTGCAATGGCCTTCGCGCCGGCAGCTTTTGCCGAACGCGGGAGCGACGGCCACCTGTCGATCATCTATTGGCAGGCCCCGTCGATCCTCAACCCGTTCCTGTCGGGCGGCACCAAGGATATTGAATCGTCGTCGATGATCATCGAGCCGCTCGGCCGCTATGACCAGAACGGCAACATGGTTCCCTACCTTGCCGCTGAAATCCCGACCGTTGCCAACGGCGGCGTCTCGGCAGACCTGACCTCGATCACCTGGAAGCTCCAGTCCGGCCTTCTGTGGTCTGACGGCACCCCGGTAACCTCGGCCGACATCAAATTTACCGCCGATTACTGTATGCACCCCGAAGGGGGCTGCGCGCAGGCGGCCAAGTTTGACAAGGTCTCCTCGGTCGATATCGTCGACGATCTGACCGTAACGGTTCACTTCTCGCAGGCCATGCCGAACCCCTATGGTCCCTTCATGGGCGGCCAGTCGCCGATCATCCAGAAGGCCCAGTTCGAGAACTGCATGGGCGCCAAGGCCCCTGAGTGCACCGACGCCAACTTTGGCCCGATCGGCACCGGCCCCTTCCGCGTCACCGAGTTCCGCACGAACGACGTGATCCAGATGGAAGCCAACCCGAACTACCGCGATCCGGCCAAGCCCGCCTTCGCCACCGTGACCTTCAAGGGTGGCGGCGATGCGACGGCTGCGGGCCGTGCGGTTCTGGAAACCGGCGAGTTCGACTACGCCTGGAACCTCCAGCTGGCACCTGACGTCATCGACTCGATGGCTGCCGCCGGTGTCGGCACCGCGATCAGCGCCTTCGGTTCGCTCGTCGAGCGTATCGAGGTCAACCTGACCGACCCCTCGTCGAGCCTGCCGGAAGGCGAGCGTTCGACCGTGGCCCATCCGCACCCGTTCCTGTCGAACGCCAATGTGCGTAAGGCTCTGTCGATCGCCATCGACCGTAACCTCCTCGTCGAGGTGGGCTATGGCCGCGCCGGTCGTCCGACCTGTAACCTCGTCCCCGCTCCGGCGCTTTATGCGTCCGACAACACCGAGTGTCTGACCCAAGACATCGAAGGCGCCAAGGCGCTTCTCGAGGCCGAGGGCTATGTTGACACCAACGGTGATGGCGTCCGCGAAAAGGATGGCGTTGAACTGCGCGTCCTCTACCAGACCTCGACCAACGCCGTCCGTCAGGACTTCCAGGCGCTGATCAAGGAATGGTGGCAGGAGATCGGTGTTGCCACCGAGCTGCGCAACCTCGACGCTTCGGTCTACTTCGGTGGTGACCCGGGTTCGCCCGACACCTACCAGAAGTTCTATGCCGACGTCGAAATGTACGCCAACAACTTCGACGGCACCGACCCGCAGGCCTATCTCGGCGCCTATCGCTGCGGCACCGAGCCCAAGCCTTCGAGCCAATGGCAGGGTGAGAACATCAACCGCTTCTGCGATCCGAACTACGACGCTCTGATCGACCAGCTCGCCCAGACCGGCGATCTGGAAGAGCGGGGCCGTCTTGGCCGGATGATGAACGACATGATGACCAAAGACAGCAACGTCATCATTCCGCTGGTCGACCGTGGCCGCGTGTCGGCTCACGCCAACTCGCTTGGCGGCGTTGTCCTCAATACCTGGGACAGCGAACTGTGGAACGTCTCCGACTGGTACCGCATCAAGTGATCTGACGATCAACCCGCCGCAGCCCTTCAGGGGGCTGCGGCACCCCCTGCCCCAGAGACCTGAACCGAGGCGCCATGCTTACCTATACGATCCGCCGGCTTATCCTTGCTGTGCCGACGCTTCTGTTCATCGCTCTGGTGATCTTTCTCCTGTTGGAGCTCGCCCCCGGCGACCCGATGGCCGAGATGCCGCTGACGATCCCGCCCGAGGTGAAGGAGAAGATGCGCGAGGCGCTGGGGCTCGGCCAGCCGTGGTATGTGCGCTTCTATCTCTGGCTCTATCAGTTCTTCGTCGTCGAGCCTCAGTATTGGATCGACGGTCTCTTCGGCACGAACTTTGCCGATGGCGCGCAACGGATCATCTCGTTCCAGTCGCGCAGCCCCGTCTTTAATACGATTGCCGAGCGCATCCCGCAGACGCTTTGGGTGGTCGGTATGTCCTATGTGGTGGGCGTCCTGATCGCCCTGCCCATCGGCATCATCTCGGCGGTGCGCCAGTATAGCTGGTTCGACAACTTCGGCACGTTCGTCTCGATGGTCGGCTTTTCGGTTCCGACCTTCTTTACCGGCGTTCTTCTGATCGTGATCTTCTCGGTGAACCTCGGCTGGTTCCCGTCGATCTATGACACGACGCTCAAGGTCGACGACTGGCCGAGCTTCGTCAAACAGCTCAAGCAGATGGCGATGCCGGTCTTTGTGCTCGCCCTCTACAACGCCGCCCAGATCAGCCGCTTCATGCGCGCCTCGATGCTCGACAATCTCGGGCAGGACTATGTCCGCACCGCCCGCGCCAAGGGCATGACCGAAAAGGTCGTCGTCCTGAAACACGTCCTGCGGAATTCGCTGATCCCTGTCGTGACCGTGATCGCCCTCGGCGTGCCGCAGGTCTTTGGCGGGGCGATCATCACCGAACAGGTGTTCAAGGTGAACGGGCTCGGCCAGCTTCTGATCATCGCCATTCACGGCAACGATGTGCCGATGGTGCTGACCCTCACCTTCATCTTCGCCGTGCTGATCGTCGTCTTCAACCTGATCGCCGATATCCTCTACGGCGTCCTTGACCCGCGGATCCGTTATGACTGAGACGACGCAAACCCAAGGCACCATCCCCGTCCGCAACCAGTGGTGGGACGTATGGGACCAGTTCAAGACCCACCGAGGCGCGGTGATCGGCGGGGCGTTCCTGATCTTCATCACGCTTTTCGTGCTCGTGGGCCCCTACCTCTGGCAGGTCGACGCGCAAAAGCTCGACATCCGCAACAAGGATTTGCGGCCCTTCTACATCGGCCTTTTCGCGGATGTGAAATGGAGCTGGTCGCGGCCCCTCGGCACCGATCACCTTGGCCGTGACATCATGGCCAACCTCATTCAGGGCGGCCAGATCTCGATGGCCGTGGGCTGGACGGCGATGATCCTGTCGCTGTTCCTCGGCACTCTGATCGGCGTTCTGGCGGGCTTCTTCAAGCGGCTCGACGGGATCCTGATGCGCTTCACCGATCTGGTTCTCTCGCTGCCGCTCCTGCCGATCCTTCTGGTGATGATGCTCCTGTTCCGCGACCCGCTGCGGGCGGCGTTCGGACCGGAGACCGGCATCTTCATCCTGATCGTCTCGGGCATCGGCATCACCTCCTGGATGCACACCGCCCGCATCGTGCGCGGCGATATCCTCGCCATCAAAGAGCGCGAGTTCGTCCTCGCCGCCCGCTCGATCGGCACCCCGCCGCGGCGGATGATCACCCGCCACCTGCTGCCCAACGTCATGTCGCCGATCATGGTCTCGGCCACCTTGGGCCTTGCAAGCGCGATCATCACAGAAAGCGCGCTCTCGTTCCTTGGCCTTGGCTTCCCCTCGGATTTCCCGACATGGGGCAAGATCCTGTTCGACAGCGTCGACCGCATGGCTTCCTTCCCCGAACGGGTGATCTGGCCGGGCCTGTGCATCTCTCTCACCGTGTTGAGCGTCAACTACATCGGCGACGGCCTGCGCGACGCGCTCGACCCGCGCATCCGCGGCCTCTGAACCCGCGAAATAGGGCAACCTTTCCGCCGTTCCGTGGAGACATGGAACGGCGTTTTGCTTTCCGGAGGCCTTGAGAATTTCCTCCCGCGCCACGGGAAAACCCGCCAAAAACGGTCCGCCGCGCCGGTTTGCCGGAACGCCCGTTCCGATCTAGCAGACAAGGAAACGCCTTCCAGAAAGGATTCCCATGTTTGCCGATCTCGGATTCGAGAGCCTCACCGCCCCTCAGGCCGCCGTCTGGTTTGGCCTCGCCCTTGGATTGGCCTTTGGTGCCTTGGCGCAAGTCACTGCCTTTTGCCTGCGGCGTGGGCTCGTCGGCGAGGATTGCCGCGGGGCGCTGGCTGTCTGGCTGGCGGCGCTGGCCGTTGCCACCCTTGGCACCCAGATCGCCGTGGCGCGGGGCTGGGTGGCGTTTGACGATCACCGACTGATGACCGGCAACCTGCCGATCGCCGCGATCCTTCTTGGAGGGCTTCTTTTCGGAGCCGGCATGGTACTTGCCCGTGGCTGTGTGGCCCGCCTCACCGTCCTTGGCGCAGGCGGCAACCTTCGCGCCCTGACGGTCGTCACGCTCTTTGCCGTCACCGCTCATGCCACGCTCAAGGGCATCCTCTCGCCGCTGCGGACCTCCATCGGCTCGCTCACGCTCGACCTTCCCTCCGCCTCGCTCGCCACCCTCCCCGGTGGCGCGGCGCTCTGGACCGGCCTTATCGCCGCCAGCGCCGCAGCCTTCGCCCTGCGGCACCGCCCGGGCCGGGGCCTTCTGGCTGGCGCTGTCGCCATCGGTGCGCTGGTGCCGCTTGGCTGGGTCGGGACCGGCCTCGTCCTCTTCGACGACTTCGACCCCATCGCGCTTGAAAGCCTCTCGTTCACCGCGCCTTGGGCCGACAGCCTCTTCTTCACGGTTGCCTCGACCGCCATCCCCGCCAACTTCGGCATCGGCCTGATCGGTGGCACGCTGGTTGGCGCGGCGCTTCTTGCAGCCTTGCGCGGCCAGTTCCGCTGGCAGAGCTTCACCTCGCCCCGCGAGACGGGCCGCTATCTGGCGGGTGCGGTCCTGATGGGCTTTGGCGGGGTTCTGGCGGGCGGCTGCACCGTGGGCGCGGGGCTTGCGGGCATCCCGACGCTTTCGGTCGCGGCGCTCCTTGCGCTTCTGGCAATGGTCGGCGGCGCCTTGGCGACCGACCGGATGCTCAGTGGAGCCGCTTCCGGATCCGCCGGATCATCCCCCAGACCGCAAGCAATACCGGCAGAGTAGCGCCGGCCGCGAGCGCGGTTTTCGACCAGTGCAGGCGCTCGGCAACGGGCGTCAGCAGATAGACCACGAGGTTGACCGCGTAGTAGCTGATCGCCACGACCGACAGCCCCTCGACCGTTTGCTGGAGCCGCAGTTGCAGGTCGGCGCGGCGGTCCATCGATTCCAGAAGCGCCTGGTTTTCGGCAGACCGTTCCACATCGACCCGCGTTCGCAAGAGATCGCCCGCCCGCATCGCCCGCTGCGCCATGCCTTCCATGCGCCGCTCGGTCGATTTCACCGTCCGCATCGCCGGATCGAAGCGCCGCATCATGAACTCGGCCAAGGTCTGGCGGCCCTTGAAGCGCACCTCGCGCAGAACCTCGATCCGCTGATTGACGATCGCCTCATAGGCCGTTGTCGCCCCGAAACGAAAGCTCGACCGCGAGGCCAGCCCCTCAAGCTCGGCCGACATCGCCAAGAGGCGGTGCAGGGTATCGGCGGGGCGCACCTCGTCGTGCGACATTCCGCTGACAAGCTGGCTCAGCTCGTCGTCCAACTCGCCAAGCCGCGGCCCCATCTCGCGGGCGCGGGCAAGGCCGAGCATGGCCATGGTCTTGTAGGTCTCGATCTCGCACAGCCGCTGAACCACGCGCCCCACGCGCCGCCCTCCTGTGTCGGGCCGCACGAAAACCGCCATCCGAAGATGCCCACGCTGATCGATACGGAAGTCGGTCGCCACAATCGCCGCATCATCGACCACGCGGCTCATGGCAAGGCTTTCCGGCACGAACCAGTCCGCGGCCTTCTCGTCGATGCCGTCATCGGTCGCGGCAATCTCGACACGGATCAGCGCCGAAGTGACCCGCTGGCCCGGCGCCCCGGCGAGCCAATCGTCTGGAAAGAAGCTGAAGGCCGAACCCTCGAAGGGCTTGTCGGCCACGCCCTCGCCAAAGATCGTGTAGGTGACAAACTCGGTGTGGCTCTCCCATTTCAGGACGTATTTGCCGATGGGGCCGAAATAGTGGGTGGCGTCCGGCTGCGGATGTGCCGCGCCGAAGCGGTCGAGCAGCGCCAGAAGGTGCCGTCGATCCGCGCCCTTGTCGCGGCTGGCGGCCTGTTGCGAGGGCTTGAGCGCCAGATAGGCGGCGCGGCACGGCGCGGTCAGCGTCGGAAAGGGGCGCGCGTGCAGCTCGTTGGCGAGCATATAGCGCAAGGGGTGGTCGGCGATGGGTGCCATGAGGGGGCTCCTTTGCCCGCACCCTAGCGGGATGCGCGGCGGAGTAAACCCGGAAAACGCTGCGATATGAGGGCGTTAGCGGCACACAATCGCATACCGCCAACGCCCGTATCCGTCAGATGCAGAGCACCTGAAGCGGCGGGAAGCCGTTGAAACAAACCGAAGAATAGGTCGAGGTATAGGCCCCGGTGTTGCGGATCAGCACGCGGTCGCCGGCCTTGAGCGTCAAGGGCAGCGGCATCGGGCGCTTTTCATAGAGCACGTCGGCGCTGTCGCAGGAGGGGCCGGCCATGATGCAGGGGCCCATCGGGTCGGCATCGCGCGGGGTGGTGAACTGATAGCGGATCGCTTCGCCCTCGGTCTCGGCAAGGCCCGAGAAACGGCCGATCGAAAGATAGACCCAGCGGTGCACATCGCGGTCGGACTTGCGCGAGACAAGGAGAACCTCGCAGACGATCACGCCAGCCTCGGCCACCATGCCACGGCCCGGCTCGGCCATGATGCGCGGCACATCGCCAAAGCGCGCGCGGACCATCTCGATCACGGCGGCGGCATAGTCGGTCGGGGCCTGAATGGCCTCGCCATAGAAGGCCGGGAAACCGCCACCGATGTTGAGGAGCGTCAGGTCATGGCCTGCGGCCTTGGCGCCATGCCAGACCTTGGCGAGCGCGTCGAGCGCCGGCGCCCACATCTCGGCGCGGCGGGTCTGGCTGCCGACGTGGAACGACATGCCCACGGGGCTCAGGCCAAGGCTCTTGGCATAGCCCATCAGGCGGATGGCGGTATCGCCATCGCAGCCGAACTTGCGGGTAAGCGGCCAGTCGGCCTCGCTCGCCTCGACAATGAGGCGGATATAGACATCCGAGCCGGGGGCGATTTCGGCGATCTTCTCAAGCTCTTCCTCGGCGTCGGCGGCGAAAAGGGTGATCCCGTTGTCGCGGGCCCATTCGATATCCTGACGGCGCTTGATGGTGTTGCCGAAAGAGATCTGGTCGGGGGTCGCACCCTCGCCCAAGCAGGTCTCGATCTCGCCGCGCGAGGCGGCATCGAAGTGCGAGCCGAGCTTGACGAGCCGCGCGATCACCTCGCGGGCGGGGTTGGCCTTGACGGCATAGTGGATGTCGGCGCTGCCCAGACCGGCCTTGAGGGCGCGGTATTGCGTCTCGACCCGATCCACGTCGATCACCAGCGTTGGCCGGTCAAAATCATGGGCGGCGAGATAGGCGTCGAGACGAGACGGGTTATCGGTGCTGGAGGCGGAAGCCGCCCCGGCAATAGCTACAGTCATGGTCATCTCCAATAGACCCGGCCACCTATGGCCGCTCAGTTCCAAGGGAGACGTTACCGTCGCTACGTAAACACGTTCAGCGGTGACTGCTTTACCGGCCAGAGGCGCGTGCGTTGGCGTCTTGAGGCGCGCATTTGGGGCAAGTTGCGAGTCGTTTCAAGGCAAAAACATCCCCTTGGACCAATTATTTCACAAATGATCCCCGATGTCGCCTATCGTGTTGAACTTGCAACGGAAAATCCGACGTTTTGATCAAATTCCGCGCTTTGACGCCCCTTCCCGTGCGCCCCTCGTCGGGGTAGGACTGGCACATGAGCCGCCTTATCGCCTTCAACAAACCCTTCGACGTCCTGTCGCAGTTTACCGATTCCGGTTCTCCGACCGAGCGGCGGACACTGTCGGAGTTTGGCCTTCCCTCCGGCATCTATCCCGCCGGGAGGCTGGACCGCGATAGCGAGGGGCTGCTCCTGCTTACCGACGATGGCCGCCTGCAAGCACGGATCGCCGATCCGACGTTCAAGCTGGCAAAGACTTACCTCGTGCAGGTCGAGGGCGCGCCGACAGATGCCGACCTTGCGCCCTTGCGCGCCGGGGTGAAGCTGAAGGACGGGATGACCCTGCCCGCCGGGGCCAAGCTGATCGAGCCCCCTGCCCTGTGGGACCGTGACCCGCCGGTGCGATTCCGTAAATCCGTCCCCGACCGCTGGATTTCTCTGACGCTCCACGAGGGGCGCAACCGGCAAGTCCGGCGCATGACCGCCGCCATCGGCTTTCCTACCCTGCGCCTTGTGCGCTGGCAAACCGGGCCGTGGGCCCTCGAGGGGCTCGCGCCCGGAGACTGGCGCGAGATTGACGCCTCGGAGTTGACATTCACGCCTTCCGGCGCAGGCCGAGGCCCAAGCCCAGCGCCACGACCGAAAGCCCGCCACCGAGCCAGAAAGTAGCCTCGGGGCCGAAGACCTCCCAAACCACCCCGGCGATGCCGCTTGCGAACATCAGGGCAATGCCCGTGCCGAAATTGAACACGCCGAAAGCGGTGGCGCGGATGTCGTCGGGAACAGTCGCCGCGACCTCGGCCGAGAGAAGCCCCGACATCATGCCGAGGTGCAGCCCCCAGATACCCGAGGCGACGAGCGCCGTGCTGGTCGTGCCTGCCAGAGCCAGCAGGGCGTCGGCAACCACCAGAACGGCGATGCCTGCCAGCAGAAGGCCACGCCGCCCGATCCGGTCGGAAATCACTCCGGCTGGATAGGCGGAAAGGGCGGCGCCCGCGTTCATCACGATCAGGACAAGCGGCAGATGCAGAAGGGAAAGGCCCAGATCTTGCGCACGAAGGATCACGAAAGCCTCTGAGAAGCGGGCGAGCGTGACAATGACGCCAAAACCAAAAACCGCCCAGAAAGCCGCTGGCAGTTTGGGCAATTGCCAGACGGGCTGAGGCGCTTCGCTTCGGGGACCATGTTCCGGCTCGGCCACGCCAAGCCAAAGGACGGCCAGTGCGCCGAGGCCGGGAATGGCGGCCACCCAGAAGACCGCCCGCAGATCGCCCGCGAAAAGGCTCAGGAACAGAAGCGCCAAGAGGGGGCCGGCAAAGGCGCCGATATTGTCGAGCGATTGCCTGAGGCCAAAGGCCGCCCCGCGCTTGCCTTCGGGCGCGAGCGCCGCCACCAGCGCATCGCGCGGCGCGCCGCGGATGCCTTTGCCGAACCGGTCGGACAGTCGGGCGGCAAGCACCCAATAGGGCCCCGTCGCCAGCGCAAAGATCGGCTTGGACAGTGTTCCCAGCCCATAGCCCAAGAGCGCCAGAGGCTTGCGTTTGCCGATCCGGTCGGAAATCCGCCCCGAGAACAGCTTGACGATATTCGCCGTCCCCTCGCCCAAGCCCTCGACGAGGCCGACAAAGGCCACCGACGCGCCGAGCGAGCCCACGAGAAACGCGGGCAAAAGCGCGTGGATCATCTCCGACGAGATATCCATGAAGAGGCTCACAAGCCCCAGCGCCCAGATCCCGCGCGGCAGGCCGCTGCGCGGCGTTCTCGGGCTGTCGTTCATGTCCTACCAGACCTCTGGATCAATCCCCTGTTCGGCCAGCTTGGCGAACTTGTCCTGCAAGTAGCGTTGGAAGTGCTGGTTCTTGTAGTCTTGCGTCACCACATATTCGAGGCCCGAGATGAAGTGGAAGGGCTTGAAGTAGCCCGGCAGGCGGAACACCTCGGCTTCTCTCAGGCTCGTCGCGCCAACGGTTTCCGGCGGGAAGAAAAGCATCGTCGGCGTGAAATTGACAAACCATTTCACCGCGAGATCCCGCTCTTCCATTTCCTCGCCATCGAAATCGAGAACCGCGCGAGAGCCGAACATATCTAGCTGCACCACATCGAAGTGCTCGCTGAGATAGCTCACGATCTCCTCGCGCTTAAAATTCACCTCGTGCAATTCGCGGCAATAGGGGCAGCCGCGCTGCTCGAACAAAACGGCCAGCGCCTTGCCCTGATCGGCCGCTTCCTCATGGTCGAGCGCCATCTCCAGAAAGCTGTCTTTGAGAAAGTGTTCGTCGTAGAGCCCGTCGTCCCCGACAGTGCCCTGTGCCTGCGCGCGTCCGGCTGTCACAAGGCTGGCGGCGGACAGGGCGAGCAGTGTTCTACGATCCATGGTCGTCTCCCTGTTCCCAGTTCCGTGGGGCCAGTCTAGCAGGGGCGCAACAAAAAAGGCCCCACAATTTCGTGTGGGGCCTTCTATGGGTCGGATTTTCCTACTGGATCCGCGTCAGAAGATCGTCGAGCGATTTCTTGGCATCGCCATAGAACATCCGCGTGTTTTCCTTATAGAACAGCGGATTTTCGATCCCCGAATAGCCGGTGCCTTGGCCCCGCTTGGAGACGAACACCTGCTTGGCCTTCCAGCATTCCAGAACCGGCATCCCGGCGATGGGGCTGCCCGGGTCTTCCTGAGCGGCGGGGTTCACGATGTCGTTCGAGCCAATAACGATGGCCACGTCCGTCGTCGGGAAATCCTCATTGATCTCGTCCATTTCCAGCACGATGTCGTAGGGCACCTTGGCCTCGGCCAGAAGCACGTTCATGTGGCCCGGCAGGCGGCCAGCGACGGGGTGGATCGCGAAGCGGACGGTCTTGCCCTTGGCCCGCAGGCGGCGGGTCAGTTCCGCCACGTTCTGCTGCGCCTGCGCCACGGCCATGCCATAGCCCGGGATTATGATGACGCTGTCGGCATCGTCGAGGGCGGCGGCAACGCCATCGACGTCGATCGCCACCTGCTCACCGTCGATTTCCATGGCGGGGCCGGTGGTATTGCCGAAACCGCCAAGGATCACGCTGATGAACGAGCGGTTCATCGCCTTGCACATGATATAGCTCAGGATCGCACCCGAGGAACCGACAAGCGCACCGACGACGATCAGAAGGTCGTTGCCAAGCGAGAAGCCGATCGCGGCGGCGGCCCAGCCCGAGTAGCTGTTGAGCATCGAGACGACCACAGGCATATCCGCGCCGCCGATCCCCATGATCAGGTGATAGCCGATGAAGAACGCCAGAAGCGTCATCGCGATCAGCGTCCAGAGGCCTGCGCCGTTGAGGAACATGGCGAGGAGAACGAGGCTGCCCAGCGCCGCACCGGCGTTCAGCGCGTGGCCGCCCGGCAGCTTGGTCGCTTTCGAGGTGAGCTTGCCCGCAAGCTTGCCGAAGGCCACGACCGATCCGGTGAAGGTCACCGCACCGATGAAGACCCCGAGGAAGACTTCGACCTTGAGGATGGTCTGTTCGACCGCATCCTTATGGGCGAGGATCGCGGCAAAGCCTTCGAGCGCCTCGCGCTCTTCCGCACTCATCGCCAGCACGCGGCCAAGCTCGAGATAGGCGTTGTAGCCGACGAACACGGCCGCCAGACCCACGAGCGAGTGCATCGCGGCGACAAGCTGGGGCATTTCGGTCATCTGCACGCGCTTGGCGACGATAGTGCCGATGATGCCACCGGCGACGATCAAGACGACAGAGAGCATCCAGAGGCCCGCGCCGGGGCCGACGAGGGTCGCGGCCACGGCCAAGGCCATACCGGCGATGCCATACCAGACGGCGCGCTTGGCGCTTTCCTGCCCCGAAAGGCCGCCGAGCGAGAGGATGAACAGGACAGCCGCGACGACATAGGCGGCGGTGGTGAAACCGATTTCCATTTGCCCGGCCTCCTTAGGATTTCTGGAACATGGCGAGCATTCGCCGGGTGACGAGGAAGCCGCCGAAGATGTTGATAGCAGCCATGAAGACCGAGAGCGCGGCGAGGATGATCACAAGCGTCGATCCCGACCCGATCTGCAACAGAGCACCAAGGATGATGATCGACGAGATCGCGTTGGTCACGGCCATCAAGGGCGTGTGCAAGCTGTGGCTTACATTCCAGATCACCTGGAAGCCGATGAACACCGACAGGACGAAGACGATGAAGTGCTGCATGAAGCTTGCGGGCGTATAAAGTCCGGCCAGCAGCATCAGCGCCGCACCGACACCCAGAAGCGTGACCTGATTGCGGGTCTGGGCCTTGAAGGCCGCCACTTCAAGCGCGCGTTTCTCTTCCGCGGTCAGCTCCTTCGGCTTTTCCTTCTTCTGCACCGCAATCGCCTGAACCTTGGGCGGTGGCGGCGGGAAGGTGATCGCGCCATTGTGGGTCACCGTGGCGCCGCGGATCACGTCGTCTTCCATGTTGTGGTTGACGATGCCGTCCTTCTCGGGCGTCAGGTCGGTCATCATGTGGCGGATATTGGTCGAGTAAAGCGTCGAGGCTTGGGCAGCCATCCGGCTCGGGAAGTCGGTATAGCCGATGATGATCACGCCGTTATCGGTGACGATCCGCTCGTCGGCCTTGGTCAGCTTGCAGTTGCCGCCCTTTTCGGCGGCAAGGTCGATAATGACAGAACCGGGCTTCATGGCCTTCACCATGTCCTCGGTCCAAAGTTCGGGCGCTTCGCGGTTGGGGATGAGGGCCGTGGTGATCACGATATCCATCTCCGGCGCGATCTCGCGGAATTTCTTGAGCTGCGCCTCGCGGAATTCGGGGCTCGAGGGGGCCGCATAGCCGCCGGTGGTGGCGCCATCCTGCTGAGCCTCTTCAAAATCGAGATAGACGAACTCGGCGCCCATCGATTCCACCTGCTCGGCCACTTCGGGGCGCACGTCGAAGGCATAGGTGATCGCGCCCAGCGATGTCGCCGTGCCGATCGCGGCGAGGCCAGCCACACCGGCGCCGACCACGAGAACCTTGGCGGGCGGCACCTTGCCGGCGGCGGTCACCTGACCGGTGAAGAAGCGGCCAAAGTTGTTGCCCGCCTCGATCACCGCGCGGTAGCCCGCGATATTCGCCATCGACGAAAGCGCGTCCATCTTCTGGGCGCGGCTGATGCGAGGCACCATCTCCATCGCGATGACATTGGCGCCTTTCGAGGCGGCCAGCTCCATCAGCGCCGCGTTGGCGCCGGGATTGAAGAAGGAAATGAGCGTCTGGCCCTCGCGCAGCCGCTTGACCTCGGCCTCGGTGGGCACGCGGACCTTGGCGACGATATCGGCCGCCTTGAAAAGCGCGGCGGCGGTCTTGACGACCTCGACACCGGCCTCCTTGTAGGTCGCGTCCGAGAAACCGGCCTTCTCGCCGGCGCCTGTTTCTATCACGCACTCATAGCCGAGCTTCTGCAGATCGCGGGCCGAAGCCGGGGTCATGGCGACCCGGTTTTCGCCCTCAATGATTTCCTTTGGTGCACCGATTTTCACGGGCGGACCTCCCTCTTCACTGTGCTTTGCGCCCTTTTACTGAACGCACCTTGATTTCACAACGCAACGAGATTGCGTCACTTTGCCGGCCCAAGCGCCGGTAACGTCACGGAACAATGCCTTCAAAGCCATCTGCGGGTCTTCGCGCAGTAGCGGGCGAAGTCGGCGCGATATTTGCGCCGCAGCCGATCTTCCTCGGCAAAGATGAAATGCCGCTCGATCCACCACAGAAAGATCGGCACCAGAACCAGCGCCTCGGGCGCGTCGAGTTTGAGTATGAACCCAGTCAGCACCAGCACATCGCCCAGATAGATCGGGTTGCGGCTGCGGCGGAAGATGCCCGATTGCACCAGATGCGTGGCTTCCTTGTGTGGAATGAATGTCGTGCGCCACTTTCGCATCTCGACCACAGCCAAGAGCATCAGGATCAGGCCACCGCCAATCAGGATACCCGCCAGAAAATCCGACCATCCGCCGCCAAAGCTCAGCCCCCAGAGGTCTGCGCGAGCCAAGCCCCACGCGACCGCGCCAAAGAGCGCAAGCCAGACGGGTGGAATGTCTATCCACTTGAGCAAACCCTGTTCCTCCATTCCGAGCAAGGTAGACATTCAAAAACATGCATGTCTACGTAAAACGATCCCTGCGGCGGCTTGTCCTACCGGGCCTTCCCCTTGGCCCGTCGACAGACTAGACCGTTCCAGAGCCAATGCACCTCCAATTTCGAGGAAACCCGCTTTCATGACCGATTTCGCCGCCACCAAGGCCCGTTTTCACCTCCCCAAGGACGTCATCTACCTCGATGGCAACAGCCTCGGCCCCCTGCCCAAGGCGGCAGCCGGTCGCATGGCCTCGGCGGTCACCCACGAATGGGGCGAGATGCTGATCACCGGCTGGAACCGTGGCGGGCGCGACGGGGCGGGATGGATGGCGATGCCCACCGGGATCGGCGACCGGATCGCGCGGCTGATCGGCGCCGAGCCGGGCCATGTGGTCATGGGCGATACGCTGTCGATCAAGGTCTATCAGGCGCTGGCCTCGGCCATCGAGATGCGCCCTGATCGCAAGGTGATCCTGTCGGACAGCGGCAACTTCCCCTCCGACCTCTATATCGCGCAGGGGCTGATCCAGAGCCTCGGGCGCGGGCTTGAACTGAAGGTCGTGGCCCCTGAGGATATCGCCAACCACATCGACGAGACCGTGGCCGCCACCCTCATCACCGAGGTCGACTACCGGACAGGCCGCCTGCATGACATGAAGGCGCTGACTGCCAAGGCCCACGCCGCAGGCGCTCTGGCGATCTGGGATCTGGCGCATACCGCTGGCGCGACCGAGGTCGATCTGGCGGGCGCGAAAGCCGATTTCGCCGTTGGCTGCACCTATAAATACCTCAACGGCGGCCCGGGCGCGCCCGCTTTCATCTATGTGGCCCCGCGCCATGCCGAAGTGGCCCGCCCTGCGCTCTCGGGCTGGCTCGGCCACGAGGCGCCCTTCGCCTTCGATCTCGACTACCGCCCCGGCCACGGGATCGAGCGGATGCGCGTCGGCACCCCGCCGGTTCTGGCGCTGGCCGCGCTCGAGGCATCGCTCGACATCTGGGACATGACCACGATGGCCGATATCCGCGCCCGCTCAATCGAACTGACCGAGGCTTTCGTCGAAGGCGTCGAAGCCGCCTGCCCGATGCTCACCCTCGCCTCGCCCCGCGAGCCGAACCTGCGCGGCAGCCAGATCTCGTTCCGCTTCGAAGACGGCTATGCCGCCATGCAGGCCCTCATCGCGCGTGGCGTGATCGGCGATTTCCGCGCGCCCGATATCATGCGTTTCGGCTTCACACCGCTCTATATCGACGTAGGCGACGTGGCGAAGGCCGTCGATATCATCGCGGATGTGATGAACCGCCGCCTTTGGGACCGCCCGGAATACCGCAAGAAAGCCCGCGTGACGTGAACTTTCACGTCCGCCCCTACTGTGCCGAGGATCGGGCCGCGATGGCTGAGGTCTTCTACCGCGCGGTTCGGGAGGGGGCGAAGGGCGCCTATAGCGAGGCGCAGCTTGAGGCATGGGCGCCGCAGGCCGAGCCGAATTGGGACAGGCCTGACAAGCTCCTCGACCAATGGGCTTGGGTGGCGCTTGACGATCAGGGCCGGATGCTGGGTTTCATGACGCTCGATCGCACCGGCTATCTCGACATGGCCTTTGTCATCCCCGAAGCGAAGGGCACAAAGGTCGCGCCTTCGCTCCATGCCTCGCTCCTCGCGCAGGCTCGCGATGCGGGGCTGACCCGCCTGACCGTCCGCGCCTCGATCCTTGCCCGCCGGTTCTTTCTCAAGCAGGGCTGGCAGGTAGACCGGAGGCATATGCACGACGCAGCCGGCCAGATCTACGAGACCTATCTGATGTCGCTCACGCTTGGCGCCGCCCCAGATTAGGCCCCGAAGCCCAAAGGACCGCCCCACAGGCTGCAATCAGGAAGGCAAAATAGGCGAGGCCCCCCGCATCGCTTTCCAAGGCCGGAAAGACATAATGCGCCCAGTTGAACGAAGCGTGCATGACCATCACCGCCAGCAGGCTGCCGCCGCTTCGATTGTAGATCCACGTTAGCAAGACCGACAACAGGACCGTCGACAGAGTGAGGCCCCAGAAGGGCTTGTCGTAATAGATCCCGGCACTCGGCAACTGGAACAGAGGCAAGTGCCAGACCGCCCAGACAAGACCGATCCCGACCGTTGCCACAAGCGGGCTGACCCTTGCTTGCGCTTCGTCAAGCAGCGTGCCGCGCCATCCGGCTTCTTCCTGAAGCGGACCCCCGAGCAGGAGAATGAACACGAACGAGATCGGCACCGCGACCGGATTAGCCAGCGCTTCCGATGCGGGGCGGGCTCCGTCGACCATGCCGGCGACGACCCACGCGCCGCCGATGACCACAGGAAGAAGCAGAAAGGCGGCGGCCCAGCAGAAACCGGCAAAACGCCATTGAATCAGCCTTTTCAACAGACGTCGAACCCCTTGCCCTCCGTCATATGCGAACGATGCAACGAGCGCCCCGATCAACGGCCCCCATGCGGCAAATGCGCCTGTCACAAGAAACTCTGGCAGACCTTCCGGCACTTGCCACGCGCCCGAAGAAAACCGGGCCGCCGGCCACCACTGCCCCCATGACCAAAGGAATGTCACGCCCAGGAATACCGATAAACGTCCCACTGGATCCTCCCTCGTTACCCACAATCCAACTATTTGCCGCGCTCCGAGCTATTGCAATGAATTTGGCTGAACGGCAGAGTGACAGGCGACACTCGGGATCGCGACAATGCAGCTTGGAATGATCGGACCCTCCGTTTTCGGCGTGCCGCTTTGCCGGCCGGCCGGGTGGGTTTCTGCATGGCGAAAGATGGCGGCCCAAAGCATGAAAGACGCCCCTCTGCGGCGTTGATCCCGCTTTCGTTTTCCCGCCTTCAGGAGTTTCAGATGACCGACCCGATCAATCCCGCCGACCACGGCGCGCAAATGGCCTTTGATGGCCGTATGTCCTATACCGACTACCTCTCGCTCGATGCGATCCTCACCGCGCAGCACCCGCTCTCTGACGCCCATGACGAGATGCTGTTCATCATCCAGCACCAGACCTCCGAGCTTTGGATGCGGCTTGCCCTGCACGAGCTTACCGCCGCCCGCGCAGCACTTGTTGCAGGCGAAACCGCCCCCGCCTTCAAGATGCTCGCCCGCGTCTCACGGATCTTCGAGCAACTGAACTCCGCCTGGGACGTGCTGCGCACGATGACGCCCTCCGACTACACCCGCTTCCGCAAGTCACTGGGGCAGTCGTCGGGCTTTCAAAGCTGGCAATACCGGCTCATCGAATTCATGCTGGGCAACCGCAACCGCACTATGCTCAAACCCCACGCCCACCGCCCCGACCTTCTGGCCGCGCTCGAGGCGGAGCTTGCAAAGCCGTCGCTTTACGACGTGGCGCTTGGGCTTTTGTCGGAAACCTTCCCCTTGCCCGAGGCAATCCTGAACCGGGATTTCTCGGCCCCCTACGCGCCCGATCCCGCCGTCGAGGCGGCATGGACCGAGGTCTACCGCGCGCCGGAAACGCATTGGCGGCTTTATGAGCTTGCCGAAAAACTCGTCGATTTCGAGGACTACTTTCGCCGCTGGCGGTTCAACCATGTCACTACGGTCGAGCGCGTCATCGGCTTCAAGCGCGGCACCGGCGGGACGGGCGGGGTCGACTATCTCAAGAAGATGCTCTCGGTCGAGCTTTTCCCCGAGCTTTGGCACCTCAGAACAACACTTTAGCCGGAAAGACTGATCTCTTGGCTTGCCTTGCGCGTATGCATGAGGCCCACTTAGGAAAACCGCGAGGCAGGCATGATGAGAACACTTCTGATTAACGGCAAGGTGCATCGGGTGGACCTGCCCGATGAAGTCCCCCTCCTGTGGGTTCTGCGCGACGAGTTGGGCCTGACCGGCACCAAATACGGCTGCGGCGTCGCGGCCTGCGGGGCCTGCACGGTGCATATGAACGGCGAGGCGGTGCGCAGCTGTCAGGTGGCTCTGGGCGATGTGACGGGGGCGATCGTGACGATCGAGGGCCTCGGCACGCCCGAGAAGCTGTCGGTTCTGCAAGAGACATGGGCCGATCATCAGGTGGCCCAATGCGGCTACTGCCAATCTGGCCAGATCATGCAGGCGGCCGACCTTCTGGCACGCGTTTCCGAACCATCGGACGACGAGATCGACGAGGCCATGCAGGGTAATCTCTGCCGCTGCGGCACCTATCCCCGCATCCGCGCCGCGATCCATGATGCGGCAGCGCGCATCAAGGCGGAGGGCTAGGATATGGCCGGTCGCATCCGCAAGATCGCCCGTCGCAGTTTCCTTGTGGGCTCTGTCGCCATCGCGGGCGGCGTGGCATTTGGGGTCTATAAATGGCGGGAAGTGCCGCCCAATCCGCTGGAGCCCTCGGACGGCGCGATCCCGCTCAATCCTTTTGTCGTCATCACGCGCGAGGGCGTGATGATCATCACGCCCAAGGCCGAGATGGGCCAGGGCGTGCAATCCACTTGGGCCGCGCTGGCGGCGGAAGAGTTGGATGTCGAATGGGAGGATATCTCTGTCCTGCACGGCCCACCCGCGCAGGCCTATTTCAACTCTGCGCTCTTTGGTGAAGCTGTGCCGGGGCTGGCCTATAAGGTCGGGCCGACGGGCGCCTATATTCGCGATCTCGCGGGGGGTGGGGCCAAGCTTCTGAGCCTGCAACTCACCGGCGGCTCGACCTCGACCCGCGATGGATACGAGAAGATGCGAATGGCCGGCGCCACCGCCCGCGAGACGCTCAAGATCGTCGCGGCCCGCAGGCTTGGCGTCGGGCTGGGCGAATTGAGCACGACCTCGGGCGAAGTCATCGCCCGCGACGGCCGGCGCATTTCCTATGCCGAACTGGCCGAAGAGGCCGCGAGCATCGAGCCACCCAAGGTCGAGCTGCGTGATCCGTCTCAATGGCGCTATCTCGGCAAGACCATGCCGCGCCTCGACATGATCCCCAAGGTGACGGGCAAGGCCCAATACGCCATCGACGTGCGTCTGCCGGGGATGAAATTTGCCACGGTCCGCATGAACCCCCGCCGCACCGACATGATCAGCTATGACGCGTCGGTTGCGCTGGCGATGGAGGGGGTCGAACAGGTGATCGACCTCGGCAGCGGCATTGCCGTGGTTGCCCGCAACACCTGGATCGCCTTTCAGGCGGCTGAGGCGGTCGAGATCGTCTGGGGCGAGCCCGCCTATCCCAAATCGACGGAGGCGCTGAACGCGCTGGCGCTCACCGCCTTCGACCGCCCCGCCAACAGCACCCCGCGTGACGAAGGCGATTTGGACAAGCCGCAAGACGGCATCGAGATCACCGCCGAGTATGAGGCGCCGTGGCTTGCGCATACGACAATGGAGCCGATGTCCTCCGCCGCCCTCTTCTCGGGCGGCAAGCTCACGCTCTGGTCGGGTGCGCAGGCGCCGATCCTGTCTCGTGACCGCGCCGCCGAGGCGATCGGCCTCTCGCCCGAGGATGTCGAGCTGATCGTCCCCTTTCTGGGCGGCGGCTATGGGCGCCGCTCGGTGGCCGATTTCTCGATCCTTGCCGCCAAGGTCGCGGCGGCGATGCCCGAAGTACCTGTCTCCGTCACCTGGAGTCGCGAAGAGGATATGCGCAACGACTACTATCGCCCTGCCGCCTGGGGGCGGTTCCGGGGCGTGGTCCGGGACGGCCAAGCCGTCCTGCTCGACGGCAAGATCGCCTCGACCTCGCTTACCAACGACTCGACCCCGCCCGAGGATCCGACCGAAAAGCAAATGGGCGACCGGGAGCTTGTGGCCGGCGCCTGGGACCAACCCTACGGCATCCCCAACTACCGGATCTCGGGCCATACCGCCCGCACCGGCGCGCCGGTCGGCTACTGGCGATCTGTGGGCGCGAGCTACAATGGCTTCTTCTTCGATACGTTCATCGACGAGTTGGCCCACGCGGCCCAGCGCGATCCCCTTCAATTCCGCCTCGAGATGGCGCGGAAGGAACACGCGCCATCAGCAGGTGCAATCGAAGCTGTCGCCGAAATGTCGGATTGGGGTGCCGCTCGTGCCGATGGCACCGCTCTGGGTATCGGCTTCACATATTCGTTCGGCGCAGCGGTCGCGCAGGTCGTTCAGGTGTCGCAGCGCGATCGCGGCATCTCGATCGACAATGTCTGGATCGCGGCAGATGTGGGGCGGGCGCTCGACCCCGGCAATCTTGAGGCTCAACTCTCGGGTGGTGCGATTTTCGGCCTGTCAGCTGCGGTCTTTGGCAAAGTGACATTTAGCGACGGCATCGCCGAGCAGCAGAATTTCTGGGACTACGACGCCCTCAGAATGCCATCCGCACCAGCAACAGAGGTAAGGATTCTGGAATCTGCCTACCGGATTTCAGGCGTTGGCGAGGTCGCGGTTCCGCCTGCGGCGCCTGCGCTCGGGAACGCCCTTTTCCGCCTCACGGGCCTGAGAGCCCGCACCCTGCCCCTCATCGGCACATTCAACCTATTGGTGTAAATTCGAAAAAACGCCACAAAGCGCCCGCCAATGGCCCCGATTGAAACGAATTGACGCCCAAAGCCTTGGGTATTCGTTAATGGATAAAGTGCTCGGCTTGGAAAAAGACGGGGCAACCATAAATGGTGAAAACCTGAATGTTTGAATTCTCAAATGAGCTTCTCAACATGCTCAAGGCCCAGGCCGAACCTGTGAGTAACCAGTTGTCCTTTGAAAAGGTGGCTGAGTTCCAGCCCGATCATGTCATCTGTTTCACGCCTAAAACACTGATTGCGACCCCTCGTGGCGCTCGTGCCGTGGAAACACTCGATGTAGGCGATCTTGTCATGACGCGGGACCACGGGATGCAGCCGATCCGCTGGATTCAGTCGCGGACCGTTTCCGGTATCGCGCAATTTGCTCCAATCCGCCTCAAGAAAGGCGTGCTGAGAGGAATGGATGACGATTTGGTCGTCTCGCCCCGCCACCGGGTTCTGCTGCAGGGCTACAGGGCCGAGCTCTTGTTTGGCGAGAGCGAGGTTCTCGTGGCCGCCGAGAACCTTATCGACGGCGACACGGTACGACGTGACCGCCGGCAGAACGTCACCTACATCCACATTCTCTTCGACCAGCACGAGGTCATCTACGCCAATGGAGCGCCGACGGAGAGCTTTCATCCGACGGATCGCTCACTTGCCGCTGTCGAGCCGCAGGCCCGAGAGGAGCTATTCGCGATCTTTCCTGAATTGAGGTCGCTTCCGGCAAGCTATGGTAAAACTGCCCGGCGCTGCCTTCAGCCGCACGAAGTCGAGCTGGTGAGGATCTGATCCGCTCGGCTCACTCGATCCCGTTCGCAACCTGAAGGGCGCGCGCATATTTCAGCACCAACGCTGTCTCGGCTTCAGTGATTCCCGGAATCGACGGCATATTTCCGTAGGGCCAATGGTGCGCCCTCACGCCGACAGTCGGAGCATAGAGAAAGCTGATATCTGCGTGGTGACTGGGCTCATAGATCTCGTGCACCAGAGGGGGGCCATAGCCATCACGCCCGCCGGCGTTCTTGCCATGGCACTTGGCACAGAACGCATTGAATGCCGTTTCTCCAGCACGCTCGTCCGATCCCAACTCGGGCACGATAACATCCACCATCGGTACTCCGAGATCCGCAGTCCCATCGCTTGCTAGCTGTTGAGAGTAGGCCAAATAGCCAATCACACACGCGGCCAAAAGACCCGCCAGCGAGGCAAAGAGTGTTCTGTTCATACTTCTTCGAAGTCCTGCCGCTCTATTCTTTTTCAACTTAAAATTTAAATACGACTAATAACCCCAACCGGAAGTAAGATCAACGATTTGCGCGCCATTCCCGCGCCGCCTTTCCAAAAGCTTCAAACAATGGCCGAGATACAGGATCATTGGCCGCGTTCCACTCAGGATGCCACTGAACCGAGAGGCAAAACCCTTGCGCCCCGTCGACATAGATCGCTTCGGGGGTTCCGTCAGGCGCGGTTCCGTCGACGACGATTCTCTTGCCCGGCCGACGTATGCCCTGCCCGTGAAGCGTATTGGTCATGACCTCGTTCGCGCCGAATAACTTGGCAAAGGGGCCATCCGGGGTCAGCGTGACCTTGTGCCGGATGGCAAATTTATCGGCCAGCGTTCCGTCTGGCGGCATCCGGTGATTGTCGCGCCCCGGCAAATCGCGGATTTCGGGATCCAAAGAGCCGCCCATCGCCACATTGACCTCTTGAAAGCCCCGACAAATTCCCAAAAAGGGCTGGCCCCGCTCGACGCAGGCCCTGACAAGCGGCAAGGTGATGGCATCCCGGTTGCGATCAAACATTCCGTGCGCCGGCGTTTCGGCCTCGCCATATTCCTCGGGATGAACATTGGGGCGGCCGCCGGTCAGTAGAAATCCGTCGCAGGCCTCGAGTAGTTCCGGCACCGATACAATTTCCGGGTCAGCAGGGATCAGAAGCGGCATCGCCCCCGACACATGGGCAATCGCGCAGGAATTCATCGCGCCGACCGCATGAACCGGGTAGTCGTCGCCAAGGATGTTTGAATTGCCGATAATGCCAATGACAGGGCGAGACATAATTCCTCACTCAAAATTTTGAGTGGAGTGTATGCTCACAGAACTCCCCTGCAAACAGGGGTGAGCCTCGCATCAGCGCACACTCCTGTGCGGCAAAAAACCGAATTTGGCCTAGTCTTCGCCCGTCAGGCCCGCCGCGTCGATCCCTGCCAAAGCGCAGATCACGTCGTTGTCGCTCGTATCGCCGGTCACGCCGACGGCGCCGATGATCTTGCCCGCCTTGTCGCGGACAAGAACACCGCCGGGAACCGGGACAACCTTGCCGTCATAGACGCCGTTCATGGCGGCCATGAAATAGGCCTGTTGCTCGGCCCGCGCCATTTGGGCCCGTCCGGCAATGCCGAGCATCACCGAGCCATAGGCCTTGCCCTGCGCGATGCCGAAGCGGCCAGGGGCCGCCCCGTCTTCGCGCTCGAAGGCTTTGACATGGCCGCCGCTGTCGAGGACGACAACGGCGAGGGGCTCCAGCGCCAGCTCGCGCCCTTTGGCAATCGCCTTGCGGATGATAGTCCGCGCCTTGGTGATCGAAATCTCAGCCATGTCGTCCTCCCTGTGACGCCCTGCCCTAGTTGCGGCCGAGCGCCTTCAACTCGAGGCGGCGGCGATGCAGGACCGGCTCTGTATACCCCGAAGGCTGGACCCGTCCCTCGAACACAAGGTCGCAGGCCGCCTGAAAGGCGATATCGTTGAACTCGGGCGCCATCGGCCGGTAGAACGGGTCGCCCGCGTTCTGACGATCCACCACCTCGGCCATCTTCTTCATTGCCGCCATCGTGTCCTCGCGGCTGACAATACCATGGTGCAGCCAGTTGGCGATATGCTGCGACGAGATCCGGCAAGTGGCGCGGTCTTCCATCAGGCCCACATCGTGAATGTCGGGCACCTTGGAACAGCCGACCCCCTGATCGACCCAGCGCACCACATAGCCAAGGATGCCTTGGGCGTTGTTTTCAACCTCGCGGATGATCTGCTCGCGGGTCCACTTGCGGTAGGTCGCCAGCGGAATGTCGAGGAGCGCATCCACATAGGCCCGGCGTCCGCCCGTGGCGAGGCGCGCCTGAACGGCGAAGACGTCGATCTTGTGGTAATGCAGCGCGTGCAGGGTCGCCGCCGTGGGCGACGGCACCCAGGCACAGTTTGCGCCCGCCTTGGGGTGGTCGATCTTCTGCTCGAGCATCGCCGCCATCTGGTCGGGCATGGCCCACATGCCCTTGCCGATCTGGGCCTTGCCGGAAAGGCCGCACTCGAGGCCGATATCGACGTTCTGGTTCTCGTAAGCCGTGATCCAGCCCTTGCGTTTGATGAAATCCTTGCGGCTGAAGGGGCCGGCTTCCATCGAGGTGTGGATCTCGTCGCCGGTGCGGTCGAGAAAGCCCGTGTTGATGAAAGCCACACGGTTCTTCGCGGCGCGGATGCATTCCTTGAGGTTGACCGAGGTGCGGCGCTCTTCGTCCATCACGCCAAGCTTCACCGTGTCTTGCGGCAGGCCGAGCATCTTTTCCACATGGGTAAAGATCTCGTCGGCAAAAGCCACCTCTTCCGGCCCGTGCATCTTGGGCTTGACCACATAGACCGAACCCTTGACCGAATTTCCGCCCTTTTGCTTGAGGTCGTGAATGGCGATGAGCGTCGTCACGGCGGCATCCATCAGCCCCTCGAAAACCTCGTCGCCATTGCGATCAAGGATCGCGGGATTGGTCATCAGGTGGCCGACGTTGCGGATCCACAGAAGCGCACGGCCCTTGATCGAGGTTTCCTTGCCGTTCGGATCAAGGAACGACAGATCGGGATTGAGACGGCGGGTGAAGGTCTGCCCCCCTTTTGACACTTCTTCCGACAAATCGCCCTTCATCAGGCCAAGCCAGTTGCGATAGGCAACCACCTTGTCCTCGGCATCGACGCAAGCGACCGAATCCTCGCAATCCATGATCGCCGAAAGCGCGCTTTCGAGCCGCACATCCGCCAGAAGCGCCTGATCGCGGCTGCCGATGAAATGGGCGCGATCGAACACGAGCTCGACGTGCAGCCCGTTGTTGCGCAGGATCACCGAATGCGGCGCCTTGGGATGGCCGCGATAGCCCACGAATTTCTCAGGGTTCACGAGCGGCAGGTCATCGACCAGAAGCTGCCCCTTCTCCACATGATAGCGGCGCACATCGGCGTGGCTCGTGCCGGCAATCGGGAAAGCCTCGTCAAGAAACACCCGCGCCCGCGCCACAACCCGTGCGCCCCGACCGCGCTCGTAGCCGCCCTTGGGGATCGGGCCGGCCATCGCATCGGTGCCATAGAGGCAATCATAAAGGCTGCCCCAGCGGGCATTGGCGGCGTTCAGCGCATAGCGGGCGTTGGTGATCGGCACCACAAGCTGCGGGCCAGCAACCGAGGCGATCTCGGGGTCGACATTCGAGGTGCCGATCTGGAAATCCTCACCTTCGGGCACAAGATAGCCGATCTCGCCAAGAAAGGCTTTGTAGGCCTCGTTGTCATGCGGCTTGTCGCGGTGGGCGATGTGCCAGGCGTCGATCTTGGACTGGATATCATCCCGCTTGGCGAGAAGTGCGCGGTTCTTCGGGCCGAGGTCGTGAACAAGGCTCGAAAGCCCGGTCCAGAAGGCATCGGCGCCAATGCCGGTTCCCCCAAGCGCCTCCGTTTCAACAAAAGCCGCCAGCTCAGCCGCGACCTTCATTCCAGCTCTCTCAACGCGTTCGACCATCGACCGATTCCCTTGACTGTATGCATTGGTATGCAGGTATTGGCGCCGACCTAGCGCAAAAGTTTCCGATCGGCAACAGGATCGCGGTCATCTTCCCTGACCAATCCGCACGATACCGCCCTGCAACCGCCCTTGCTCCGCCCGCGCCCCTGTCCTAGAAGCCTTGGCGATACGTTGCGAGGAGTGCCCCATGCTCGATTTGACCTATGACGCCCCCAAACCCAAAGTCATCGCCGGTGCGACCGGCGACTGGGAACTGGTGATCGGCCTCGAGGTTCACGCGCAGGTGGCGACCGCCGCCAAGCTCTTCTCCGGCGCCTCGACCCAGTTCGGCGCCGAGCCCAATTCCAACGTCGCCTTCGTCGATGCGGGGATGCCCGGAATGCTGCCGGTGATCAACGAGGGCTGCGTGGCGCAGGCCGTGCGCACCGGCCTTGGCCTGAAGGCCGAGATCAACCTCTGGTCGGCCTTCGACCGCAAGAACTATTTCTACCCCGACCTGCCGCAGGGCTATCAGATTTCGCAGCTCTACCACCCGATCGTCGGCGAAGGCGAAGTCCTTGTCGAGATGGGCAATGGCACGGCCCGGCTTGTGCGGATCGAGCGCATCCACCTCGAGCAGGACGCCGGCAAATCCATCCACGACATGGATCCGGCAATGTCCTTCGTCGATCTCAACCGCACCGGCGTTGCCCTGATGGAAATCGTGAGCCGCCCCGATATCCGCGGCCCCGAAGAGGCCGCCGCCTATGTCGGCAAGCTGCGCCAGATCATGCGCTACCTCGGCACCTGCGACGGCAATATGCAGAACGGCAATCTGCGCGCCGACGTCAACGTCTCGGTCTGCCGCCCCGGCGACTACGAGAAATATCAGGCGACACAGGATTTCTCGCATCTCGGCACCCGCTGCGAGATCAAGAACATGAACTCGATGCGTTTCATCCAGATGGCCATCGAATATGAGGCCCGCCGCCAGATCGCGATCCTCGAGGATGGCGGCAAGGTCAGCCAGGAAACCCGCCTCTACGACCCCGACAAGAACGAGACCCGCTCGATGCGCTCGAAGGAAGAGGCGCACGACTACCGCTATTTCCCCGATCCCGACCTTCTGCCCTTGGAAATCGAGCAGGCCTGGGTCGACGATATCGCCGCCAGCCTGCCCGAGCTTCCCGACGACAAGAAAGCCCGCTTCATGGGCGATTTCGGCCTGTCGGACTATGACGCCTCGGTGTTGACCGCCGAGGTCGCCAACGCCGCCTATTTCGAGAAAGTGGCTGAAGGCCGCGACGGCAAGCTCGCCGCCAACTGGGTCATCAACGAGCTTTTCGGCCGCCTCAAGAAAGAGGACCACTCGATCGAGGAAAGCCCCGTCTCGCCCGACCAACTGGGCAAGATCGTCGGCCTCATCACCAAGGGCGATATCTCGGGCAAGATCGCCAAAGATCTCTTCGAGATCATCTACACCGAAGGCGGCGATCCTGAAGAAATCGTCGAAGCCCGCGGCATGAAGCAAGTGACCGACACCGGCGCCATCGAAGCCGCCGTCGACGCCGTGATCGCCGAAAACCCCGCGCAGGTCGAAAAGGCCAAGGCCAACCCCAAACTCGCGGGCTGGTTCGTCGGACAAGTGATGAAGGCAACGGGCGGCAAGGCCAACCCGGCGGCGGTCAACGAACTTGTCACCAGAAAGCTCGGGCTCTAGGCCCTAAAGAAGCTTGCGCACATAGACGCTGTCCCATCGACCCTCGCGGTCGATGGCATAGCCTTCGCTCAGAAACAGCTCGAGCGGGCCAAAGTGATTTGCCCCTGGGGTATTCGCCTTCGGGCGCGGGTTGCCCTCAATGAGGGACATCCCTAGCGACCGCCCCCAGTCCTCGGCCCCGCGCAACAAGGCCCGCGCCGCGCCCTGCCCCCGCGCCGAGGGCGCAACCATGAAGCAGGACATGAACACCACCTGATCGTTGTCAAACCCCGGCGTCGGATCGTCGGCAAACGCCGTCATGTCAGACTTGCGCGCCGCGTTGCACCACCCGACAACCCTGTCCTCGACAACCGCGAAAAGCCCGCTCATCCGCCCTTCGGAAATCATCCCGCAACTCGCCGCCCGATTTTCAGCCGCCGTCCGCGTCGACCAATGCGCGCCCGTGGAGCGATCAAAATAGAAGGCATGACAATAGCAGCTGGCCCAATCCGGCTTGTCGGCAAAAATATCGCCGTCGAAAAAACCCGTGAAGGTCTCGACCCTATCCGGGGTCAGCGTGACAATTCGAACCTCGCTCATTCCGCGATCTTGTCAGCCATGCCGCCGGTCGGTCAAGGCAAGGGCCTCTCACCTTCTTTTGGCTCCAAATACTCCGGGGGTGAACGGGCCGTCAGGCCCGGAGGGGGCAGCGCCCCCTTCCCGCGCTATTCCTTGTCCCGAACAGCGACCTTGAGCAATTCGGCGCGCCGCTCAAGGCTCTCTGGAGACCAGGTCTCTTCCGTCACATAATACTCCTCGACGACCTTGTGCTCCGGCGGAAAGACGACCCAGGGCTGCTTGGTCGATGTGAAGATGTGCACATCGGGCGGCATCGCCGTGGGGTCGTCCAACGATCCGGCCCGGATGAATTTGAAATATCTCCGGTAGCCGCCGAAGTAATACTGGCTCCACACCGTCACCCGGCATTTCGGACAACGCGCCATCAGTTGCCCCTTGCCCCCCGGAGAAGGGATCATCATTTCCTCGACCTCACCCTGCAACAGGCTCACGCGATCAGCCTCGATGATCGCATTGGTGGCAAAGGCCGTGCCGGACTGGCGTTGGCACCATGTGCAATGGCAGCCGTGCACGACCAGAGGCCCCGAACCCATCCGGTAGCGCACATGGCCGCAGGTGCAGCCCCCGTCACAATGCTTGGAACCGTCCGGCATGATCTTCTCCCCTGCCATCTAGAGGGTCAGCCTAGACCAATCCTGGAGAATCCCCAAATCAGGCCCGATGGGCGCCGTCGGCGAGGCTTTTCACGAATGCCAGAATATCGGCCACGCTCTCGCCTTTGGCGATGCGCTCGACAATGGCAGACCCCACCACCGCGCCATCAGCCACGCTGGCGATGGTCTGGGCGGCCTCGGGCGTCTTGATACCAAAGCCCACGATCACCGGAAGATCGGTCTTGGCCTTGATCTGTGCCACCTCGGGGCCGACATCACCTGCCACCGCGTTGGCCGCACCGGTGATCCCGGTGATCGAAACGTAATAGACGAAACCGGAGGTATTGGTCAGAACCTTGGGCAGGCGCTTGTCGTCCGTGGTCGGCGTTGCCAGACGGATAAAATTCAGCCCCATCTTCTGCGCCGGAATGCACAGCTCGCCATCCTCTTCGGGCGGCAGATCGACAACGATCAGGCCGTCGACACCCGCCTCTTTCGCATCGACAAGGAACTTGTCCACGCCGCGCGAATAGATCGGGTTGTAATAGCCCATCATCACGACCGGGGTCTCGTTGTCGTCCTTGCGCAATTCGCGCACCATCTGGAGGGTTTTCTCAAGGGTCTGCCCCTGCGCGAGCGCCCGCTGACCGGCAAGCTGGATGGTCGGGCCATCGGCCATCGGGTCAGTGAAAGGCATCCCCAGCTCGATCACATCCACACCCGCCGCCGGCAGGCCTTTCACGATCTCAAGCGAGGTCTCATAGTCCGGATCGCCCCCCATCACATAGGCGACAAAGCCCTTGCGGCCTTCAGCCTTGAGTTTGGCGAATTTGGCGTCGATCCGAGTCATCGTCTTTCCCTCACATGGTCCGAGCGGGTTTGCGGCATGGGCGGGGGAAAATCAAGCCTGAGCCGAGGCACATCCCCCCTTGGAGCAGGATTGTCGCAGGTTTGAGGTCGGAGAGGTTCAGCCGAAAATCGCCGACGGATGATCGGCCATATAGATGCGCAGCCACGGGGTATAGGCCTCGGGCCGCGCCGCAATATCCGCCTCCAGCGCCTCGCGCGACATCCAGATGGTTTCCATGACCTCGTCGGGATTGGCTTGGAAGTCCAGATCGGCCGGCGCCTCGGCCACGAAAAGATCGACGACCTCGTGCTCGGTCATTCCGCCGCCCACATCGGCACGGTATTCGACCTCCTGTTTCCAGACAGGATCAAGGCCGGTGATCCCAAGCTCCTGAGCAAGCCGCCTCTGGGCGCAGTCGCGTGGCGCCTCGCCCCACAGCGGATGGGTGCAGCAGGTGTTCGCCCAAAGGCCCGGCGTGTGATACTTGGCCAGCGCCCGGCGCTGCAACAGGATCTGATCGCCCGCCATGACGAAAACACTCACCGCGCGATGCTTGATCCCGCGCATATGCACCTCGAGCTTGTCGAGCGGCGCGAGGGCACCGTCAATCCATGCGGGGATCATCTGCGGGTTCTGGATCATGGGGCAGCGCTTTGCGGCAAAGTGCCGTTCTTGCCAAGCCCCAAATTGCCCCGCCGACCGTGACCGATCCGCGCGGGGGCTTCAAAACGGCAGGGCTTTGGGATATTTTGCGCGCGTCCAGCCACTCTCAAGCAGAGTCGCCCCTATAGGAGCAATCATGAAAAACATCGGATTTGCCGCAGCCTTGGCGCTGGCTGCCAGTGTCGCCTCGGCTCAGGACGCCCCTTCGGGCGATGCCGCCAATGGCGAAACCCTGTTCGGACGCCAGTGCGTCTCCTGCCACTCGGCCATCAACGCCGAAGGCGAGGTTGTCGCCGGCCGTGGCGCCAAGACCGGCCCCAACCTTTTCGGCCTCTTGGGTCGCGTCATCGGATCGGTGGAGGGATTCCGCTATGGCGACTCGATCCTCGCAGTCGCCGCGACCGAAGCCGTTTGGGACGAGGCCCCATTTGTTGCCTATGTTCAGGATCCCACCGATTGGCTCCGCACCACATTGGGTGACGCCCGCGCACGATCGAAGATGGCCTTCAAGGTCAGGTCGGCTGAAGATGCCGCCGATATCTGGGCCTATCTGGCGACCTTCGGCGCCGACGAGGCCGGGCAATAGCCCCATTCCGCAAAGATGGCCGCCCCGCACCACTGCCGGGCGGCCATTTCTTTGACATAGCCAGCCGCTTTGCTAGGGTCCTGAGACCCGGCACCTGACCAATGAGACCCAAGATGCAGACCTCCGAATATCGTGTCGAGCCGGCCCCGCGCCGGGGAACCAAGGCCAAGGGCCTCAAGACAACAGAAGACCGGTTCGCCGCGGCGCTGACCGCCAAGCTCAACGAGATGGCAGCCGAGGGCTGGGACTATCTGCGCGCCGACACTCTGCCTTGCGACGAACGCAGCGGCATCGCCGGCCGCAGCACGACCTATCACAGCGTTCTGATCTTCGGCCGGGCGAAGGCCGACGAACCCAAAGCCGAGGCCCCGGCCGCACTGGCCGCCCCCGAGGCAAGCCCGCCCGCGGCCCTTCCCGCCGCCGAAAGCGATGCGCCCAAAAGCGCCGAGTGATCAGCGGATATCAATCGCCAGCGCGTGAATGCGGCCGATGATATCCGCGCCCAAGGCGGCATGGATTGCGCGATGCCGGGCGAGACGGTTCATCCCGTCAAAGTGCGCCGAGGAAATCACGATCTGCCAATGGCTTTCGCCGCCGTCCTGATAGCCCGCATGGCCGCGGTGCTTTTCGCTGTCGTCGTGAACTTCTAGAAGCGTCGGCGCAAAGGCCTCGGTCAGACGTGTGGCCATTAGATCGGCAATTCTCATAAATTTTCCTCTGCCCCCTTCAATCTCCGGTCTCAAGGTTTAAACTGCTGCGTCCGAGTCGGAAAGGTATGCCCATGGTTAAGACAGACCCGTTTGGCTTCGATATGTCGGTATCGGCTTCGAAGAAGAAGAACCCGCGCGGCCGGCGCGGGATGTCTGGCGCTTTCGATACGTCGACCCGCGTCTGCGACCATCCGGGCTGTGAGGAAGCGGGCAAATACCGGGCGCCGAAATCGCCCGATGTGCTTGATGACTTCTTCTGGTTCTGCAAGGACCATGTGCGCGAATATAACCTAAAGTGGAACTTCTTCGACGGCGCCTCGGAACAGGAATATCTCGAGCAGGTCGACAAGGATCGCGTTTGGGAACGCCCGACCAAACCTTTCGGCAAGCGTTCCGAAGAACAGCGGGCCTGGGCGCGCCTCGGCGTTGATGATCCGCACCAGGTCTTGGGTGAAAACGCGACCCGCAATCCGGGCAAGAACGCAACCGGCACCCGCCGCCTGCCTCCGACCGAGCGCCGCGCGGTCGATATCCTCGAGGTCAAGGATTCGATGACCAAGGCCGAGATCCGCAAGAGCTACAAGGCGCTGATCAAGGTTCTGCACCCCGATATGAACGGCGGCGACCGGAGCCAGGAAGAACAGCTGGCTGAAGTTGTCTGGGCCTGGGATCAGATCAAGGTCAGCCGGAACTTCGCCGACTAGAGCGCTGGTCCCGCAAGGCTCCTCCAGCGGCGCACCGCGCGGTGTGTAAGAGCGAGGGTTGCCAAAAGCCCCACCGCTGCCGCCGGGACCGCAAGAAGCGTGATGCAAACCGCAAGCGGCGCGAACATCGTCCCAAAAACCGGCAGGACCATCGTTCCGCCAGCGATTGCGGCGATGAGCGAGAACTTGATGCCGCCGAGGATCGCCCGAAAAGCGCCCCTGAACCCCGGCCAACCAAAGTCCTCCCACGAGACCGCAAGCCCGGCCCAAGCTCCGACGGCGCCGGAGAGCGCCACCCAGAGCCCGTAGGAAAGAGGCAGGGCCCCACCTGCAAGCCGCAATACGGCGACAAGTGCCAAGGTCGCTCCACTGGCGAGGATGAGGCCACTTGCCAAGGCAAGTCCATCGCCCAGCACATGGCCGGAGCGCCGCAGGGTCGGCAGTTGTAGCGTCAGGGCAGCAGACATCGTGGGCCCACCCTGCCGTCTTGACAGGCGCAGGGCCAGAGGCGGCAGCGGCAACGCTCTGTTTCCCTACTGGCAAAAACCGGCCCGAGACCCGATATATCGCCTCAGCCCCTTCCCCTTGCAGACGCTTGGGATATGGTGCATCCCGAACAGCGAAAAGACGCCCAGACGAAAGCATCCCCCATGGCCGACGGAATGACCGATATCAACGCGAAACCCACCGAAGAGATCTCGGTCCGCGATGTCTTTGGCATCGACACCGAAATGAAGGTGAAGGGCTTTGCCGAACGTGGCGACCGCGTGCCGGATATCGACCCCACCTACAAGTTCGATCCCGACACTACACTCGCGATCCTCGCAGGCTTTGGCTACAACCGCCGTGTGATGATCCAGGGCTATCACGGCACCGGCAAATCGACCCATATCGAACAGGTTGCCGCGCGGCTCAACTGGCCTTGCGTTCGCGTCAACCTCGACAGCCACATCAGTCGGATCGACCTCATCGGCAAGGACGCGATCAAGCTCAAGGATGGCAAGCAGGTCACCGAGTTTCACGAGGGCATCCTGCCTTGGGCGCTTCGCAATCCCGTTGCTATCGTCTTTGACGAATACGATGCGGGTCGCGCCGACGTGATGTTCGTGATCCAGCGGGTTCTCGAGCATGACGGCAAGCTCACGCTGATGGATCAAAACGAGATCATCACGCCCAACCCCTATTTCCGCCTCTTCGCCACGGCCAACACCGTGGGCCTTGGCGATACCACGGGCCTCTATCACGGCACCCAGCAGATCAACCAGGCGCAGATGGACCGTTGGAGCCTTGTCGCCACGCTGAACTATCTCAGCCACGACGCCGAAACCGCGATCGTTCTGTCGAAGGCGCCGCATTACAACACCGACAAGGGCCGCAAGACGATCAGCCAGATGGTGACCGTCGCCGACCTGACCCGCACCGCCTTCATGAACGGCGACCTCTCGACCGTGATGAGCCCGCGCACCGTGATCGCCTGGGCCCAGAATGCAGAGATCTTCCGCAACGTGGGCTATGCGTTCCGTCTGTCTTTCCTGAACAAATGCGATGAGCTGGAGCGCCAGACCGTTGCCGAGTTCTATCAGCGTTGTTTTGACGAGGAGCTTCCCGAAAGTGCTGCGTCTCTCTCACTGGGCTAAACTGCCCGCCGCCATCGCTTTGGCCGTCTCGGCCACCGTCGCCTCCGCTCAGGGGCTCGACAGCCTGCCCGAAGAGCAGCAGCTCGGCTATTGCGCGACCTTCTACATGGCCGAACAGCAGGCTTCGGGAGCCGAGGAAAGCGCGCTTGCCACGGCCTTCCTGCTGCTGGCCGCGCAGATCTCGGAGCAAGAGACCGAAGCGCTCGCCGAGAAGCTGCAGCCGGCGGCCGATATGCTGATCGAAACCTTCCAGAAACAAGCCGAGAGCATGACATCGCAGATGATGATCGATTTCTCGCGCAGCTTCTGTGAGGGGATCACCGAAAACTATGACGAAACGCGCGGCCTTCTCGAGTGAACAAACCCTCCGACAACCCGGCTGATCCGTTCAAGAAGGCGCTCGCCGAGGCCACCAAGGTCATGGCGGACGATCCCGATCTGACGGTCAGCTATTCGGTTGATCCGCCGGGGATGACCGCCGACACAGTGCGCCTGCCGCAGGTGTCGCGCCGGATGACCCGCGAGGAGGTCTTGCTGGCCCGCGGCACGGCGGACGCCTTCGCGCTGCGCCGCAAGTTTCACGATGATGCCGTGGCCGCGAAATATGCCCCCCAAGGCCAGATGGCGCGCGATCTTTTCGACGCGATGGAAAACGCCCGCGTCGAAGCGGTGGGTGCCCGCTATATGCCCGGCACCGCTGGCAACATCGACGCCAAGATCGCCAACGAGGCCCGCCGCAAGGGCTATGACCAGATCACCCAAGCGTCGGACGCGCCTTTGGCCACCGCCGCCGGCTATCTGATCCGCCACCTCGCAACAGGGCGCCCCCTGCCCGCAGGCGCCGACAATGTGATGGAGCTTTGGCGCGGGTTCATCGAGGATCAGGCAGGCGGCACGCTTGACGGGCTTGAAAGCGCTCTAACCAGTCAAAAGGATTTCGCCCGCTTCGCACGCCAGATCATCTCCGATCTCGGCTATGGCGATCAACTGGGCGACGATCCCGACCTGAACGACGATCAGGACGACGAGGCGCAGGACGAGGCCGCCGACGAAGAGCAGCAAGACAATCAGGGCGAGGACGACAGCGACGGCGAAGAGGCCGAGGCCAACCCCGAGCAATCGCAGGACCAGACGCAGGACGAGAGCCAGGCGCAGGTGACGCTCGACGAGATGTCGGGCGATGAAGACACCGAAGAGACCGAGATGCCCGAGGGCGAGGCGCCGCTCGATCCGCCGCCGCCCCCGCCCCTGTCGGATGCCGATCCCAACTACAAAGCCTATGTCACCGAGTTCGACGAGGAAATCGGCGCCGAAGAGCTGGCCGAACAGGCCGAGCTCGAGCGCCTGCGCGCCTATCTCGACCAGCAACTCGACCCGCTCAAAGGCGCGGTGAGCCGCCTTGCCAACAAGCTCCAGCGCCGCTTGCAGGCGCAGCAGAACCGAAGCTGGGAGTTTGACCGCGAGGAAGGCATCCTCGATGCCGGCCGCCTCGCCCGCGTTGTGGCCAACCCGACGACGCCTCTCTCGTTCAAGGTCGAGAAAGACACCGAGTTCCGCGACACCGTGGTGACCCTTTTGATCGACAATTCCGGCTCGATGCGTGGCCGCCCGATCTCCATCGCCGCGATCTGTGCCGATGTTCTGGCCCGCACGCTCGAACGCTGCGCCGTGAAGGTCGAGATCCTCGGCTTCACCACCCGCGCCTGGAAAGGCGGCCTCAGCCGCGAGAAATGGCTCGCCCAAGGGCGCGAGCTGCAGCCCGGCCGCCTGAATGACCTGCGCCACATCGTCTATAAATCCGCCGACGCGCCGTGGCGGCGCACGCGCGAGAACCTTGGACTGATGATGAAGGAAGGGCTCCTGAAGGAGAACATCGACGGCGAGGCGCTCGAATGGGCACACCGGCGGCTTTTGGGGCGGCGCGAGCAGCGCAAGATCCTCATGGTGATCTCGGATGGCGCGCCGGTGGACGACTCAACTTTGTCGGTCAACCCCGCGAATTATCTGGAAAAACACCTGCGCGACGTGATCGCAATGGTGGAAAAGCGCAAGGCTGTCGAACTTCTCGCCATCGGCATCGGCCACGACGTGACCCGCTATTACCAGCGCGCCGTGACCATCACCGATGTCGAGCAACTCGCGGGCGCCATGACCGAGCAACTCGCCAGCCTCTTTGACAGCGATCCGCGCAAACGCGCGCGGATTCTGGGGATGAAGAAGGTCGGATAACCGACTGCAATCATTTATTTAAGATCGGGCTAGGCCCTTGGGAGTCTGAAATGTTCCAATCCTTCGAGTCCACCTCTTCGCCCGAACAAGGCCCGGCCCGCCTCGCGGCGCTTCGTGCCGAAATCGCCGCAGAGGGCCTCGCGGGCTTCATCGTCCCCCGCGCCGATGCGCATCAGGGTGAGTATGTGGCCGATTGCGATGCCCGCCTCGCCTGGCTTTCGGGCTTTACCGGTTCCGCCGGCTTTTGCGCTGTCCTACCCGAGATCGCGGGCGTTTTCGTCGATGGCCGCTATCGCCTTCAGGTCCGCTCGCAGGTCGCGCTCGAGGCTTTCACCCCCGTTGACTGGCCCGAGGTCGGCCTTGCCGACTGGCTGATCGAGCATCTGCCCGAAGGGGGCGAAGTCGGCTTCGACCCGTGGCTCCATAGCGTCGACGAGATCACCAAGCTCCGCGCCAAGCTGACCCCCAAGCGCATCGCCCTCACGCCCATCGCCAACCTCGTGGACCGCATCTGGCAGGATCGGCCCGCCCCGCCCAGCGCCCCTTTTGAGGCCTATCCGCTGGACCATGCGGGCGAGGCACATGAGGCCAAGCTGACGCGTCTGGGCAAGGCGCTCGAGGACGGCGGCTATGCTGCGGCGGCGATCACGCTGACCGACAGCGTGGCGTGGCTCCTCAACATTCGCGGCCATGATATCCAGTGCAACCCCGTCCCCCATGCCTTTGCGATCCTCAATGCCGACGGCACCTGCGATCTCTTCTGCCGCGCGGGCAAGGCCGATGCGGTAGCGGCCCATCTGGGCAGCAAGGTCCGCCTGCAGGACGAAGAGGATTTCGCCACGGTTCTCGCCTCGGGCGAGGGCAAGGTGCTTCTCGATGCCCGCTCCGGCCCGCAGGCGCTGGCCGATGCGATGGACGCGGCCGACCGGCCCTGGGAGGCGGGTGCCGATCCTTGCGTCCTGCCCAAGGCCTGCAAGAACGAGACCGAGATTGAAGGAATGCGCGAGGCGCATCTGCGGGATGGCGCGGCAGTATGCCGGTTCCTCGCATGGATGGCATCCGAGGCCCCCAAGGGCGGCCTGACCGAGATCGACGTGGCGACCGCCCTCGAGGGTTTTCGGCGCGATACCAATGCGCTTCTCGATATCAGCTTCGAGTCCATCGTCGGCGCCGGCCCCAACGGCGCGATCATGCACTACCGCGTCACCCACGAGACCAACCGCCCAGTGAAGGCGGGCGAGTTGGTGGTGGTCGATTCCGGCGGCCAGTATCTCGACGGGACCACCGATATCACCCGCACCGTGGGGGTGGGCGCGGTTGGCGAGGACGAAAAGCGCTGCTACACCCGCGTGTTGCAGGGGATGATCGCGATCAGCCGCGCGCGGTTCCCCAAGGGCGTGGCCGGAGCCCACCTTGACGCGCTCGCCCGTTTCCCGCTTTGGGCCGAGGGCAAGGATTTCGACCATGGCACGGGCCACGGCGTCGGTGCCTATCTCTGCGTCCACGAAGGGCCGCAGCGGATCAGCCGCGTGTCGGACATCCCGCTCGAGCCGGGGATGATCCTGTCGAACGAGCCGGGCTATTATCGCAACGGCGCCTTCGGCATCCGCATCGAGAACCTGATCGTCGTGAAGGCGGGCGAGGCCATTGAAGGCGGCGATCCGCAGCGCAAGCTCCTGTCGTTCGAGACCATCACCTTCGCTCCCCTCGACCGCGCCCTGATCGTGACGAGCCTTTTGTCGCAGGACGAACGCGCCTGGATCGACGATTATCACGCACAAACGCTGACCAAGATCGCCCCCCGCCTCGACGGGGCGGCTCTTGACTGGCTCAAAGGTGCTTGCGCCCCGCTCTGAGGGCAATTTTTGGAGGGGCAGATGCCCGAACGTTTCAAGATCCGCCCCCTCGAGGGCACATGGGTGGTGCGCGCCGGCGGGGCCATCCTGGCCGAGACCGACAATGCGCTGGAACTGAACGAAGGCGATCTGCCGCCCGTCATCTATTTCCCGCGCTCGGATATCGCCATGGCTTTTCTTGAGGCAACCGACACCCACGCGACCTGCATCCACAAGGGCGAAGCTCATTACTACACGATCGTCGCCAAAAGCGGCCCGATCAAGGACGCAGCCTGGACCTATGCCGAGCCGAAAAAGCCGGTGGGCGAGATCGCGTGCTACATCGCTTTTGACACCGAACGAGTGGCGGTCGAAGAGCTCTAGCGCCCCTTAGCTGTGTTCTTCGCGAGCCTTCTCAGCCAGGGCCCGGTTGTAGGCGCGCAGGGCATCGACATGGTAAAGTGCGCCCAGAAGATCAGGTGATCGATCTTCTCCTCGAATTCGGACAACGGGAAGAAAGTCTTGGCCCGTCTCCTCGAAATCGGGGAGCGCTTGGCGCAAGGTGTCGGAGGCGTCGATATAGCGGCCCTCACGGATCATCTCCCAACAGGTTTCTTCACTCGGAGCCCTCACGGTCCCGATCGCCCGCATGACGCTGGTCACGCGGACCTTGCCCAGAAGATAGGTCTGCGGCCCGGCGGCCAGATGGATGCCGCGGCGTTCGAGTTGGGTGAGAAAGAACGAACGGTCGACGAGGCGAGAGGCCAGCGCGGTCGAGAGAGAAACGGCAACCATCACCGCAAGGCCCGTCTGCCAGTCGCCGGTCAGCTCGAAAATGATGAGCGTGGTCGAGATCGGCGCCCCGAGAACGGCAGCCGCCACCGCGCCCATGCCGGCAAGGGCATAGAGCGTCGCCGGGCTTGAGCCCTCGGGAAAGACGTTGGTCGCGACGATGCCAAAGGCGAGACCAGCCAATGCCCCGACCATCAGAGAAGGGCTAAAGACCCCGCCGCCCATTCGCCCGCCGATTGTCACCGCCACAGCGATGATCTTGATCACGACAAAGACCACGGCTTGCAGCAAGAGAATCCGCCCCGTAACGGCCTCGGATGTCACGCCCCAGCCGACGCCGATGATATGCGGCCACCAGATCGCCATACCCCCTAGTATGGCTCCTGCAATCACTGGGCGCAGAATCCGGTGAATGCCGAACCGCTCTTGCACCACATCGCCAAAGCCTTCGGCCCAGAAGATCGATTTCATCAGGGTCGCTGCAACAAGCCCCGCGAAAAGGCCAAGGACGACAAAGGCCGGCAGTTCGGCATAGAACCCCAGCTCTGTGTTGGGTGAGAGGTAGAATTCCGTCACATCCCCCATGACAAGGCGGCTCACCACGGTGCCCGCGACCGACGCAATGGCAATGGGGGCGAAGGCATTGACCGCGTAGTGCCGCAGCACCACCTCGAGGGCAAAAAGACCGCCCGCGATCGGCGCATTGAAACTGGCGGAGACAGCCCCGGCAACGGCACAGCCCATCAGGGTCCGGCCATGAACGCCATCGGCGTGAATCCATCGGCTCACATAGGTCGCCATGACCGCCGCCAGATGGACCACCGGCCCCTCGCGCCCGCTCGAGCCACCGGTCGAAAGGGTGATGAAGCTTGCCAGCGCCGAGGCAAGGCCCGCGCGGCGTGCGACGCGCCCTTCTCGCAGAGCCGCGCCTTCGATCACATCGGCCACCGCTCGAACGCGGCCGTCGCCTGTGAAGATATGCAGCAATGTCCCGACTGCGAGCCCGCCGAACATCGGGATCGCCAGCAGCCAATACCATTTGATCCGTGCCGCTTCCTGATGGATATGCGCGACATTGTCGGTGCCATAGAACAGCGATTGCAGCTCGCCCACGCCGATCCGAAAGAGCAGCGCCGCAAAGGCCGCCGCGACACCGATCAAAAGGGCGATGAACCAGAACTGAACCTCGCTCGGCCCCTTGCGGCGCATCACGCGCAGGCCATCCGCAAGCCCGCGCCGCAAGCCCTCGAATGTCTCGCGAAAGTAGCCACCCAGCTGTTCTGCCATGCCCCTCGCCGCTTTTCCTTGCCGGCGGCCTCAACTAACCTGCCCCGGACAATAGAGTTGAGCCTGCCATGACAATCGAAACCGCCATCCACGCCCTTCAATCCTTTCTAGGGGATCGTATCACGCGGTCCAAGTCTGATCGCGATCTGCATGGGCAATCGGAAAGCCATTTTCCCCCGACCCCACCAGATGCTGTCGCCTATCCCGAGAACACGGCTGAGGTGGCGGCGCTGGTGCGGATCTGCGCCGAACATGGCTGCCCGGTGATCGGCTGGGGCGCGGGGACATCGCTTGAAGGGCATGGCCTCGCCATTCGCGGCGGGATCTCGGTCGATTTCTCGCGGATGAACAGGGTTCTCGAGGTCAGCCCCGAGGATATGGACGCCCGCGTCCAACCCGGTGTCACCCGCGAGGCGCTGAATGCCGAGCTGCGCGCCACAGGCCTCTTCTTCCCCGTCGATCCCGGCGCCAACGCGAGCCTCGGCGGCATGGCCGCCACGCGGGCGAGCGGCACGACCGCCGTGCGCTATGGCACGATGCGCGACAATGTCTTGGGGCTTGAGGTCGTTCTGGCCGATGGCCGGATCATCCGCACCGGCACCCGCGCCCGCAAATCCTCGGCGGGCTATGACCTTACCGCGCTTTTCGTGGGCTCCGAGGGCACGCTTGGCCTCATCACCGAGCTGACCCTGCGCCTGCGCGGCCAGCCGCAGGCCACCTCGGCCGCTGTTTGCGCCTTCGAGACGATGGAGGGCGCGGTGGCCGCCGTGATCGAGACGATCCAAAGCGGCGTGCCGATGGCGCGGATCGAGTTTGTCGATGCGGCCACGGCGCTGGCGGTCAACGGCTTTTCCGGGGCCAATTTCCCCGCCCTGCCCCATCTTCTTGTCGAGTTCCATGGCACCGAAGCAGGCGTGGCCGAACAGGCCGAGACCTTTGGCGCCATCGCCGCCGAGCATGGCGGGCGCGGCTTCGATTGGGCGCGGCAGGCGGAGGACCGCAACCGCCTGTGGAAGATGCGCCACGACGCCTATCTGGCGATCCTCGCCTCGCGCCCCGGCGCGCGGGCCATCGTCACCGATGTCTGCGTGCCGATCTCGCGGCTGGCGGAGGCCGTGGCCGAAACGCAGGCCGATATCGAAGCCTCGCCGATCCCCGGCCCGATCCTCGGCCATGTGGGCGACGGAAATTTCCACGCGATCCTGTTGATGGACACCTCAAACCCCCAAGAGGTCGAAGCCGCCGAGGCGCTGTCCGCCCGTATGGCCGAACGTGCCCTGCGGCTTGGCGGGACCGTCACGGGCGAACATGGCGTCGGCATGGGCAAGCTTGCCTATATGGAGGCCGAGCACGGCGGCGGCTGGGATGTGATGGGGGCGATCAAGGCGGCCCTCGATCCCGAGGGGATCATGAACCCCGGCAAGATCGTCCGCGGCAACTAGCCCAAGAGCGCCTTGGCCGCGGCGCGGGCGGCATCGGTGATCTGGTCGCCCGAAAGCATTCGCGCGATCTCGTCTATGCGCTCTGTCGCATCGAGCGGCACCACAGCCGTAGTGGTCTCGGTCTCGGTCTGCCGCTTCTCGACCCGCCAGTGATGGCCTGCGAGTGCGGCGACCTGCGGCGAGTGGGTCACGACCAAGACCTGCCCCTCCTTGGCCAGAGCTGCCAGCCTGCGGCCCACGGCATCGGCCGTGGCCCCGCCCACGCCGCGGTCGATCTCGTCGAAAATCAGGGTAAGGCCCGCATCGGTCTGGGTCAGGCAAACCTTGAGCGCCAGAAGGAACCGGCTGAGTTCGCCGCCCGAGGCGATCTTGGCCAAGGGGCCGGCGGGCGCGCCGGGGTTTGTGGCGACAGTAAAGGCGACCTGATCGAAGCCCTCGGGACCAGCCTCGGTTTGGCTGATCTCGGTCGAAAAGAGCGCCCGCTCCATCTTGAGCGGCGCAAGCTCGCCCGCCATGGCCTTGTCGAGCCGTTTTGCCGCCTCGTGGCGCGTGGCGCTCAAGGCTTTGGCGGCGGCAGCATAGGCCGCTTCAGCGTTGTTCAGATTGGCCCTGAGGGTCTTTAGACCCGCCTCGCTGTTGTCGAGCGCCTCGATCCGGGCGCGGAAATTCTCGGCCAGCGCGGGCAGATCATCGGGCGCCACGCCATGTTTGCGGGCAAGGCCGCGGATCGCGAAAAGGCGCTCCTCCAGCCGTTCCAGATCACTCGCATCGAAACTCAGCGCCTCGAGGCAATCCTCGACCCCGCGCTGCGCTTCGCCCAGTTCGGTCATGGCCCGCTCGAGCGCCGCCAAAGGCTCGTCGAGCCGCCCCTCGGCCCTGTCGGCGGCATCGCCCAACCAGCGCGAGGCATCCGAGAGCATCCCCTCGGCCCCCTCATAGCCCAACGCCTGATGGGCGCGGCCGATATCGGCGCGGATCTTCTCGGCGGCCTGCATCAGGCGGCGCTTCGCATCGAGCGCCTCGTCCTCGCCCACCTCGGGCGACAGCGCGTCAAGCTCCGCCGCCGCGTGGCGCAGATATTCCTCTTCGGCCCGCGCCTCGGCCAGCCGGACCTCGGCATCGGCCAGCGCCTTGGCGGCGGCGGTTCTGGCGGACCATGCCTTGCGGGTCTCGGCCAGAAGATCGCCCGCCTCGGCAAAAGTATCGAGAAGTTGCCTGTGCCCGCGCGGATTGAGAAGGCCACGGTCGTCGTGCTGGCCGTGCAACTCGACAAGCCCCTCGGACAAGGCCCGCAAGACCTCGCCCGACACCCGCCGGTCGTTGACCCAAGCCGTCTTGCGCCCGTCGGCCGCATTGACCCGCCGCAGGATCAACTCGCCGTCCTCGGCCTCGATCCCCGCCTCGGCCAGAACCTCGTGCACCGGATGGCCGGGAACCAGATCGAAAACTGCCGTCACCTCGCCCTGCTCGGCGCCCGCGCGGACCAACTCGGCCCGCCCGCGCCAGCCAAGGACAAAGCCCAAGGCGTCAAGAAGGATGGATTTGCCCGCGCCCGTCTCGCCGGTCAGCACATTGAGGCCCGGCTGGAACTCGAGAGCCAGCCGATCGATGATCAGCATATCGCGGATGTCGAGGCCCCGGAGCATGGCTCACCAAAGGCTTGGCGCGGTGCCTGCCTTCATCACAGCCACTCGCCCTTGACCATCTGCCGGTAGATCGAGGACAGCCAGCTATTACCAGCGGCCTTTGCCTCTAGCCCTTGCCCGGTCAGGAGATCGTAACTGTCCTGATACCATTCGGTCGACTGG
Source organism: uncultured Paracoccaceae bacterium (assembly GCA_937138255.1). Lineage (GTDB taxonomy): Bacteria > Pseudomonadota > Alphaproteobacteria > Rhodobacterales > Rhodobacteraceae > RFZI01. Next base: position 79,021 of record CAKZOU010000033.1, read on the forward strand.
AAGTTATGGCCGAGGATGGCGCCAGCGGTCTGGGCTTCGTCACGCAGACCAAGGGCCAGATAGCTTTCGACAAGGCGCATCAGCGCTTCGGGTGTGTGACGGGTTGTTTGATACTGCTCAACGACCAGACGGAACCGGTTGATCGCCGCCGCATAATGCCCGCGCTTGAGATAATAGCGGCCGACTTCCATCTCTTTGGCGGCGAGGTGGTCGAAGGCAAAATCGAACTTGAGGCGGGCCGAGCTTGCATACTCGCTGTCGGGGTAATTCTCGATCACCTTGCGCAACGCCTGAAGCGCCTTGATGGTCAGGCCCTGATCGCGGCCGATCTCGTCGATCTGATCGTAATAGGACAGCGCCAGAAGATATTGGGCATAGGCGGCATCGCCGTCCGCCGGATAGAAATCGAGGAAGCGTTGCGCGGCGGCGGCGCTGTTGGCGTAGTCCTCATCGCGGTGAAAGGCGAAAGCCTGCATGATCAGGCCGCGCTTGGCCCATTCGGAATAGGGATAAAGGCGTTCGATCTCGCTGAAATAGCGGGCTGCCTGAGGCTCTTTCCCGCGCGAAAGTTCGTATTCGCCGCGCTGATAAATCTCTTCGGCGGTATAGTTCTCCAGCGGAACATCGTCTTCAAAGCTGAGCTTGCTGCACCCCGACAGAAGCGCGACGGCCAGAAGTGATCCGGTGAGCGTCGCCCTCATCGTTGCGCCTGATTTACGGCCTGACATTCAGCCCCCCGACATCCGTGCCTGTGATTGGAAGGGGAATGCCCCCGTCACCCATCCGTCTAGCACAGAAAGATTGGGCGCAAAATGCCTTTTGCCTGTCGACGCACTTCAGGCGACGACGGAAAGATCGCTGGCGTGAAGGCCCGCGCCTGGCAGGCGCGTTGCAGTTTCAGTATCGCAATCCACATAGGCCCAAGCCTCGGGATCGGCAAAAAGTGCGCGCAAAAGCTTGTTGGTCAGGGCGTGGCCCGCGCGAACGCCGACATAGCGGCCGAGAATCGGCGCACCCGCAGTATAAAGATCGCCAAGCGCATCGAGCATCTTGTGCCGCACGGCCTCGTCAGAATAGCGCAGGCCGCCCGGCGTCAGGACCGTATCACCATCGACGACCACCGCGTTGTCGTAGCTGCCGCCAAGGGCAAGCCCTGCGGCGTGCATCGCGTCCACATCGGCCTGCCGGCAAAAGGTCCGGCTGCTCGACAGTTCGCGCACGAAGGTGCCGTTGGCCATGCTGAGCATCTTGCTTTGCCGGCCAATGGCGGCATCGGCGAATTCGATGGAAAAATCAATTTGCAGGCTCGGCGACGGCAGGAGGCTCGCCTTTGCCGCGCCATGAGACACCTCAACAGGCCGCAAGACCTTGATCGCCCGCAGCGGGGCGTTCTGTCCCTTGATCCCGGCGGCGATAATCCCGCGCACAAACTGGGCCGAACTGCCATCGAGAATCGGCACTTCGGGTCCGTCGATTTCGATCAGAGCGTTATGGATCCCACACCCGGCCAGAGCGGCCATCAGATGTTCGACCGTGGCGACACTCACACCGCTTTCATTCTCGAGGCGCGTATTCAGCGGCTCTTGCACAACAAGATCCCAACGGGCTGGAACCACCGCGTCCACCGCGATCACATCGGTGCGCCGAAAGACAATGCCGTGCCCTGCAGGCGCCGGACACAAAACGACCTTGGCCGGACGACCATGATGAAGGCCATGTCCGGCAAAGCTGACAAATTGTGAGAGCGTATTCTGCAAAGGTGCCTCGTTTCTTGGGCACGGAAGTATGCCTTCGCGCGCACGGGCTCAACTCACAGATTGCAACGAGCTGTAACAATCGCAACGCATTGATTTAAAACCACCTTATTCCACTAAACTGCGTCACAAACAGAAACCGCCCCGAAATCGGGGCGGTTTTGATGCCGATTGCGACGGATCAGTTGGCCTGGCGGCGCAGGAAGGCGGGAATCTCGATCTTTTCCTGATCCGGGTCGGTTTCCGCCGCGTGGCTTTGCGGGCGCGGTTGTGGCTGGAGCCGGTGATCGGCGGCAGGAGCCTGACCGTGGCCGGTCATGCGGTTGATCAAAGAGTTGATGCCAAAGCGCGATTTTTCAGGCTCGCCCAACGGACGCTGTGCCGACATTGGCTGACGCTGGGGGGGCTGGTTGCTTTCCGGAACTTTGGAAACAGCGACCTGGAGACGGCGCATCGCTTCGGGCGAAGGGGTTCCCGGAGCGGGCGACCGCGGGGCGACAAAGGCATCGGGGGCGCGGTCCATCGGAGGCTCGGCGCGCGGGGAATAGGCCGGCGGCGGCAGATCGTCCGAAGCCATTTCGGGCTCGAATTCCTCGAAAATATCCTCGGCCTGCTCGGCTGCAGTCATGTCCATATCTTCCTCGAACAGGTTTTCCTGAACAGGATTGGATTGAACAACCTGTGTCCGCACAGCGGCGACCGCAGCTGCAGCGGAACGGGCGGCGGGTTGCGACACCGGCTGGGTGGCGGGTTTGGGCGCAGGCTGTGCGGCGACAAGCGGGGCGGCCATCGACCGGCGCGGCAGCGGGGCCTCGGCCTTGCTGACCACGGCGTCGATCCCGGTCGCCACGACCGAGACGCGCATCCGGCCATCCATCGAGGTATCGAGGGTCGAGCCGACGATGATGTTGGCCTCGGGATCCACCTTCTCGCGGATCTTGTTGGCGGCCTCGTCAAGTTCGAAGAGGGTAAGATCATAGCCGCCGGTGATGTTGATCAGAACGCCCTTTGCGCCCTCGAGGCTGATCTCGTCGAGAAGCGGGTTGGCAATCGCCTTTTCGGCGGCCTCGATGGCGCGATTCTCGCCGGTGGCCTCGCCGGTGCCCATCATGGCCTTGCCCATCTCGTCCATCACGGCGCGCACATCAGCAAAATCGAGGTTGATGAGGCCCGGACGGACCATCAGGTCGGTCACGCCCTTGACGCCCTGATAGAGCACGTCATCGGCCAAAGCGAAAGCTTCGGTAAATGTGGTGTGCTCGTTGGCAAGACGGAACAGGTTCTGGTTGGGGATGATGATCAGCGTATCGACGACCTTCTGCAGGGCCTCGACCCCATCCTCGGCCTGACGCATCCGCTTGGCGCCTTCGAACTGGAAAGGCTTGGTCACCACGCCCACGGTCAGAACACCCAGCTCGCGGGCCGCCTGCGCGATAATTGGCGCAGCACCGGTTCCGGTGCCGCCACCCATGCCCGCAGTGATAAAGCACATATGCGCTCCGGCGAGGTGATCGACGATCTGCTCGATGCTCTCTTCGGCCGCCGCAGCGCCAACGGTGGCGCGCGCCCCTGCCCCGAGACCTTCGGTGACCTTGAGGCCCATCTGGATCTTCGATTGCGCCTTGGATTGCTGGAGCGCCTGAGCGTCGGTGTTGGCGACGACAAACTCAACGCCCTCGAGCGCTTGCTCGATCATGTTGTTGACCGCGTTGCCGCCGGCCCCGCCAACGCCAAAAACGGTGATCCGGGGCTTCAGATCTTCCTGCCCGGGCATGGAGAGGTTCAACGTCATACTAAATCCGCCTGTCTGTTACGGGCCCGTCTTGGAGCGGGCACTCCTTGCCTAAATTGCTGCGATCCTACCGGCTTGTGGCCATCAGGTCACGGGAAAAACATCAAAAACCCACAAAATATGGAGTCAGGCAGCGATTTTTCCGCCGGATATCGGCGAATGAGCAAAATCTTGCGTATTACCAGTTATCCCTGAACCATTTGACGGCCCTTCTGAGCGATCTGGCGGGGTAGCTGGAGGCGGGAATCTCGAAATCCCACCATTCGTCCTGGGGATTCGCCGCAAAGAGCGAAAGGCCGACAGCGGCCGAAAAGCCGGGGCCGGAGGCCGCCTGCGGCAGGCCCTGAACCCGAAGCGGGCGACCGAGTCGCACTTGTCTGCCAAGGATCCGGCTGGCCAGGCCGTCGAGGCCGGGGATCTGGCTGCCGCCACCTGTCAGCACGATCTGCTGGCTCGGCAGGTGTTCGAACCCAGCCGCATCAAGGCGCGCCTTGACCTCTTCGAGGATCTCTTCGACCCGCGGGCGCATGATACCGATCAGCTCCGCACGGCTCACCGTGCGGCGGTCGTGTTCCCAATCACCGGTCTCGCCTTGCGTCTCGATCATCTCGCGGTCGTCCATGCCGGTGGCCACGACCCCGCCATAGAAGGTCTTGATACGCTCGGCGGTCGACATCGGAACCTGGAGGCCCATCGAGATATCCGAGGTTACATGATCGCCGCCTATACGCACCGCGTCGGCATAGATCATGTGTTTTTTCATAAAGATAGAGATCGACGTTGATCCACCGCCCATGTCGATGCAGGCGGCGCCAAGCTCTTGTTCGTCCTCTACGAGGCTCGCCAGACCAGCCACATAGGCAGAGGACGCAATACCCGCCAGTTCGAGATCGCAGCGCTTGACCGCATAGAGGATGTTCTGAAGCGCGCTGGCATCAACCGTCAGAAGATGGAGATCGGTCGTCAGGCGGTTGCCCATCTGCCCGCGGGGATCAGCAAGTCCGCTGCGGTGATCGAGCGCAAAGTTTACCGGATGCGCGTGCAGAACCTCGCGATCTTCGCCGTAGTCAGGCATATCGCAAGCGGCCAGCACCCGGCCGATATCGCCCTCGCGAACCGTGCCGCCATCGATCTCGACCACTCCGTCAAGGCCATAGGACCGCGGCCGTGCACCGCTGAGCGAAACGATGGCATGATCGACCCGCAGGTTGGCCATCTTTTGCGCGGCCGTAACGGCAGTGCGGATCGCCCGCTCGGTCTCCTGCATGGCGTCGATTTCGCCAAAGCGGACACCACGCGAGCGGGTGGTCGCCGCGCCAATGACCCGGAAAGAGCTTTGCCCCGCCATCGGGCCGATCCCATCGCTCTCGCGGAAGCGGTCGGGTCCGTCAAAGCGCAGGACAAGGCAAGCGATCTTGGAGGTGCCTATGTCAAGGATCGCGATGACGCCGCGCTGAAGCGCCGCCTGCCGGATCGCGCGCATGGCGCGCTGGGTTTCGTAGAGTTGCCGCATCTAGTTGCCTGTTCCTGAAACTGCCGCATTGATTTGCCGCATTTCTGCGGCAGCCCCCCCGGTCAGCCTTATGGTTGGCCGATCCGGATTTCGCATATCGACCGCGACGATATCGCGTTCGAGAAGGTCTTGTGTCTGCGCCATCACCACGACGCGCTGGAGCGCCGCTATGGCATTGTCCTGCGGCAGCATGATCCGCTGGCCGCGCTCGAGAACGAGATCCCAGCGCCTGTCGCCCATCCGCACAAGGCCCCGCAGATGCGGCGCAATGGGGCGGGCTGCGGCCATGATCGCCGTCGCCTCGCCGAGCGCTCCTTTGGCCCCATCCCCGGCCACCAAAAGCAGGTCGGGCCGGTCGGCGCGTGTAGCAACGGCGCCCATGTCGGTTCCGTCACGGTCAATGAGGTGCAGGCCATCGTCCTGCCGCCAGAGGGCCACCGGAACACGGGGCGTGACGTGAATCTCAAGTATACCCCCCGACTTTACGCGCACAGTCGCGTCGGCCACGGCGCCGACCTCGAGCACCGCTGCTCGCAGCGCATCGAGGTCGAGATCGAACGATGTCATCGGGAAATCAAGCGGCAGAACCTGGCGGATCGCTTCTGCGACCTCAGGTCCGGCGCCGTCGATAGCCATCGCCGTGACTGTGAACTCCGGACGGGTTTCGATGGAATTTCGCACCTCCGCCACACCGGCAAAGAACATAGCCCGGCGCTGATCGTCGGCGAACCAGACGGCTGCAATGACGCCGATCAGAACGATCGGCACGCCGATACGCACTGTTTGCCGGACGCCCGGCGTGAGCATCCAACGCTGCCAGCGATAGTTCCAGCGGCTCGGCGACGGGTCGCGATGCGAGGAGAAGCCTATCGATGACATGAGGCATCCTCCACCAGCCAGCGGCACAAGTCAGGGAAGCTGATCCCGACATGGGCCGCCTGTTCGGGGGCGAGCGAGGTCGGGGTCATGCCGGGCTGGGTGTTGGTTTCCAGAAGCACGAGGCCAGCGAGGCCCTTCGCTTCGTCCCAGCGGAAATCGGTGCGCGACAGGCCCCGGCATCCCAGCGCCTGATGGGCGCGCAGCGCGTAATCGAGGCAGGCCTCCGCGATCTCGGCCGGAATATCGGCGGGGATCACATGGCGCGAGCCGCCTGTCGCGTATTTCGCGTGATAGTCATACCAGCCGCTTGTGAGGATATCCGTCACGGCAAGGGCGCGCTCGCCCATCACTGTGACAGTGAGCTCGCGGCCCGGCGCATAGGCCTCGACCATCACGGTCTCGGGCATCGCGTCGTCAAGCTGCGGCGGCGTGTTGGCGGCATCGTGGACGATATAGACGCCGACCGACGAGCCTTCGTTATTGGGTTTGACCACATAGGGCGGCGGCATGACATGGCGCTGGCGCACCTCGTCGCGCGGGGCCAGAAGGCTCGGGACGACCGGAAGGCCCGCGGCACGATAGACCGCCTTGGTTCGTTCCTTGTCCATCGCAAGGGCCGAGGCCAGAACGCCGGAATGGGTATAGGGGATGCCCATCCACTCAAGGATGCCCTGCACACAACCATCCTCGCCCCAGCGCCCATGCAGGGCGTTGAAGACGACATCGGGGGCGGCGGCCTTGAGCTGATCGACGATCTCTTTGCCCGCATCAATTGCAATCACGGTGAAGCCAGCTGCCTCGAGGGCGCGAACGCACTCACGGCCCGAGCTGAGAGAAACCTCACGCTCGGCCGATGGTCCACCCATCAACACAGCCACTTTGGGAGCCGTACCGCCCGACATTCCCGCTGCCTCACACGCAGGCCTTTGCGGCCCGTCATTCGTTGAATTCGACCCTTGCCCGGGGTCAGGCCGTTCGGCCCTGTTCTTGGTCTAGTCTTTGCTCAAATCAGGGGCCGGTTCGCCGACCCTCATGATTTCCCACTCTAGCGTGATACCGCTTGAATCGTAAACCTTTTTTCGCACCTCTTCACCCAAACCTTCGAGGTCGGCGGCGGTCGCGCCACCCGCATTGGTCAGGAAATTGGCGTGTTTTTCATTCATCACCGCCCCGCCCTTGCGTGCCCCGCGCATCCCCGCGTCTTCGATGACTTTCCACGCCTTCAACTCATGGGTGTCGTCCGCCCGCCCCGTTGAGGAAAACCCCGCCGGATTGCGGAACGTGCTGCCGGCGGTGCGGTCCTTGGTGGGCTGGGTTTCGTCGCGTTTGGTGAGTTGGGCGGCCATGCGGGCCGCAAGGTCGGCCGGATCGCACTGCGGCGCGGCAAAGCGGGCCGAAATGATCACAGCGCCATCAGGCAGGGTGCTCTGGCGATAGCGCAAGTCGAGGTCTCTGGCAGGGATCGTCTCCCGGCGGCCATCGCGGTGGATCACATCGACCGACACCAGAACATCCGCCACATAGGAGCCGTAGCAGCCCGCATTCATCCGCACCGCGCCGCCGATGGTGCCGGGGATCGTGCGCAGGAAGGTCAGATCGCGCCCCGCCTCGGCGGCCTTGCGGGCCACATGGGCATCAAGGGCGGCGGCCCCAGCGATCACCTGATCGCCGTCGATTTCGATGCCGTTAAAACCGCGGCCCATGCGGATCACCACGCCGCGGATGCCGCCGTCGCGGACGATGAGGTTGGAGCCAACGCCCATGACAAAGACCGGAACCTCGGGGGCAAGTGCCGCAAGGAAGGCCGCCAGATCATCGGCATCGGCCGGCTGAAAGAGCCAGTCGGCGGGGCCGCCCACGCGCATCCATGTCAGGTCTGCCAAGGGGCGGTTCTCGGTCAAGGTTCCCCGCGGAGCGGGCAGTTGGGTGGGCATCGGCACGGCCTGTTCGTTGATCTCGGCAGCCGCGCCAACCGGCGCGGTGTTTGTCAGAGTGCATAATCCCTCTCGCGCCAGCCTTCCAGCCTTGGTTCGGGAACTAGCGGGCTTTGGACCGCTTCATCCAACCGTAAATCCCGCGCGCCAGTGCCCCTACGAAAAGGCCGATAAACACCGGCCCTGCCAGAAACAGGGAGACAGCGAGATAGAGATAGGCATCCCAGTCCTCTGCCGCTTGCGTTTCCCGAACCGCCAAAGCAAGGCCCAAACCGGCGACCACCCCAAACCCTGTCAGCATTTTCCAGCGACGCCGCGCCGTCAAATACCACCCGCCCGCCGCGCCGGCCGCCATGAGGGCCAGCGCGAAAAGATCGAGCGGTGTCACGCTTGTCGGCCTCCGACCTGTCGACGGACCCATCGCAAGAGATACCGCACCGGCCAGCGCAAGACCGATGCCGCCGCCGCCAGAACGACAATCGCGACGAAGGGGCCGTTTTGAATGAAAAGCCAAATCCAAAGCGGAAGACCCACGGCAATCAGGAAATATGCGCGTCGCCAATGATCGTCGTTCGAAGGGATCATGGCCAAGATGTTGGCTACAATCAGCCAGACAAAGGAAAGCATGAGAGAGATGGTCATACGCCCTTCCCGCTTGTTAGTATGAGCGCCCCAAGCGCCAGGATCACGCCGGAAACGGGCACCCATATTGGCACAAGGAACGGCGCTTCCGGCTCACGCGATTTAAGTAGGATGAGCGCCGCGTTGACAAGAAAAAACACCGCCAAAAGGACCGCTGCCGTCGCCTCGGCCAGAGCTGCGACAGGCAGGGCAAGAGCCCCAACGATGACGACCGCACCTACCGCGACGGTTCCCAAAAGGGGTGTGCCTGTCCTACCGCTCACAATTGCAAACGGCCTCATGAGAGCAGAGCGCCGTCCCAGCCCCAAGAGAACCCGCGAAGCCATGACGATTTGAGCGAGCACCCCGTTGATCGCGGCAACAACCGCAATGGCGGACAAGAACCCGGCGTTGCGCCCGGTGGCAATCTCCCAGACAAGGGCCAGCGGTTGCTCGCTTTGGCCCAGAAGCACGGGCGAGACTGTCCTGACTGCCGCGAAGGAGACAAGCGCATACAGGACTGCTGTGATCGCCAGCGCCAGAAGGATCGCGCGCGGCAGGGTCCGCGTCGGATCGCGGACTTCTTCGGCCATGTTTTCGAGGTCTTCAAAACCGATGAAGGCAAAGAAACACAAGGCGACCGCGCCCAGGACCCCGCCCCAATGTGGCGCAGAACCGACCGACCATTCAGCACTCGGTTCGGCCGATAGCCCCGCCCAACTCACCGCGACCAGGCCCAGAACCTCGATCACCGTGATGGCCGCGGCGATGCTCAGGCTTTCCAAAACACCGATGCCGGCGATCAGGGTCAGAACCACTCCGGCCAGAATGATGACGATCCAGTCGGAAACCGGCACCAGCGTGACGAAATATCCAACGCCGCCCCGCAAGACAGCCGCTGCCGAGATCATTCCTCCCGCGACGATGGCCAGCCCGACAACCAGGCCGAGCCACCTTTTCTGGAATCCTTTTTCCACAAATGCGATTTCGCCACCCGCCTCGGGCATCCGCGACGTGAGTTCCGCATAGGAAAGGGCCGAGGGCAACGCCACCACCCCCGCGAGAAGAAACGCAAAGGGCGACCATATTCCGGCCTGCCCGGCGACGACGCCCACAAGCACATAGATCCCCGCACCGACCATGACCCCGACGCCATAGGCTGTCAGAAGTCCAAGTCCGATACGTCGTTTCAAGGCTTCGGTCATGCGGTCCTTTTCAATCGCTCCGGCAATCCATGCGCCCAAGCGCTGATCGTGCCTGCGCCAAGGCATACGACGATATCGCCGGGCTTGGCCTCGGCCCGCACCAGCGCCTCGAGGCCGTTTTCATCGAGCACTGCCTCCGCATGGCGGTGTCCGTGCGCCGAGATGCCCGCCACCAGATCCTCGCGCGTCGCGCCGGGGATCGGCTCTTCGCCGGCGGCATAGACTTCGGCGATGCCCACCACGTCGGCGTCGTTGAAGCAGGAGCAGAAATCCTCAAAGAGATTGGACAGGCGCGAGTAGCGGTGCGGCTGGTGAACCGCGATCACGCGGCCTTCGGAGGCCTGCCGTGCGGCCTTCAGAACCGCGGCGATTTCAACGGGATGGTGGCCGTAGTCGTCGATGATCGTCACTCCGCTTACCTCGCCCACCTTGGTGAACCGGCGGTTGACCCCGCCAAAGGCGGCCAAGGCGGCGCGGATCTCGTCTTTCCTCATGCCGAGGTGGCGGGCCACAGCGACCGCGGCCAAAGCGTTCGACACGTTGTGATCGCCCGGCATCGGCAGGGTGCAGCCCTCGATCACCTGATCCTCGGCCTGCAGCGCGATGTCGAAGTGGGCCACGCCTTTGGCATAGCGCAGGTTCACCGCCCGCACATCGGCTTGGGCGTTGAAGCCGAAGGTCACCACACGGCGGTCGGTGATCTTGCCGACAAGCGACTGGACCTCGGGGTGATCGGTGCAGCAGACGGCGATGCCGTAGAAGGGGATGTTCGAGACGAAATCGGTGAAACCCTTGCGCAGGTTCTCGATCGTGCCCCAATGCTCCATGTGCTCGGGGTCGATGTTCGTCACGATGGCGATGGTCGCCGGAAGGCGGTTGAAGGTGCCGTCGCTTTCGTCGGCCTCGACCACCATCCACTCGCCCTGCCCCACGCGGGCGTTCGAGCCATAAGCATGGATGATGCCGCCGTTGACCACGGTCGGATCGAAATGGCCTGCGTCGAGAAGGGCGGCCACCATCGTCGTGGTGGTCGTTTTGCCGTGGGTGCCGGCCACCGCGACGTTGGACTTGAGCCGCATGAGTTCGGCCAGCATCTCGGCGCGGCGCACCACCGGCAGCTTGCGGCGGCGGGCTTCGTCAAGCTCTGGGTTGCCCTTCTTGATGGCGGAAGAGATCACCACAACGGCGGCGTTCTCGAGGTTCTCGGCCCGCTGGCCTTCGAAAACTTGCGCCCCCATTCCGGCAAGCCGGTCAGTGATCTTGGTGGCCTTCAGGTCCGAGCCCTGCACGGAATAGCCGTGATTCAACAGAACCTCGGCGATCCCCGACATCCCGATCCCGCCGATGCCCACGAAATGGATCGGGCCGACATCGAGGGGAAGTTTGGTCGCGGCGGCGTTCATGCCTGGCTCCTTTGTCCGGCGAGCTCTTCGACGAGGGCTGCAAGCCGGTCTGTTGCATCGGGGCGGCCACAGCCCAAGGCGGCGGCGGCCATGGCGCCGGCCTTTTCCGGCGCGCCAAGGATCGCGGCTATCTGCGCGCTGAGGCCGGAGATATCAAGGGCGGATTCGGGAATGAGCACGGCTCCGCCGGCCTCGACCATGGCGCGGGCGTTGGCGGTCTGCTCGTCGCGGATCGCGATGGCGAGGGGGATGAAGATCGCGGGCCGCCCGATGATCGAGATATCAGCGACGGTCGAGGCCCCCGAGCGGGCGATCACCAGCTGCGCCTCGGCGATGCGGCGGGGCATATCGGTGAAGAAGCTCAGGACCTCGGCGGAAAGGCCCGCCTCGGCATAAGCGGCGGTAACGCGCTCGATATCCTCGGGCCGCGCTTGGTGGAAGACGCGCACATGGCGGCGCAAGGCGTCGGGCAGGGCCGCGAGCGCGGGCGGAACCATGTCCGACAAAAGCCGCGCCGCTTGGCTGCCGCCGGTGACGAGGATCGCCATCGGGTAATCGCCCGGCGGGATATAGCCGGCGCCCGCCCTATCAAGGATCGCAGAGCGGACCGGATTGCCGGTGTGGATGCCGTCGAGCCCCTTCGGCAAAGCCGTCGGCCAAGTGCCGCAAGCCACCTTGTCCACCCGCCGCGCGAAAACCTGATTGACCCGCCCCAGAACCCCGTTCTGCTCGTGGATCATCCGCGGCACGCGCAGGGCCCAAGCCGCCGCCATCGCCGGGATCGCCGGATAGCCGCCAAAGCCCACGACAGCCGAAGGCCGATCCGCCAGCATCCGCCATTTCGCGGCCCCAATGCCGGCGATAATGCGGAACGGCACGAGGAGTTTGGCGGCAATACCACCCCGCGCGAAAGTGGCACTCGCCACTTGAGTGACCTCGACCTCGTTAGGGAAGCCCCCCGCATAGCGTGCGCCGCGCGCGTCGGTCGAAAGCTTCACCCGCCAGCCGCGTTTCACCATCTCCTCGGCCAGGGCCTGAGCGGGAAACATATGCCCGCCGGTGCCTCCGGCAGCGATGACGAGAAGCGGCGCGGCCATCAGTGGCCCCGGCGCGAGAGGATATCGCCCATCTTGCCCTGCGGGCGCGAGCGGGTGAAGGCCAAGAGCATCCCCACCATCACGCCGCCCGCAATGAGCGACGAGCCACCGTAGGAGACGAACGGCAGGGTCATGCCCTTGGCGGGCAGAAGGCGCACGGCCACGCCCATATTGATCATCGCCTGCACGCCGAAGGCGCAGGCCAGGCCGGTTCCGGCGATGCGGATAAAGGGATCCCGCTCGCCCATCAACCGCGCGAGCGAGCGGGTGACGATAACCATATAAAGGACAATGATCGCCAGCACGCAGACAAGGCCATATTCCTCGGCCGCCACCGCGATGATGAAATCCGTATGGGCATCGGGAAGCGACCACTTCACCTGCCCCTCGCCCACGCCCACCCCGAAGAACCCGCCTTCGCGGATGGCATTGGCCGCATAGCCAAGCTGGGTCCGGGGATCGACCTCGGGGTTGAGAAAGCCGTCGATCCGGCGGGCGAAATGCTCGGAGCTGTTGTAGGCGAAAACGCCTGAGCCGATCACGAGGCCAGTCACGCCAAAGATGAGAAACATCGGCGCACCGGCGACAAAATACATCACGCCCCAGGCAAAGACGATCAGCGCCGCCTGCCCGAAATCGGGCTGCAAGGCCAGCATCAGGCAGATCGCAACGGTGAGCGCGAAAGAATAGGTCTTGCCCGGCGGCCCGCCGATCTCATAGCTCGCCGCCATCAGCCAGGCCGCCACAACGATGAACACCGGCTTGAGGAACTCGGACGGCTGCACCGAGGCAAAGCCCAGCGAATACCAGCGCACCGCACCCTTGCCGAAATCCGTACCGAGGATAGGCAGAAGCGCCAGCGCGACGAACGCCCCGAGAAACCCGAGGACCGCCAGCCGCCGCACAAGGCGGGGCGACATCATCGAGGTGACGATCATCACCGTGATCGCCATGCCGCCGAAAGCCGCCTGACGTGTGACATAGTAGAAGGGCGCAAGGCCATTGCGTTCGGCCAAGGGCGGCGAGGCGGCAAGGCCTAGCAAGAGGCCGATCCCAAAGAGGATCAGGATGCAGGACATCGTCCATCTGTCGATGGTGCGCCACCACCGCGGAATGATCGGATCGCCGGTCTGTGCCGGCGCGGTGCCATAGACCATTTCAGTCATGGATAGGGTCCGCCTGCTGCCTCTTTTGCCCGTTTACCGGGTCTCGCGGCCAGACTAGCCGCTCGTGGCCACGATTTCCAGAGAAATAGGCCGGATCAGCGGCCTTGCGCCGAGCGCGGATTCGCGGCAGGCGGGGGGGTATGGAAGTCCAGACACTCATCCTTGGCGCCGGCGCGGCTGGCATGTTTTGCGCGGCCCACGCGGGGCCTGGCGCCTTGGTCGTCGATCACGCACGCGCACCGGGCGAAAAGATCCGCATTTCCGGCGGCGGGCGCTGCAATTTCACCAACCGCGACCTGACCTTCGCCAACTTCCTCTCCGAGAACCGGCATTTCCACAAATCGGCCCTGTCGCGCTATACCCCGCAGGATTTCGTCGCCCTGATCGAACGCCACGGCATCCGCTGGCACGAAAAGACGCTGGGCCAGCTCTTCTGCGACACCTCCGCCAAAGAGATCGTCGCCATGCTGCGCGCGGAGATGGCGAAGGCGGGCGCCAACCTCTGGCTCGAGACCGAGATCGGCGCGATCTCCCACGATGGCACCGCCTTCCGCGTGACCCTGCGACGCGACGGGCGCGAGAGCCGGATCACCGCCCGCAATCTCGTCGTCGCTACGGGGGGCAAGTCGATCCCCAAGATGGGCGCCACGGGCCTTGCCTACCGCATCGCGGCGGACTTCGGCCTGCGCCTGACCGAGACCCGCCCAGGCCTCGTCCCCTTTACCTTCGAGGGCGAGCGCTTCCGCCCCCTCGCCGGCGTGGCCCTGCCCGTCCGCATGACCGCCGCCAAGGGCCCCGCTTTTGAGGAGGCCATGCTCTTCACCCATCGCGGCCTCTCGGGCCCCGCGACCCTGCAGGCCTCGTCCTACTGGCGCGAGGGCGAAGAGATCACGGTCGATCTGACGCCCGGCATCGACCTCGCCGAGCGCCTCAAAGCCGCCCGCCGCGAGGCCCCGCGCAAGAACATGACGACGATCCTCACCCAATCCTTCCCGGCCCGCGTCATCGACCATCTGGAGAGCGATATGGACCTGACGGGCAACGCCGCCGAATGGTCGGACAAGCGGATCGCCGGTCTTGTGGACGCCCTGCGCCACTGGTGCCTGACCCCCTCCGGCACGGAAGGCTACCGCACCGCCGAAGTGACCGTGGGCGGCATCGACACCCGCGATCTGGACTCGGCCACGATGATGGCCCGCGCCGTCCCCGGCCTTTATTTCATTGGTGAATGCGTGGATGTGACCGGTTGGCTCGGCGGCTACAATTTCCAATGGGCCTGGTCCTCGGCCTTCGCCGCAGGGGCCGCGATCCGCGCGCGCGCCTAGCCGAGCGCCGCCCGAACCCGCGCCGCGAAATCCTCGCCGCGTTTCTCGAAATTGTCATACTGGTCGAAGCTCGCGCAGGCCGGCGCCAGAAGCACGACCTCGCCCGCCTGGGCCTCGGCCATGGCCTTGGCCACAGCCACCTCCATCGTGCCGCAGACCTCGGCCTCGACCCCCGGCAATTGCCGCGCGAAATCGGCGGCCTCGCGGCCGATCACATAGGCCTTGGCCACATGGCCCAGATGCGGGATCAGCCCGCCAAGCCCGCCTTCCTTCTGCAAGCCGCCGCAAATCCAGCGGATCTTGTCGAAAGCCGCGAGCGCCTTGGCCGCGCTATCAACGTTGGTGGCCTTACTGTCATTCACATAGCGCACCCCACCCGCCTCGGCGATCAGCTGGCTCCGATGCGGCAGGCCCGGAAAGCTCGCGAACGCCGCCTCGATCGCCTTCGGCCCGATCCCGAGCGTCCGGCATGCCGCATAGGCCGCACAGGCGTTCTGGTGGTTATGCGCCCCCGGCAGCCCGGCAATAGTCCGCAGGTCGATCGAGGCCACCTGCCGCCCCTTGCGCGTCTCGGCAAGAAACCCCTTGCGGGCGAAAACGTTCCACCCCTCGCCGCCCAGCTTCTGCCCAGAGGACACGCGGATCACCCGATCATCGCCCATCCCCTCGGCCATCTGGCCCGCGAGAAACCGTCCCTCGTTCTCGTCCACCCCGATTACAGCCCGATCCGGCCCGCCCTCGGCAAAAAGCCGGCGCTTGGCCGCGAAATAGCCCCCCAGCCCCGCGTGCCGATCCAGATGATCCGGCGAGATATTCGTCAGAACCGCCACATCCGGCGTGAGCGACCGCGCCAGCTCCGTCTGATAGGACGAGAGCTCCAACACCACCACCTCGCCATCCCGCGCCGGCGCAAGATCGAGAACCCCCCGCCCGATATTGCCCGCAAGCTGCGTCGGCCGCCCGGCCTCGGTCAGGATGTGATGAATGAGCGCCGATGTCGTCGACTTGCCGTTCGATCCGGTCACCGCAATCACCCGCGGCGTCACCTCGAAATCGTCCCACTCATGCCCGCCGAACGAGCGGAAGAAGAGACCGACGTCATTGTCCACCGGCACCCCCGCCTCCCAGGCGGCGGCAATCGCCGGATGCGGTGCTGGATAAAGATGCGGAATGCCCGGCGAAGTAATCAGCGCGGCCACGCCCTCCAGCGCCCCGTGCCGCGTGAAATCGACCAAAGCGATCCCCGCCGCCTCCGCCGCCTCGCGCGCCTGCACCCCGTCGTCCCAGGCAATCACCTCGGCCCCGCCCGCTTCCAAAGCGGCCACAGTCGCCTTGCCCGAGCGCCCAAGGCCCAAGACCGCGACTTTCCTATTTTCAAAGCCTCTGACCGGAATCATCCTTGCCTCCGCATATCTGGCGATCCTGCCGCGCCGCGCCCCGAAGCGACAAGGCCCCATTTCTTTTGGCCGAAAATACTCCGGGGAGCGCGAGGGGCTGGCCCCTCGCCTAGCGGATCTTCAGGGTCGCCAGACCGATCATCGCCAGAATGAGCGAGATGATCCAGAACCGGATCACGATCTGCGGCTCCGACCAGCCCTTCTTCTCATAATGGTGATGGATCGGCGCCATCAGAAACACCCGCTTGCCGGTGCGCTTGAAATACAGGACCTGAATGATCACGCTCAGCGCCTCGACCACGAAAAGGCCCCCCACAATCGCCAGAACGATCTCGTGCTTCGTCGCCACCGCAATCGCGCCCAAGGCCCCGCCAAGGGCTAGGCTGCCGGTGTCGCCCATGAACACCGCCGCAGGCGGCGCGTTATACCAAAGAAAGCCAAGTCCGCCGCCAATGAGCGCCGCGCAGAAAATCAGGATTTCGCCTGTATCGGGCACATAGTGGACCTCGAGATAGCTCGTAAAGTCGACCCGACCCACGGCATAGGCGATCACCCCGAAAGCCCCCGCCGCAATCATCACCGGCATGATCGCCAGGCCATCAAGGCCGTCCGTCAAGTTCACCGCATTCGCCGCGCCAACGATCACAATCACCGCGAAAGGCACGAAGAGCACGCCCAGATTGACGAGCGTATCCTTGAAGATCGGCAAGGCAAGCTGGTTGGTCAGACCCTCGGGATGCAGGCTCGCGCCCCAATAGCCCGCGACCGCCGCGACGAGGAGACCGAGCAGCATCCGAACCTTGCCCGAAACCCCCGCGGTCGTCTGTTTGGACACCTTCGCATAATCGTCGGCAAAGCCGATGGCCGCGAAGGAGAGCGTCACGAAAAGAACCATCCAGACATATTGGTTATCGAGCCGTGCCCAGAGAAGTGTCGCAACGGTCAGCGCCGCGATGATCAAGAGCCCGCCCATGGTCGGCGTTCCCGCCTTGACGAAATGCCCCTCGGGCCCGTCCGAGCGGATCGGCTGGCCCTTGCCTTGCTTGCGGCGCAGAACATTGATCAGCGGACGTCCGAACATGAAGCCAAAGAGAAGCGCGGTCAGAAACGACCCACCGGCCCGGAAGGTGATGTAGCGGAAGAGGTTGAAGGCGTCGCCACCATCGGAAAGGGCTGTGAGCCAGTAAAGCATGGGATCAGGTCTCGGTTTCAGGGTTCGGGCTGCGTTGCCCCAATTTGCGCAGAACGTCAACGACAAGGCTGACCTTGCTGCCCTTGGAGCCTTTCACCAGTACCACGTCGCCCGCATCGACGCAGCGGTGCACTTCGGGAAGAATATCCTGCACGCTCTCGACCCAGCGCCCGCGCGCGGCCTCGGGCAGCGCCTCGTAAAGCGCCCGCATCCTTGGTCCGACACAATGGACGACCGTGACCGCAGGCATCGAAGGATCAGCGGCCAGGGCGGCGTGCAGCTCGGTCTCGGTTGGCCCGAGCTCCAGCATATCGCCAAGAATGGCGATGCGGCGGCCCTTTACCAGACGGCCAACCCCATCGCGGGGCTTGCTCGCGGCAAGGACTTCCAGAGCCGCGGTCATCGAGGTCGGATTGGCATTGAAAGCATCGTCGATGAGTTCGAGGTATTCGCCCTGCCGCGCCGGATCGAGGGTGATCTCCTCGCGCGTGCCGCGGCCCGCGGGCGGGGCCCAGGCCGCCAGATCGAGCAGCGCCTGCGCCAGATCGAGGCCGAGCGCCTCGACCACCGCCAGAACCCCCATCGCATTGGTCGCGAAATGCCGCCCCTCGGAGGCGACCTTGAGGAGGACGGGCTGCCCCCCCGCAACGCCCCGCGCCACTGTCACGCCGGGATGGAGGGCGAGGTCGGTGATCCGGTAGGCCGCCCCGTCGCCCTGCCCGAAACTCACGATCCGCGCCGATTGCGCCTCGGCGGCGGCGCGCAGGATCGGCGTCACTTTGAGGTCGGAGTTGATGACGGCTGTGCCGCCCGCCTCAAGCCCCTCGAAGATCGCCGCCTTTTCGCGGGCGATCCCCTCGATCGATGCGAAGGCTTCCAAATGCGCGGCGGCAACCGTTGTGATCATCGCCACATCCGGCCGCGCGATCCGCGCCAACGGGGCAATCTCGCCGGGGTGGTTCATGCCGATCTCGATCACGGCAAACTCCGTCCCGACCGGCATCCGCGCCAAGGTCAGCGGCACGCCCCAGTGGTTGTTATAGCTCGCCTCGGCCGCATGGGTCCGCCCCTGCCCCGACAGCACGGCGCGCAGCATCTCCTTGGTCGAGGTCTTGCCGACCGAGCCGGTCACGCCCACGACCTTGGCCGCCGAACGCGCCCGGGCGGCGCGTCCAAGCGCCTCAAGCGCGGTCTGCACATCCGCGACGATCAGGAGCGGCGCGGCCTCGGTCAGACCTTCGGGGATGCGGGAGACCAGCGCGGCGGACGCGCCCTTCTCAAGCGCCTGAGCCACGAAATCATGCCCGTCACGGGCGGCGCTCAGAGCGACGAAGAGATCGCCGGGCTGGATCGTGCGGGTGTCGATGGACACCCCATGCGCCACCCAATCGGCGGTGCTTCGCCCGCGCGTCGCGGCGGCGGCCTCGGAAGAGGTCCAGAGCGCCATCAGATCGTCCCCTCAAGCGCGGCCACGGCAATACTCGCCTGCTCGGCATCATCGAAAGGCAGCGTCTGGTCGCCGATGATCTGGCCGCTCTCGTGCCCCTTGCCGCAAATGAGAAGCGCATCGCCCGGCCCGAGCGCATCGACGCCGATGAGGATCGCCTTGGCGCGGTCGCCCACCTCTTCGATCCGCGCCTCGGTGCCGGCGTCCATCGCCCCTGCCATGACGGCGGCCCGGATCGAGGCCGGATCTTCGCTGCGCGGATTGTCGTCAGTGACGATCACATGATCGGCGTTCCGCGCCGCTGCCGCCCCCATCAGGGGCCGCTTGCCACGATCCCGGTCGCCGCCCGCGCCGACAATTGCGATGATCCGGCCCAGAACATGCGGGCGGATCGCCTTCAGCGCGGTTTCCACCGCGTCGGGCGTATGGGCGTAATCGACATAGACCGCCGCCCCGTTCTTGCGGGTGGCGGCCAGCTGCATTCGCCCCCGCACAGTCGACAGGCGGGCCAGCGCGTGGAAGACCTCGTCGGGATCGCTCCCCGCGCCAATCGCCAAGGCGGCGGCAACGGCCACGTTCGACGCCTGAAAGCCACCGACGAGCTTAAGCCGGACAACCCAAGGCTTGCCCTTGTAGACAAGGCGCAGGGTCTGGCCGGTGGCATCGAAATGCTGCCCCGCCAGGCAGAGGTCGGCCGCAACGTCATGGCCCACGGTGATCACCGGATGGCCCGCCGCGCGGGCGATCTCGGCCACCTCCGCCCCGCGCGGGTCGTCGAGATTGACGATGGCGGTGCCCTCCGGCGGCAGGACACGGGTGAAAAGGCCCATCTTGGCGGCGAAATAGGCGTCAAAGGTCTGGTGATAATCGAGGTGGTCTTGGGTGAAATTGGTGAAGGCTGCGGCGGCAAGTTGCACGCCATCAAGGCGGCGCTGGTCAAGCCCGTGGCTCGACGCCTCCATCGCCATATGCGTGACACCCGCCTTCGCGGCCTCGGCCATGACCCGGTGCAGGGTGATCGGTTCGGGCGTCGTGTGGCGCAAGGCATAAGTCCAGGCGCCTTCAACGCCAGTCGTTCCGATATTCACCGCCTTCTCGCCCATATCCTCCCAGATCTGGCGGCAGAAAGTGGCGACCGAGGTCTTGCCGTTGGTGCCGGTCACGGCCACGGCGGTTGCGGGCTGGGCGCCGAACCAGAGGGCGGCGGCATTGGCGAGGGTCTGGCGCGGGTCTTCGGCGACGACAAGCGCAATGCCCGCGGCGTGGGCTTTTGTCCGCAGGCGCGCCGCGCCTTCCGCATCCGTGAGGATCGCCGAGGCGCCCCGTTCGATCGCGGTCACGGCAAACTCGGCCCCATGGACCCTGCTTCCGGGCAGCGCTGCAAAGAGATAGCCGGCATCGACCTCGCGGCTGTCGACGGCAAGCCCTGTGACGACCGCTTGCAGCCCGCCCTCGGCCCGAAGCCCGAGATCACCAAGTGAGGCCCGCCTTTGCGCCGGACTTGCCTTGCCTGCCATTTTGCCCCCGCCGTTCAGTTGGAGGTGAGTGTTACACCCGTCAGATCAGCCATGTCCACCTGCGGCCGCATCCCCAGAAGCGGCGCGATCCGGCGGATCATTTCGGCGCCCACAGGAACCGCTGTCCAGCCTGCCGTGCGGCGTGGCTCGGTGCCCGAAGTCTCGACCGGTTCATCGAGGGTCACGACCAGAACATATCGCGGCGCCGAGGCCGGGAAGGTCGCCGCGAAGGTGGCGATCACCTTGTCTTCGTAATAGCCCCCCGTGGGCATCGGCTTGTCGGCGGTGCCGGTCTTGCCAGCCACTTCATAGCCCGGAACCTCGCCGAACGAAGCGGTGCCACGCACCACGACCTGGCGCATCATCGAAACCGCCTCTGCCGCGACATCAGGCGACAGAACGCGCGGGCCCTGCTGAAGCTGATTGGATTTCAGGATCGTCGGCTCGACCCGCGTGCCGCCGTTGGCGATGGCCGCATAGGCGGCGGCAAGGTGCAGCGGCGAGGCGGAAAGGCCGTGACCGTAGGAAATCGTCATGGTCGAAATCTCCGACCACTGCTTGGGCGACAAGGGCCGGCCGCTCGGCGCTTCGGACAATTCAATCTTGGTCGCTTCGAGAAAGCCCAAAGAAGTGAGAAACTCTTTCTGGCGATCGGCGCCGATCTCTTGGGCAATCCGCGCCGTGCCGATGTTGGAGGATTTCACGATCACATCGGTGGTCGACAGTTGCGGCCCGTAGTTGTGAAAATCGCTGATCCGGAAGCGGCCCCATGTGAGCGGCCCCTTGGTGTCGATCATCGTATTGGCGCCGACAAGGCCAAGCTCCATCGCCTGACTGATGGCGAAAATCTTGAAGGTCGAGCCGAGTTCATAGACGCCCTGAACGGCGCGATTGAAGAGCGGGCTATCGGATTGGCTTCCGGTGGTCAGCGGCAGGGGGCGGCTGTTGGGATCGAAATCCGGCAGCGAGACCATCGAGATGACCTCGCCTGTGCGCACATCCATCAGGATCGCCGCGGCACCCTTGGCGTTCATCAGCATCATGCCGCCCTGCAACACGCGCTCGGCGGCGGCCTGAACCGTCAGGTCGATGGACAGCTCGAGCGGCGAGCCCTCATTGGCGGGATCGCGCAGGTATTGGTCGAACTGGCGCTCGACACCGGCGACGCCGATAACCTCTGCCGAATCAACGCCTTCCCGGCCAAAGCTCGCGCCGCCAAGGACGTGGCTGGCGACCGGACCGTTGGGATAGAGCCGCATCTCTCGCGGACCGAAGAGAAGGCCGGGTTCGCCGATATCATGCACCGCCTGCATCTGCTCAGGGCTGATCTGGCGGCGGATCCAGACGAATTTGCGGCTGCCGGTGAGGTCTTTGACCAGACGCTCGGCGTCAAGCTCGGGGAAGATCTCCGCGAGCCTCGCGGCCGCCCCTTCGGGATCGACCAGTTGCTGGGGCTGGGCGTAGAGGGCGTAGGTGTCGAAATTGGTCGCAAGGATGCGGCCGTTGCGATCGACGATATCGGCGCGCTGGCCGATGATCGGGTTGCCACTGGCGATGGCGCGGGGTTCTTCGGCTTCTGACGAAGCCATTGCACCCATCTGGAGGCCGATGGCGGAGAAGGCGAGGAAGAACACAGCCCCCAGCACCAGAAGCCGCCCTTCGGCACGGTTCTTGGCCCTGTCGTGCATCTCGTCGTGGCGGCGGCGCTTGTTCTCGGCCTCGATGGTGGCGGGGTTCTCGCCACTCTCGCGGGCCTTCAGAACGCGGGCGAGCGGGCGCAGCGGCGTGCGGATCATAGCGGCTCCTCCCCGTCGGAGGAGGCCATGACCGCACCATCCAGTGGCCCGAAGGGCAAGGCCGGATAGATCACCTGATCGACACGGCCAAAGCCGTCGGGCATCAGGGGCAGAAGGCCGAGGCGGTCAAAGTTGAGGTCGGCCAGATCGCGCAGCCGGTCGGGGCGGTTGAGATAGGCCCATTCGGCGTTCAGCATCCTGATCCGCGCATGCGCCTCGCCGATCTGACGGTTGAGATCACGCACCTCGCGGATCGAATCCTGCGTGGCGTAGTTCTCATTGTAGGCCCAGAAGCCAAGCCCCACGACCATCAGAGCGGACATGAGATAGAGAAGCCCCCTCATTTCCGCTCTCCCTTGCGCAGCGGCATTCCCAAAGCGCCACGATCGACCGGCTTGGCCGGCGCTTCCGTCCGCCGTCCGACCCGCAGCTTGGCCGAGCGCGCGCGCGGGTTGTCCGAAAGCTCGTCCTCGTCGGGCGCAACCGCCTTGCGAACCACCATCTCGAACCCCGGCGCCTCCACCTCGGCCTGCGGCGCATAGCGATTGGCGTTGCCCAGCCCGCCGGAGCGGATCTGGAAGAAGCGTTTGACCATCCGGTCCTCGACCGAATGGAAGGTCACCACGGCCAGTTGGCCGCCCGGCCTGAGCGCCCGTTCGGCGGCCATGAGGCCCCCGGCCAGCTGCCCGTATTCGTCATTCACCGCAATGCGGAGCGCCTGAAAGGTGCGCGTCGCGGGATTGCTCTGGCCCGGCTTCTGGCGCGGCAGGCAGCCTTCAACGATCTTGGCGAGTTGTAGCGTCGTCTCGACGGGCCGCGCCGCGACGATGGCGCGGGCGATCCGGCGGGAGGCCCGCTCTTCGCCGTAAAGATAAATGATATCTGCCAGTTCGGCCTCGTCGGCGGTGTTGCAGATGTCGGCCGCGCTCTCGCCAGACTGGCTCATCCGCATATCGAGGGGGCCGTCCTTCATGAAGGAAAAGCCACGCTCGGGGATGTCGATCTGCATCGACGAGATGCCGAGGTCGAGCACCACGCCGTCAAGATCGTGGCCATATTCATCGAGCTGAGAAAAGGTGCCCTGCACCATCTCGATCCGGCCCTCGTAATCGCCCGCCCAAGCCTTGGCCATCTCGAACACCAGCGGATCACGGTCGACCGCGATCACCCTGTCGGCCCCTGCCGCCAAAAGCGCGCGGGTATAGCCGCCCGCGCCGAAGGTGCCGTCAAGCCATGTGCCGGAGACAGGCGCGACCGCCTCGATGAGCGGTCGCAGCAGAACGGGGATATGGGCGGATGTATCGGGGAGCTTGGCAGCTGGGCTCATGGATCATCCCCCGCCCAAGAGGCTGAGAGGATCGAAGCCGTCCGGCTGATCAGCCAGCCAATCTGTCAGGCCCTTGCCCACCGAGGCGCTGAAGGTATCGGCCTTCCAGATTTCGAAATGGTCGCCCACGCCCGAGAAATAGACTTCGCCCTCGGTCAGACCCAGTTTCTGGCGTTGGCGGATCGGCATGACGATGCGCCCGTCCTTGTCGACCTCGAGACGGATCGATTGACCAAGGATCAGGCGGGAAAGGCGGGTGCGGTTGGCGTCGCCCAGCGGCATCGCCTTGATGCGCGCGGCAATCGCGTCGAATTCAACGACGGAATAGACCTGCAGCTGCTCGCGCAGGTGATCACCGTATAGAAGATAGAGTGCGGGGGTGAGGCCTTCGGTCCAGGTCGGATCGCCGGATTCGAGCACACGGCGAAAATCCGCAGGGATCGACATCCGACCCTTGCCGTCCACCTTCTGGACGTATTCGCCTGTAAAGCTCAGAACCACGTCGCGCGGCCCCTCTCCTGTCCCGTTTCAAGGCCCAAAAGAGAAAACGGCGGATTGAGCTGCTGCCACTGCCCAATCCGCCGCCCTCGTCCCTTTCGGGATGCCCGACTGCGCGCGCCACCTGGGGGGATGTCTGCTCGCTCGCGCGCCGGATCTTTCGTGTCGAAGAAGCGGGTGCCTGTATGAAACCTGCACTTTGGTTGCCGATGGGGTTCTTTATTTGCCCCTTATTCGATGCCCGTCCTTCGATGTTTCATTGGTGGCATGGGATTTCATGGTAATCAACAACATTTTCTGGGTCGCAGGGCACAATATGCGGGATCTGACACTTCTACAGGACAAGACCTAGGGACTTATTGGGAAATAAGGCACATATTGTTGATGTGTCGAAAGATTCGAATACAATATGTAGATACCTTAACAGCGATCAGCTTAGTTCCATTAAATCCCAATAATTTTCGCATTTTGAGCGAGAGGGCTGGTGATCTCGCCAAATCCCCCCCTCAGAATACCCCCAAAACGCCAAACACCCGGCCGTTCAAGCCGGGTGATTCGCATCAGATTCCAGAATTTCCCTGAGATGTGCCTAGACGTCGCCGTTTTGGATCAGGCGGGCCGCCAGATCGGCATAGGCCTTGGCCATCGCGCCCTCGCCCGTGGCGATGGGCAGGCCGGCGTCGCCGCCAAGGCGGGTCTGCAGGTCGATGGGCAGGGTCGCCAGAAGCGGCAGGTCCAGCTTTTCGGCCTCGGCCTTCACGCCGCCATGACCGAAGATCTCGTGTTTGGACCCGCAATCGGGGCAGACGAACATCGACATATTCTCGATGAGGCCGAGCATCGGCGTCTTCATCGCCCTGAACATATCGAGCGCCTTGCGCGCATCGAGAAGGGCCACGTCCTGCGGTGTCGAGACGATGATCGCGCCGTCGATCACGGCTTTCTGGCCAAGCGAGAGCTGCACATCGCCGGTGCCCGGCGGCAGGTCGATCACCAGAACGTCGAGATCACCCCATTGCACCTGCGTCAGCATCTGCTGCATCGCGCCCATGAGCATCGGGCCCCGCCAGATCACCGCGCGGTCGGCGTCGATGAGAAAGCCCATCGACATGATCGACACGCCATGCGCGCGGATCGGCTCGAGCGTCTTGCCGTCAGGTGATTGCGGCTTCGAGGTCACGCCCATCATCCGCGGCTGGCTCGGGCCATAGATATCGGCATCCAGAAGGCCCACCTTCTTGCCCGCCTTCGCGAGCGCCACAGCGAGGTTGGCCGAAACGGTCGATTTGCCGACACCGCCCTTGCCCGATCCGATGAGAAGGATCTTTTTCACGCCCGGAACCCTTGCCGGCCCCTGCTGCCCCTGCCCCTGCCCGTGGCTGTGGCCATGTCCGCCGCCTTTAAGCTGTGGTGGCTCGGATTTCTGGCTATGCGCGGTCAGCATGACCGAGACCGAGGTCACGCCAGGCAGAGCCCCCACAGCCCGCTCGGCCGCCTGCCGAAGACCCTCCATCATCCGCGCCTGATCGGCACTCGCGGCCTCGATCACGAAGCGCACCTTGCCCTCGTCGATCGTAATGGCGCGGACAACATCGCGGCTGATGAGATTGCCCCCGTCGGGCAATTCGAGACGGGAAAGCACGGACTGAATTTGCTCGCGGGTAACTGACATGGATGGCCCCTTTGGTGTTCGCGCCCGTAAGGTCTGCGGTTTTGTCAGCAAGTGCAAGGCGCGAGATCGGCGCAGGCCAACACACTATATTGTGGACCATGTGGTCAAATTGTAAACGTTTTGAAACAGGTCAGCCTTGCGTATGCATTTTCTGCATAGCAGCAATTCCGAAACGTCCATTGTGCAGTCGCAGCATAATCCCACATAAAGCTCACAAGACGAACGACACGCTGACACGCAGCAAACATACGAGAAGAAAAATGGCTTTCCTGACTGACACCCACATCCCCGGTTCGAACCTCTTCGAACGCATCGCCGCCTTCCGCGCCGCCACTGTGGCCCGCGCCGGACAGGCCCGCGAATTCCGCCGCGTCTATAACGAGCTTTCGGGCATGAGCGACCGTGATCTGGCCGATATCGGCATCAGCCGCGGCATGATCCGCTCGATCGCCATCGAGGCCGGCTACGGCAAATAAGAATTCCGGGGCCTTCTTTCTCCTCCCTGAGAAGGCTCCAGATCAACGACCGGTCTCCTCCTCCCTGAGCCGGTCGTGAACAAGGCGGCGGCGTCACCTCCTCCCAGACGCCGCCGCTTTCCCCAGACAAGCGGCGCCCCTCCTCCCTGGCGCCCGCTCAGCGAAACGGCGATGCCCCCTCCCTGGCGTCGCCGTTTTTCTTTCCAGACGTCAGCTACGATCGTCGCGGGCGGTGCCCATCACCATGTAGCTGGTGATCGACCGCACATGCGGAACCGTGCCGATCCGGTCGGTGTGAAGCGCCTTGTAGGCGGCCATGTCGGATGTCTCGATCCTCAGCAGATATTCAAATGCGCCAGCGACGTTGTGGCACTCAACAACCTCCGGGATGGCCCGCATCGCCCTTTCAAAGCCGGCTTGCGCCTCTTTTGTGTGTTCTGAAAGCCCGATCGCGGCGTAGACCACGAAGCCGCGCCCTGTCTGGTTGGGATCAAGCCGCGCCCGGTAGCCCTTGATCACCCCGCGACGTTCCAGATCCTGAACACGCCGCAGGCAGGCCGAGGGTGAAAGACCGACCCGCTCGGCAAGTTCGAGGTTGCTGATTCGTCCGTCGCGGGTCAGCTCTTGCAATATATTTTCGGCAATTGGGTCAATATCGGTCATGGATTGCAAATATCTACGAAGTCACCCAATATTTGCAACCCTATTGCGATGGTAAGCGGCCATAATCGCCAAATGAATACTGAGCTTCTCCCCGCCCTCATCGGCTTTGCCTTCGTGACCTCGATCACCCCCGGCCCCAACAACATGATGTTGCTGGCCTCGGGGGCGAACTACGGCATCCGCCGAACGATCCCGCACCTTCTGGGCGTGAGCTGCGGCCATGCCTTCATGATCTTCGTCTTGGGCGCGGGGCTGGTGAAAGTGTTCGAGGCCTTCCCCGTGGTGCTCACCCTGATGAAATGGATCTCGGTGGCCTATCTTCTCTACCTGTCGTGGAAGATCGCCACCGCCGCGCCGAAATCGCCCGACGCGCCAGAAACCACCGGCAAGCCCTTCACCGCCTTGCAGGCGGCGGCGTTTCAATGGGTCAACCCCAAGGGCTGGTTCATGGCGCTGACCGCACTTTCGGCCTATACGGTCGAGCACACGCTTGCCTCGGTGGCGCTCGTCTCGGTGGTGTTCTGCCTCGTCAACCTGCCAAGCTGCGCAAGCTGGGTCACCCTCGGGCAACAAATGCGGCGGTTCCTGACCTCACCCGCGCGGCTGAGGGCCTTCAACTGGACAATGGCAGTTCTCTTGGTGCTGACGCTGATCCCGATCCTGCGCGGGCACTAGAACGGGATTTCGTCAGCCTTCGCCGCGGGCACGATGAACCCCGCGACGACCTTTTTCACACCGGCCTTGTCGAAGGCGATTTCGAGCTTGTCGCCTTCGATGCCCACCACCTCGCCATAGCCGAATTTCTGGTGGAACACCCGCTCGCCCTCGGTGAAGGCGGAAAGGGCGGTCGCGTCGATGGTCATGTGGCGTGCTTCGGCAGGTTGAGCCATGGGGCGGGCGCCACTTTGGGTCTGCATCCGCTTCCAGCCGGGGGAATTATAGACGTCCGCCCGCGCCGCGCGGTCGTGGATGGCGGCACTCGGAGCGGCGGCGCCATAGCCGCCGCCATAGAGGCCGGGCGGGGTCAGCACCTCGACGTCATCCTCGGGCAGTTCGTCAATGAACCGGCTCGGCAGTTGCGATTGCCACTGGCCGTAAACCCGACGATTGGCGGCGAAGGAGACGGTGCAGAGCTCTTCGGCGCGGGTGATGCCGACATAGGCCAGCCGCCGCTCTTCCTCGAGGCCCTTGAGGCCGCTTTCGTCCATGCTGCGCTGGCTGGGGAAAAGCCCATCCTCCCAGCCGGGCAGGAAGACCACCGGAAACTCGAGGCCCTTTGCGGCGTGAAGGGTCATGATGGTGACCTTCTCTTCCGCCTCTTCGCTGTCGTTGTCCATGATGAGGGCGATGTGCTCGAGAAAGCCTTGCAGGTTGTCGAACTCCTCAAGCGCCTTCACAAGCTCCTTGAGGTTTTCAAGCCGCCCCGCCGCCTCGGGCGTCTTGTCGTTCTGCCACATGGCCGTATAGCCCGACTCGTCGAGGATCATCTCGGCCAGTTCGACGTGCGTGTCGGCCTCGGCCAGAAGCTGGGCGTGCCAGCGGTCGAGGCTCTGGACGAGGGTCGCCAGTTCGGCCAGCGCCTTGCCCTTCAATTCGCGATTACCCACAACAATCCGCGCGCCTTCGACAAGGCCGACGCCATGCGCCCGCGCCGTGCGCTGGATCGTCTGCACCGCCTTGTCACCAAGGCCGCGCTTGGGGGTGTTGACGATGCGCTCGAAGGCCAGATCGTCGTCCTGGCTCACCGCGAGGCGGAAATAGGCCATCGCGTCGCGGATCTCGAGCCGCTCGTAAAAGCGCGGGCCGCCGATGACGCGATAGGGAAGGCCGATGGTCAGGAACCGATCCTCGAAGGCGCGCATCTGGTGCGAGGCGCGGACGAGGATCGCCATGTCATCCAGCGATTTCGCTGCCATCCCCCGCGTGCCGCGCTGAAGCGCCTCGACCTCTTCGCCAATCCAGCGCGCCTCTTCCTCGCCGTCCCAATGGCCGATGAGGCGGACCTTCTCGCCCTCCTCGGCCTCGGTCCAAAGGGTCTTGCCCAAGCGGCCCTTGTTGGCGGCAATGACGCCCGAGGCGGCGGCGAGGATATGCGGGGTCGAGCGGTAGTTCTGCTCGAGCCGGATCACCTTGGCGCCGGGGAAATCCTTCTCAAACTTCAGGATGTTGCCCACCTCGGCGCCGCGCCAGCCATAGATCGACTGGTCATCGTCGCCCACGCAGCAGATATTCTTGTGCCCGCCCGCCAGAAGCCGCAGCCAGAGATACTGGGCCACGTTGGTATCCTGATACTCGTCGACAAGGATATAGCGGAACCAGCGCTGGTATTGGGCGAGGACGTCGGGATGGGCCTGAAAGATCGTCACAACGTGCAGGAGAAGATCGCCGAAATCGACGGCGTTCAGCTCCAGAAGGCGGCGCTGATAGGCGGCATAGAGCGCGATGCCGCGCCCGTCGAAGGCGCTGGCGTCTTTGGTGGGCACCTTGTCGGGCGTATAGGCGCGGTTCTTCCAGCCGTCGATGATCCCCGCCAGTTGCCGCGCGGGCCAGCGTTTTTCGTCGATGTTGGAAGCAACGATCAGCTGCTTCATCAGCCGCACCTGATCGTCGGTGTCGAGGATGGTGAAGTTGGATTTCAGATCGACCAGTTCGGCATGGCGGCGCAAAAGCTTCACGCCCAGCGCGTGAAAGGTGCCAAGCCACGGCATCCCCTCGACCGTCTCGCCCAGAAGCCGCGCGACACGCAGTTTCATCTCGCGCGCGGCCTTGTTGGTGAAGGTCACGGCGAGGATTTCGTTCGGCCGCGCACGGCCCGTGGTCAGGAGATGGGCGACGCGGGTGGTCAGCGCCTTGGTCTTGCCCGTCCCTGCGCCAGCCAGCATAAGAACCGGCCCGTCGAGCGCCTCGACCGCCTCGCGCTGGGCGGGGTTGAGATCGTCGAGATAGGGCGCCCCACGCGCCGCCATGGCCCGCTGGCTCAGAGGGACTTTGGGGGCATCCAGCCGGGGGTCGAAATCGTCGAAATCGCTCATGGCGCCGACGATAGCGCGGGCGGTGGCGTTGTTAAAGATGTGTTCTGCAATTGTTCCAGCCGGCCGCGCGGCTATTTCGCGCGGTAGACGCGGGCGATCCCGTCGATATAGCGCAGGAAGAGGCGCGAGAAGGTGGTGATCTCATCCTCGCTCCAGCCTTCGAAGATCGCCCCCATCTTCGACCATTTCTGATCGCTCACCTGCCCAAGCACCTTCCACGCGGCATCGGTCAGAACGAGGATCGACTTGCGCCCATCGTCCTGCGCCGCCTCGCGCCGGACAAAGCCGCGGGCGATCAGGTCCGAGGCGATGCGGCTCGCCCGCGAGGGATCAATGTCCATCTCTTCGGCCAAAAGGCCCACCGTGACCTGCGCCGCCTCTCGGCCAAAGCCATTTTGCAGCCGCAAGATCGCAGTCATGGCAAAGAAGTGCGAGAGGTCGAGATCGAGGCCAAGCTCCTCGATCAGCTTGCCGAGGACTTCGCCCTTCATCAGCATCCGGTGCCATTGAAAAACGCCGGAGTCGAGTTCAAGCAGAGCATTGACGAGTTCGGGCGCAAAACCATCCGTGGCGAGCCGCGCGGCGACCGCCTCTTGATAGCACCTGATGGCCTCGGCAGCCCTGCCCTGATTGTTTGCCATGTCGCCTTTGATTACACCGGCGCGATCCGGTCAAGTAGGTGCGCCTCACAAATATGTGTCATTGACATATATATTCCTCAGGCATAGTCAAACCCGCAATTGGCCGCAGGGCCAAAGACCGGAGATTCCCATGACCACTGACCAACTCGACGACGATCACCACGGTGAACGGCCCAAGAACGTGCCGATGATCATCGCCTCGATCGCGATCCTTCTGCTTCTTGCCTCGCTCGACCAGACCATCGTCTCGACCGCCCTTCCGACCATCGTCTCGGATCTCGGCGGCCTCGAGCACCTGAGCTGGGTCGTCACCGCCTATATCCTGTCCTCGACCGTGGTCGCGCCACTCTATGGCAAGATCGGCGACCTTTACGGACGCCGCAACACGGTGGCGGTCTCGGTGGGTATCTTCCTTCTGGGCTCGGCTCTTTGCGGTATCTCGCAGGACATGACCCAGCTGATCCTGTCGCGCGCCTTGCAGGGCCTTGGCGGCGGCGGCCTCTTCGTGCTGACGCTGTCGGTCATCGGCGATGTGATCCCGCCGCAGGATCGCGGCAAGGTTCAGGGCGTGTTCGCCGCTGTCTTCTCGATCTCGTCGGTGGTCGGCCCGCTCTTGGGCGGCTGGTTCGTCGATCAGTTCACTTGGCACTGGATCTTCTTCATCAACATCCCGCTGGGCCTTGTGGCGGCTTGGACATTCTGGATCAGCTTCCACCCCAAGATGCACCGCGTCTCGCACAAGATCGACTGGATGGGCGCTGTGACGCTGTCGGTTTCGCTGGCCTCGCTGACGCTGGTCACGACCTTCGGCGGCCGAGACTTCGCATGGCTATCGGTCGAGATCATCGGCCTTGGCGCAATTGCGCTCGTCTTCGCGGTCGCCTTCATCATGGTCGAACTGCGGGCGTCCGAGCCGATCGTTCCGCTTGAGCTGTTCAAGCTCAACGTTTTCTGGGTGACGTCGATCATCGGCTTCATCTCGGGTGCTGCGATGTTCGGGGCGATCACATTCCTGCCCCTCTATCTGCAGATCGCCAAGGGCGTCACGCCGACCCAGTCGGGCCTGATGCTGATCCCCATGACCTTTGGCATCCTCTTCTCGTCGACAATCGCCGGCCAGACCATGTCGCGCCTCGGCAAATACTATTATCTGCCGATCGCCGGGATGATCTCGCTGATCTTCGGGATGTATCTTCTGACCAACCTCGAGCCCGATACCTCGACACTGGTGTTCAGCCTCTACATCATGACCGTGGGCTTCGGCATGGGCTTCATCTTCCCGGTGGTGACCACCGCCGTGCAGAACGCCGTGCCGAAGAAACAGCTTGGCGCGGCCACCGCCTCTGGCCTTCTCTTCCGGCAGGTTGGCGGCTCGCTCGGCGTGGCGGTCTTTGGTGCCCTCTTTACCGCCCGAATGACCGCACAGTTCGCCGGAGCCCCCGGCGGAATGGGCGAGGGGATGTCCTCCTTCGGGCCGCAGATGGTCGCGGGCCTGCCTGAGGCGGCCCGAAGCATGGTCGCCCAAGGGGTCGTAGAAGCGCTGCACCCAATCTATTTTGTAGCGATGGCGCTGGCGGCAGTCGGCCTTGGCTTTGCCTTCATCCTCAAGGAAGTGCCGCTTACCAATCGGCACGTTCCCAAGGGCGAATAACACCAAGTTCAAGTTCGCAAGGGGCGCGTTGGGTCACCAGCGCGCCCTTGGCTATTGTGCTTCTGCGGCATCATGTCGTGTTAGCGATAACATATATCCCTTTCGGAGCATTTACCCCTACAACTTTCGGTCATAGGAATGCTGCACCTGCACAATGGGGAGATCGCAGCCGATGGCCGAGTTCAAGAAGATCCTTGTCGCAAACCGGGGTGAAATCGCCATCCGCGTGATGCGCGCCGCCAACGAGATGGGCAAGAAGACCGTCGCCGTTTTCGCCGAGGAAGACAAACTCGGGCTGCACCGCTTCAAGGCCGACGAGGCCTATCGCATCGGCGAAGGGCTTGGGCCGGTCGCGGCCTATCTCTCGATCCCCGAGATCATCCGCGTGGCCAAGATGGCCGGCGCCGATGCGATCCATCCCGGCTATGGCCTTCTGTCGGAAAACCCCGAATTCGTCGATGCCTGCGACGCCGCCGGCATCACCTTCATCGGCCCCAAAGCCAAGACCATGCGCGAACTGGGTGACAAGGCCAGCGCCCGGCAGGTGGCAATCGCCGCCGGCGTTCCGGTGATCCCGGCGACCGACGTTCTGGGCGATGACATGGCCTTGATCGCCAAACAGGCGGCCGAGGTTGGCTATCCCCTGATGCTCAAGGCTTCCTGGGGCGGTGGCGGGCGCGGGATGCGCCCGATCCTTTCCGAGAAGGAGCTGGCCGAAAAGGTCCGCGAGGGCCGGCGCGAGGCCGAGGCGGCCTTCGGCAATGGCGAGGGGTATCTGGAAAAGATGATCCAGCGCGCGCGCCACGTCGAGGTGCAGATCCTCGGCGACAAGCAGGGCAATATCTATCACCTCTGGGAGCGCGACTGCACCGTGCAGCGCCGCAATCAAAAGGTCGTCGAGCGGGCACCTGCCCCCTACCTGAGCCAAGCCCAGCGCGACGAGCTTTGCGAGCTTGGCAAGAAGATCTGCGCCCATGTGTCTTATGAATGCGCAGGCACGGTCGAATTCCTGATGGATATGGACAGCGGCAATTTCTACTTCATCGAAGTGAACCCCCGCGTGCAGGTCGAACACACGGTCACCGAGGAAGTGACCGATATCGATATCGTCCGTGCCCAGATCCTGATTGCCGAGGGCAAGAGCCTTGCCGAGGCCACCGGTGTTGCCCGGCAGGAAGACGTGAAACTCGACGGCCACGCGCTCCAGTGCCGCGTGACGACCGAAGACCCGCTCAACAACTTCATCCCCGACTATGGCCGCATCCAGATGTATCGCTCGGCCACCGGCCCCGGCATCCGCCTCGATGGCGGCACCGCATATTCCGGCGCGGTCATCACGCGCTATTACGATTCGCTCCTGACCAAGGTCACCGCCCGCGCGCCTACGCCCGAAATGGCCATCGCCCGCATGGACCGGGCCCTGCGCGAATTCCGCATCCGTGGCGTTTCGACCAACATCGCCTTCGTCGAGAACCTGCTCAAGCACCCGACCTTCCTGTCGAACAAATACACAACCAAGTTCATCGACACGACGCCCGAGCTGTTCCACTTCAAGAAGCGGCGCGACCGCGCGACGAAGATCCTCACCTATATCGCCGATATCACGGTCAACGGGCACCCCGAGACCTCCGGCCGGCCCCTCCCCCATGCCGACACCAAGACACCAAAGGCCCCGGTTCTTCCCGGCCTTGGCGCCTTGCAGAAAGGGACGCGCGATATCCTCGATGCCGAAGGCCCGGAAGGCATTGTCCGCTATATGAAAGCGCAGCCGCGGGTTCTGATCACCGACACAACCATGCGCGACGGCCACCAATCGCTTCTGGCCACGCGGATGCGGTCGATCGACATGATCCGCGTGGCTCCCGCCTATGCCCAGAAGATGGCCGATCTCTTCTCGGTCGAATGCTGGGGCGGGGCGACCTTCGATGTGGCCTATCGCTTCTTGCAGGAATGCCCCTGGCAGCGCCTGCGCGATATCCGCGCGGCCATGCCCAATGTGATGACCCAGATGCTTTTGCGGGCCTCGAACGGCGTGGGCTATACCAACTATCCCGACAACGTGGTTCAGGGCTTCGTGAAACAGGCCGCCGAGACCGGTGTCGATGTGTTCCGCGTGTTCGACAGCCTCAACTGGGTCGAGAATATGCGCGTCGCCATGGATGCGGTGGTGGAAAGCCGCAAGGTCTGCGAGGCGGCGATCTGTTATACCGGCGATTTGCTTGATCCGAGCCGGTCGAAATACGATCTGAAATACTATGTCGGCATGGCCAAAGAGCTTGAGGCCGCGGGCGCCCATGTTCTGGGCCTCAAGGATATGGCGGGCCTCCTGAAGCCCGCCGCAGCCACCGCGCTCTTCAAGGCGCTGAAGGAAGAGACCGGCCTGCCGATCCACTTCCACACCCACGACACCTCGGGCGCGGCCATCGCCACGGTGATCGCCGCCGCCGCTGCTGGCGTCGATGTGGTCGATGCCGCGATGGACGCGCTTTCGGGCAATACCTCTCAGCCGACGCTTGGCTCGATCGTCGAGGCCCTGCGCGGCACCGAGCGCGAGACCGGCCTTGATATTGGCGCGATCCGCGAGATTTCCAACTATTGGGAACAGGCCCGCGCCCAATACACCGCCTTCGAGAGCGGCCTTCAGGCCCCGGCCTCGGAGGTTTACCTCCACGAGATGCCCGGCGGGCAGTTCACCAACCTCAAGGCGCAGGCCCGCTCGATGGGCCTGGAAGAGCGCTGGCACGAGGTTGCCCAGACCTATGCCGATGTGAACCGGATGTTTGGCGATATCGTGAAGGTCACGCCCTCGTCCAAGGTCGTGGGCGATATGGCGCTGATGATGGTGAGCCAAGGCCTCAGCCGCGCGCAGGTCGAAGACCCGTCCGTCGATGTGGCCTTCCCCGACTCGGTCGTCGATATGCTCAGGGGCAATCTCGGCCAGCCGCCGGGTGGCTGGCCCACGGCGCTTCAGGCGAAGGTCCTCAAAGGCGAGAAGCCGCTGACCGACCGCCCCGGCCAGCACCTGCCCCCGGTCAATTTCGAGGCGGTCCGCGCCGACCTCGTGAAGCAGCTCGAGGGCAAATCGGTCGATGACGAAGACCTGAACGGCTATCTCATGTATCCCAAGGTCTTCCTTGATTACATGGGCCGCCACCGTGTCTATGGCCCCGTCCGCACCCTGCCGACGCGGACCTTCTTCTATGGCATGGAGCCGGGCGAAGAGATCTCGGCCGAGATCGACCCCGGCAAGATTCTCGAAATCCGCCTGCAGGCCGTCAGCGAGATGAACGTGGACGGCGAGGTCAAGGTCTTCTTCGAACTGAACGGCCAGCCCCGCACCATCCGCGTGATGAACCGCGTCGCCGCCGCCAAATCCGCCGCAAGGCCCAAGGCCGAGGCCGGAAACCCGGGCCACATCGGCGCGCCGATGCCGGGGGTCGTGGCGACCGTGGCGGTGCAGGCGGGCAAGCCTGTGAAGGCGGGCGACCTCCTTCTCACCATCGAAGCGATGAAGATGGAGACCGGCATCCACGCCGACCGCGACGCGGTGGTCAAGGCCGTCCACGTTCAGGCGGGCAGCCAGATCGACGCAAAGGATCTGCTTGTCGAACTGGAATAACTAGGCCGGTGCTCCGAACTCGAAAGGCCGGAGCGCCGCCTCGAAGACCGCGTGGATCGGCGTTGGGATCCCATGCGCCTTGCCTCGGCGCACCACATCGCCGCTCAGCGCGTCGATCTCGATCGGCTTGCCGCGAAGGAGATCGTCGAGCATTGAGGCATGGCTTGCGGGAGGCAGATGACCGAGGAAATTCCAAAGCTTAAGGTCATTCTCCTTTGGAAAGCCCGGCACTTCAGCTTCAGCCACACGCTGGGCCTCGGCCATCGAGTCTTTGAACAGCTGCGCCGACGAGGGATTCTCCCTGAGCGGCCCGTTGTTGAGCCGCGTCAGCGCGGTGATCGACGCAAAAGAGGCCTGCATGATGAATTTGAACCAAAGCTCATGGAGGATATTTTCACTGATCTTGCCCATCGTTCCCGCCTGAACCAGCGCGTTGCATAAGGCGGTGACGCGGGCGCTTTGCGTCAGGTCTGTCTCGCCAAAGGTGAAATGGTCGAAATCAGCGTTGTGGAGCACGACACCGGGCTCGGGAAGGCTTGCCGGCATCCTGACGACCCCTGGCACGACCGACCCCTTGCCGGTGATTGCCTCGACCCGTTCCGGCGCGCTGACGCCGTTTTGGCCGGTGATGATCATCGTGTGGGGCCCGACCATCGGCAACATCTGCCGCGCAGCCTCTTCGACGTGATAGTTCTTCACGAGAAACAGGATCACATCCGCAACGCCCGCCTTGGCCGGATCGTCGGTCGCCTCGACCGCCTTCAGCGTCAGGTTTCCCTTGCCGCTCTCGATCCTGAGACCCGTCGTGGTCAGGGCCCTGAGCTGCGCCCCGCGCGCGATGAAAACAACCTCATGCCCCGCCGCTGCGAGCCGCCCGCCGAAATAGCAGCCCAGCGCCCCGGCCCCCATGATCGCGATCCGCATCGTCCGCCCTCCGGTTTGCGTTCAGAGTCCCGAGCTTGAGCGCGCTCACCCCTTCGGGCAAGACATTATTCTTTTTCGCCCAAGCCCGATTTTCCACTTGCAGCCAAGCGTGGGTTTTCATATCTGACGCCCACTGATCGGGGTGCGGGCGTAGCTCAGGGGTAGAGCATAACCTTGCCAAGGTTAGGGTCGTGAGTTCGAATCTCATCGCCCGCTCCAGATCGAAACTGCTTGGCGCGCGGGCGTAGCTCAGGGGTAGAGCATAACCTTGCCAAGGTTAGGGTCGTGAGTTCGAATCTCATCGCCCGCTCCATGCAGACAGAAGGGCGCCCTCCGGGGCGCCTTTTGTTTATGGGGCTGCTGGTGTGCAGGCGGCGCCTAGCGACCACGCTCCAGATCGTCCCGCGTGAAAAGCGGATAGACGGGCAATCCCGGAACACCGGTGATCGCGGGGTTGCCCTCCCCGCGCCAGATCGCGCAGACGACCCCAAGAATATCGGCCCCTTCCGCGTCGGCGAGAGCATGGGCATCGGCCACGGCGCCGCCGGTCGAGATGATATCCTCGATGAACGTCACCTTCCGTCCCGCGATATCCTGCGCCTCGATCGCCCGGCAGGTGCCATAGGTCTTGGCCTCTTTGCGGACGAAGGCGGCGGGAAGCCCGGTTTCAAGTGAGATGGCTGTCGCGATGGGGACGCCGCCAAGCTCGAGGCCGGCAACGATCTCGGTCTCAGTTGGCAAAAGTGTGCTCATCGCCTTGGCAAGCCGCCGAAGAAGTGCGGGATCGCCTTCAAAGCGGTATTTGTCGAAATAGCGGTGCGAGATCTGACCTGAGCGCAAGACAAACTCGCCCTCCAGTGTCGAGATCAGGGCCATGTCTCGTGCGAGATCGGGCAAGTAGTTGGGGCTTTGGTCTGTCATTGCCTTGGATCAAAACGCCTTGAACGTCAGCGTCGTCATCGACCGTTCGATCTGTGGCACGTCACCCAGCGCTTCGTTGATGAAATGGCCCACGTCGGCGCCGTCGGGGATGTAGATCTTCATCAAGAGATCCCACTCGCCGCTGGTCGAATACATCTCGGAATGGATTTCCTTGAGCGCGATGGCATCGGCCACGGCATAGGTGGTTCCGGGTTTGCAGCGGATCTGGACAAAGACGCAGGTCGTCATTCGGGGGCCTCTTTCTTGCTGGGTCCAAACTGGCACGGCCCCGCCGCCCCTGCAATCACCAATCAGGGCGAAGCACGCCCGCCACACCTTGCCGCATTCGACGCAAGAGTTCTTGGCCCGCCCGCGTTTGCGGCCTATAGCGGGGCGAAACAAAAAGGATCCGCCGATGCGCAAGGCAACGATCACCCGCAAGACCGCCGAGACCGAGATCACCGTCGAGATCAACCTCGACGGCACGGGCAGCTATGACAACCAGACGGGCGTGGGCTTTTTCGACCATATGCTCGACCAGCTCGCCCGCCACTCGCTGATCGACATGAAAATCCGCGCCAAGGGCGATCTGCACATCGACGATCACCACACGGTCGAGGATACCGGCATCGCGCTGGGTCAGGCGCTGACCAAGGCGCTTGGCGACAAGCGCGGCATCCGCCGCTATGGCGAGTGCCACCTGGCGATGGACGACGCGCAGGTGCGCTGTGCGCTCGATCTCTCGGGCCGGCCCTATCTGATCTGCAATCTCGATCTGCCGACCCCCAAGATCGGCACATTCGACACCGAACTGGTGCGCGAGTTCTTTCAGGCGCTTGCGACCCACGGGCAGATCACGCTGCACATCGACCGCCTGCACGGCTTCAACAGCCACCACATTGCCGAAGCCGCCTTCAAGGCTGTGGCCCGCGCCCTGCGGAATGCTGTCGAGACCGATCCGCGCAAGGCCGACGCGATCCCCTCGACAAAAGGGGCGCTTTGACGCGCGGGATGGGCTAGGGTTCTCCATCAACTTTTGAAGGAGGGCCTCATGACCCACGCAACCGGCCGATGCCTTTGCGGCAAAGTGACCTATGAGGTCACCACCGATCCGCTTTGGGTTACGGTCTGCTTCTGTCACTTCTGCCAAAGGGCGACAGGATCGCAGGGGCTGGTCGAACCGATCTTCGACCGGCCAGCTTTTGCGATCACCTCGGGCGAGCCGCGGTGTTATACTCATGTCTCGACCGGCAGCGGAAAGAACGTCTTTGTCCACTTCTGCGGCGATTGCGGCACCAAAACCCATCTGACCTTCGAACGTTGGCCCGACCGCCTCGGCGTTTATGCCGGAACCTTCGAAGACCCCGGCTGGTTCGAACTCTCGCCCAACAATACCAAATACATCTTCCTCGACAGCGCCGTCCGCGGGACGCTTGTTCCAGCGGGCTTCAAGACCTTTCGCCAGCACGCGGCCTTGCCCGACGGCACACCGCTTGAGCCTGAGGTGCTGGACGAAGTGCTGCACGTCCGATAGGTGGTCGCCAACCAAAGAGGGACCCAATGCTGACCGCCCTGATCGACTACGATTCCGGAAACCTGCACTCGGCGCAGAAGGCCTTCGAACGCATGGCCCGCGAGATCGGGCATGGCACCATCGTCGTGACCTCGGAACCGGACGTCGTGGCGCGGGCCGACCGGATCGTCCTTCCGGGCGATGGCGCTTTCCCTGCCTGCCGAGAGGCGCTTTTCGCTTATGAGGGGCTCGGCGAGGCGATCGTCGAGGCGGTCGAGGACAAGGGCCGCCCCTTCCTTGGCATTTGCGTGGGGATGCAGATGCTCGCCACCGTGGGCCATGAGTATCGCGAAACGCCCGGCTTTGGCTGGATCGGTGGCGAGATCTGCCGGATCGAGCCAACGGACCCGTCGATGAAGGTCCCGCATATGGGCTGGAACGATCTGGTGATCGACCGCCCCCACCCGGTGCTTGACGGGCTCAAGACCGGCGATCACGCCTATTTCGTGCATTCCTATCACATGGTGGTGCGCGATCCGGCCGAGCGGCTGGCCCATGTCGACTACGGCGGCGACATCACCGCCATCGTCGGGCGCGACAACATCGTCGGCACCCAGTTCCACCCCGAAAAGAGCCAGGCGACCGGCCTGCGGCTGATCGCCAATTTCCTCAACTGGAAGCCCTGAACCAGAACGGGCCCCTGCCGCGCAGAGGCCCGTAATCCGTTACTGCAGGCGCACCCAGGTCTGGCTCGAGCACAGAAGACCGCCGGCAATACAGCCGCGCATCTTCATCACATCGCCGTCGATGGTGACCTTGCCGATATAGATCTTGTCGTTCGACGGCCGCCAGACGTTGCCCTTGTATTCACCGCCGCCCTGCGGCGCCATCTCGATCAAGAGCATCTTGCCGATGTTGGGCGACTCGTATTCGCCATCTGCATTGAACGTCCTAACGATCGTGCCGCAATAGGTCTCGCCACAGGGCACCACCTCGACAAAGGCGAAGGCGCCGTCATCGGCCTCGGTCTGCCAGAAGCCTTCGATCGGGTCGGCCAAAGCCGCCCCCGCCAACAGGACAGTTGCCACAGCGGTCGCAATCAATTTCTTGAACATCTGTTCCTCCCAGAAAGATTTGCCACATCAGAGCCGTTGCCGTGATTCCAATCAAGCCTCACGTTAGGTCAGCCCGTCGCGTTGCAATTCCCCGCCCCCCATGCATAAGACCGCCTCGACCAAGACGCGCGAGGCCCCAATGATCCTCTATCCCGCCATCGACCTTAAAGACGGCAACGCCGTGCGCCTCGTCCACGGCGAGATGGGCAGCGCCACCGTCTTCAACGACGATCCCGCCGCGCAGGCCCGCGCCTTTGTCGAGGCCGGCTGCGAATGGCTGCACCTCGTCGACCTCAACGGCGCCTTCGCCGGCGAGCCGGTCAACGCCGCACCCGTCGAGGCGATCCTCGCCGCCTGCAAGGTTCCCGCCCAGCTTGGCGGCGGCATCCGCGATATGGCCACCATCGAACGCTGGATCGACAAGGGCCTCGCCCGCGTGATCCTTGGCACCGTGGCGGTCGAAAACCCCGCCCTCGTGCGCGAAGCCGCCCGCGCCTTCCCCGGCCACGTTGCCGTGGGCATCGACGCCCGCGCCGGCAAGGTCGCCACCAAAGGATGGGCCGAAAAGACGAACGTCGACGCAACCGACCTCGCCAAATCCTTCGAGGACGCGGGCGTTGCGGCCATCATCTATACCGACATCCTCCGCGACGGCGCCATGAAAGGCCCCAATATCGAGGCGACCGAAGCCCTCGCCCGGGCCGTCTCGATCCCCGTCATCGCCTCGGGCGGCGTCTCTTCGCTGGCCGACCTCATCGCGCTCCGTGACACAGGCGTCATTTCCGGTGCCATCTCGGGCCGCGCCCTCTATGATGGGGCGATTGATCTGAAAGAGGCGCTGAAAGCGCTCAAGGCCTGACCCATGCTCAAAACCCGCATCATCCCCTGCCTCGACGTGGCCGATGGCCGCGTGGTCAAGGGCGTCAACTTCGTCGATCTCGTCGACGCAGGCGATCCGGTCGAGGCCGCCAAGGCCTATGACGCGGCGGGCGCGGATGAGCTGTGCTTTCTCGACATCCACGCCACCCACGAAAACCGCGGCACGATGTTTGATCTCGTCACCCGCACCGCCGAGGCTTGCTTCATGCCGCTCACCGTGGGCGGCGGCGTGCGCACCCATCACGACGTGCGCAACCTCCTCCTCGCGGGCGCCGACAAGGTCTCGTTCAATTCCGCCGCCGTGGCCGATCCCAATGTGCTGACCGAAGCCGCCGAACGCTTCGGCTCGCAATGCATCGTCTGCGCCATCGACGCGAAAACGGTTGAACCGGGCCGCTGGGAGATCTTCACCCATGGCGGCCGCAAACCCACCGGCATCGACGCCGTGGAATTCGCCATTACCGCCGCCGAAAAAGGCGCGGGCGAAATCCTCCTGACCTCGATGGACCGCGACGGCACAAAGGCAGGCTTCAACCTCCCCCTCACCCGCGCCATTGCCGATGCGGT
Source organism: uncultured Paracoccaceae bacterium (assembly GCA_937138255.1). Taxonomy (GTDB): domain Bacteria; phylum Pseudomonadota; class Alphaproteobacteria; order Rhodobacterales; family Rhodobacteraceae; genus RFZI01. The sequence continues at coordinate 120,557 of CAKZOU010000033.1, forward strand.
CGATATTCCCGTCATAGCCTCGGGCGGCGTCGGCACGCTCGACCACCTTGTCGAAGGCGTGACCCTCGGTCATGCCTCGGCCGTGCTTGCCGCCTCGATTTTCCACTTCGGAACCTATACGATCACTGAGGCCAAGGCGCATATGGCCGCCGCCGGCATACCGATGAGGCTCTGATGTCGCTTGAAAAACTCAGCCAGACCATCGCCGCCCGCAAAGGCGCCGACCCCTCCACCAGCTGGACCGCCAAGCTTTTGGCCGCCGGCCCCGAGAAATGCGCCGAGAAATTCGGCGAAGAGGCCGTCGAGGCGATCATCGAGGCGGTCAAGGGCGACAAGGCACGCCTCACCTCCGAGGCCGCCGATGCGCTCTATCACCTCCTCGTCATGTGCGCCGCCCGCGACGTGACGCTCGCCGACATCGAAGCCGAACTCGCCCGCCGAGAGGCGCAATCCGGTATCGCCGAAAAAGCCGCGCGCCCCTGAACTTTTTGGCCTAATTTCTTTTGGCCTGAAATACTCCGGGGTCCGGGGCAGAGCCCCGGCCTACGCTGCCATTCTGAGCAACCGATCACAGTTTCGAGCTGATGATCCCGGTGTTGAACCCGCCCATCCGCAGCTCACCAAATAGCCGCTGATACTCGATCTTGGGGCAGCGGTTCTCGACGACACGCAGGCCCCGCGCCTCGGCCATCGCCCGCCCCTCCGCGCTCTCGACACCGATCTGCATCCAGACCGCCTTGAGATTGGGCCACCTGTCCAGAGCTTCCCCGACAATAGCGGGGACAGCCTCGGAGCGCCGGAAAATGTCGACCATATCGACCTCGTCCGGCACCGACGCCAGATCGGGATAGACCGCCTCACCAAAAAGCTCCTGACCGGCAAGCCCCGGATTGACCGGAATCACCCGATAGCCCTTGAGGCCAAGATAGCGGGCAACGAAATAGGACGGACGGACGGGATTGGCGGATATCCCGACCACCGCCACGGTTTTTACATCGTTCAACAGGTTGCGCAGAAAGTTGTCGGAATAGATCATGGCCCTCGATAGCCTATCTGGACGTCACAAAAAAGCGCCCGGAGGGAGCCCGGGCGCAAGTTCGGAACGAGGGACAGAAGCTAGCCCGCGGATGTTCCGTTCGCGCGGGGCTGATACAGAAGATAGGGCTTCTGCGATCACTCCCAAGACCCGCTCAAACAAATGTGAACATCTCATCAAGACCGCGCGATCAGCCGCGCGCGGCATAGAGGGCCACGGCTGCGGCATTCGAGACGTTGAGCGAGCCAAAACCACCGGCCGCGTCGATCCTAACCAGCGCGTCGCAGGTCTCGCGGCTCTTGTCTCTCAGGCCCGGTCCCTCGGCCCCCATAACAAGGGCGACCGGCCGATCCCGTTTGCCCTCAAGCGCCTCCTCGATGGTCAGCTCCGCCTCGCCGTCCAGGCCCAGAACAATGTAGCCAAGCTTCTTCAGCTCCTCCATCGCCTCGGCCAGATTGCGGATCCGCAGATAAGGCTGCCTCTCGAGCGCCCCGCTCGCGGTCTTCGCCAGCGCCCCGGTTTCGGGCGCCGAATGGCGTTGAACACCGACAACCGCCCGCGCCCCAAACACCTCCGCCGAGCGCAGGATCGCGCCGACGTTATGCGGGTCGGTCACACGATCGAGCATGACGATACGCGGCGGCATCGGCCCCTCTCCCAGCGCCACATCCTCAAGGCTCCCCCAATTGAGAGGCTTCACCTCAAGCGCCGCACCCTGATGGACCGACTCTTCACTGATCGGGGCCGCGAATTTGCGCGGGTCGGAAATCTCGGGCTCCATCCCGCTTGCCGCAATCGCGTCGGCCAGTTTGGCCTCGGCGTTTTTCGTCACCACAAGCCTGAGCCGCTCGCGCCGCGGGTTCATCAGCGCATCGCGCACCGCATGAAGGCCAAAAAGCCAGACGGTCTCGGCCGCGGCCGCCCGCTTGGCCTGTTCCTTTTCGATGACCCACTTGGGCTTCTTCATGGCGCTCTCCTTCGGCTCGCCCTTCAATGGCTCTGCCAAGGCCCCGAGGCAAGCGTGATCTGGCGCTGGAGCCTCGGGATTTTCCTGTTGACGCCCCCCGCCGCGCATCATATTCACCCCCTCGCAAACCGGCCTTTGGGTCGGTTTCGGGCGACGAGCTGCAAGGTGCGGCAGCGGACTGTAACTCCGCCGGGGAGACCCACGCCTGGTTCGATTCCAGGGTCGCCCACCATTTACCCCCTTTCTTTCGTGACAGGTCGCTCCCAAATTCGGGATTGCGATTGCGCGTCTCGTGCCGTCTTCTTCCCCAAACCATCTGGGAGGATGAAATGCTCGAAGAACGCTACTGGGTTCCGGCTGCAAGCGAGGCGCGGGTGATGGAGATCGCCGCGCGCGCAGCCAAGGCCTCGCCCGCCGAGAATGCCGCGCGGATCGAGGCGCTGACGGCGGAAAACCGCGAGATTCACGAGCGGGCGTGTTTCAACCTCAACCCTGCCACCAACGTGATGAACCCCCGCGCCGAGGCGCTTCTGGCCTCGGGCATCGGCTCGCGCCCCTCGCTCGGCTATCCGGGCGACAAATACGAGATGGGACTCGAAGCCATCGAAGAGATCGAGGTGATTTGCGCCGAGCTCTGCGCCGAGGTTTTCGACGCAAAATACGCCGAGATCCGCGTGCCTTCGGGGGCCATCGCCAACCTCTTTGGCTTCATGGCGATATGCCAGCCGGGCGACACGATCATCGCGCCACCGCCGAATATCGGTGGCCATGTGACCCATCACGCAGACGGATGCGCCGGGCTGTATGGCCTCAAGACCCTGAACGCCCCGGTCAATGAAGATGGATATACGGTCGATATCGACGCCCTGCGCAAGCTCGCCCGCGCGGCGCGGCCCAAGCTCATCACCATCGGCGCGAGCCTCAACCTCTTCGAGCATCCGGTGCGCGAGGTGCGGGCGATTGCCGACGAGGTGGGGGCGCTGGTCCTCTTCGATGCCGCGCACCAATGCGGGATCATCGCGGGCAAGGCCTGGGCCAATCCGCTGACCGAAGGCGCGCATCTGATGACGATGAGCACCTACAAGAGCCTCGGTGGCCCCGCCGGCGGCCTCATCGTCACCAACGACGCCGAGATCGCCCGCAGGCTCGACGCCATCGCCTTCCCCGGCATGACCGCGAATTTCGACGCGGCCAAGAGCGCGGCACTGGCGATGACCATGACCGATTGGCTCACGCATGGCGCGGCCTATGCCGATGAGATGATCGCCACCTCCCGCGCCTTTGCCGCCGCCCTCGATGCAGCGGGCATCCCCGTCTACGGCAAGGAACAGGGCTTTACCCGTTCGCACCAGTTCGCGGTCGAGGCCGCGCCCTTCGGCGGCGGGCAGACCGCCTCGAAAAAGCTCCGCAAGGCGGGCTTTCTGGCCTGCGGCATCGGCCTGCCCATCGCGCCGGTCGAGGGGGATCTCAATGGCCTCAGGATCGGCACGCCAGAGCTTGTCCGTTGGGGTGTCACCCGTGAGAATGTGGGCGAGATTGCCGCCCTCGTCGCACGGGCGCTGACAACGAACGATCCCGAAAGCCTCGCCGCCGAGACCCGCGCCCTGCGGGCCCAGTATCAGGATTTGCACTTCGTCACCCGCTGAACGCTTTTGCCCGAGGGAGACAGGCCCTATAGTCGTGCAAAACACCGGGCAGGCCATGGCAGCGAAGAGCAGAAAACCAATACATTTCAATATCCTCTGCATCGGGCAAGGGGGGCGGCTGCAATATGAGGCACTGATCCTTGCGGCCTCACTTCGGGCCACGTCGCCCGATTTCGCCGGACGCCTGATCGTGGCCGAGCCGCAGCCGGGGCCTCTCTGGCCCAACGATCCACGCATGGATGGGGCGGTGAAAGACTATCTCGCGGAGCTGGGGGCCGAGGTTGTGCCTTTCGAAAGCGGCCATTTCGGCGCGGCCTACGCCTATGGCAACAAGATCGAGGGGCTGGCCGCCCTGCCTGCCGGCGAGCCGTTCCTGTTTCTCGACACCGACACGCTCATCACCGGCGATCTGGCCCGTGTCCCTTTCGATTTCGCCCGCCCCGCCGCCTCGATGCGCCGCGAGGGGACATGGCCGGTCGAAGACCTGTATTGGCCGGGCTATGCCGCAATATGGAAATCGCTCTACGACCGCTTCGGCCTCGATTTCCAAAGCTCGCTCGACCTGAGCCAACCCGACGAATACTGGGGCCGCTATCTCTATTTCAACGCGGGCTGGTTCTTCGGCGCCGATCCCCGCGCCTTTGGCGAGCGCTTCCTCGACTACGCCCTCTCCATCCGCAACGATCCACCCGAAGCGATGGCGCTCCAGCCGCTCGACCCCTGGCTCGATCAGGTGGCGCTGCCGCTTGTCATTCACTCCTTCGGCGGCGGGCGGCCGGGGCCGGACCTTGACGGGCTCGACGGGGATGTGACCTGCCACTATCGCCTCCTGCCGCTTCTCTATGCGCGGGAAAGCGACCGTGTGGTCGAGGTGCTTGAGGCCGTCACCGCGCCCAACCCGATCAAAAAGCTCCTCAAGGGCTATGAGCCCGCCAAACGGATGATCTTCCAAGGCCGTGGCCGCAAGGCGCGGGCACTCTTCGACCAGAACGACCTGCCCCGCCGCGAGCAGCAGATCCGCAACAAGCTGAAATCCGAAGGGTTCTGGATGCGGTAGGACAGGCTTCCAATCCTGCCCCGCCGAACACACCTTTATCCCGCCCCACGACATTTCCTCGCAATCTCCTCCTTTTTCGCAGTTCTCCGCATCTCGCCGTTGAGGGCCGGCAGGGTTTCGTTCTAGGCTCGGCCCGATCCATTTCTTCAGGGAGTTTCCAATGACCCAAGGCCCCACCTACGGCTTCGATACGCTTCAGATCCACGCAGGCGCCCGCCCCGATCCCGCGACCGGCGCGCGGCAGGTGCCGATCTATCAGACCACGGCCTATGTTTTCCGCGACGCCGATCATGCGGCAGCCCTCTTCAACCTTCAGGAAGTGGGCTACATTTACTCGCGCCTCACGAACCCGACCGTGGCAGCCCTGCAGGAGCGCATCGCCACGCTCGAGGGCGGCGCGGGGGCTGTCTGCTGCTCGTCCGGCCATGCGGCGCAGATCATGGCGCTATTCCCCTTGATGGGACCGGGCCTCAACATCGTCGCTTCCTCGCGGCTCTACGGCGGCACGATCACCCAGTTCAGCCAGACATTCAAACGCTTTGGATGGTCGGCCAAGTTTGTCGATTTCGACGATCTGGCGGCGGTCAAAGCCGCGATCGACGACAATACCCGCGCCATTTTTGGCGAGACGATCGCCAACCCCGGCGGATATGTCACTGATCTTCCCGCCCTTGCGGCCATCGCTGACGCGGCGGGCATCCCGCTGATCGTCGATAACACCTCGGCCACGCCCTACCTCTGCCGCCCGATCGAACATGGTGCGACACTGGTGGTCCATTCGACCACCAAATACCTCACCGGCAACGGCACGGTGACCGGCGGTTGCGTGGTCGATTCCGGCAAGTTCAACTGGTCAGCCTCCGACAAGTTCCCCTCGCTCAGCGCCCCCGAGCCCGCCTATCACGGCCTGCGCTTCCATGAGACCTTTGGCTCTCTGGCCTACACCTTCCATTCCATCGCCATCGGCCTGCGCGACCTCGGCATGACCATGAACCCGCAAGCCGCGCATTATACGCTGATGGGCATCGAGACCCTTTCGCTGCGGATGGATAAACACGTCGCCAACGCCAAGCGCGTGGCCGAATGGCTCGAGAACGATCCGCGGGTGGATTATGTGACCTATGCGGGCCTCAAGTCCTCGCCCTATCACAAGCGGGTCGGAAGCATCTGCCCGAAGGGCGCGGGTGCGCTGTTCACCTTCGCGGTGAAGGGTGGCTACAAGGCCTGCGTCAAGCTCGTCGACAGCCTCGAGATTTTCAGCCACGTCGCCAACCTTGGAGATGCGCGCTCGCTGGTGATCCACTCCGCCTCGACCACGCACCGGCAGCTGACGGTGGAGCAGCAGCGTGCAGCCGGGGCTGCGCCCGAAGTGGTCCGTTTGTCGATCGGCATCGAGGACGCCGACGATCTGATCGCCGATCTAGATCAAGCGCTGGCGAAAGCCACCGCCTGACAAGTCGCAGAAACGCCGGGGCTTCCCCCGGCGTTTTCCTTTTCTAGTCAGCGATTTGGTAGACGAGGCTCACGCTGGCGGAAAAGCTGATCTCGCCCGGAGCGACCGGCACCGGCGCGACATCGGCCCGCATATCCATCGCCATTGAGGCCACCTCCATCCGGTAGGAAGGGCTTCCCATTTCAGTCAGTTGCAGAAGCGGCCCAAGGCCCACGCCCGCCGCTTCGGCCAAGAGTCCCGCCTTGCGCCGCGCCTCCGCCACCGCCAGACGACGCGCCTCGTCGAGCGCTTCGGTTTCGTTCTGAAGACCGAAACTGATACCATCGACGCGGTTGGCCCCGGCCTCGACGGCGCCGGCCAGCAAATCGCCAACGATATTGAGATCCCGCACGATTAGGCTGATCGTCGTCTCAGCGCCGTATCCAGAGATAATCTTGTAGTCGATCTGGCCCATCGAATTGCGCCCATAGCGCGGCATGAGGCGGATCGCGCTCGACTGAACATCGCGCGGCTCGATCCCCTGCGTCGCCACGAAGTCCAAGATCGCCTGCATTGCCCGCCCGGCTTGATCGAGCGCATCGCGGCTCGACTTTGCTTCCGCCATGACGCCGAGAATCAGGCTGGCCATATCCGGGGCAAGGCTCACGTCGCCTTCAGCGCTGACAGAGATCGTGCGCGGGCCCTCCTCGGCGATTGTGGCCAATGGCAAAAACACGAGCGAGACCACGACGCCGAAGCGGAACAGAATATTCATGGGACACCTCGGGGACTGAAACCTGAGCGCAAGATGCTCCACCCTCGCCACGCCGTCATCCAATTTCCGCCGAAAACCCCGAATGGGCGGGAAGTTGCTGTAGCCGAGGCAGGCCCGTGCCGATACATTCCTCACCTGAAGCAACAATGCTAATCGAGCCCAATGAAACCGAATTTTGCCCTTTCGCTCTCGTTTGACGGGATCCGCCTGCTGCACCGTGTTCCGGGAGGCTGGCACCTCGTCGGCGAGGCCGCCTTTGACGCCGAAGATCTCGCCGGAGAGCTGACCATGCTGCGCCGCACCGCGCAGGCGTTGGACCCATCGGGCATGCGGACCAAGATCCTCATCCCCAACGATCAGATCAAATACCTTGCACTTGATAACCCAAATGCCAACGACGCCGAAATCCGCTCCGCGCTTGATGGTAAAACCCCATATGCTCTTGACGAGCTGGCGATCGACTCCAGCGCCGACGGCGAAAAAACCTATATGGCTGCGGTCGCGCGAGAAACCCTTGACGAAGCGGTCGCATTCGCACGCGAGCACCGTTTTCAACCGGTCTCGTTTGCTGCCGTTCCTGAAGCCGGGATTTTCGTTGGAGAAGTCTTCTTTGGCAATGTCGAACCAAGCGGCGAATACGAACGCGATGATGTTGCGGTTTTCGTGATTGGAAAATCTCGGCCCTCACGGCCGCCTGAGCCTGAGGAAGCTGTCGACGCGGAAACAGGCGAAGAGCCGGCCGAGAGCGGAGACATGGACAACATGGCGGCAAAAACCGCGGGCCCCCTCAAATTCGAGTTGGAGACGGGTCCCAAGGACATATCGGGCGATGCCGCTGCCGCAGATCAAACGATGGAATCTGGCGATATTGCGGAACAAGCTGAGGCTCATGCGAGCATCGGACCGCGCGAAGATGCCGCTGACGCTCCGGTCTTTGCAAGCCGGACCAAACCGTTGAGAGCAGACACGGACTTGCCAAGAATGGTCCGCCCTGCTCCTGAGGTCTCGGGGCGCGAAGTTGGCGGCGAGCCTGTCTTTTCAAGCAGAAATCGGCAAGATCCTCCGCCGCTTGGAAAGCCTGAGACCAAATCACCCAGCCAGATGCCTCCACTACCGAGTGCCATGAAGTATGCCAGCGCCTCGCTCGAGCCGGCCGAGGGAATTGACGAGATCGACGATCTTGACGAAGACGCCGAGGAGGATTCCGGCTCGGCCCGAAAAAACGAAATCAAGTCAATTTTGGCGGTCGGTTCGGCCACCGCAAGGGCAGAGGCCAATGGAACTCTGAACCGCAGAAGTCCACTTTCAAAAGTTGCAGATGGGGCTTCCTCAGGAGAAGGTGGTGGGCCAAAGGGCAAGGATCAAAGTGTTTTCATGGGGCGATATCTTTGGCTCGTCCTGACAGCGATCCTTCTGGTCTTCCTTGCCGCTGTCGGCATCTGGGCCTCGGTTACTGATACCTCGCTCTCGCGCCTGATCTTTGGCCCGCAGGACGCGGTGATCGACGTCGCTTTCGGAGATCCTGCCATTGTCACTCCGGAAACCGAAACGCCCACCGCCAACGAGGAAGAGCTGTCCGATTTGGCGGATCTAGCCGATTTACCACCGGACGAGATCCCGCCTGACGAGGCAACATCCGACGAGATCCTAGCCGCATCCGAGACCACCGACACCGGCACAGCCGAGGCTGTGTCGCTGCCGGTGGTTTCGTCGCCGACTGTGCTGAGCCCGGCAGAAGCGGAACGCATCTATGCCACCACGGGCGTCTGGTTGCGCGCGCCCCGCCTGCCGTTGACGCCGCGAACGGAATCGTCTGACAGGATCTTCCTTGCGGCGATTGATCCCGCAATCGGCGGCGCGGACGCAATCGCCCTGCCCGACCTTTTGCGTACCGGCCGCGATGCACCGCTCGAGGCGCAGGCTCTGCCGCCACCCCCCGGAACCGTCTATCAGCGGGATGCCGAGGGCTTCATTCTCGCCACCGCCGAAGGGACGCTTTTGCCCAGCGGCATCGTCGTGGTCGCCGGAACGCCTGCGCTGGTACCGCCTCAGCGGCCGATCTTTGAAACCGTGGAAGAGACAGCCACCGATGCACAAGGCGAAGAACCGGAAGCCCTTGAGGTGGCCGGCCCGGTTGACCCCGCCCTTGCCGGCAAACGCCCGAATGCCCGCCCCACAGAACTGGCCGAAACTATCGAACGCGCTTCGCTCGGTGGGCGGACGTTCGACGAGCTTTCCGGCATCCGCCCCAAATCCCGGCCCGAGAGCCTTGTTGTCGCCGAAGCGCCCGCTGACGCGATCGCTGAAGCTTTGGCGGCAGTCGCAGGCGATCCCTTCGCGGACGCAACAGAACTGGCCGTGGCCTCTTCAGAACGACCGCAATCCAGACCCCGCAACTTTGACCAGGTCGTCGCTTCCGCCAGCACCGCTCCCAAGCCCGCCGCTGCCCCCGCAATCGTGCAAGGCTCAAGCGGACCGGTTCCAAGATCGGTCGCCGAGGCGGCGACGGTGGACAACGCCTTGTCCCTCCGCGATCTGGCGCTGATCGGCCTCATGGGCCCCGCCAATGACCGGCGCGCCATGCTTCGCACGTCCTTTGGCCGGATCCTTCTGGTGCGCGTTGGCGACGAGCTCGACGGCGGCCGCGTCACCTCGATTGGCGACAATGCGCTGACCTATACCAAGCGCGGTCGGACCTATACGCTTGAAATGCCGACGGGCTGAGCGCTTTTCTTCCCAACTCGGCGATTTCTCTCCGCCGCGCCCCTATTCACCCGAAGTCGAGTTGCGAAGCGCCCCTCCGCTTGCGAGAAGGGGCTATGGAAAACTTCTTTCTTCAGGCGACAATCTTTCTCGGTGCCGCTTTGATCGCGGTTCCATTGGCGGCGCGTTTGGGCCTTGGATCGGTTCTGGGCTATATCGCCGCCGGTATCGTCATCGGCCCGATCCTCGGCCTGACCGGCAACGACACCGCCGGCCTTCAGCATTTTGCCGAGTTCGGCGTGGTCGTCATGCTGTTCCTGATCGGCCTCGAGCTTGAGCCGCGCACCCTTTGGGATATGCGCCACAAGCTTCTGGGGTTGGGGGGGCTTCAGGTAGCGTTGACGACGGGGGTCATCATGGGGCTGACCTACATGATGAAACAGCCCTGGGAAGAGGCCCTGGCGATTGGCCTGATCCTGTCGCTCTCGTCAACCGCGATCGTACTTCAAACGTTGACAGAGAAGGGCCTGATCCAGACCGCGGGTGGGCGCAATGTCTTCTCGGTGCTGCTCACCCAAGACATCGCGGTGATCCCGATGCTGGCCTTTCTGCCGCTTTTGGCGGTCTCGGGCAGGTTGGTGCCGCACACCACGGCAGATGGCCACGCCGCGCCCGATGCGCTCAGCCTCGTCTCCTACGCCGACCGCATTCCCGGCTGGGGCCTTACGCTGATCACCGTCGGCGCGATCTTCTTCATCATCTTCGCCGGGGTTTTCCTGACCCGCCCGCTCTTCCGCTATATCCACCACGCCCGGCTGCGCGAGATGTATACGGCCTTCGCCCTTCTCATGGTCGTCTCGATCGCGGTGCTGATGGATTTCGTCGGTCTCTCACCCGCCCTTGGCACCTTTCTGGCGGGCGTCGTCCTTGCCAACTCTGAATTCCGGCATGAGCTTGAAAGCGACCTCGAGCCCTTCAAGGGCCTGCTCCTCGGGCTTTTCTTCATCACCGTGGGCGCGGGTTTCGATTTCGCAGGCTTCTTTGGCGACCCGTTCCGCATTCTCGCCCTCACCCTGCTGCTGATCGGCGTGAAGATCGGCGTTCTTTATGTGCTGGCGCGGCTCTGGAAACTCAAACCGCATGACCGCTGGCTCTTTACCCTCGGCCTCGGTCAGGCGGGTGAATTCGGCTTTGTGCTTGTCTCCTTCGCCGCCGCTACCGGCGTTCTTGGTGTGGCGCTCGGGCAGAAGCTTGTGCTGATCATCGCCCTGTCGATGCTGATCACGCCGCTTCTTTTCATCCTTTATGAGAACCGGACAAGATGGCTCAAATCCGAGCCAGACCCCGAACCCGACGAGATCGATGAAACCGGATCTGTGATCATCGCCGGGATTGGCCGGTTCGGCCAGACGGTCAATGCGCTTGTGCGGAGTGTCGGCCTCAAATCGGTGGTTCTCGACAACGATATGACCGTGGTCCAGACGATGCGGTCTTTCGGACACAAAGGCTATTTCGGCGATCCGACCCGCCCCGACCTGCTGAAGGCAGCCGGCATCGAAAACGCCAAGGTGCTCGTGGTGGCGGTCGACGATCATGCGGCCGCGGTCAAGCTTGTCAAATATGCCCGCCAGTTGCGGGAAGATCTGCACATCGTCGCACGGGCTAGGGACGAGGTCAGCGTCTACGAGCTTTATGAAGCGGGCGCCGACGACATCGTGCGCGAGATGTTCGACAGCTCGCTCCGCGCGGGCCGCTATGTGCTCGAAAACCTCGGCTTCTCGGAATACGAGGCGGCCGAGGCGGAGGACGAGTTCTTCCACCACGACCGCGCGTCGCTCAAAGAGCTGGCCGCTTTATGGAAACCCGGCATTCCCATCGAAAAGAACGCCGAATACAGCGCGCGGGTGAAAGAGCTTTATTCCGAGCTTGAAGCCGCGCTTGCGGCGCGACAGCAGAGGTCGAAGGAGGCGGCGCGGGCCGCCCCCGACGAACAGGCCGAAGCCTAGCCTTCCGAGACGCCGGCCTCGGCGAATGTCGCCATGCCGGAATGGCAGGCGACCGCGCCTTTCAAGACGCCGATCGCCAGCGCCGCGCCCGAGCCTTCGCCTAGGCGCAGGCCGAGTTGAAGAAGCGGCTCTTTGCCGAGCGCGTCCAAGAGCCGTGCGTGCGCCCCTTCCGCGGACTTGTGGCCCGCGACCGCGTGATCGAGCGCCCCCTCCTGCGCCTTGGCCAAAGAAGCGGCGGCGGCGGAGCAGATGAACCCGTCAAGGATCACCGGAATCCGGTGCGCCCGCGCCGCAGCAATTGCGCCCGCCATCGCGGCAAGCTCGCGCCCACCAAGGCGGCGCAGCACTTCAAGGGGATCGGACAGGGCCGTATCATGCAGCGCCAGCGCCTCGTCGATCACCGCCGACTTGCGGGCAAGGCCCGCGTCGTCAACGCCAGTGCCGCGCCCGGCCCACTCGGCGCCCGAGCCACCGAAAAGTGCGGCCGACATCGCCGCCGCCGAGGTCGTGTTGCCGATGCCCATCTCGCCGGTCACCAGAAGATCGGCCTTCGGATCGACCGCGTTCCAGCCGGTCGCCAGCGCGGCGACGCATTCGGCCTCGGTCATCGCCGCATCGGCGGTGAAATCCTTGGTCGGGGTATCCAGATCGAGCGCGTAGACATCCATCTTGGCGCCAAAAGCCTTGGAGAGCTGGTTGATCGCCGCCCCGCCCGCCTTGAAATTTGCCACCATCTGCACGGTCACCTCCGCCGGAAAGGCCGAGACGCCACGGGCGCAGACGCCGTGGTTGCCTGCGAAAACGATCACCTGTGGCGCCTCGATCGCGGGGCGCGGATTGCCGCGCCAGCCGGCATACCAGATCGCGAGGTCTTCGAGGCGACCGAGGGCTCCGGGCGGTTTGGTGAGCTGGACGTTACGCTCCTGCGCCCCTGCTTCGGCGGCGGTGTCGATCCCCGGCTGGCGGGCCAAAACCGCGCGAAATTCGTTGAGTGTGGAGAAAGGGGCCGTCATGGTGTCCTCGTTGCCTTCTGTGCCGGTTCTGTCTAACCGTCCTGACAGCAAGGGAAAGGTAAGAAAGGTCGCAGCGATGCCCGATCCCGACATTTCCGAAGTTCGTTTCAGCCAACCGGTTCAGGATGTGCTGCAAGGGCTCGGGCTTCTGAGCCGCTTGCCGGTCAGGGTCAACGTCGAATCTGCCAAGGAACGTGGCGCCGCCGCATCATGGGCCTGGCCGTTGGCAGGTGCGCTCTTGGGCCTGATCGCTGCGGTTGCGGCGTCTCTTTCGCTCTGGCTTGGCCTTGGGGCGGGGATAGCAGCCGCCCTTGTCATCGCAGTTCAGGTGATCTGCACCGGAGCCATGCACGAAGACGGGCTGGCCGACAGCGCCGATGGCCTGTGGGGCGGCTATGACCGCGACCGGCGGCTCGAGATCATGAAAGACAGCCGGATCGGCACCTATGGCGTTTTGGCGCTTGTGCTGGCGATGATCCTGCGCTGGTCGGCGCTCTCGGCGCTCTTGGCGACCGGCCATGTCTGGGGCGCCCTGATCGGGGTCGCTGCCATAAGTCGAGCGCCGATGGCGGCGCTGATGGCGTGGCTCCCCGCGGCGCGCCCTTCTGGGCTGAGCCAGGGGGTCGGCCAACCATCCCAAGATACTGTGCGGTTTGGCTTTATCGCCGCGGGCTTGGTCGGATTTGTTTGCCTCGGCCTTACGGTCGTCCCAGTTGCAGCCTTTGTCGCCGCGACAGCCTTTGCCGCAGGGCGGATCGCCCACGACAAGATCGGCGGGCAGACGGGGGATATCCTAGGGGCCACCCAGCAACTAAGCGAAATCGCGGCGCTGGCGGTGCTTGTGGCGCTCTGGGTCTAGGGTAGCCGGCAGTCAAGAGCGGCTGCAAAGTCCACGCCGTCCGAGAGAATACGACTCTCGATCCCATCGCCAACAAGGCGCGAGGCGACGAGGCGCGACCAGCGCGCATCGGCGGTGATCATCTCTGGCCCCTCGCCGCAATCCCGCAAGCCACCGCTGATGGCGGGATCGCCCAAGCGGTGATTGGTCAGCCCCTCGGCCTGAGCCACCTCGACAAGCGCACCACCCTCAAAGCGCCAGACACGCAACAGGCGGGCAAGATGCGGACGGTCGATATAGGCCAGTTCCACCAAGCCATCCCCGTCGAGATCCGCCGCGCCGATCGGTGCCAGCCAGCGGTGGGTCTGGCCAATAAAGGGGGTCGCGGCGACAAACCCCGCCTCGTCATAGATCGCGAGCCGTGCGCCGAGCGCTATGTCGGTCTCGACGACGACCATTTCGGGCGCGCCATCGCCATCCACATCGGCAAGCCGCGGGGCGATGTCTTCGAACACGCGGGTTTCGGGAAGGCGGAGGATGATTCTTTGGCCCGAGCTCAGCTCGAAGGCCAAGGCGCCCCACTCCTCGGTCTCGCCAAAGACGCCATGCTGATAGCGCTGGGTGGGTTCGGCATAGGTGGCCGACACGATCTCGGCCGTGGCGGCCAGTGGCATCAGGCCAAGCAGCGCCCCTGAGAGCAGGCCCGGCCAGCGCCGCATCAGATCTGCTTTTCCGGCATGAAGACGCGCAGGCCATCGAGCGCGTCCGAGACCTTGAGCTGACAGGTCAGGCGCGAACGGGCGGGATCGGGCTCGTAGGCGAAATCGAGCATATCCTCTTCCATCGCATCCTTGCGCGGAAGACGGTCGACCCAACCGGGATCGACATAGACATGGCAGGTCGAACAGGCGCAGGCGCCGCCGCAATCGGCCTCGATCCCCGGGATGCCATTGTCGCGCGCGCCTTCCATGACCGTCAGGCCATTGGGCACATCGACGTTATGCTCTTTGCCGCCAAACTCGATATAGGTGATTTTCGCCATCTGCCCGTTTCCGTTTATTCAGGTCCGGCGCATTAGATAGGCGAGCCAATCCCTCTGCGCCAGTCTGAATCCGCCCCATTTACGCGTCAAAACCGCCCTTTGCGGCTCAAATTTCCTCACATTTTCATCAGCGCCCTGAAACAGATGAGGGCGCCCGAAGGCGCCCCCGCTATCGTTTGTCGGCCCGATCATTCCTTGACCGAAAGTGCGACAAACATCGGCTCGCCGCCCCGGCTGATCTTGAGGAGAATGGACTTGCGTCCGCTGTCTTGCGCCTCGCCGATCCGGTCCTTCAGTTCCGAGATGCTCGACAACGGCGCTTGCGAGGCTTCGGTGATGATATCGCCGGGCGCAAGGCCCTTGTCCTCGGCATCGCTGAGCGGCGCGACCGAGGTGATCACGACGCCCTTCACATCGCCGGTCTGGTATTTATCGACCATCTCCGGCGTCAGCTCCGATACGGCCAGACCGAGGATCTCCTCGAGTTGCGGCTCCTTCGGCGCGGGCGTGCCGCTTTGCGCGGCCTCGGCGGTTTCGCGGCGGCCGAGGGTTACGCTGAAGGTGATCTCGTCACCCCCGCGCAAGACATCGACCGTCGCCTCCATACCGACCGGCGCCGCACCGACCATCCGCACCAAGGCGCGGGTGTCGGGCACGTCGCGGCCGTTGAAGCGCAAGATCACATCGCCGGGCTGGATGCCTGCATCAAAGGCCGGCCCTTCAGGCACGTCCGTGACCAGCGCGCCAGCGGTCGAGGTGAGGCCCGGAATGGCGTCAACCATATCCTCGCTCAGATCCTGAATGCGCACGCCAAGCCAGCCGCGGCGGGTTTCGCCGTATTGCATGAGCTGGTCGACAACAGCCTTGACCACGTTCGAGGCCATAGAGAACCCGATGCCGATCGAGCCGCCATTGGGCGACAGGATCGCGGTATTCACGCCGATCACATCGCCATAGAGGTTGAACAAGGGGCCGCCCGAGTTGCCACGGTTGATTGCGGCGTCGGTCTGGATGTAGTCGTCATAGGTGCCGGAAAGCTCGCGGTTGCGGGCCGAGACAATGCCCGCCGAAACCGAGAAGCCCTGCCCCAGCGGGTTGCCCACAGCCAGAACCCAATCGCCCACGCGGGCGGTATCGCTGTCGGCAAAACCGACGAAGGCGAGATCGGAGGCATCCACCTTCAGAAGCGCGATATCGACCGCCGGATCGGTGCCGATCAGCTTTGCGGGCAGGCTTTCGCCGGAAAAGAACTCGACCATGATCTCGTCGGCATCTTCGATCACATGGTTGTTGGTGACGACATAGCCGTCAGCGGAAATGACAAACCCCGAGCCAAGCGATGTCGCCCGCTGCGGGCCCAGGGGCCCGAGACCCTGATTGTTGAAATCATTGAAGAAATCTTCAAAAGGCGTCCCCTTGAAGGGGTTTTCTTGCGGCGTCATGCCGTCCGCGCCGGTCCGCGCCTCGATGACTGTGGTCGTTGTGATATTGACGACGGCGGGGCTGACCTGTTCGACCAGATCGGCGAAGGTATCGGGGCGCGACTGGGCCGGGCTCGGCACAGCCTGCGCAAAGATGAGCACGACAATGGACAGCGCGAGCAGCATCACAGATGCCGGGCGCGAGGTTGAACGTGCTGCAACGACGGATCTCGGAATCACGACAAACTCCTGTTTTCTAATCGAACCGCCCTTTTGGTGCGGACACCTGCGATCATCCTATCGGCGGGCCGGAATGGCAACGCACGGCCAATCCCGCCGCGTCACTTGCGCGTGAGGGGGAGGTCAGACGCCCATCAGCCGGGCCAGCCAGCACAGAAGGACGCCGATTGCGATCGAGGCAAGGCCCATCGCGCGGCGTTGGTCGATGGAAAGGCTGCGGTAGGCTTCGAACAGGCGCTCGATGGCAGAAGGGGCCAGTGCATAAACCAGCCCCTCCACCACGAGAACCGATCCGATCGCCAGAACGATCGTCGACATTTACTGCGTAGCCTTCGCCTGATCCGACAGCAGATAGTTGAAGAAATCGCTGTCGGGCGAGACCACGATCGAGCCGTTGCCGCCGCCGATGGCGCGAACATAGGCTGTCATCGAGCGGTAGAACTCGAAGAACTCGGGATCGCGACCAAACGCATCGGCGTAGGTGGCGTTTCGCTTGGCGTCGGCCTCGCCTCTGATGATTTCGGACTGGCGTCGCGCGTCCGAGACCAGCTCAACCGCCGTCCGATCGGCCAAGGCGCGGACACGCAGCGCGGCTTCGTTGCCTCGGGCAATCTCGTCGGCGGCCTCTCGCTCGCGCTCGGCCTTCATCCGTTCGTAGGTCGCGTTAAGGTTGGAAGGCGGAAGATCGGTGCGCTTCAGCCGCACGTCGATGACCTGAAGCCCCAGATCCTGCGCTTCGTCAATCGCCGCATTGCGGATGCGCAGCATCAGCGCCGCCCGATCCGCCGAGAGAACCTCGTTCGACGTTACCGAACCCAAGACCTCGCGTGTGTTGGCACGAAGGATGGAATCAAGCCGATTGGCGGCAAGCTCCTGACCACCCGCACCGACAGCCTGCCGGAACTTCTCGACATCAACGATCCGGTAGCGGGCGAAGGCGTCGACCATGAGGCGGCGGTCATCCGACGGGGTGACCTCGAGCGAGGTCATATCGCGGCTCAGGATCCGGTCGTCATAGCGCACAAGCTCTTGAATGAGCGGGATCTTGAAGCCGAGGCCGGGTTCTTCTTGAACCTTCACGATCTGGCCGAACTGTAGCACCAGAACCTTTTGGCGTTCATCGACAATAAAGATCGAGGACAGGGCGGCGGCAATCACCGCCACCAGAGCCGGGATGAGAAAGGCTGAGCGTCCCATTAGTTGCTCCCTCCCGTGGTGGTTCGGCCAAGTTCATTCAGCGGCAGATAGGGAACGACCCCCTGCCCGCCCTGCGCCGCTTCGTCGAGCAGCATCACATTCATGCCAGCAAGCACCTTTTCCATGGTTTCGAGATAGAGGCGCTGACGGGTTACTTCAGGTGCCTTCTGGTATTCGGTCAGAACCGCGAGGAAGCGGCTCGCCTCACCCTCGGCCTCGTTGATGGCCTGAGCGCGATAGCCTTCGGCCTGCTCGAGCACTTGGGCCGCTTCACCGCGGGCCTCGGCCAGAACGCGGTTCGAATAGGCATCGGCCACGTTCTGCAGACGGTCGCGCTCCTGCTCGGCGTCCTGCACCTTGCGGAACGAGGCGATAACGGGCTCGGGCGGGTCGGCCTTGTCAAAGTTGACCCGGACGACATTGACGCCGCTTTGATAGCTGTCGAGCGTCGATTGGATCATGTCGGTCAACCGGTCGCTGATCGCGCCGCGGTCGCGGTTGAGAATGGGCGAAAGCTGCGACTGAGCGATGATCTCGCGCATGGCCGATTCCGCGACCGCTTCGATGGTCGCGGCCGGATCGGCGAGGTTGAACAGGAATTCCTGCGAATTCGAGATGTTCCAGACCACCTGGAAATCGATGTCGACGATATTCTCGTCGCCGGTCAGCATCAGGCCCGCATCCTGCCCGGAGCGGGAAGTGCCGATCTCGATGATCCGCTCCGAGGTGAACGGAATGACTTCGGCTGTCACCAAGGGCCAGGGCGCAAAGTTGAGGCCCGGCTCGCCGGTCTTGTAATAGCTGCCGAGGAAAAGCTCGACCGACTGTTCTTCGGGCTTGACGGTGTAGAAAGAGGCAAGGCCCCACATCACCGCGGCCGCACCGAGGCCCAGCAAGAAGGTGCCGCGCGTCAGGCGCGGGCCTTCGCCGCCGCCCTGCGCGCCACCGTTCTGGCGCCGACCACCGCCGCCACCCATCAGAACGCGCAGCTGTTCACGGCCCTTGTTCACCAGTTCGTCGATCTCGGGGATCTGCGGGCCTTCGTTGCCGGGGCGCCGACCGCCGCGATTTTGGTCATCGCCGCCTCCGGATCCGCCTCTGTTGCCTCCGCCGCCGCCCCAAGGGCCGCCAGAATTTCCAGCCATATGTTCTTCTCTCTCTTTCGCCCCTGTTGAGGCATGTTCTTTCTCAGATTGGGTCTGCGAGCCAGAAAATCAAGCGGTGCGGACCGGCGTTTTGATGGTCACAAGCTCTTCGGCCATCGTCGGATGCACCGCAACGGTGCGATCGAAATCCTCTTTGGTCGCGCCCATCTTGATGGCGATGCCGGCAAGCTGGATCATTTCGCCCGCATGATCGGCTACGATATGGCAGCCCAGAACCTTGCGTGTCGCTTGGCTCACAATGAGCTTCATCAGAACCCGGTCGTTGCGCCCGATGAACGAGTGCTGCATCGCCCGGAAACTCGTGCTGTAGACCTCGATCGGCCCCTGTTCGCGCGCGGCCTCTTCGGTCAATCCGATGGTGCCAAACTCGGGCTGGGTGAAAACCGCCGAAGGGATCAAGTGGTGATCGACCTTGGTCGGATTGCCCCGAAAGACCGTCTCCACAAAGGCCATGCCTTCACGGATCGCGACAGGGGTCAGTTGCACACGGTTGGTCACATCGCCAACGGCATAGACCGAGGGAACGCTCGACTGGGAGTAGTCGTCGACCACAACCTCGCCCTTTGACCCAAGCGCCACCCCCGCCTCTCGCAAACCGAGACCTGCGGTGTTCGGGGCGCGGCCGGTGGCAAACAGAACCTGCTCATAGACTGCCTCGACACCATTGCTCGATTTGACCCAGATTCCGTCGTCACGCTTTTCCATGGCCAGTATAGTCGTCCCGCAATGCAGATCGACCCCTCGGTCGCGCATCTGATCGGCGATCATGCCGCGCGCTTCGCCGTCAAATCCGCGCAGGATCTGCGCGCCGCGATAGTGCTGAGTGACCTTTGACCCAAGACCATTGAAAATACCGGCAAATTCACAGGCGACATAGCCCCCGCCAATAATCAGGATCGAGGCGGGCAGCTTTTCAAGGTGGAAGATGTCATTGGAGGTGATACCAAGTTCGGCCCCCGGCTGGTCAGGACGCACGGGGAGGCCGCCCGTCGCAATCAGGATATGGCCCGCGCTGATCACCTCGCCGGTCGAAAGCGCGACGTGATGGGCATCTTTCACGGTTGCCCGGGCGTTGTAAGTCGTGACACCCGAGGTATCGAGCATCCGGCGATAGACGCCCTCGAGAAAATCGAGCTGGGCATAAAGCTTGGTGCGGAAAACGCTCCAGTCAAATTTGCCGTCACCAATATCCCAGCCATAGGCGCGGGCATCGCTGATCGCCTCGCGAAATTCGCTGGCGAAAACCATGAGCTTCTTGGGCACGCATCCCCGAATGACACAGGTGCCGCCCATCCGGTCTTCCTCGGCCAGCGCGACGCGCACCCCGTCTGCCGCCGCCACCCGCGCCGCCCGGACACCGCCGGAGCCGCCGCCGATGACGAATAGATCGTAGTCGTAAGTCATGCCTAATCCGCGATGTCGGTGAAGATGTTGTCCTTGGTCAGGAAATCATACTTCATCTCGTCCACCGTGCCTTCGTTGATATCCCGAACCTCGACGCGGCCATCGCCATAGCCGATGACCACCGCGTCACAGATATCTATGAAGAGCCCGTTTTCAACCACGCCTGGGATCTGGTTGAGCACAAGGCTCAGCTGGCGCGGATTGCCGATCCGGTTGAGATGCAGATCGAGGATGTGATTGCCTTCGTCGGTGATGAAGGGGGCCTCCCCTTTCATGCGAAGGCTGGTATTTCGGCCCAGAACATCGAGACCGATCAACGCCTCTTCGACGAGCGTCTTGGTCGTCTGCCAACCGAAAGGGATCACCTCGAGCGGCAAGGGAAAAGCGCCGAGGGTTTCGACCTGCTTGGAGATATCGGCAATCACCACCATCTGATCCGAGGCGGTCGCCACGATCTTTTCCTGAAGATGCGCGCCGCCGCCGCCCTTGATGAGGTTGAGATCCGCGTCAAACTCGTCGGCACCGTCGATGGTCACATCCAGCCATTTGGCCTCGTCGAGAGTGATCACCTCGATGCCCACCTCCCGCGCGAGTTCCGCGGTGCGGGTCGAGGTCGGCACGCCCTTGATCCTCAGCCCTTCGTCGCGGACCATCTCGCCCAGGCATTTCACAAGCCAGGCGGCGGTCGAACCGGTGCCGAGGCCGACCTTCATGCCGCTCTGGACATATTGGGTCGCGCGCTTGGCGGCGACGAATTTGGCCTTGTCGATTGGAGAGAGGTTGTCGGTCATCTGGCAGCTCCAAGAGGATTCCTCTTCGCTTATAGGAAAGAAGCGCGGCGGGTGCGAGAGGCGGAAGGCCATCCCCTTCCGGTTTCCGATAGGAAATGTCGCTTTCCGGCAGACGCAAAGCCGTCAATCCCCTAGGGTCTGCGCATGAACACACCGCTTCGCCTTCACTATGCCCCCGACAACGCCTCGCTTTGCGTGCGACTGGCGCTCGAGATGCTTCAGGCGCCCTATGAGGCCGTGCTTGTCGACCGAAGCAAAGGCGAGCACGCATCTGCCGCCTATCTGGCGATGAATCCAAACGGGCTGATCCCGACGCTCGAGACACCCGATGGCGCACTTTTCGAGACCGCCGCCATTCTGCTTTGGCTCTCAGAACGCGAGGGAAAACTCTTCCCCGCGCCTGGAACGCCCCAGCGCGGCGCAGGCCTCAAGTGGCTTTTCTGGCTCGCCAACGAGCTGCACGCGGCAGAGCGCGTCCTGTTCTATTCCGAGCGGCTGATTTCGGCTGACCATGTGGGCGAGCTGGATCGCTCCGTCCATCTTCAGATCCGCAGTCACCTTCACCTGCTCGACAACGCGGCTCCAGATTGGCTTGGAGAGGAAACAATCCTCGGCTGCTATCTCGCGCCACTGCTGCGCTGGCCGGTGATCTATGGCAACAATCCCGGCTGGCTCTCGCTTGCCGACTATCCCAATCTCCTCGCCTTTGCCCGCCGGTTTGAGGCGACCGAAGCCTCGCGCCGCAGTGCCGAGGCCGAGGGTCTGGGCGCAAAGCCTTTCTCCGAGCCTCAATACCCCAATCCCCCCGAAGGATCGCCGCTCTAAATGTTTCTCTCCGTCTTCGATATGTTCAAGGTGGGCGTCGGCCCGTCCTCGTCGCACACCATCGGCCCGATGGTCGCGGGCGCGCGGTTTCTCGACCATTTGCGGCAACAGCCCTTCAAGGTCGCGGGCCTGCGCGTGACCCTGCACGGCAGCCTCGCCTTCACCGGCGTCGGCCACGCCACCGACCGCGCATCGATCCTCGGCCTCGCCGGTTTCCGCGCCGACGACTATGACGCCGAGAGGGCCGAGGCCGAGCTGGCGCGGATCGCAGCGGAAGGGACCGTAGCGCCCGAGGGGCTGCCGGTGCTGGAATTCCAGCCCAAGGAGCACCTCGTTTTCGACTACGGCCCCAACCTGCCGGGCCACGCCAACGGCATGATCATCAAGGGCGTCGATGCCCAAGGCGATGTGATCACCCAAGTGACCTACTATTCGGTCGGCGGCGGATTCATTCTGACAGAAGAGGAACTGGCCGCAGGCAAGGACCATGACGATGGCCCGCCCGTCCCCTTCCCGTTCAAATCGGCCAAGGAAATGCTCGACATGGCGGCCGAAAGCGGCCTGACCGTCGCCGACATGAAGCGCAAGAACGAACTCAGCCGCCGCAAAGGCGCCGATCTTGATGCCGGCATCGCTCGGATCTGGGAGGTGATGAACACCTGCATCAACCGTGGGCTCGAAAACGACGGCATCCTGCCCGGCGGGCTCAAGGTCAAGCGGCGGGCGAAGGGCATCCACCAGTCGCTTCTGGCCGAGCGCGGCATGAACCTTTCCGCCCCGCATACGATCAACGACTGGATGTCGACCTATGCGATGGCGGTGAACGAGGAAAACGCGGCCGGCGGACAGGTTGTCACCGCGCCCACCAACGGCGCGGCGGGGGTTATTCCGGCGACGATCCGCTATTGGCTCGACCATGTGCCGGGGGCGACTGTTTCCAAGGTGCCTGATTTCCTCCTGACCGCCGCCGCCATCGGCGGCCTTATCAAGTTCAACGCCTCGATCTCGGGCGCGGAATGCGGCTGTCAGGCAGAGGTGGGCAGCGCCTCGGCGATGGCGGCGGCGGGTTTGGCCGCCGTAATGGGCGGCACGCCCGAGCAGGTGGAGAACGCCGCCGAGATCGCGCTCGAGCATCATCTCGGCATGACCTGCGATCCGATCCGGGGCCTCGTGCAAATTCCTTGCATCGAAAGGAACGGCCTTGGCGCGATCAAGGCCGTGTCTGCCGCCTCGCTCGCGCTGCGTGGCGACGGCACCCATTTCGTTCCCCTCGACGCCGCCATTGAAACGATGCGGCAAACAGGTGTGGACATGAGCGAGAAATACAAGGAGACATCGCTTGGCGGCCTGGCCGTCAACGTTCCCAACTGCTGAGGGCTGCGCGGCCCGTTTTCCTCAAGGACGCGGCATGACCCACGATCGCATTCTCCTCGGCGTTGTTCTGATGCTCGGCTTTTGCCTGACCGCGCCGTTCATCGACGTGGGCTCCAAGGCCGCCGCCGCGACGATCCCCGTGGGCCAGATCACGCTGGCGCGGTTCATCGTGCAGGGCGCGATCATGCTGCCGGTGCTTCTGGTGATGGGGCTGAGCCTGCGGATCCCCCGCGCCTCGCTCGGGCGGCTGGCTCTGCGGGCCATCTACCTCATCGTCTCGACCTATTGCTTCGTCGCCGCCGTGCAGGTGATGCCGATCGCCGATGCGCTGGCCATCGCCTTTGTCGAGCCCTTCATCCTTCTCTTCCTCGGCAAGTTCATGTTCGGCGACGAGGTCGGCCCGCGCCGCATCGCGGCCTCGACCGTGGGTTTTGTCGGCTCGCTTCTGGTGATCCAGCCGAGTTTTGTGGCCTTCGGCCCGGTGGCGCTCTTCCCGCTTGGAACGGCGCTTTTCTTTGCGCTCTACATCCTCATCACCCGCCGCCTTGCCAAAGAATTGCACCCCGTGGCGATGCAGTTCCACACCTCGACGCTGGCCGCCGCCATGTGCCTGCCCTTCATCGTGATCGCCGATTTCACCCATTGGCCCACGCTCGATCCGGTGATGCCCCACGGGATCGAATGGATGTGGCTCGGCATGGTGGGCGCGGCTTCGGCGCTGGCGCATCTTCTGATGACCTATGCCCTGCGCTTTGCGCCCTCGACGACGCTTGCGCCGCTGCACTATCTCGAACTCATCAGCGCGGCGATCCTCGGCTATCTGTTCTTCAACGATTTCCCGAACCTCCTGACATGGGTGGGCATCGCGATCATCGCGCTCTCGGGCCTTTACATCGTTCATCGCGAGCGCATCACCGCGCGGCGCGGGTCGGTGGTGATGCCGCAAGTCTCGCCACCGCGCAGCCCGTCCTGAGCCATGTCACGCCACGCCCATATCGACAGGCCCTATATCGGCATCCTCTTCATGCTCGGTTTTTGCGTGCTTGCCCCTTTGGGCGATGCGCTGGCGAAGGTTCTTGGCGGGCGGCTCGATCTGGGGATGCTGGTGCTGACGCGCTTTGCCGCGCAGGCGGCGATCCTTCTGCCGATTGCGCTTTTGTCGGGGGCAACCTTGATGCTGCGCGGGCGGGTACTGGCTCTGGTCAGCATCCGAACCCTCCTGCATATCGCGGGCATCAGCACGATGTTCACCTCGCTGCGCTATCTGCCCTTGGCCGATGCGCTGGCCATCGCCTTTGTCATGCCCTTCGTGATGCTGCTTCTGGGCAAGTTCGTTCTGGGCGAAGAGGTGGGGCCGCACCGGCTCTGGGCCTCGGTCGTGGGCTTTGCCGGCACGCTTCTCGTGATCCAACCCAATTTTGCCGAGGTTGGCGCCCCTGCCCTCCTGCCGGTCGGCGTGGCGGTGATCTTTGCCCTCTTCATGCTGGTGACGCGCCAGATTGCCAAAGAGGTCGATCCTGTCGCTCTTCAGGCGGTGAGCGGCTTGCAGGCCAGCGCGATCCTTCTGCCGGTTCTGGTCTTTCTGCCCGATCTGCCGGGCAGCGGCCTTGCCAGCTTCGACCTCACTACAGGCTGGTTACTGTTGGCCCTCGGCTCGGTCGGCACCGCAGCGCACCTCTTGATGACGTGGAGCCTGCGCTTTGCGCCCGCGTCGACCCTTGCGCCGATGCAGTATCTCGAGATCCCCTTCGGCACGGTGATCGGATGGCTGATCTTCCGCGATCTGCCCAATGGCCTCGCCGCGCTTGGCATCCTCGTGACAATCGGCGCGGGGCTTTACATCATCTTGCGCGAAAGGCGGCTTGCACGGAGCTGACGACCGAGGCGAATCCCTCGAGAGGCACGGCAAGAAGCACCGGCCCCTCGGCGCGGAGCCTGACCTCGCCCGCAACCTCGTTCGAGATCGAGATAAACCCATCGGGTGCCATTTCAGCCCCCTCGACATTCCAGCGCAGACCTTCGGTCCAAAGCCGCGCCGCACCCAAGGGCAGGAGCGACAGGCGCATCCCCTCGGGCAGAGAAAGCCGCAAGCCCAACTCGGGCACCACGCAGCAGACATCCGCTTCGTTCAGCAAGATCACCGCCCGATCCCGATGCCGCGCCAGAACGTTCAGCGAGGCGAGGCTGTGATCCATCCGCCCGCCAAGAAACCCAACCCCAATCACCAAGGGCGCGCCAATCCGCGTCAGGCATTTCTCGAAGTCGGTCGTTTCCTGCTCTGGGATGTGATACAAGCGGTCTGCGAAGGCCGCGCGCGCCGCGGGCGCCAGACTGTCCATGTCTCCGATGATGGCAACGGGCGAGAGCCCGGCGGCGAGCACATCATCGGCCCCGCCATCGGCCGCAACGATTCTCGGGGCAACGGCTCTCGCCAGAGTCAGAAGTTCAGCAACAATCGGGCCGCCGCCAATCAAAGTAACCGCCTCTTCGAGATCAACAATCATGGGGCCTGCCGTAGATTACCTTCATTTTAGGAAACATTCCCTAAAAGTGTCACAAAATGACACCGACATGATCTCGTTTCCGTTCCGGGTTGCGAACCAATTGGTGATAAACAGACTGACGGTGGGAATGGCAGAAAGCGAGTAAAGAATGGTTGGATCGAGCAAGATTTTGACCGTCTCCTATGGCACTTTTTCGTGCACGCTCGAAGGCTTCGACGATTCCTTCGACACGATGAAGGCCATAGCGGAGTATTTCCGCGATCTTGCGGCGGACGACCGCTATTTCGGCGCCGAACCGCCCACACCGGATGCCGATATGCTCGCGCGTATTGCCGAGCGCGAGATTGATCGCCGGGTCGAAGCACGAATGGAGTCGTCAGGAATTGTCCTGCGGGCTGCGATTGCTGATGAAGCGCGGGCCGCTGCCGAGCCCCAGCCAATTCGTGCCGAGGCCCAACCCGCGCCTGAGACCGCCACCGAAACATCCGCCGAGGAAATCTATGTGCCGCCGATGCCGGCACCGCGCGACGAACCGGCTACCGTCGATGCCGAAAGCGTCGCCGCCAAACTCCAGCGCATCCGTGCGGTCGTTGGCCGCTCCGCCGCGGCTGGTGCTTCCGAAAGCTATGTCGAAGACCTGTCCCTTGCCGAGGTTGTGGCTGATCCGGTCGTCGATCAATCCTATGACGATGAAGCAGAAGGCTCCGTCGCAGACGTGATCGCCGAGCCGGTCGAAGCCTTTGACGAGCCGGTCTTTGAAGAGCTGGTCGTTGCTGACGCCGCGGAAGACTTCGTCGCTGAGTTGGCCGAAGAAAACGGTCTTGGCGAAGACGATGACTTTGTCGCAACCGAAGAAGTTCTGGCCGAGCTCCCAGAGGAAATCCTCGAGGATAAGGTCAGCGAAGAAGACATCGCCGAGCTCGAGGCGTTGATCGCTGCCGTCGACGACTCTGAAGACCTTTATGAAGAGGACTTCGACGAGGTCTCCGAAGACGATGCGGCCACAGTTGCCGAAGCCGAAGAATTGGACGACGACGAAGACGGCTGGGATGAGGTCGAGGATGATCTTGCCGCCGACGGCACCATCGAAGAACCGATCAGCAGCAAGGCCTTTCAGCTGACCGAGGCTATGGAAGCCGGGGATGACGAGGAAGAAGCCTATGCCGAAGATGATGCGGACGAAGAAGCCGATGTTGACCTGATCGCCGCCATCGCTGCGGAAGACGACGCAGAGGAAGCGCCCGATCTGGCCGCGCTTGACGGTCTGGAAGAACTTGAAGCCTTCAACGAGTTCGACGACGGCGAATTGTCGGAAGAGGACGAAGCCGCTCTGATGCGTGATCTCGCCTGGGCCGACGAGGACGAAGCTGACGAAGAAGCCGACGAAATGGCTTTCGAAGATGATGACCTCGAGGAACAAGACCTCACCCCGGTCGAAAGCGCCCGCGAGATGCTCGGCGCCGAGCCGGACGAGGATGAGGCCGCAATGGCCCGGATCATGTCTCAGACCGATGTCGAGATGGATCAGCCCGAGAACAAGGTTCGCCGCGATGCGATCGCCCACCTGAAAGCCGCCTATGCGGCGACCGAGGCGGCGCGCGCTCTTGGCGAAACGCCCGGCGACGATACCGAAGTGCGAAGCGCCTTCCGTCAGGATCTCGACACGGTGATCCGACCCGTGCGCCGCGTCCCGCGTCCCGAAAGCGGCGAACACCGTGCCGAACGCCCCGAGCGTCCCCGCGTCGCACCTTTGCGGCTGGTGGCCTCTCAGCGCGTCGACATAGAGCCGGCGCCGGCGTCGCCCGCGGCAATCTCGCCCGCGCGCCCGCGCCGGGCTGAGCCGGTTGAGCGCCCGCAAGCGGCCGCCCCGCGCGGCACCGGCAGCTTTGCCGACTATGCCGAAGAAGTTGGAGCCTCGAGCCTTGCCGAGCTTCTTGAAGCGGCGGCGGCCTATACGTCCTATGTCGAAGGCGTCGATGAGTTCTCGCGCCCGCAGATCATGAAGAAGGTTCGCGATCTGTCGCCGGACGAATTCAACCGGGAAGAAGGTTTGCGCTCTTTCGGGACGCTGCTGCGTCAGGGCCGGATCACGAAGATCCGCAACGGCCGGTTCCAGGTGTCGGACCAGACCCGCTTCCGCCCCGAGCCGCGCGCCGCGCAGGGCTGAACGGTTAGACAGCAAAAGGAAAAGGCGGAGGAACCCCCTCCGCCTTTTTCAGTTCTCGCCGTCCGTCTCCTGCGGCGCGTCGGGGTCGGCCTTGCCCACCCCGAGAAAGACGAACTTCAAAGGGAAGGCCCAAGCCACCCCAAGGAGGATATAGACCGGCAGTTCAAGCCAACCTGGCAGGCGGTCCATCGACGACATGATCGTGACGGCGGCCACGACATAGGCGGGCAGGCCCACGATCAGGACCAAAAGCGACAGACGCCGGCGGGCTTTGTAGCTCAGCGCCATCGGATCAATCCGCGAACGGGTCGGTGACGAGGATCGTGTCCTCGCGCTCGGGCGAGGTCGACAGAAGCGCCACGGGGCATTCGATCAGCTCTTCGATCCGGCGGACATATTTGATCGCATTGGCCGGAAGATCTGCCCAGCTGCGCGCGCCTTCGGTGGATTCGCTCCAGCCGGGCAGCTCTTCATAGATCGGCGTGCAGCGGGCCTGCTGGTCGGCGGCGGTCGGCAGATAGTCGAGGCGCTGGCCGTCGAGATCGTAGCCGACACAGACCTTGAGCGTTTCAAAACCGTCGAGCACGTCGAGCTTGGTCAGCGCGATGCCGTTGACACCCGAGGTCGCGCAGGTCTGGCGCAGGAGGCAGGCATCGAACCAGCCGCAGCGGCGTTTGCGGCCCGTGGTGGTGCCAAACTCGTGGCCGCGCGTGCCAAGGCGGTCGCCATCTTCGTCGAATAGCTCGGTCGGGAACGGGCCTTCACCCACGCGGGTGGTATAGGCCTTGACGATGCCAAGGACGAAATCAATGCCGCCCGGCCCCATGCCGGTGCCGGTGGCCGCCTGGCCCGCGATCACGTTGGACGACGTGACATAGGGATAGGTGCCGAAGTCGATATCCAGAAGCGCCCCCTGAGCGCCCTCGAAAAGGATGCGTTTGCCGGCCTTGCGGGCGTCGTTCATCACCTTCCAGACCGGCGCGGCGAAGGGCAGGATCTGCGGCGCGATGGCGCGGAGATCCGCAAGCAGGGCATCGCGGTCGATCGGATCGAGGCCGAGACCGGCGCGAAGCGCGTTATGATGCACGAGAGCGCGGTCAACCCGCAATTCGAGCGTGGCGTCATCGGCCAGATCGGCCACGCGGATCACGCGGCGGCCCACCTTGTCTTCATAGGCGGGGCCGATGCCGCGACCGGTGGTGCCGATCTTGGCGACCGAGTTCTGGCTCTCGCGGGCGCGGTCAAGCTCGCCGTGGAACGGCAGGATCAGCGGCGTGTTCTCGGCGATCATCAGCGTCTCGGGAGTGATCTCGACGCCTTGGGCGCGGATGCCCGCGATCTCTTTCACGAGGTGCCACGGGTCCAGCACAACGCCATTGCCGATCACCGACAGCTTGCCGCCGCGCACAACGCCCGAAGGCAGCGCGTGGAGCTTGTAGACCGTTCCGTCGACAACCAGCGTATGGCCTGCGTTATGGCCGCCCTGAAAGCGGGCGATCACATCGGCCCGCTCGCTCAGCCAGTCGACGATCTTGCCCTTGCCCTCGTCGCCCCACTGTGCGCCGACAACCACCACGTTTGCCATGATCGGAATCCCTCCGGAGTAAACCCGCGCCCGTATAGCGCCGCGCCCCATGAAGCGAAACCTCATTTTCGCCGCAGGGCTGGACGAGGCCGCCCGCTCGCGCCATCCTTCGGGCAACGAAGACTGGAGGCTGACATGGGCTTTCTCTTGCGCTGGGGCTTTGCCTTTGCCCTGCTGGCCGCGACCTATAACCCGACCAAGTGGAATTACGCCCACTGGGCGAACGTGGGTTGGGGCGAGCAGATGTCGCTCGTCGTGCTGGCGGGGCTGATCCTGTTCATCGGCTATGTGATCTACGTCCGCGCCACGCTGCGCTCGATCGGCGTCTTCGGCATGAGCCTTTTGCTCGCGGTTGCCGGAACGCTTCTTTGGGTGCTCTACGATTACGGCGTGATCGACCTGACGAACCCCACGGTCAACACATGGCTCGGCCTTTTGATCCTGTCGCTCGTGTTGGCGATCGGCCTTGGCTGGTCGATTGTGCGGCGGCGGCTGTCGGGGCAGCTCGACGTGGACGACTATGATGAGGGCGAATAGCCCGCCGACAAGCGCACCGGCGCGCCGTGGGGCGTATTGAGATAGGCGCGGCGCCATTGGTCGGCGAGGGTTGCGATCTCTGCCCCGCCGGCCAAGTCTGTGAGGGTCACTTCAAGCGCCTCTAGCCACGCAGAAAAATAGTCGTCGCCCCCATCGAGCTCCTTGGAAAGCCCGTGGCGCTTGAGTGCGGCTCCGAAGGTCTGGGTCCAGTCAGTCCACGAGAAATGCCCCGCCTCGCTCAGGTGCACCGTCACGGCGAAAAGCTGGGCGTGCCACGGGGCGGTGAAGACCGGCTCATCCATCGGCCGGCTCCAGATAGGGTTCCCAGAGATCGAGGATCACCTCATCGCGGGGATCGGCGGTTGGCCCCCAAAGCGCCTGCGCGGGAAAGG
Organism: uncultured Paracoccaceae bacterium; assembly: GCA_937138255.1. Taxonomy (GTDB): domain Bacteria; phylum Pseudomonadota; class Alphaproteobacteria; order Rhodobacterales; family Rhodobacteraceae; genus RFZI01. The sequence goes on from CAKZOU010000033.1 coordinate 150,675, forward strand.
CCACGGCATAGATTGGCTGAGGATCTTCGCCGCGCCCGTGGGCGTGGGCGTCGGGGAAGATATGGCAGCCGTAGAAGGCGCGGACTTCGCCGGTCTGGCCCGAGGCATAGCCGGGCAGCCGTGTGTGGCCGCCCGCGACAAAGGAATTGGCGGCGGGATGGCGGGTTTGCACTTTGTCGCCGGGCTTGAAACGGGGCGCCGGGCCGGGCCGGTCAACCGGGCCGCCTTTGGACAGAACGGCAGCGACGTTGGCCCCCATGAGCTTGCGATCCGAAAGGGGCGAGCCGCCTTCGGCGTGACCGGCCCGCAATTCCCTCTCTGTCACAACGCCTTTTTCCACGAGAAGATCGGCCAGAGCGGCCATCCATTTCTCGTAGTAAGAGAAGCGGCTGTAGTCCTTCGGGGCCAGCCTTTCGCGCGAATGGCGCGAGATATCGAGGTTCCACTGGCCCAAAGCGCCAGCCGCCAAGGTCACCGCCAAGGCGCGGGCGTGCCAGTCTTTCTCGAATACCGGCGCATCGGGCGCATCGGGGATCACAGCCCGATCGCCGAACCGCCCGCCCATATCGTGAACGCGGCTCATGCCTTCGCCCCCTTGGCCAGACCCGTGCCCACCATCGAGTCGCGGCTGACAAGCGCGGCAAGATCGTCGGCGCTCATCCCGTCAGTTCCTTCAGGGCGCATCGGCAGGACGAGATAGCGCATCTCGGCGGTCGAATCCCAGACGCGGACCTTTTGCGTGGGCAAGAGCGCCACCCCGAATTCCGCCAAAACCTCGCGCGGCTCGCGCACGGCGCGGGCGCGGTAGGCGTCGGATTTATACCAGGCCGGCGGAATACCGAGAAGCGGCCACGGGTAACAGCTGCAGAGCGTGCAAACGACCATGTTGTGCACCTCGGGCGTATTCTCGACGACCGTGACGTGTTCGCCCTGCCGCCCATAGAAGCCCAGCGCAGAAACCGCCGCCGTTCCATCGGCCAGAAGGGCTGCCTTGAAGGCCGGATCGGTCCAGGCGCGAGCGACCACTTCGGCGCCGTTCTTGGGGCCGATCTTGTTTTGATAGGTGTCGATGATGGCGTCCAGCGCCGCCGGATCAATGAGGCCCTTTTCGGTCAGCAGGGTCTCAAGCGCCTTGACCCGCAGGGCGGGTTCGGAGGGCAGAGCCGCGTGGGCGTGATGGTGGTCGTGGTCATGATCATGGGGCATGAGCGCAGAATGCCTCGGTCGGTTTTTCAAATCCAGTCAGATCGTGCCTTGCCCCGCGCGGCAAACTTGCCTAGATAGCGCGCTGTCGAACCGGAAAGAGAAGCCGTGGAAAACGTTGTCCTTGTCATTCACCTGATCCTTGCGCTTTCGCTGATTGGCGCGGTGCTTTTGCAGCGTTCTGAGGGCGGCGGCCTGACGGGTGGCGGCAGCGGCGTCATGTCGGCCCGCGGCGCGGCGACGGCGATGGGCAAGGTCACCTGGGGCCTTGCCATCGGTTTCATCTGCACCTCGATCGCCCTGACGATCATCGCCGCCGAAAAATCGGCCGGTGTTTCGGTGATCGACCGCCTCGGTGCGGCGCCGGTCGAAGCCCCTGTGACGACCACGCCGGATCTTGGTTCGGATCTCTTGATGCCGAGCGCGGATGACGGCGCACCGTTGCTTCCGAGCGGCAATTAACCACTATCCTTTGCCCCGGCTTGGGCATACGCAACATCATGTTGCGTAACCGGTTGCGTTTGCGGGGCGAATCCGGTTAAACTGAATTCCCGTGATGATGCGAACCTGAAGGTTGCCTCGCGGGGCCGCATTTCCTGAAATTTGAAGCGTGAAAAAGGGGACGAGCGGCCCATGGCAAGATATGTTTTCATTACCGGCGGCGTGGTCTCCTCGCTCGGCAAAGGCCTTGCTTCGGCGGCACTCGGGGCGCTTCTTCAAGCGCGCGGCTTTTCGGTTCGGCTGAGGAAACTCGATCCCTATCTCAACGTCGATCCGGGCACGATGTCGCCTTTTGAGCACGGCGAGGTCTTCGTGACCGACGATGGCGCCGAGACCGACCTCGACCTCGGCCATTACGAGCGCTTCACCGGTGTGGCCTGCCGCAAGACCGATTCCGTTTCCTCGGGACGGATCTATTCCAACGTGCTCGAGAAAGAGCGCCGCGGCGATTATCTCGGCAAGACCATTCAGGTCATTCCGCACGTCACCAACGAGATCAAGGATTTCCTCCGCGTCGGCGACGAGGAGGTGGATTTCATGCTCTGCGAGATCGGCGGCACGGTGGGCGATATCGAGGGCCTGCCCTTCTTTGAAGCGATCCGCCAGTTCGCCCATGAAAAACCCCGTGGCGAGTGCATCTTCATGCACCTGACCCTCCTGCCCTATCTGGCGGCCTCGGGCGAGTTGAAGACCAAGCCGACCCAGCACTCGGTCAAAGAGCTCCAGTCGATCGGTATCGCGCCGGACGTATTGGTGTGCCGGTCGGAACATCCGATCCCCGAGCGCGAGCGCGAGAAGATTGCGCTCTTTTGCAACGTCCGCAAAGAGGCGGTCGTGGCCGCATATGACCTGAAGTCGATTTACGAGGCGCCGCTCGCCTATCACCGCGAGGGGCTTGATCAGGCGGTGCTCGATGCCTTCGGGATTTCTCCCGCGCCGCGGCCGAATCTCGAGAAATGGCTCGATGTGCAGGACCGCATCCACAACACCGATGGCGAGGTGAATGTCGCGATCGTCGGCAAGTATATCCAGCTTGAGGATGCCTATAAGTCGATCAAGGAAGCCCTGACCCATGGCGGCATGGCCAATCGGGTCAAGGTCAATGTCCAGTGGGTCGATGCCGAGGATTTCGACCGCGAGGACGTTGGCGAGCGGCTGTCGGGCTATCACGCGATCCTGGTGCCCGGCGGCTTTGGCGAGCGCGGCACCGAAGGCAAGATCAAGGCCGCGCAATTCGCCCGTGAGCGCAAGGTGCCCTATCTCGGTATTTGTCTGGGGATGCAGATGGCCGTAATTGAAGCGGCACGAAACGTGGCAGGCGTCGCGCGCGCTGGATCGGAAGAGTTTGACCATGAGAAGGGCGAGAAGCGGTTCGAGCCTGTCGTCTATCACCTGAAGGAATGGGTGCAGGGCAACCACACGGTCAGCCGCAAGGCGGACGACGACAAGGGCGGCACCATGCGCCTTGGCGCTTACTCTGCCAATCTCAAGGAAGGCTCGAAAGTGGCCGAGGTTTATGGCGCGACCGTGATCGAGGAGCGGCATCGGCATCGCTATGAGGTGGACCTCAAGTACAAGGACAAGCTGGAGAGCTGTGGCCTTGTGTTTTCGGGGATGAGCCCGGACGGACGTTTGCCGGAGATCGTCGAGTGGAAGGACCATCCCTGGTTCATCGGCGTGCAGTATCACCCTGAGCTGAAATCCAAGCCCTTTGATCCGCATCCCCTGTTTGCCGATTTTATTCGCGCGGCGGTGGATACCTCGCGGCTGGTGTAAGAGGGGGCTCTGCCCCCGCCCTTCGGGCTCCCCCGGAGTATTTGAGGCCAAAAGAAGCGGAAGGCGGGATGCTCTCCTATCAGCACGGCTATCATGCGGGGAATATGGCGGATGTGCACAAGCACGCGCTTTTGGCGTGGATGCTTGGGTATCTGACGCAGAAGGACAAACCGCTGAGCTATCTCGAGACGCACGCGGGGCGCG
>CAKZOU010000034.1 GCA_937138255.1 uncultured Paracoccaceae bacterium
GTCGTAGGTTCAAATCCTACTCCCGCAACCAAATATACAGAACCGCCCGTAGCATTGCTGCGGGCGTTCGTGTTTGGGGGGTATGCGCAACGGTTGAGTCGCTTGGGCCAAGACGCCGCCTATTGGACATCTGGCCCCGATTTCAGTCGGATCTCCGGCGCAATTTCCAAAATCCGATCCAAATGACCAGACAAACATTGGATACAGCAAATTTAACTCATGATTTGGTGTTATGTAGCAGTATCGGGCAGAATGCCCCCATTCATCACCAAAAGGTTTTCTGAGAATGCTCAGCCACGCCGAACCCAGTTTCCGCGAATCCGTCGATATCATGTTCAACCGCGCGGTCGCGCTGATGGACCTTAGCCCGGGACTGGAAGAGAAGATCCGCGTTTGTAACGCGACCTATACCGTCCGCTTCGGGGTCCGCCTGCGCGGGGCGATCCATACGTTTACGGGCTATCGCTCGGTTCACTCCGAACATATGGAGCCCGTGAAGGGCGGCATCCGCTATGCGATGTCGGTCAATCAAGATGAAGTCGAGGCGCTGGCGGCGCTGATGACCTATAAGTGCGCCCTCGTCGAAGCGCCGTTTGGGGGATCGAAGGGCGGCCTTTGCATCGATCCGCGCGAATGGGACGAACGCGAGCTCGAGCAGATCACCCGCCGCTTTGCCTATGAGCTGATCAAACGCGACCTCATCAATCCCTCGCAGAACGTCCCGGCGCCCGATATGGGCACTGGCGAGCGCGAGATGGCCTGGATTGCCGATCAGTATGCGCGGATGAACACGACCGATATCAACGCCAAGGCCTGTGTCACCGGCAAGCCGCTCAATTCCGGCGGCATTCAGGGGCGTGTCGAGGCGACCGGCCGTGGGGTCCAATTTGCGCTGCGGGAATTTTTCCGCCACCCGGAGGATATTGCCAAGGCGGGCCTGAAGGGCAGCCTCGACGGCAAGCGCGTGATTGTACAGGGCCTGGGCAACGTGGGCTATCACGCGGCGAAATTCCTTGCGGAAGAGGATGGCTGCAAGATCATCGGCATCATTGAACGAGATGGCGCGCTTTTCGATGAGGGCGGTCTCAACGTCGAAGGCGTGCGTCAGTGGATGAACAAGCACGGCGGGCTTGCCGGCTATCCCGATGCGACCCATCAGGCGGATGGGTCGTCGGTTCTTGAGGCCGATTGCGACATTCTCATTCCGGCGGCGATGGAAGGCGTGATCAATCTCGGCAATGCCGACCGGATCAAAGCCGCTTTGATCATCGAGGCTGCCAACGGTCCTGTCACGGCCGGCGCCGACGAAATCCTTCAGAAGAAGGGAATCGTGATCATTCCGGATATGTACGCCAACGCCGGTGGTGTGACGGTTTCCTACTTCGAGTGGGTCAAGAACCTCTCGCACATTCGTTTCGGCCGAATGCAACGCCGCGCCGAAGAGGCGCGGACGTTGATGCTCGTCGAAGAGCTGGAGCGGCTGTCGGCCGATAAAGGCCTTGGCTGGACGCTCAGCCCTGGCTTCAAGCAGGCCTATCTGCGTGGCGCCGACGAGCTTGAGCTGGTCCGTTCGGGCCTCGATGACACGATGCGCACCGCCTACCAATCGATGCGCGAGGTCTGGCACGGACGCGATGACGTCAAGGATCTGCGGACAGCGGCCTATATCGTCTCGATCAGCCGGGTGGCTTCGAGCTATCGGGCCAAGGGTCTTTGATCTGAATCTCGTGGAAGGCCCCCTACGAGACCAGCGTTGGGGGCCTTCCTTCTTTCGAACGGCACTTCTTTGACGAGAGAAGGAGGTCTGGCCTTGTCCGCTCCTTGTTCCCGACGCCACCTCGGCCTATGTGGAAGGCATGAGACGTTGGATCCCATTTCTGAAAACCACACCTCTTGTGTCCGTCATCCGGCTTCAGGGGAGTATCAGCAACTCCAGTCGCGGGCTTGATGACATCGGCCTGGGCCCGGTCATTGAAAAGGCTTTCTCGCGCGGCAAACCTGCCGCCGTTGCACTTGAGATTAATTCGCCCGGCGGCTCGCCGGTGCAATCCTCACTTATCGCAGCGCGAATTCGGCGCCTGGCAGAGGACAAGGGCATCCCTGTTTATGCCTTTGTCGAGGATGTCGCGGCTTCGGGCGGCTACTGGCTCGCCTGCGCGGGCGACGAGATCTATGTTGATCGCGGCTCGATCATCGGCTCGATCGGTGTCATTTCCGCGAATTTTGGGGCGCACGAGCTTTTGGGCAAGGTTGGCGTCGAAAGGCGCGTCTATACGGCTGGCAAGTCCAAATCCATGCTCGATCCGTTCGTGCCCGAGAAGGCCGCGGATGTGAAACGACTCAAGGGCTGGCTTGAGGAGTTGCATGGCTACTTCATTGATTGGGTTAAATCCCGGCGAGGCATCAAGCTCGCCCAAGAGGCCGATCTGTTCACTGGTGAAGTTTGGGTCGGGCAAAAGGGCGTGGATGTTGGACTGGCCGACGGGATCGGCCACCTTGTTCCCACGATGAAAAAGAAATTCGGCAAGGAAACCCGTTTCCGCAGATATGGCCAGAAGGTTTCGATCGCTCAACGTCTTGGCGCCCGCATCGCCGGCGATGCGCTTGGGGCTGTCGAAGAGCGCGCCAGTTTCGCTCGGTTTGGTCTTTAGATGCTGATCAAGGGCATCACCCTTTTCCTGATCGCGATGCTTGTCCTTGGAATGTTCGGCAAGCTGCGCTTTCCATCGGTTAGCCTGCGCCGCGATAGGAAGTGCCCCAAGTGCGGACGCCACCGCATCGGCAAAGGCCCCTGCGCCTGCGGCAAGGCATAGACGATCATGGATTGGGTTGTTGCCTCCGCAAGCCTCGTGCTCCTGCTTCTGGCGGGGGATGCTTTGGTCAAAGGTGCGGTCAACCTCTCGCTCAGGCTTGGCGTTCCGGCGCTGATCGTGTCGTTGACTATAGTTGCCTTCGGCACCTCGGCACCCGAGCTTCTGATTTCGGTTCAGGCATCGCTTGAAAATGCTCCGGGTATTGCCCTTGGCAATGTGGTCGGTTCGAACACCGCCAATATTCTGCTGGTTCTGGGCGTTCCTGCGATCCTTTCCACCATGCGGACAAGCGATTGCGAGACCCGCAAGAGCTTTGTCCAGATGATCCTCGCAAGCGGCCTTTTTATCGCCTTGTGCCTCGGCGGAGAACTGACAAGGGCTGGCGGAGCCGTTCTTCTAATCGCGCTGATCGCGATGCTTTCCTATGCCTTCCTCGAGGCGCGCCGACATCGTGCCGCGTGCCAAACTGCAGAAGGAGAGGCGGACGTCGAGGGTGCGGATCCGGAAATGCCTTGGATCAAGGTTCTTGTCCTTCTGGCGCTTGGGCTTGTCGGTCTGCCCATCGGAGCCAGCCTTCTCGTCGATTCATCAGTGGATATTGCGCGGGATTTCGGGATCAGCGAAACCGCGATTGGCCTGACACTTGTTGCCATCGGGACCTCTCTTCCAGAGCTTGCGACCACCGTGATGGCTGCCGTCCGGCGGCAGGCCGATGTGGCCCTTGGGAATGTCATTGGCTCGAATATGTTCAACCTTCTGGGGATCATGGGCATCGCCAGCCTCATTCACCCGATTCCGGTTGACCACAGTTTTATCGAGTTTGATTTCTGGATCATGCTTGGCGCTTCCCTTCTGCTCGTGCCATTCGTCTTTTTTCGCAAAGACCTCACGCGTGGTTGGGGCATCGCTCTGACCGCGCTATATATAGCCTATGTAGTTGCAGTTCTGGGGTAGGCGATGCAGCAAAAGCGGGCACTGGTAACGGGCGGCGGCGCGCGGCTTGGGCGGGCGATGGCGCTGTATCTGGGTGAGCGTGGCTTTGATGTCGCGGTTCACTATTCAACCTCCCGTGAGGGGGCAGAGGGTGTCGCCAAGGATATCCGCGCCATGGGCCAGACCGCGGCGGCAATCAGGGCCGATCTCCTGAATGACGACGAAACCGAAGCTCTTTATGAAGCGGCGACAGAGGCGTTTGGCGGGCCGATCACTTGCCTCGTCAACAGCGCATCGATCTTCGAATACGACACGATCCAGAGCGCCACGCGCGAAAGCTGGGACAGGCACATCGGGTCCAATCTGCGAGCGCCGTTTGTCCTCACGCAGGCAATGGCACGGACGATCCCCGACCCACTTCGCGACACAAATGACGAACCGGTAGCGCAGGGTCTGATCGTAAACATGGTCGATCAGCGGGTCCGCAAGCTCACCCCGGATTTCATGACCTATACGATTGCCAAGATGGGGCTTTGGGCGCTGACCCAGACCTCGGCGCGCGCGCTTGCACCCAAGATAAGGGTCAATGCGATCGGGCCGGGTCCGACGATGATCGGGCACCGGCAAAGCCAGGAACACTTTGACAACCAACGCAAGGCGACTGTCCTGCAGCGCGGCTCGAGCCCCAAGGAAATCGTTGCGGCGCTTGGGTATTTCCTTGATGCGCCGGGGGTTACGGGGCAGCTGATCTGTGTCGATGGCGGGCAGCATCTGGGTTGGAAGACCCCTGATATTCAGGGCGTTGAGTGATCTGCCCCTGAAAGTTGTGCACCCCCGTTACGCCGTGGTCACATTCGGTAATCTTTCGTCAATGATTTCAGTCCCTTGCTAGAGGGAAACTTTTTATTTCAATAATGCCAATGGCTTACCGAATTGCCTAATTTTTAGGCACATTAACGAAGGGGGCGAAAAACAAGGAAAATTTCCGCCTGCCCAGATATTGCCCACGGAGTTATCCACAGAAACAGGGGATGCCTTTCCTCTTGCCCTCCTATGGCTAACATGGCAGCGCAGAGCAGAATCACGGAGCTGCTGCGGATGACAGAAAACCCACCCGATCAGCCAACCGGTTTTGCCCGAATTCAGGGGTATTTGCGGAATCTCGAAAGCGCGCCGGGCGTCTACCGGATGCTCGATGCGGAAAGCCGGGTTCTCTATGTCGGCAAGGCGCGGAACCTGAAGGCGCGGGTGTCGAACTATGCCCGCCCTGGCAATCATTCTCCGCGCATTGCCCGGATGATTTCCGAGACCGCGTCGATGATGTTCCTGACGACGCGGACGGAAACCGAGGCGCTTCTCCTCGAGCAGAACCTCATCAAACAGCTCAAGCCGCGCTACAACGTGCTGCTGCGCGACGACAAGTCCTTCCCCAATATCCTCGTCAGCCGCGAGCACGCCTTTCCACAGATCAAGAAGCATCGGGGCGCGAAGAAGGAGAAGGGTGATTATTACGGCCCCTTCGCCAGTGCCGGGGCGGTGAACCGGACACTGAACCAGTTGCAGAAAGTCTTTCTCCTCCGCAACTGTTCCGACAGCCAATTCGAAAGCCGCACGCGGCCGTGCCTTCTCTATCAGATCAAGCGCTGCTCAGCGCCCTGCGTGGGCTATATCTCCGAAGTTGATTATGATGCCTCTGTCTCCGATGCCGCTGATTTCCTTGCCGGAAAGACCACCCGCATTCAGGAAGCCCTCGCTTCTGACATGGCGGAGGCTGCCGAAGCGATGGAATACGAACGTGCCGCGGGCCTGCGCGACAGAATTCGCGCCCTGACGCAGGTGCAAACGGCGCAGGGGATCAATCCGCGCGGCGTTGCCGATGCCGACGTGATTGCGCTGCATATCGAGGGCGGGCAGGCCTGTGTGCAGGTCTTCTTCATCCGCGGGCACCAGAATTGGGGCAACCACGATTTCTATCCGCGCATTTCGGGCGAGGAAGATGCGACCGAGGTGATGGAGGCTTTTGTCGGTCAGTTCTATTCGGACCGCGAACCGCCAAAGATGCTCCTTCTGTCGCATGGGCTCGAAGATCAGGAGTTGATGGCCGAGGCCTTGGGCGAAAAGGCTGGCCGCAAGGTCGAGATCAACGTGCCACAACGGGGCGAGAAGGCGGAGTTGGTGGGCCATGCCCTCCGAAATGCCAAGGAGAGCCTCGCGCGGCGCATGGCTGAGACGGCGACACAGACCAAGCTGATGCAAGGCATCGCGGAGGCGTTTGATCTCGATGAGCCGCCGACCCGGATCGAAGTCTATGACAACAGCCATATCCAAGGCGAGCACGCGGTCGGCGCGATGATCGTGGCGGGGCCCGAAGGTTTCGAGAAGGGCCAGTATCGCAAGTTCAACATCAAGGGCGACAGCCTTACCCCCGGCGACGATTTCGGCATGATGAAAGAGGTGCTCACCCGCCGGTTCAGCCGCCTCCTCAAGGAGGATCCCGACCGTGCCACCGGCCAGTGGCCCGATCTTCTGCTGATCGACGGCGGCGCGGGGCAGGTCTCGGCTGTGATGGAAATCCTGCAGGAGCTTGGCGTTGACGATATCCCAACGGTCGGCGTCGCCAAAGGGATCGACCGCGATCAGGGCAAGGAAGAATTCTATCGTCCCGGCCAAAGCGCCTTTGCCCTGCCGCGCAACGATCCGATTCTCTATTTCATCCAGCGGATGCGCGACGAGGCCCACCGCTTTGTCATTGGTGCACACCGCGCCAAACGGTCGAAGGCCATCGGCGCGACACCGATCGACGACGTGCCGGGCGTCGGGGCCGCCCGCAAACGCGCCCTTCTGGCCCATTTCGGCAGCGCCAAGGCCGTGAGCCGCGCCAATCTGGCCGACCTAAAGGCCGTTGAAGGCATCTCGGATGCGATGGCCGAGACGATCTATGGCTTCTTTCACGAAAGAGGTTAGGCTGGTCCACATAGGAATGCGGAAAAGGAGGCTGTGATGCCGGAGGGCAAGGACAACGAACGTCAAAGGAAAATGGGTGTCGGGATCGCTCTTGGCGCTGCTCTGGGTGCTGCGATCGGGACGGCGCTCGACAATCTGGCGCTCGGGATCGGGATCGGAATTGCGATCGGTGCCGCTCTTGGGGCCGCTCTTGGTGGGCGCAAATCTGATCAGGACTGATGCAGTTCTGGTTTTGATGCCCTTCCGAATTGGACCGGGAAGAGATAGCAAAGTCTCATGAAACTGACCTTGCCCAATATTCTCACGATTCTTCGAATGCTGGCTGCGCCCGGCGTTGCGATCATGTTTCTCTATTTCCACCGGCCCTCGGCCGATTGGCTGGCGCTGACGCTTTTTGTCGGCGCGGCGATCACCGACTATTTCGATGGCTACCTAGCGCGCCTGTGGAAGCAGGAATCCAAATTCGGCGCGATGCTGGATCCGATTGCCGACAAGGCGATGGTGGTGATCGCGCTTGTCGTGATCACCGGATTTTCCGGTATGAACCCTTGGATCCTTTTGCCCGCGACACTGATCATCTTCCGCGAAGTTTTTGTCAGCGGTCTGCGCGAGTTCCTCGGCGCGACCGCCAAACTCCTCGCCGTGACGAAGCTCGCCAAATGGAAGACGACCGCGCAGATGGTTGCCATTGCCATCCTCTTTTTCGGCACAGGCCTTGATTTCATCGAACGGGGCCGTGGCCCGATGGTGGGTGGCCTTGCGCCTCTCTCTGAAGGGATTGCTGGCTGGGTCACATGCTTGGGGATCGTTCTCCTTTGGATTGCTGCAATCCTGACGCTCATCACCGGCTGGGACTATTTCTCGAAATCGCTTCCCCACCTGAAGGACGCCGAATGATCGAGGTTCTTTATTTCGCCTGGGTCCGCGAGCGGATCGGCCTTCCCCGGGAAAAGATCGAAACGGGGGCCAAGACGGTCTCCGATCTGGTTGACGAGCTGCGGGGCCGTGAAGATCGCTATGCGGCGGCCTTTGAAGACCTGCGCGCCCTGCGCGTGGCGATTGATCAGGAGTTGACCGATTTCAACGCCTCTCTCGAGGGCGCACGCGAAGTGGCCTTCTTTCCGCCGATGACGGGCGGCTGATGGCTGTCCGCGTCGATCCCGCCCGTTTTGATCCCGGTGCCGAGATCAACGCCTTTTCCAAGGGGGTCGGCAACGCAGGCGCTGTGGTGAGCTTTACCGGCGTCGTGCGCGATGTTGCCGGCGGGCTCAGCGCCATGGAGATCGAGCATTATCCGGGGATGACCGGGAAGGCGATTGCCGCCATCGTTGACGAAGCGAAATCACGCTGGTCGTTGGCCGATGCCCTGGTGATCCACCGCTACGGGCGGCTTGAGGCGGGCGAGATGATCATGATGGTCGCCACGGCCTCGCGGCATCGGGTTGATGCCTTTCAGGCGGCGGAATATCTGATGGACTATCTCAAGAGCCGCGCGCCGTTCTGGAAGAAGGAACTGACGCGCGATGGCGCCGAATGGGTCGAGGCCCGCGACGAGGACGAGGCGGCGCTCAACCGCTGGTGATCAGACCTCGCCGTGGCGCGGGCAGGTGATGATATGGTCGTTGACCATGCCGACCGCCTGCATCCAGGCATAGACGATGGTCGGCCCGCAGAACTTGAAGCCCGCCTTTTTGAGATCCTTTGAGAACCGTTCCGAAAGCGGCGTGAAGGCGGGCACCTCGGCCAGACTGGCCCAGCGATTGACGATGGGGGCACCGCCCACATAGCCCCAGCAGAAATCAGAGAAATCGGCGATCGCCAGATAGGCGCGGGCATTGCCGATGGTCGCCTCGATCTTGGCGCGCGAGCGGATGATACCTGCGTCGAGCAAGAGGCGCTCGATCTCGGCCTCTCCCCATCCGGCAATGACCTGCGGGTCGAAGCCCGCGAAAGCAGCACGAAAATTCTCGCGCTTTTTCAGAATGGTGATCCACGAAAGCCCGGCCTGAAATCCATCGAGGATCAGCTTCTCCCAAAGCGCGCGGCTATCGTATTCCGGCACGCCCCATTCGGTATCGTGATAGTCGATGTAGATCTCTTCGGGCCCCGCCCAGCCGCATCGCGCCATGTTTGCCTCCGTCATACGACCGTAGAGAATTCCAGATGGGAGGCAATTGTTTACCGGCGATTAGGACGAATTTGAGATGATGCTCCGGCGCAGCGGGGTTTTGCCATGCATCATAACCGACAGGAAATATTGGAACCCGCAGATGGCGGGACAGGGTATCCAACCGAAAGCCCGGGCTGGGCTGATTTCAGGGATGGATATTCCGCGGCCGAAGCCGCCTTGTTTGAGCGGCGGGCGGCTCTTGAATATCTTCCGGTCTATGCCACTGGCGATCAGGTCAGCCTCGCATTCTATGGCGCAAACTTGAGCCTTCGCGACGAATATTCCAAGCCAATCGCGCGGGCGGCCTATGCAGGACGGGCAGAAAAAGAACTTCTCGGCAGGGATCTGGATACGGTCGCGCTCAAACTTGGCATCGAAACCCTCAGAGATCGGCCGGATATCCGGCTCGCGGTGCCATCGTCTGCCCGATCCTTGGCCGATACGCGCTGGAGGCAAGAGCTTGAAACTGGTCTGGCCTCCAACCCATATCTCGGCGAACGTCTTATCCTGGAAATGGACGAACCGTCAGTTATGGACCTTCATGAGGTCGTGGGGCGCTTCATGGCCGAAATGCAGGGGCATGGCGTTGCCTTCGCGCTTGGTCGTTTCGGCGCGGGGGCCACGAATTTCCAACACCTGCGCCGCTTTCATTTCGATCTGGTGTCGATAGATCGCTCCTTTGTGAAGGGGATCGAGACCGATCCGGATAATCAGGTTGTTGTTGGTGCGCTTGTTTCCATCGCGCAACAATTCGAGATGTTCACAGTCGCTCCTCAAGTGGAGATCCCGCAAGAAGCTTCGAAATTGCTTGAGCTGGGGGTCGACTGCATGAGCGGCCAGTTCTTTGGCCCGCCACTCGCCAGACTGTGACCAAAACGCAATGCTGCAGGTGCGAAGGAGGGCGCAGGCCCATTCAGATTGCCCCGCAGCATAAGACTCCTTAAACAGGCTTCGATCGCGGGTTGGCCCCGTCTGGCATTTCAAGACGCCCTCCCGCCTTGGCTTGGATAGGAGAGGATTTCCGCATGACCAACGTCGTTATTGCCTCTGCGGCCCGCACCGCCGTGGGCAGCTTCACCGGCGCTTTTGCCAATACCCCCGCACATGAGCTTGGCGCTGCCGTGCTCGAGGCCGTGGTTGCCCGTGCCGGCATCGAAAAGGCCGATGTCAGCGAGACGATCCTTGGTCAGGTTCTGACCGCGGGTCAGGGCCAGAACCCGGCCCGTCAGGCGCATATCCGCGCTGGCCTTCCGATCGAGAGCGCCGCTTGGGGCATCAATCAGGTTTGTGGTTCGGGCCTCCGCGCCGTGGCGCTCGCCGCCCAGCACATCCAGCTTGGCGATGCCTCGATCGTCGCCGCCGGTGGCCAAGAGAATATGTCGCTGTCGACCCACTGCGCCCACCTGCGCGCGGGTGTGAAGATGGGCGACGTGAGCTACATCGACACGATGATCCGCGATGGCCTTTGGGATGCCTTCAACGGCTACCACATGGGCCAGACCGCCGAGAACGTTGCCAACCAGTGGCAGATCAGCCGCGATATGCAGGATGAATTCGCGGTCGCCAGCCAGAACAAGGCCGAAGCCGCGCAAAAGGCCGGACGCTTTGCCGACGAAATCGCGGCCTTCACGGTCAAGACCCGCAAGGGCGATATCGTCGTCGACGCCGATGAATACATCCGCCACGGCGCAACCCTTGATGCGATGCAAAAGCTGCGCCCCGCCTTTGCCAAGGACGGCAGCGTGACCGCCGCCAACGCTTCGGGCCTGAATGATGGCGCCGCCGCCGCGCTGATGATGACCGACAAGGAAGCCGAGCGCCGCGGCATCGAGCCGCTCGCGCGGATCGTTTCCTACGCCACCGCTGGCCTTGATCCGGCGATCATGGGGGTTGGTCCGGTCATGGCCTCGCGCAAGGCGCTTGAGAAGGCGGGCTGGAAGGCCAGCGACCTTGACCTCGTCGAGGCCAACGAGGCCTTCGCCGCGCAGGCCTGTGCCGTGAACAAAGACATGGGCTGGGATCCGGCCATCGTCAACGTGAACGGCGGCGCCATCGCCATCGGCCACCCGATCGGCGCCTCGGGCGCACGCATCCTCAACACCCTTCTGTTCGAGATGAAGCGCCGCGGCGCCAAGCGTGGCCTTGCCACCCTGTGCATCGGCGGCGGCATGGGTGTTGCCATGTGCCTCGAGCGCCCGTAAGGCGCCACAATCGGCAAATTTATGCGGCAGCGCAGCGTAATTTTATTGCGCTGTGCTGGTTGTCAAGATAATTAGATTACGCAGAGAATTTGAAGGAGAATCGATATGTCTCGCGTTGCATTGGTTACTGGGGGATCGCGGGGCATCGGTGCCGCTATCTCGATCGCTCTCAAGAATGCTGGCTACACCGTCGCCGCCAACTATGCCGGTAATGATGAGGCCGCCGCCGCCTTCACCGCGGAAACAGGCATCAAAACCTACAAGTGGTCGGTTGCCGATTACGATGCCTGCGCGGCTGGCATCGCCAAGGTCGAGGCCGATCTCGGGCCGGTCGAAATCCTCGTGAACAACGCCGGGATCACCCGCGATGCGATGTTTCACAAGATGACCCCGCAACAATGGAAAGAGGTGATCGACACCAACCTTTCCGGCGTTTTCAACATGACCCACCCGCTCTGGTCGGGGATGCGCGACCGCAAATTTGGCCGCGTGATCAACATCTCGTCGATCAATGGCCAGAAGGGGCAGGCCGGGCAGGCCAATTATTCCGCCGCCAAGGCCGGCGATCTGGGCATGACCAAGGCGCTCGCGCAGGAAGGTGCGCGCGCCGGCATCACGGTCAACGCGATTTGCCCCGGCTATATCGGCACTGAGATGGTCCGCGCCATTGACGAGAAGGTGCTCAACGAGCGCATCATTCCGCAGATCCCGGTGGGTCGCCTTGGCGAGCCGGAAGAGATCGCGCGGATCGTAGCTTTCCTCGCCTCTGACGATGCGGGCTTTATCACCGGCTCGACGATTTCCGCAAACGGCGGCCAGTTCTTCGTCTAAGGGCGATTGCAGGCTTTCAAAACACCGCTAAAAGGGTCGGGCTTTCCCGGCCCTTTTTTCATTGGAGGCCCAATGCCCCGTTCCCGAGCGACCCTGATCGGCTTTGCCGCGGTGATCCTGTGGTCGATGTTGGCTGTGCTGACGGTCGGGACGGCGCCGGTTCCGCCGCTTCTGCTCAATGCGATCTGCTTCGGGATCGGGGGGGGCGTCGGGATCGTGTGGCTCGTGCTGAGCGGCGAGATCGGCTCGCTGCGGCAGGTGCCGTTCAAGGTCTATGCGATCGGAACGGCGGGCCTCTTTGGCTATCACTTTTTCTATTTTTCGGCCCTGCGCATGGCGCCCGCCGCCGAGGCGGGGCTCATTGCCTATCTCTGGCCGCTTCTGATCGTGCTCATGTCGGCGCTTTTGCCCGGCGAGAGGCTGAAACGGGGGCATATCCTCGGCGGGGTGCTGGGCTTTGCCGGCGCTGCGACGATCCTTTTGGGCGGGCGATCCGGGTCGGTCGATGGCGCGATGGCGGGCTATGCGCTCGCGCTCGTCTGCGCCTTTACATGGTCGGGCTATTCGATCATCTCGCGCAGTTTCGGTGCGGTGCCGACCGGATCAGTCGCGGTCTTCTGCCTCGCCACGGCCGTGCTCTCGGTTGCGGCTCACCTGCGCTTTGAAACCCCGCTCTGGCCGGATACCAGGCTCGGCTGGCTCTCGGTCATCGGCCTTGGCTTCGGGCCGGTGGGCCTTGCCTTCTATGTCTGGGATATCGGCGTGAAAAAAGGCGACATCCAGCTTCTGGGCGTCGCCTCCTATGCAGCGCCGGTTCTGTCGACGCTGATTCTGGTTGTGGCCGGGGTCGCCGCCCCAAGCTGGAGCCTCTTGGCCGCGGCCATCCTGATAACAGCAGGGGCGTCACTGGCGGCGAGGGCCAGCGGCAAGGCGCAATAAGGCTGTCGAACTCAGGCCGACAGGCGGGCGATTTCCTCTTTGATCTGAAGCTTCTGCTTCTTCAGCTTGGCAATCTCAATGTCGTCCGACGAGAGGGTGCGCTGGGCAGCCTCAACCGCATCCGAGAGAGTTTGGTGCTTCTTCTTCAGCTCATTCAGATGCGAACTCATGGTCATGGAGGTCTCCTCTCTTGGTTGGGTTATCTTCAGTCGAACACAACTTTTCCCGTCTGTCACGCAGCGCGTGAGCGTTCGGCGGGAAGTGGCAGTCTCGGGCCCAATCCTGAACGGCCGATTAAGGCCTGAGGGGCAGAGGCTTGCCATCCCGCAGGATTGCCCGCGCCTCGGCGGTATAGTCGTCTCTGTCTTCGACATGGGTATGTCCATCGTGGAGCACAAGAGGTGCCAAAAGATGAAAAGCGGCGCGTCCACCTTTGCGCGCCTGCAGGAGGAATAGCTTTGGCGCACGACCTTCGCGTGGGGCAAGCGGCCGCACGACGATCGACCCGAGCCGTCCTTCGCAGGCGACAAGCACTTCGGGCAAACGCTCAATTCTTTGCACAAGGGTCAGCGTGCCTTTCGGCCGCAGCCGCCGCGCGGCAACATCAATCCATTGCGCTATCGGGGTGTCGCCGCCGAGAGCCGTGTCCCGACCAGTATTCGCCGAGGCGGTAGACGCCGAGCGATCAAAATAGGGCGGATTCATCAGAATGTGGTGCCACACACGCTGGCGGAGCTCGGATGGCAGGTTCCGCAGGTCAGCCTCAACCACTTCCAGAGGAACATCGTTGTCTTTGGAGTTCTGACGGGCCAGCGCGGCATAGTCGCGTTGCAGTTCGATCCCCGTAAGGGCCAGCCCCTCGACCCGCGCCCCGAGGCAAAGGATCGCGGCGCCGGCCCCGCATCCAAGCTCGAGAACATCCTGCCCGCTTTGTGCCGGAACGGCCGCGGCCAGAAGCACCGGATCAACACCCGCGCGATAGCCTTCACGCGGCTGCCACAGGCGCAGCCTGCCGCCGAGGAATTCGTCGCAGGTCAGCGCTTCGCTCACGAAATCCCCTTGAACCCGTTGTCGGATAGAACGATCCGCGCCTCCTCAAGGTCGGCGTCCAGAACCATCAGCCTCCTTGGAAAGATTCCGATGCTTCCTTCAAGGACGCTCATGTTTACGTCCATTTCAAAGCAGTCTATATCCTCGCCGTCCAGAAGGGCCTTGGCGAAAGCGATGTCTGTCGGGTTGTTGCTGCGCAGAAGTTCCTTCATGGTCAAAGACCTATGTGGTTGCCCCCCTGTTGTCTATCACGCTGACGGAGAAGTTATGAGCCTGGATATCGCCGCGACCAAACCTCATGAGCGCCTGGCCGAGGCGCTGGCCGAGGATTTGGCCCGTGTGAACGCGATGATCCGCGCGCGCATGGCGTCCGAGCACGCGCCGCGCATACCCGAGGTAACGGCGCATCTGATCGAGGCCGGCGGCAAGCGCCTGCGCCCGATGCTGACCCTCGCCGCGGCCCGGATGTGTGGCTATGACGGGCCGTTCCATATCCATCTGGCCGCGACGGTCGAGTTCATCCACACCGCGACGCTTCTGCATGACGACGTGGTGGACGAAAGCACCCAGCGACGGGGCCGCCCGACCGCCAACCTTTTGTGGGACAACACCTCGAGCGTTCTGGTGGGCGATTACCTTTTCGCCCGTTCGTTCCAGTTGATGGTCGAGACCGGCTCGCTCCGCGTGCTCGACATTCTCGCCAATGCGGCTGCGACGATTGCCGAGGGCGAGGTTCTTCAGCTGACCGCCGCGCGAAATTTGGCCACCACGGAAGACACATATCTCAAGGTTGTCCGCGGCAAGACGGCGGCGCTCTTTTCGGCGGCGACCGAGGTGGGCGGCGTAATTGCGGGGATGGGC
The DNA here is from genome assembly GCA_937138255.1 of uncultured Paracoccaceae bacterium. Lineage (GTDB taxonomy): Bacteria > Pseudomonadota > Alphaproteobacteria > Rhodobacterales > Rhodobacteraceae > RFZI01. Next base: position 14,763 of record CAKZOU010000034.1, read on the forward strand.
GAAGACACCATCCGCGCCCTCTATGCCTATGGCGATGCGCTGGGCGTGGCCTTCCAGATCGTTGACGATGTGCTCGACTATGGCGGCACCTCCGCTATCGGCAAAAACATCGGCGACGATTTCCGCGAGCGGAAGCTCACGCTGCCGGTGATCAAGGCGGTTGCCAAGGCCAATGCCGAGGAGCGTGCCTTCTGGGTCAGGACCATCGAGAAGGGCCAGCAGGGCGAGGGCGATCTCGAAACGGCGCTTGCCGTCCTCGCCCGTCACGGTGCGGTCGAGGCGGCGCGGCAAGAGGCGATTGCATGGGTCGGCAAGGCCAAGGCCGAAATGGCCAAGCTGCCCGAGCATCCGCTGCGCGATATGTTGGTCGATCTGGCCGGCTATGTGGTTGAACGGATCAACTGACCTCGCCGACAGCAATCCACCATTCAGGGTGATGGCGCCGGATCGCTGCGGCGGCGGCCTCGGCGGGTCCGACGCTTGCGAAAATACCAAAGCAGGTGCTTCCCGAGCCCGACATTCGGGCCAAGGCGCAGCCGGGCTGCGCTTCGATCGCTGATTTGACCCCGCGGATCGGCGCGAAATCCGAAGCCGCCCCTTCAAGATCGTTACGAGTGAGCCTGAGCCAGGAGGCAAGCTCGGCCAAATCGGCAAAGCCTGCGGGCATCTTTGGCATCGGCGGGTTTTCGATCCCGCCGCGGGATGCGAGGGCCGAAAAGATCGCGCCGGTTGGGGTTTCTATCCTGGGATTGACTAGGAGCATGGTGACGGCCGGTAAGGCCGGCGCAGGCCTCAAGACCTCGCCAATCCCGCGCATTAACATCGCCTTGGGCGCGGCAAGGCAGACCGGAACATCGGCACCCAGAGACGCGGCCTTATCGGCGGTTGGCAGGGGCAGACCCCAAAGCGCGGAAAGGCCGCGAAGCGTTGCCGCGGCATCGGCCGAGCCGCCACCGATGCCAGCGCCATGCGGCAGGTGCTTTTCAAGCGTGATACGTGCGCCCTTCGTGGAGCCGAGGAGTTGCGCCGCCCTGATGCAAAGGTTGCGCCCATCGGTCGGGACGCCCTCGGCCAGAGGGCCGCAAACCTCAAGGCTCAGATCCTCAGAGGGGGCAAAGCTGAGGCGATCCCCCACATCGGGAAAGACCACGAGGCTATCGAGCAGGTGATACCCGTCCGCACGGCGCCCGGTGACGTGAAGCGTCAGGTTGACCTTGGCCGGGGCAAAGGCCTCAACGCTCATCACGCGGCACCGTGAGGGGTGGCGCCCCTTCGTCCTCGAGAACTTTGTCGAGCCCTTTGGCAAGTTTGGCGCGGATCCGGATTGCGTCTTTCTCTTCCGGTGCAAATGACAGCGCCCGCTGCCATTGGAACCGCGCCTCGGCTTCGCGCCCTACAGCCCAGAGAACATCACCCAAGTGATCGCTAATGATCGGATCCAGCGGCTCAAGTTCGGCCGCGCGAACCATATGAATAATTGCCTCGTCATAGCGGCCAAGCCGGTAAAGCACCCAAGCGAGGCTATCCACGATGGCGCCACTGTCGGGCTGAGACTCGACCGCCCGCGCGATCATGTCGAGCGCCTCGTCAAGTTTCTCGCGCCTTTCGACGAGCGAATACCCTAGATAGTTCAGGATCGAAGGATGCCCCGGCTGAAGCTCGAGAGCGGCGCGGAAATCAGCCTCAGCATCAGCCCAGTTGCCCATCCGCTCGGACGTGATCCCGCGCGTATAGAGGACAATCCAACGAGATGGATCACTCGGCCCATAGGTCGCCAGAGCGCGGGTATAGGCAGCGTTGGCAGCCGTCCAGTCGCTGTTCCGTCGCAGCATGTCACCGAGGGATGCAAGCGCGTCCGGCATTTCACCACTATTGCGGATCAGCGCGCTCAGAACCTCGATTGCCGTGTCGGTCCGGCCCGCGCTATCGAGGGCGGCTGCACGTCCCAACTCGGCTTTGAAATAGATCGGGTCGCCTCGGGCAATCTTGGTGTAGGTCTCATTCGCCTGATCAAAGCGGCCGAGCGCTTCGAGAAGTCGGGCCGAAAGGATGATGGCTTCGCTGTGGGTCGGATCAAGGGCCTCGGCTGCACGCGAGTAGAGAAGGGTATAGTCGTCGTCTGCATCCCCTTCGATGGCCGCAGCCACCGAGAAGAACACTTCCGCCATTCCTTCAACGGGACTCGATACAAATTCGAAACGAAGCACCTCGCCCGATCTCAGCCGGGCAATCTTGTCGAGAAAGACGGGATCCCCGGCAGAACCGGCAAAATCCTCAAGAAGCGAAATGGCCGCATCATTCTTGTCGAGTTGGCTCAATATCTCGGCCCGCGCGAGCGCTGCTCTGTGCGTCTTCTGCATTCCCTGTTCGGGCGGGAGTGCGAGGATCGCATCGGCGCCTTCGAAATCTCCTACAGAAGCCAAGGCAAGCGCCTTGTGATACAGCCCAAATGCCCGGAGCCCGGAAGAATCGATCACTTCGTCAAAACTTTGTACCGCGCGGGTCATACGTCCGCGCCCGACGAACGACCAGGCCTGTGCCAGACCATCGACCAGAGGGCCGACGCTTTGGCCCTGCTCAAGCAAAACGAATATCCGCTGCCAGTTTCCGGTATGGGCGGCGTGAACCATTGCGATGAAATTGGCAGTCTGGCTGGCGATACCGATCGCGACCATCCGGTCGGCCAGGCCGTAGGCCTGATCAAACTCGCCCAAGGCAAAATGGGCGCGGAGCGCTTCTTCAAGCAGAACGGGATTCTGCGGATCATCTATCAAGGCGCGATCAAGATAGGTTGCCGAGAGGGCGAAATCATAGTCCATGATTGCCATTCGCGCCGCCAGATAGGCGCCTGCGTCAGGCTCGGCATAGGCCGGGCCCGAGGCCGCTAGGGCCAAGGCCGAGGTGGCGAAAAAACAGCGGATACTCTTCACGTCAAACCAGTCTTTCGTTCGCGGGAAATCGCTAGATCACCCTAGAGAACCGCGCCCCCAGCCGCAATCGCAGGCAGGTCACGAGGGCGTGCAAAAATGAAAAAGGGGGCCGCGGCCCCCCTGGTCCGATCCCGATTACATGTTGGGATAGTTGGGCCCGTCGCCGCCTTGCGGGGTCGTCCAGTTGATGTTCTGGCTCGGATCCTTGATGTCGCAGGTCTTGCAGTGGACGCAGTTCTGAAAGTTGATGACAAAGCGCGCGTCCTTGCCCTCTTCCTCGATCACCTCATAGACACCGGCCGGGCAATAGCGCTGGGCGGGCTCGGCGTATTTCGGCAGGTTGACCGAAATCGGGATCGAGCCATCCTTGAGCCGAAGGTGGCACGGCTGGCTTTCCTCGTGGTTGGTCATCGAGAAGCTGACGTTGGTCAGCCGGTCGAAGCTCAGCTTGCCGTCGGGCTTGGGATAGTCGATCGGCTTGTGCTTGGATGCCTCTTCGGTCGCGGCGGCGTCCGATTTGCCGTGGCGCAGCGTGCCGAGGAGCGAGAGGCCGAAGAGGTTGTTGGTCCACATATCGAGGCCGCCAACAGCAAGCGAGGTCAGAAGGCCATACTTCGACCAGAGCGGTTTGACGTTGCGGACGCGCTTGAGGTCTTTGCCCACGGGGCCAGCCTTGAGCGCAAAATCGTATTCCATCAGCGTATCACCGCCACGGCCCGCCTTGATCGCGGCGTGGGCGGCTTCGGCCGCCTCGATGCCCGAATGCATGGCGTTGTGGTTGCCCTTGATGCGCGGCACGTTCACGAGGCCCGCGGAGCAGCCGAGAAGGCATCCGCCCGGAAAGGCCGTTTGCGGGATCGACTGCCAGCCGCCCTCGCTGATCGCACGGGCGCCATAGGCCACGCGCTTGCCGCCCTTCAGAAGCTCGGCCACCATCGGGTGATGCTTGAACCGCTGAAACTCCATATAGGGGAAGAGATAGGGGTTGGCATAGTTCAGGTGGACGACGAAGCCGACGTAAACCTGATTGTTCTCAATGTGATAGATGAACGAACCGCCGCCCGCGTTCGAACCGAGCGGCCAGCCCATCGTATGGGTCACGGTGCCTTCACGGTGCTTGGCGGGGTCGATCTCCCAGATCTCTTTCATGCCAAGGCCAAACTTCTGCGAGCACTGGCCCTTGGAGAGATTGTATTTCGCCATCACCTCTTTCGAGAGGCTGCCGCGCACGCCTTCGGAGAGGAAGACATACTTGCCGCGCAGCTCCATGCCCGGCTCGTAATTCGGCCCCATGCTGCCATCGGCTTCCTTGCCGAACTCGCCCGCGACCACGCCGACGACTTCGCCATTCTCGCCATAGACCAGCTCGGAGCAGGCCATGCCCGGGAAGATCTCGACACCCATCGCCTCGGCCTGTTCCGCCATCCAACGGGTGACGTTGGCCATCGAGACGATGTATTTGCCGTGATTGTTCATCAGAGGCGGCATCGCGAAATTCGGGATGCGGATCGAGCCTTCGGCACCGAGCATGTAGAAATTGTCTTCCTTAACCTCGGTCTTGATCGGCGCGCCCTTGGCCTTCCAGTCGGGCATCAGCCGGTCGAGGCCCGAGGTATCGAGAACCGCGCCGGAAAGGATATGCGCGCCAACTTCAGAGCCCTTTTCGAGGACCACGACATTCAGATCGGCATCGAGCTGTTTGAGCCGGATCGCCGCCGAAAGGCCCGCAGGGCCAGCGCCAACGATGACAACGTCATAGTCCATTGCTTCGCGTTCGATTTCGGCCATTTCTTGCAGCCCCTCCCGGTTCGTTGATTAACGCAATATTCTTGCTCGATAGTCGTTAGCCGAGGGGCTTTGCAGGGTCAATTGCGACGTCCCGGCACAGATTTGCGATTGCTACCCGGTTGCCTGGTGATTGGGCGCTCTGGCACGAAGAAAGGCCCATGCAGGCAGGATCACAAGGATCGAGAAATAGCCATCAATGGCATAGTGCCATGCAAGATAGACCGAGAGGAATTGATAAAGCGCGACGAACAATAGGCTGAGGGGCCAGAGCCGACGGTCAAGCTCGAACAGATAGAGCGCCAGAACCGTTGCCATCGCCACATGGACACTGGGAAATGCCGATATGCCCGCGCCCGCAACATGGCCCCGCGACTGATAGGCCCGCCAGAGCCAATCCTGAAGTCCGGTTAGATTGGTTCCCTCAAGGCCAGCCAAACGCAAGAGCTGCGCGATATAGTCAAAGCGCGGGGCGCCCAACACGCGATCATAATAGATCGGGCCTGCAGACATGAATGCCAGGGCCAGTGCATTCCCCAACACAACCCAAGCCAAAACATAAAGGATGGTGAAACGCCTCCGCCGGGCCGCCGAGCTATCAAACAAGGCCGACAGGGCAGGCAGATACATCGCCGGGGCCAGCCAAGACGATGAATAGATCGGTTCCAGAAGCCCGGTTGGAACAGGCATCGCGAAGGAATGGGCAAGAATGATCGGATCGGTGCCGCCATGCAGGCCCTGATCGATCTTGGCCAAGATCGGATCAGCCCAGAAGGGGATCGCAAAGGTCATTGAGTTCTTGATCATCGTGAAGATCAAAAAAAACGCCGTGCACAGCAGGATCATCACCATGGCGGCCGGGATCCGGTAGAGGATTTTGCGCCATGGGGCCAAAATCATGACAGGCAAAAGGGTCAAAGGAACCCACCAGCCGATTTGCATGAACAGCGCGAAAGAATGAGGTAAATCTTGCAGGATCGACCCCAAAAGGGCGGCCGGATTATCCCGAAAAAACCAGACAAAGACCGAAGCGGCAGCAAAATAGACCACAACTACCAGCAGCATACGCCGAAGATCACCGTTCAGTCCGCGGTCATGCATACTTTGCTCATCCGTTATCGCTTGGCCCCCACTATATTGACGCACCAGCCCCGCACAACATCCGGCATTCGCGCCTCTCCCCTTGCATTCAGACCTCAGTTTGGTTCAGTTGGCAAAACCGGCCATTTTCGCTTGGCGATCTGGTCGAATGGGTTGTGAGATCGGGAAATACTGATGGAAAAGATCCCCCTGACACGCGCCGGGTTTGAAAAGCTCGAGGCCGAACTGCGCCATTTTAAGAGCGTCGAGCGCCCCGCGATCATTCAGGCGATTGCCGAGGCGCGCGCGCATGGCGATCTTTCGGAGAATGCCGAATATCATTCCGCCAAGGAAAAGCAGTCGTTCATCGAGGGCCGGATCAAAGAGCTTGAGGGCGTGATCTCGCTTGCGGATGTGATCGACCCGACCAAGCTGTCGGGTACGATCAAGTTCGGCGCCACGGTCGAGATCGTCGACGAGGATACCGACGAGGAAAAGACCTATCAGATCGTCGGCGAATACGAGGCCGATATCGAGAATGGCCGGCTCAACGTCAAGTCGCCGCTGGCGCGCGCCCTGATCGGCAAGGACGAGGGCGATAGCATCGAAGTTCGCACTCCGGGTGGCGATCGCGGTTACGAAATCCTTAAAGTTAGCTATATTTAGACGACCCGAACCAGGGCCAGGGACATTTGATGGCAGAGCGCCAAACCAATTCGGCTTCTCGGCAGTCGGCTCTTGTCGGCAAGGAAGACCCGCGAATTTCGGGGACAGAGGTTGTCGCCTTGATAGCCAGCCTCGTTTGGTTGGCGGGGATCGGCCTCTTTTTTCTTGTCGCCCCAGCCGATGAAACGGGTCTGGATTCCCTAAGATTTGTCCTCACGCTGATGGTGGTTTTCCTGCCTGTCGCGATCATCTGGGTGGCGGCGATTTCTGCGCGCTCGGCTCGAATTGTTCGGGAAGAGTCACAGCGCCTTCAGGTGGCCGTCGAGGCGCTCCGCAAGAGCTACATCGCGGATCAAAAGGGGCGGCCCACCGGCGTGCTACAGCCCAGCGTCGAGCGGAAGCTTGCCGAGATTGCCCAGACGGCGCGGCAAACCGAAGTCGCGTTGACAACCTTTACCACCCATCGTGAGGGGGGCCGCAAGCCGGTCGTTCCCGAGCCGGCCCCGGCAGACGATCAGCCGAGCCTCGCTCTGGGAACCTCCGTGGAGGATATCGAGCCACCCCTTGAAACGCCGGATCTGATCAGGGCGCTGAACTTCCCCGACACGGAAAGCGACGAGGTCGGCTTTTCGGCGCTTCGGCGCGCGTTGCGTGATCGTCAGGCACGGCAATTGGTTCAGGCCAGTCAGGATATCCTGACGCTTCTGTCGCAAGACGGGATCTATATGGACGACATGATCCCCGACCGCGCACGCCCCGAAATCTGGCGCCGTTTTGCCAAGGGCGAACGGGGGCGCGTTATCGCAAGCCTTGGTGGCATTCGTGATCGTTCATGCCTTGCACTGACCGCCGGGCGGATGCGCGAGGACACGATCTTTCGCGATGCGGCCCACCACTTCCTGAGAAAATTCGACCAGATGCTCGTTGGCCTAGAGCCCGGGGCTTCAGATGCCGAATTGGTCGATCTGGCAGAGACCCGCACCGCGCGGGCCTTCATGTTGCTTGGGCGCGTGGCAGGAACGTTTGACTGAGGATCAGGCCACGCGGCAAATCATGGTCGTTGTGGAGGCAAAGCCGAAGATATGGCGCAAGAGACCCATGTCGACCTGCGTTATTGGAACGAATCCGATGCGCTCATAAAGCGCCCGTGCTCGATGGTTGCTTCCGGCAACTTCGAGCCTCACTTCGGCATAACCCTGTCTGCGGGCCTCGTCGAAAATCGCATGAAGAAGCGCTGTTCCCACGCCTTGGCCCCGTGCCGAGGGCGCTACGGCAAGCCCGTCGATCAAGAATCGTTCGTTGTCAGTGTCGTTGATGAGAAGGGTCATGAGGGCCGCCCGCCAAAATGCTCCGATCAAACCATAGATCGCAGCCAGATCCCGCAGCCGGCCACCAACCAGCGCGCCCTCGTAGGTCTTGAAGCCGGCGATTCCAATCAGCTTTCCACTTTGATCATGGGCGCAGATGGCGTGGTCAGCACCTAGCGCGCGCTGGATGTAGGCTGTCGCACGATGTTCGGGGCCCATGACCCGGCCCAGCTTACCACCAAAGGCCAGCCAGTAAAGCTGGGCTGCCTCCGCGATGTCTTGGCGTTCTACGCCGCGGGTGATTTTCATGGTGGCTGGTCCTGATCCTGACGGAAGCATGATCGCAAACCGCGCGGATTGCCATTCTTTGATGCGAAGCGTATGCGGCGAGGGACCGCAGGACCAAGCATGACCCAAATCACACCGACCAAAGCGTTCCTGCAGGGGCTCCGCCGCAGTTTGCCCTTCATTCTGGTCGTTGTGCCATTTGCCACACTTTTCGGCGTTGTCGCCACCGAGGCAGGGTTGGACCTTATTCAGACCATGGGGTTCACCGCGCTGGTCATCGCAGGTGCCGCGCAATTTGCGTCGCTCCAGATGATGCAGGATCAGGCACCGATCCTCATGGTTCTTTTGGCGGGCCTGGCTGTGAATATGCGGATGGCAATGTATTCCGCATCGCTCGTGCCCTATCTGGGGAAGGCGCCGCTTTGGCAGCGTGCGCTCGCCGCCTACATTCTTTTCGACCAAAGCTATGCCGTGAGCCTTGATCGTTTCGAGCAAGAACCAGATCTTACGATCCCGGCGCGGATTGCTTTCTTCTTTGGGGTGGCGATCCCGATCTCTATCCTTTGGTGCGGGACGACGGCTGTCGGAGCGTTGGTCGGATCGGCAATCCCATCGTCGATGGGGCTCGATTTCGCCCTGCCTATCACCTTCATTGCCCTGATTGGCCCCATGCTCAAATCACTTCCCCATGTGGCGGCGGCGGTTGTGTCGGTCGTCGGGGCGCTGGCGCTGGGCTGGATGCCAAGCGGGGTTGGTCTGCTTGTTGCCGCGTCTTTGGCGATGCTGACAGGTGCACTGGTCGAGGATTGGAGCAGCAGATGGGTGCGCTAGGCTATTCCTCCGGCCAAATATGGCTCATCATTGTGCTTCTCGCCTTGGGCACCTTTGCGCTGCGCTTTTCGTTTCTCGCCATTCTGGGGGATCGGACGCTGCCGCAGTTCTTGCTGCGCCTTTTGCGTTATACGCCGGTTGCCGTCATTCCCGGAATGGTCGCGCCGCTCGTATTGTGGCCGGCGGCTACGGGTGGTGAGCCCGATCCGCTGCGCCTTACGGCGGCGGTGGTAACCCTCTTCGTCGGGGTCGCGACGCGCAACGTAATCTGGGCAATTTTGGCTGGCGCGGTCGTCTTGGTCGGGGGGATCTGGCTTACAGGCCAGCTCTGATCAATGCGTCGATCTGAGCGGCAGCGACCGATTTGTCGTCGGCGTCGTCCTCATGGTATTCGATGCGCGCAATACCCGGAAATTTCGCGAACTGTTTTTCAAGCTCGTTGGGGAAGAACGTGACGCCGATGTTTTCAAACCCAGGCAGGCGCTTGAGAATTTCCGAGGTGGAAACTGTGCAACGCGCCTCGCCGACCGCTCCGTAAGCCATCGTTTCGCGCAGGGCCATTTCGGCCACTTCGGCGGGCACCTGAAGCTCCTGAATGACCGTGTAATAGGTCTCGCGGGAATGGTAGGAGATGTAGTAGTCCAGCACCCTTGGCGTAATGCCAAAGATCAGGTCGTTTCGTTCCGGGATCGTCGGGTGTTTGAACGAACCGGCCGGATCCCAAAGCACGCGCTGGCTGGCGTTGATTAGGAGGGCGGTATGCGCCCCGCTGCCCGAGCCAACCGATTTCATCGTGATCAGCGTCAGCGAGGGGGGCGCGTCATGGCGATAGACGCTGGCCTCGACCAGCTCATCTGGAGCCCAGACCGCTTCGCCGGGAACACAGGCCGCCAGCGCGACTGGCAGGCCGAGAACGACGAAACGACGGTTGACCATGAGTAGGGGCCTTAGGCGCCGACGAGTGCCAGGAAGACGACCGCGATCAGAATCACGATGACCGACTTGGTCACGAAGCTTACGAAACCGTCAAAGGTCTTTTCCTGGGCGTGGATGTTCATTGTGCCTTGCTTGTGTTCGGCCATTTGAGGCTCCTGTCAGATAGGTGTTTCGGGGCTGAATAGACGATATCCTCGCCCCTGTCACGCCTTCGAAGTGGTGTGTTTTGTCGCGTCAGCCGGCGTTTCGAGATCGCGGGCGAGGCGGAAGCCGATCCGATCCGGCTCTTCGATCTCCTCTTCGGCAGGCAGGGCGATGAGCATGACATTCAGCTGGCTGACGTGCTGGACCAGTTGGGTGCGCGCGCCGTCATCGGTGGTGCCGTAGAAGGTCAGGATATCGGGGTCGAAATAGCCGAGGCCCTCAATCCGAACGACACCCGCCTCTCCGCCGGTAAAGCCTAGGGCGACCTCTTCGTCCTTTTTCAGCTGCTTTTCGAAATTCTGGATGTAGAGGATCAGGCGCTCATAGGCCCAACGAGCTTCGCTTTTGTCCTCGGAATATTGAAAATTCTCGGGAAGCTCGCTGTCCATCGCGCAGGGTGTGTCCGGGTTCTTGTGGACCTCGTGCACCATCGGCAGGATCGCGTTTTCAACCGCCTCGGCGGAGGTAGATATCGTGCTTTGCGGGCTGTCTTTGTGGGTGGACTGAGTCATTTTTGCTCCCGGTTGGGCTGTCCCAAGTCTAACAGTTTCCACCGCGCTAGATAGCCTGCCAGCGATAGGCTCCATCCTCGCCCAGCCAACGCCGCGCGCGGCCGGTCTGGTGCAGGTGGTTGAGGTGGGCGACCGTTTCACCAAGAGCCATGCCGTATTCGCCCGCACCGATTTCCCGCTTGAACAGCGGCAGGAAGCATTCGCCGCCGCGCTTGGGCTCTTCGAGATGGTTCACCAACCGGCCCAGCGCGCCCACATGATTGTCGATCAGCTGCCGCAGGCGGGTTGGAAGCCCGATGAAGGGAAGTTTATGGCCGCCGAGGACGAAATGATCCTCATTTGCGAACTCGGTGAAGCGGTGGCAGGAGGCAAGCCATTCGGCCACCGGATCGGCCTCGGGTTCGTTGGCATAGACGCCGAGGTTGGGGCTGATCGAGGGCAAAAGCTGATCGCCGCCGATCACGAGGTTGTCCTCAAGGCTCCAGAAGGTCGCGTGTTCGGGGGCGTGGCCGTGGCCGATCCGGGTGATCCAGCGGCGGCCGCCGAGGCCGATCTCCTGCCCTTCGGCGATCCGGTCATAGCCGGCAGGCAGCGGATGGACACAATCGGCAAAGTTGAAGGGGCGCTCGGTCTTGCGTTGCTCATAAAGGGCGGGGTCCATGCCCGAGCGGCGATAGAAGGCGAGGGTTTCCTCGGCAGGGACGGGCTGAACGTCGAGGGTCAGCATCCGGGTGAGGATCCAGCTCGTTCGCGTGGTAGCAAGAGCCGCCCCACGGGCCACGAACCAACCGGCAAGGCCGATATGGTCGGGGTGGTAGTGGGTAACGATGACCCGCCCGACCGGCTTGCCGCCCAACGGGCCGGAAAGGACCGCCTCCCAGATGGCGCGGGATTTGCGGGTGTCGAAGCCGGTGTCTAGGATCGTCCAGCTGTCGCCCTCGTCGAAGGCAAAGACGTTGACGTGATCAAGCGCCATGGGCAGCGGCAGGCGCAGCCAAAGGACGCCTTCGGCCACTTCAAGCGCTTCTCCCGGCGCGGGCGGTTCCTCGAAAGGATAGCGGATAAGGGCCGCCGGGGATGTCAAAGCCCAAGCTCCTCCAAGGGAACGTCAACCAGCCCGGCCGCGCCGGACATGGCATGAGCCAATAGCGCCTGATGCTCGGGAAGGATACGGCGAATGTAGAAGGCGGCCTGAGCCGACCGCGCGGCATCGCCGGTTTGTGCTGCCGTCAGGTGATAGTGGCCGCCGAGGACGCGGGCAAAGGCCCGAAGGTAGGGCACGGCACCGGCAAAGCGGTCGTTCATGTCGGACTGTGCGGCCATCCACTCGGTCGCCTCACGCAGCGATTCGGCGGCGTTCCAGACGGCTTCGGCCAGATCTGGATGGGCGCCTCGGGCGGCTTCGGCATTGGCCTCGATCTCGTCGAGAAGGCGGAAGGCGGCCTCGCCGCCGTCCATCATCTTGCGGCCCACGAGGTCCATCGCCTGAATGCCGTTGGTGCCTTCGTAGATCGCGGTCACCCGCACATCGCGCAGGAATTGCGCCGCGCCGGTTTCCTCGATGAAGCCCATGCCGCCATGCACCTGCATTCCCATCTGGCTCACCTCGATGCCGGTATCGGTGCCAAAGGCCTTGGCGATGGGGGTGAGAAGGGCGGCGCGGGCCGACCAGCGTGCATCGCCGGTGGCATTCGCCAAGTCGATCGCCACGGCGCAGTCGAGCGCGATGGAGCGGGCGGTGAAAACATCGCCCTTCATCGTCATCAACATCCGCCGCACATCAGGATATTCCGAGATCGTGCCAGTGCCGCCGACGCGGCCCTGACGCCGATCCTGCGCGTATTCGGCCGCTTTCTGATAGGCAGCCTCGGCAACGCCCAGCCCCTGCACACCCACGCCAAGACGGGCGTTATTCATCATCGTAAACATCGCTGCCATGCCGCCATGCGGCTTGCCGATCAGCCAGCCCTTGGCCCCTTCAAACGCCATAACGGCGGTAGGCGAACCATGCAGGCCCATCTTGTGTTCAAGGCTGACCACGCGCAGCGAGTTGCGCTCGCCGGGGTTGCCATCGGCATCGGGGATCAGCTTGGGCACCATGAAAAGGCTGATGCCTTTGGTGCCGGCCACGCCATCGGGCAGGCGGGCGAGGACGAGGTGGCAGGTATTTGCAATGAAATCATTGTCGGCCCAGCTGATAAAGATCTTTTGACCGGTGATGGCATAGGTGCCATCGTCGAGCGGCTCGGCCTTGGTCCGAAGCGCGCCCACGTCCGAACCGGCCTGCGGCTCGGTCAGGTTCATCGTGCCGTGCCATTCACCGCTGATCAGTTTGGGCAGATAAAGCGCCTTTATCTCGTCGCTGGCGTGATGCTCCAGCGCCTCGATCTGACCTTGGCTCATCAGTGGGTTGAGCTGCAGCGCAAGGCAGGCGCCCGACATCATGTCGTTGACTGCGGTGGCGAGTGTATGGGGCAGGCCCATGCCACCATGTTCAGGATCGGCGGCCATGCCAATCCAGCCGCCGTCGGCAATGGCGCGATAGCCTTCGGCAAAGCCGGGCGATGTCCGGACAATTCCGTTCTCCAGAACGGCGGGATTGAGGTCGCCAGCACGGTTCAGCGGAGCAAGGATGTCATCGCACATCCGACCGGCTTCGGTCAGGATGGCTTCGGTCACGTCTGGCGAGGTTTCGGCAAAACGGTCGGTGCCAGTGAGGCCTGCGAAATCGACGATCTTGTCGAGAACAAAGGTGATATCGGCTACGGGCGAACGATAGGGCATGGCTTACTCTTCCTGGCGTGGCTTGGAAAAACCTGGCGGCGTCTATATGTCGGCGAATTGACGGCAAGGTAACGTTCTGCCGCCTGCCAGCAACAGGAACGCAGCGTCATGACTTTGACAGAGACCCAAGTTCTGAAAGCCGATACCGCCGGGCTTGCCCGCGCAGGCGCGTTGCTTGCGGAGGGTCACCTCGTCGCCTTTCCGACCGAAACGGTCTATGGCCTTGGCGCGGATGCGCGCAACGATTTGGCGGTGGCTAGGATCTATGAGGCCAAGGGCCGGCCCAGTTTCAATCCGCTGATCGTCCACCTTCCCGACCTCGGCGCCGCCCGCGCGCTTTGTGAATTTACGCCAGAGGCCGAACGCCTTGCGGATGCCTTCTGGCCCGGCGCGCTCACCCTGGTGCTGCCACTGAAGAAGGGGGCTGGCGTTTCGCGCCTTGTGACTGCCGGGCTCGATACCTTGGCGATCCGCGTGCCGGATCACCCGGTGGCGCAGGGGCTTTTGCGAGCTTTTGGCGGGCCGGTCGCGGCCCCATCCGCCAACCCGTCTGGCCGGATCAGCCCCACCTTGGCGGCCCACGTCTTGGCGGGCCTTGGAGGCCGGATCGAGGCGGTGGTCGATGGCGGCGCCTGCGGGGTCGGCCTGGAATCGACGATCATCGGCTGTCTTCCCGAGCCGACGTTGCTTCGGGCTGGTGGCCTGCCAAGCGAAGTGATCGAGGCCTGCCTAGGCTATCCGCTCCTGCGGTCGGTCGAGGCGACCGACAACCCCGTCGCTCCCGGCCAGCTTGAGTCGCACTACGCCCCGAAGGGCCGGGTTCGGCTCAATGCCGAGATCGTCGATCCGGGCGAGATGCTATTGGGCTTCGGTCACGTCGATGCGCCGATCAACCTCTCGCCCTCCGGGGATCTGGTCGAGGCGGCGGCGCGGCTTTTTGGCTGCCTGCACGAACTTGATGCAATGGGGGCCGAACGGATTGCCGTATCCCCAATTCCCGATCACGGCCTCGGTCGGGCGATCAACGACCGCCTGCGCCGCGCTGCCGCACCGCGGCCCTGATCAGGAATTCTTGCGCTCGATATAGGTGCGAAGCTCTTCGGCCTCGCGCCGCGCTTCGCGCAGCCCATCCATTGCCGCCCGAAGCTCGGCTTCGGTTTGGGAAAGCTGGTTGCTCATCTCGGCTTCGCGCTGCTGCAGATAGGTGATCGCTTGGTCGCGCGTTTCTTCGGCCTCATGCAGAGACTGCGCCATGCGCTCAAGCTCGCCGATGTCGGCCTGAGTTACGCGGGTAAATCGGTTGACAAGCCAGCTGGCAAACCAACCCAGGCAGAAAGCGACAAACAGGATGACCGCGGTCGCCAGAATAAACTCGGATCTGTTCATGGTGCTGGTGTTCCTATCCTTCGGTTCCGGCTGAGCTAGCGTCGGCCGGCAGCTCCTCTTGGGGTGCTTCCTCGGCCGGCGGTTCGTCGGTCGTAGTGGCGTCTTCTTCGAGCGTATAAACTCTGAATTCGATCCTGCGATTGGCCTCGCGGCCCTCTTCGGTATCATTGTCGGCAATCGGGTCGGCCTCGCCGTACCCAACGGCGCGGAAGCTGCCGGTAGGCACCCGGCGAGAGCGAAGCGCGCTCAGGACAGCCTCGGCCCGCGATTGGCTTAGGTTCTTGTTCATTTCCTCGCGGCCCTGGCTGTCGGTATAGCCCGAAACCTCGATCGGCGAGTCCATGCAATCGCGCAGGACGACGGAGATATCGTCAAGGATCAGCCGGGATTCGGCGGTCAGGGTTGCAGAGCCGGGATCGAAGATGATCTTGCGGTCGCCGGTGACTGCAAGGATTTCGGCAACGCAGGCTTCCGGCGTGGGTCCGGTATCGACCTCGACGACCTGCTCGACGACGTTCAGATCCACGGCAAACTCGGCCGACTGCCCAAGCTTTTCGATAAAGAGGCGCGAGATTTCGGACGTGGTATCGGCACTGGTGGTGTTACCGCGGACCGCCACAAGATCGGGCTGAACGATGACCGAACCATTCGTCAGCATCGAGAGCGCCTCAAGTCCGGCGAGAACTCTGACCGACCAGCCCCTCGGCAGCCCTTCAACAACCCGCGTTCCCATTGTCAGGTTGGATTGGCCGAATCGTGCCTTGGCATAGTTCTCGACCATCATGTTGGTCAGATCATCCGGAACCCGCCCGCGCAGCTGCGCGTGGCCCTCGGGGCTAAGGGTTGCGCTAAACTGCGGCACGCCCTCTGGGGTGGCTTCGGGCGCCACAGGCAGCGATGCGGTCAAAGAGAAGATGTCGGGCAGGGCATTTTCAAACTCGCCCACAACTGTATCGAAAAGGTCTTGGGGCGTGCCCTCGAGCGCGACAAGCGAGATATCCGCGTCTGAAAGGGTCACTGTGCCGCCACCAAGGCGATAAACCGACTGGATCGACATCTCGACCGCATCCGCCCAGAAACCGGACGGAACACCCAGCGCGATTGTGCAGTCAAGATCATCTTCAAGCCCCGCCGCGCGGGCGGCGGCCTCGATCTGCGCGGCCGCCTCGATCGTATCGGCGGCGCAAGCGTCGAACCGCGCGCCCTCGGCATCGAGCGAAAAGCGAGCCGTGAAGGGGGTTATTACAGGGCGTGGCGCACTGATCGACATGGTCAGTTCGACAGCAGCAGGCGCCAAGGCGCGGAGGTTGGTTTCAAGCTCCAGTTTCTGCTCTGGACTGTCGCTGATTGCCGTGACCTCGACCAGACCCGGCGCGACCGATATTTTGGAACGCGGCAGAATCGCCAGGGCGCGGATGGCAAAGGTCAGTGCCTGCCTCCAGCCCTCGGGCATCGGAAAATTCGCTGCTTCCAACAGGTCATTGACCGGCTTGCCGTCGGCAATCTCAGCAATCCGTTCCGAGATATCCGCCCGATCCGAAGCGGCGGGAATAAGCCCGATCAGAGAAACGCCGGAATCATTGCGCAGGATTTCAATGGCAAACTTGGGCGCGGCGATCCCTTCATTATCGGCGATCGACATATTGTCTATTACGCGGCTGGCATCGACGATGCTGCCGGCGATCGAGATTGAACGGAAGCGTGCCGCTTCGCTGGGCGCCCGTCCCTCGATAATGACCTGAAGGCCATCGCCCAGCACTGTCGCCCAGCTTTGATCGTCGTCGATGAGCGCTTCCTGGACCGTAATAACCGAGCGGTTTTCGACGACAGCCACCACCGCGACAGCGGCAAAATACGACAGAAGCGCCGCGACGACGAAACTGGCAACCCGGATCAGAACGGTAGAGAGGCGAAGCGGCATCGGTTTTCCAAGTGGTTGCGGAATGTCTAGGCGCTCATTGGCGCGGGTTCAATCACACGAAAAACGCGACGGCGAAAAACAGCACAGGGATCAGGCCAGCATTACGGTTGGACCTGAAGAGCATCAAGAGACGTTCGGGCGAGTCGGGATCGAAGCGGCCCAGCTGCCACGCAAGATGCCAGCCAAAGGCCCAGACGCCCCCGAGGGCAAGCACCAGCGAAAGGACTGAGCGATCAATCACCGCTAGAAGGGCCGCACCGCCCAAGAGGGCCACAGCGACGACGAGAAACCGGCGCAGCCAGCGCGGCGATGCCTCGCCAAAGAGGCGGGCGGTGGATTTCACGCCGATGAGCGCGTCGTCCTCGGTATCTTGGTGGGCATAGATCGTGTCATAGAACAGCGTCCAGGCGATGCCGGCGACATAAAGAATGATCGGGGTGAGCGAGAGGCTGCCCGTATGCGCGACCCAAGCCAGAAGCGCGCCCCAGTTGAAGGCGATGCCGAGAAAGACCTGCGGCCACCAGGTGAACCGTTTGGCGAAGGGATAGACGGCGACAGGCAGGAGCGAGATCACGCCGAGGATGATTGCGTTCGAGTTGAAGGTCAGGAGAATCGCGAAAGCGATGAGCGCTTGGGCGATCATCCAAGCCGCAGCCCCTCTGGCGCTCACCTGCCCTGAGGGGATTGGGCGCGAGCGCGTGCGGGCAACCTGCGCGTCAAACTCGCGGTCGGTGATGTCGTTCCATGTGCAACCCGCGCCGCGCATGAGGAAAGCCCCGGCGGCGCAGCCGAGGCCGATCCAGAGGTCGGCCAGCCCGAAGCGGCCATCCGACAAGGCGGCAAGGCCAAGGCCCCACCAGCACGGCAGAAGCAAAAGCCACGTTCCGATCGGCCGGTCGGCGCGGCTAAGGCGTAGATAGGGCCGCGTGGCCCTTGGAGCGATCCGGTCGACCCAATTACCCCTGACGGCGTCAGATACTTGTCCCTCTGGCGCTCCGCTGGTCCCGGTCATAAGTTCGTCCCATGGCTTCGAAAGTTCGGCTCTATGTAGATCAGCCCTTGGGCAAAGGGCAAACCGTCTCTCTCACAAAAGAGCAGGCGCATTATCTCTTTGGCGTGATGCGGCTCGGGGCGGGAGCCGTATTGTCGCTCTTTGACGGGCAAAATGGCGAATGGGATGCCGAGGTGGCCGAGGCCGGCAAGAAGGGCGGGAGCCTTCTGTGCACCGAACAAACCCGCCCCTTGCAGATGCCGCCCGACCTTTGGCTCCTCTTCGCCCCCATCAAGAAAGAGCGCACCGATTTCATCGTTGAAAAGGCGGTTGAGCTCGGCGCCGGGCGGATCGTGCCGGTGCAGACCGAGTTCACCAACTCGGGCCGCGTGAAGCAGGACCGTCTGCAGGCCCACGCCATTGAGGCCGCCGAGCAATGCGGCGGGACGTTTGTGCCCGAGGTCGCCGAGATGGAGCGGCTTGGGCGGCTTCTCGACACATGGCCCGAGGGGCGGCGCCTGATGTTCTGCGACGAAACCATGCTCGGCGCGGCGACCGCATTGGCCGGAGAGGCGCGCGGCCCGTGGGCCATTCTGATCGGCCCCGAAGGTGGTTTTTCCGAGGCCGAACGAGCGCGCCTCAAGGCATTGCCCTATGCCCTCCCCTTCAGCCTCGGCCCCCGCATCCTGCGGGCCGACACGGCGGCGGTTGCGGCCCTCACCCTCTGGCAGTCGGCGCTGGGCGACTGGGCATGATCCGCGCCCGACCCGAAGACTGGCCCGAGATCGAGGCCTTCCTCGCGCCGCGTGCCGAATACGCGATGTTTCCGCTCAATAACGAGCGGTTCTATGGCTTCGACGGCAGTGAGCCCCTCTCGCCCCATTTCTGGATCGCGCGAGATGATGCGGGCGCGATCACTGACGTCTTGTCGATGACCAAGAAGGGCATGGTCATGCCCTATCTTCCCTCGGGCGACTTTGCTGCCGCGGCCAAGGCACTCTCGGGCCGGATCGCCGAAGGCATCATCGGCCCGCGCGATCATGCGCGGGGCTTGCAAGCGGCTTTGGCGCTCTGTGATGCGCCTGTCATCCTTGCTGACGATGATCCGCATTTCGTCCTCGATCTCGACGATCTCGTGATCCCCGATGGGCGGGGAGAGCTTGTTGCCCTTGCCGATGCCGATCCCGAGACGATGATCGGCTGGCGCGTCGCCTATTCGGTCGAGGCCATCGGAATGCCCGCAGTGCGGGCCGAGGAAGACGGCCGCCGCGCCTATCACAGCTATATCGAGCGCGATTCGCATCGTGTCCTGATGATCGACGGCCAGCCCGTGGCCACCACAGGGATCAACGCCCGTCTGCCTCAGATCGTTCAGGTCGGCGGCGTCTATACTCCGCCCCCGCTGCGAGGGTGCGGCTATGCCCGCCGAGCCGTGGCGCTGCATATGGCCGAGGCGCGGCAGTCGGGCGCGACCCGCGCAACTCTTTTCGCCGGTTCCGACATGGCGGCTCGCGCCTACGAGGCAATCGGCTTTCGCCGGATCGGCGACTGGAGCATTATCTTGTTCAAGGAGCCCGTGACGCTGAATGTCTGACTTCCTCCGCCCCGAAGCCCGCGCCTTTCTCTGGCGTTGGCGTGATGTCTGGATCGCCCTCGGCTTGGGCGCGTTCGGGTTGCGTTGGGGCCTGTGGTCCTTCGGCATCCTGCAGTGGCTCGGCTGGGCGATGGTCGCGGCAGCGGCGGCTTTCCTCGTGTCTGGAATCCAGCGGGCCCGCTTTCGCAAAGGGGCAGGCGGCGCGGGCGTGGTGCAGCTTGATGAACGCCGCCTCTCCTATTTCGGCCCGGTCACCGGCGGCGTCATTTCGGCAGAGGAAATCTCCCGCGTCGCCCTCGGTCCGGCCCCTGAAGGCGGAAATGAATGGCGTTTCGCAACGCGCGGCGGCGAGCGGCTTCACATTCCGGTGAATGCCGAAGGGTCCGACGCGCTCTTCGATCTTTTCTCGACCCTTCCGGGCCTTCGCACACAGGCGATGATCGACGCCCTCGACAAGCCGCTCGACGAGGCGGTGGAAATTTGGCGGCGATAGTCGGTTCCGGCGGATTGACTTCGCCCGCCCAAGCCTACACCTGTGGCATTAGGAAAACGTGATGAAAGAAGCCGACCCATGTCCATCCCCCAGTCC
The DNA here is from genome assembly GCA_937138255.1 of uncultured Paracoccaceae bacterium. Classification (GTDB taxonomy): domain Bacteria; phylum Pseudomonadota; class Alphaproteobacteria; order Rhodobacterales; family Rhodobacteraceae; genus RFZI01. Next base: position 34,567 of record CAKZOU010000034.1, read on the forward strand.
GGCGGCGGCCTGATCGAACGGCACGAACAGCTCGCGGAATATCTGGCGAGCGGCTGCAAGCCCAAGAGCGATTGGCGGATCGGCACCGAGCACGAAAAGTTCGGCTATCTTCAGGATTCCCTCGGCCCCTTGCCCTATGACGGACCGCGTTCGATCAAGGCGATGCTGGAAGGGCTGCAAAAGCGGTTCGGCTGGGATCCGGTTCTCGAGGGCGACAATATCATCGGCCTGACCAAGGGCGGGGCGAATGTCAGCCTCGAGCCGGGCGGGCAGCTCGAGCTTTCCGGTGCGCCTCTGGAGACGATCCACCAGACCTGCGACGAGGTGAACAGCCACCTGCGCGAGGTCCACGAGATCGCCGACGAGATCGGCGCGCGGTTCATCGGCCTCGGCGCGGCGCCGATCTGGACGCATGACGATATGCCCCTCATGCCGAAGGGCCGCTACAAGCTGATGGACAGCTACATGAAAACCGTGGGCACACACGGCACCGAGATGATGCGGCGCACCTGCACCGTGCAGGTCAACCTCGATTTCTCGTCCGAAGCCGACATGGTCCAGAAGCTGCGCGTTGCCTTGGCGCTTCAGCCGGTGGCGACCGCCCTTTTCGCCAGCTCGCCCTTCCTCGAAGGCAAGCTCAACGGCCATAAAAGCTGGCGCAGCCGCATCTGGCGCGGCCTAGATAACTCTCGCACCGGAATGCTCCCTTGGGCTTTCGAAGAGGGCATGGGGTTTGAGCGCTATGCCGATTGGGTTCTCGATGTGCCGATGTATTTCGTCTACCGCGACGGGAAGTATATCAACGCTCTTGGCCAATCCTTCCGTGATTTCCTCAAGGGCGAGCTGCCCGCTTTGCCGGGCGAAAGGCCGACCCTGTCGGACTGGGCCGATCACCTGACGACCGTTTTCCCCGAGGCGCGGGTCAAGAAATTCATCGAAATGCGCGGCGCCGATGGCGGCCCGTGGCGGCGGCTTTGCGCCCTTCCGGCGTTCTGGGTGGGTCTGACCTACGATCAATCCTCGCTCGATGCGGCTTGGGACATGGTCAAAGGCTGGGACGCTGAGACCCGCGAGGCGCTGCGCGTGGCGGCCTCGGTCGATGGGCTTCAGGGCAAGGTCGGCAAGATTTCGATGCACGATCTCGCGCGCGAGGCGGTGGCGATGGCCGATGCCGGCCTAAAGGCCCGCGCGCTGCCCGGTGCGGGCGGCATGGTCCCTGACGAGACGCATTTCCTCAACGCGCTCAAGGAAAGCGTTGAAACCGGTAAAACGCCCGCCGACGAGATGATCGACCACTACAACGGTGCGTGGAACGGCGATCTGACGCGGATCTACGCCGACTATAGCTACTAGGCGCTAGCCCTTTTGGCCGATCTTGGTCTCGGTCCCGTCGCGGAGCCGGGCGATATTGGCGCGGTGGCGCCAGTAGATCAGCACGGCAAGAACCACCATCAGCCAGACCAACTCGCCGCGCCCGAGAACCGCAGCGGCGACCGGTGACAGGCCTGCAGCAGTGAGCGCCGACAGCGACGAATAGCGCATGGTCACGGCGATCAACAGCCAGATGCCACAGGCTGCAAGTCCAAGTGGCCAGTGCAGCGCGAGAAGGAGGCCAAGGAAGGTCGCCACGCCCTTTCCGCCCTTGAAGCCGAGCCAGACCGGATAGCAATGGCCTAGGAAGGCGGCGAGCGCAGCAATCTGGGCCGCGCTGTCGCCCGAATAGGCATGCGCGATCAGGACAGCCACAGCGCCCTTGCCACCATCAAGAAGAAGGGTCAGCACAGCGGCGCGCTTGTTGCCCGTCCGCAAGACGTTGGTCGCGCCGATATTGCCCGAGCCGATCTTGCGCAGATCGCCGAGGTTCATCGCCTTGGCGAGGATCAGGCCGAAGGGAATCGAGCCAAGGCCATAGCCGATTGCCGCCCAAAGGGCCAAAACGCCGGCGCTGCCGCTTGAAAAGTCCATCAGGCTCCTCCGAATACCCGTTTGCCACCCACCCAGGTGCCGATGACTTTGCCCTGCATCCGGGCTCCGTCAAAGGGGGTATTCTTGGATTTCGACAAAAGATCGTCGCGGTTCAGAACGAAAGGCGCATCGGGATCGAAGAGAACAAGGTCGGCTGGGCAATCCGCCATGAGGCGGCCCGAGGGAAGGCCGAGCCTGCGGGCGGGGTTGAGCGACATGGCGCGGAAGAGCTTGGGCAGGTCGATCAGCTCGGCGTGATAGAGGCGCAAGGCTGCGGGAAGGAGCGTCTGGAGGCCAACAGCCCCGCTCGCCGCCTCTTCAAACGGCAGGCGCTTGCTTTCTTCGTCTTGCGGGGTGTGCATCGAGCAGATGATGTCGATGAGGCCGCTTTCGACGGCTTGAACCACGGCGATCCGGTCGCTTTCGGCGCGCAGCGGCGGCTTGAGCTTGAAGAAGGTCCGATAGTCGGCCACGTCAAACTCGTTCAGTGTCAGGTGATGCACGCCGACGCCCGCGGTGATGTCGAGCCCGTTGCGCTTGGCGCGTTCAAGGGCGGGCAGGGCGCGGGCGGTGGTGATCTGATCGGCGTGATAGCGCGCGCCGGTCATCTCCAGAAGCGAGATATCGCGATCAAGGCCCATGCGCTCGGCCATCGGGCTGACGTCGGGCAGGCCGCGCAGCGAGGCAAACTTGCCCTTTGTCGCCGCGGCACCTTCCGAAAGGATCGGCTCCTGCACATGGCCGATGACAAGGGCGCCCAAAGAGCGGGCGTAGGTCAGGGCGCGGGCATAGACCTTGGTATCCGTCACCACGCGGTCGCAATCGGTGAAGGCAACTGCGCCGGCATCCTGCAGGAAACCGATCTCGGTCATCTCGCGGCCCGCGCGGCCCTTGGTCAGGGCGGCCATCGGCAAGACATTGACGATCGCCTCGGCCGCGGCACGGCGGGCGACGAATTCGAGGATCTCGGGCGAGTCGATCGCGGGGGTCGTGTCGGGGCGCGTGACGATGGTGGTCACGCCACCTGCCGCCGCCGCTTTGCCTGCTGAGCGGAAGCTTTCCTTGTGCCGCTCGCCCGGCTCGGAAACCTTCACGCCGATATCAATGATGCCGGGCGCAAGGCAAAGCCCGCCACAATCAACAACCTCGCCCTTGGCCTCGGGCGCCTTGCCATCGCCGCTCTCGACGATTTTGCCCTTGGCAACGCGCAGCCAGCCGGGCGCATCGGTCAACGTTACCGGGTCGATCAGGCGGGCGTTGGTGAAGAGGATCTCGCTCATGCCCAAGCTCCCCGGTCGTTCTTGGCCGCGGCGCGGTGCGCCTTGAGGTTGCGCGCCAGAAGGTCCATCGCGGCCATGCGGACGGCAACGCCCATCTCGACCTGCGTCTGGATCACCGAGCGGTTGATGTCGTCGGCGATGGTGCCGTCGATCTCGACGCCGCGGTTCATTGGTCCGGGGTGCATGACGATGGCATCCGGCTTGGCCCGCGAAAGCTTGGCCGCATCAAGGCCGAAGCGGTGATAATATTCCCGCTCGGAGGGGACAAAGCCGCCATCCATCCGCTCTTTCTGAAGGCGCAGCATCATCACCACGTCAACATCCTTGAGGCCCTTGTCCATGTCCTCATAAACCTCGACGCCCAGCTCGGCAGCGCCAGCAGGCATCAGCGTTGGCGGGGCGACAAGACGCACCCGGTTTTCCATCTTGCCCAGCAGCAGAATGTTCGACCGCGCCACGCGGCTGTGCAGAACATCGCCGCAAATGGCGATTGACAGGCGATGCAGCCGCCCCTTGGCGCGGCGGATCGTCAGCGCATCGAGAAGCGCCTGGGTCGGATGCTCATGCCGCCCGTCGCCCGCGTTCAATACGGCACAGTTGACCTTCTGCGCGAGAAGATCGACTGCCCCCGAGGCATTGTGGCGCACGACCAGAAGATCGGGATGCATGGCATTCAGCGTGAGCGCCGTGTCGATCAGGGTCTCGCCCTTCTTCACGCTCGACTGCGCCATCGCCATGTTCATCACATCCGCACCGAGCCGTTTGCCCGCGATCTCAAAGCTCGCCTGCGTGCGGGTCGAGTTCTCGAAGAACATATTGATCTGGGTGAGGCCGGCCAAAACATCGCGGTGGGCGATCCCGTCGCGATTCTCGTTCGCGTAGCGGTCAGCGAGATCAAGAAGCGTCGTGATTTCGTCCGGCGCGAGATGTTCGATGCCGAGGAGATGCTGGGCGCGAAAAGTCATATGACCCTCTGGATCGGATTTTCCTGCTTATAGAAAGCGCGCCGCGCCGCGGCAAGGCTGGTTTGGGGCGGCCGATTGCCCCTGCACATTGGCGCCGATCCGGCCTATCCTTGGTCTATGGAATCTCACGCGGAATATTGGGCCTCGCGGGCCGCGCTTGAATGGCAGGTCGAGATGGGGGCCGACGAGGCCATGCTCGACGCGCCCGCCGACCGCTATGCCGCCTCCGCCGAGGAAGCCGCGCCGCGTGAGGTGGCCAAACCGGCCCACCCCGTGCGGCCTCCGATTCCCGAGCCTGCGCCAGCCATTGACGCCCCCGCCATGGCCCGGGCCGCAGCCGCCCGCGCGGCAACGTTGGACGAGTTGCGCGAGGCGATTGCCGGCTTTGATCTGTGCGAATTGAAGCGGGGGGCGAAGAACACCGTTTTCAGCGATGGCAATGCCGCTGCCCGCGTGATGATCGTTGGTGAGGCGCCGGGGCGTGAAGAGGATATCGAAGGGCGGCCCTTCGTCGGCCGCGCCGGCCAGCTTCTCGACCGGATGTTTGAGGCCATCGGCCTGAGCCGGACAAGCCCCGATGCCGAGAGTGCGGCTTACATCACCAATGTCTCGCCGTGGCGTCCACCCTCGAACCGCACACCGGATGCGGCCGAGATCGGGATGCTCCTGCCCTTCGTGCAGCGGCATATCGAGCTGATTGATCCCGAGGTCGTGGTGATGCTGGGCAACACGCCCTGTCAGGCGCTGCTTGGCCAGACCGGCATCACCCGTCTTCGGGGTAACTGGACGCAAGTCTTGGGCAAGCCCGCTCTGCCGATGTTCCACCCCGCCTATCTTTTGCGTAACCCCGCCGCCAAACGCGAAGCCTGGGCCGATCTTCTGGCCCTCAAGGCGCGCCTCAAGTCCTGAAGAAAGCCTCCGATGAGCCGTATCGACGACAGCAAAGAGTTCCTCCCCGTCCGCATCGCCGTTTTGACGGTGAGCGACACCCGAACGCTGGCCGAAGATCGCTCGGGCGATACGCTCGTTGGCCGGATTGCCGAGGCGGGGCATATTCTCGCCGATCGCAAGATCATTCAGGACGAACGGGCGCAGATCGCCGATCAGCTTCGCGCGTGGTGCGCCGATCCCGAAATCGACGTGGTGATCTCGACCGGCGGCACGGGCCTCACGGGGCGCGACGTGACGGTCGAGGCGCACCGCGATGTCTATGAAAAGGAAATCGAGGCCTTTGCCACCGTCTTCACCATCGTCTCGATGCAGAAGATCGGCACCAGTGCCGTTCAATCCCGCGCGACGGGTGGCGTGGCCAATGGCACCTACCTTTTTGCCCTTCCTGGCAGCCCCGGCGCCTGCAAGGATGCCTGGGACGAGATCCTCAAGGCCCAGTTCGACTATCGCCACCGGCCCTGCAATTTTGTCGAGATATTTCCAAGGCTCGACGAGCACCTGCGGAGAAAATGATGCGCAGCTTCGACGAACTCTATGCGATTGCGGTTCAGCGCAAGGGAAGCAAGGAGGCGGTCGAGGCGCATTTGCCCAAGGCGAAGACCAAGGCCGAGCTGGCGGCGCTCCCCGATAGCCGCTGGCTTGCCGAAATGGCGCGGGCGATCTTTCAGGCGGGGTTCAGCTGGAAGGTGATCGAGGCCAAATGGCCGGGTTTCGAGGTGGCGTTCGAGGGGTTCGAGCCATCGCGTGTGGCGATGTATGGCGATGACGAGTTGGCCCGGCTCCTTGCCGACAAGGGGATCGTGCGGAACGGGCCCAAGATCGCGGCGGTGATCGAGAATGCCGTGTTCCTGACCGATCTGGCCCGAGAAAGTGGCTCGGCGGCCAAGGTTTTCGCCGAGTGGCCCGACGAAGATTACATAGGTTTTCTTGAATTCCTCAGGAAACGCGGCTCGCGGCTCGGCGGAAATACCGGCCAGAGGGTCTGTCGAGCGGTGGGCAAGCCGAGTTTCATCTTCAGCACCGATGTGGTTGCCCGTCTGATCGCCGAGGGCATCGTCGAGAAAGAGCCGTCATCCAAGCGCGAGCTGGCGGCGGTTCAGGCGGCGTTCAACGAGTGGAGCGCCCAATCGGGCCGTTCGCTGAGCGTGGTCAGCCGCCTTCTGGCGTTGACGGTCTAGCCGCCGGGGCAGCCGAGGATATCCACCGCGCGGTCACTGCCCAAAACGGTGATCCGCATGGCCGAACGGTTGAGCGCGATGGAATCGCCATAGAGGTTCATCATCTCGGCGCTCGCGGTCAGCACATCCCCGACACGGGCGGAGTTCGCCCCCGATACCCAGATGTCGCCGTCGCCCGATTCGATCACTACAACCTCGGGCGATCCCGCAGAGGGCATCGTCAGCTTGGCGGTGATCTTGAGGCCTTTCGCGGTGGGCTCGGCCTGACAGGTGACTGTCTCTACCTTGGCGGTTTCGGCCGAGACAGGCTGGTCGATCATAGCGGCAATGATGGCCGGAACCTTGCGGCCCTCCCCTTCAAGATCAAGTGAGAAATCGAAAGAGAAGGGTACGCATATCTCGTGACAGACGCCGATCTCGGCGTGGCCGGAAAGACGCGCGGGCGCGCCTGTGTCGGAGGGCCTGATCTCGATCGGAATGACGACCTGATCGTGATAGCCGATCACGTCGAGCCCCGCGTATTCGAAGACTTCCGGCACCGGCCAGTGGATCGCGAGATCGGCGACATTCTCGCTCCCGCTCCAGTCCCAATAGGGGGGGATCCCCGCCTCGCCCGGGGCGCGCCAGTAGGTTTTCCATCCGGGCTCGAGCGAGATTTCGACACCAATGTAATGGTGCCCGTCTGCAGTCTTCCAGCCCGGAAGGATGCGAACGGAAGCGGGCTCGCCTCCCTCGCTGGCAAGGAGCGGGGCGGGGGCGAGCAGGGCGAGGGCGGCAAGTAGGGTTTGAAACCGTATCATCGCGCCGACAATAGGAATTGTTGCGGCCAAGGAAAGTCACGTTGTGGCGAGGATCGCGTGTCCTGCCCCTTGAACGTGGCGGGGGAACACCACATCCTAAAGACATGAAGCAGGTTTCCTTGGATTTCACGGGCAAGATGCTGATCGCCATGCCGGGCATGGGGGATCCCCGGTTCGAGCATAGTGTTGTCTATATGTGCGCCCATTCCGACGATGGCGCGATGGGGCTGATCGTCAACAAGCCTGCCACCGACATCGGCTTTGCCGATCTTCTGGAGCAACTGGGTATCCCCGTCGGCGAAGGCCTGCGCGACATCCGCGTGCATTTCGGCGGGCCGGTCGAGCACGGGCGCGGGTTTGTGCTGCATTCGGCGGATTACGAGGCCGAGACAGGGACGATGAAGGTTGACGATCAGGTAGCAATGACCGCGACGATCGAAGTTCTAGAGCAGATCGCCAAGGGCGAGGGGCCTGCGTCGTCGATGTTGGCGCTGGGCTATGCCGGCTGGGGGCCGGGGCAGCTCGAGGACGAGATCGCCGCGAACGGCTGGCTCACCTGCGATGCAAGGTCCGATATCCTCTTTGGTCGCGCCAACGAGTATAAATGGACCGCCGCGCTCAAGACTTTGGGGATTGATCCGCTGATCCTCTCGGCCTCGGCGGGCCGCGCCTAGCCTTCCTCGCCAATCATTGCCGCGATGATCGCATGGGCGCTGTCGCTGTTCCAGTCGGCTCCGCCTGTCAGGCGGGCAACCTCACGCCCCTCGCGGTCGATCAGGATCGACACCGGCAGGCCCATCACGCCCATCTCGCGGGCGAGGCGCTGTTTGAGGTCGGTGTAGACGGGCATATCTTCGAGGCCGATTTCGGAGAGGAATTTCTCGATGGCAGGGGCGGGATTGCGCCCTGTGGCGATGGTGATCACCGCGAAATCCTCGGCGGGGAAAGCTTCGCTCAAAGCGGCGATCGAGGGCATTTCCTCGCGGCAGGGGGCGCACCACGTCGCCCAGAAGTTCACCAAAAGCACCTTGCCTTCGAAATCGGCCAAGGTGACGTCGCCCTCGGGGCCGGTAAAGGGCAGGGCGCTGACCGCAGCAGGTTCCGCGTGAACCGCAAGCTTCATCATGTCGCCTTCGCGCAGTTCCTCAAGCGCCGACCCTGCAATCGCCACGTTTGCAACGAGGGCAAGCGCCGTATAAAGAACCGCTGACTTCACTATCCGCATAGGACCTCCGACATGACCAAGACCTCGAACCAGATGTGGGGCGGGCGGTTCGCTTCCGGGCCGGACGCGATCATGGAAGCGATCAACGCCTCGATCGGGTTCGACAAGCGACTCGCCGCGCAGGATATCGCCGGCTCGCGGGCCCACGCAGCGATGCTCGCCGCGCAAGGCATTGTTACGGATAAGGACGCCGAGGCCATTCGGGAAGGGCTCCTCACCATTTTGTCAGAAATCGAGGGCGGAAAGTTCGAGTTTTCGACCGCGCTTGAAGACATCCACATGAATGTCGAGGCGCGGCTGAAGGATATGATCGGCGCGCCTGCGGGCCGTTTGCACACGGCGCGGAGCCGCAACGATCAGGTGGCCGTCGATTTCCGCCTCTGGGTGCGCGATCAATGTGACGCCGCCGATCAGGCGCTTGCGGCCCTGATGCAAGCGCTTCTGGGGCAGGCCGAGGCAGGGGCCGATTGGGTGATGCCGGGCTTTACCCACCTGCAAACGGCCCAGCCGGTGACCTGGGGCCACCATATGCTCGCCTATGTCGAGATGTTCGCCCGCGACCGGAGCCGATTTGCCGATGCCCGCCGCCGGATGAACGAATCCCCGCTTGGCGCGGCTGCCTTGGCCGGCACCTCCTTCCCGATCGACCGCCACGCCACGGCAGAGGCGCTGGGCTTTGACCGGCCGACCGCGAACAGCCTCGATTCCGTCTCCGACCGCGATTTCGCGCTCGAATTTCTCGCGGCCTCCTCGATCTGCGCCATGCACCTGTCGCGCTTTGCCGAAGAGTTGGTGATCTGGTCTTCGGCCCAGTTCCGTTTCGTCGCCATGTCGGATCGCTGGTCGACCGGCTCGTCGATCATGCCGCAAAAGCGCAATCCCGATGCGGCCGAACTGATCCGCGCCAAGATCGGCCGGATTTTCGGGGCCAATGTGGCGCTGATGACGGTGATGAAGGGCCTGCCGCTGACCTATTCGAAGGATATGCAGGAAGACAAAGAGCAGGTTTTCGATGCCGCCGACAGCCTGATGCTGGCGCTGGCCGCGATGACCGGCATGGTCAGCGACATGACCGCCAACCGCCCCAATCTCAAGGCGGCGGCTTCGTCGGGCTTCTCGACCGCGACCGATTTGGCCGATTGGTTGGTGCGCGAATTGAACCTGCCGTTCCGCGATGCCCACCATGTGACCGGCTCTCTGGTGGCGGTGGCCGAGGGCAAGGGCTGCGATCTGCAGGACTTGACGCTGGAAGATATGCAGGCTGTTCATGCAGGCATTCGCGCCGATGTGTTCGACGTTCTGGGCGTGGAAAACTCGGTCGCCTCGCGCATGAGCTATGGCGGCACCGCGCCGGTGCGCGTGCGCGAACAGATCGCCCGCTGGAAAGAGGCGCTGAAATGAGAGCGGCTCTCCTGCTCCTCGCCCTTTTGGCGGCCTGTGGCGCCGATGGCCCGCCCTTGAAGCCCACCGTCAACCTCGCGGCGCAGGAGGCCAACTGATGCCGCCCCTGCGCCTCGCCTATCTCGCGCTGGCAATCTGGGGCGCGGTGCATCCGATGATCTATTATTCCCGCTGGCTCAACGAAAATGGCGGAGGGTTTGGCGGGATGCTCGAGGCGTGGCACGCGAATTACGCCACAGCCGGTCTCGTTCTCGACCTCTTCATCGCGGCCATAGCCCTGACACTTTGGATCGTCGTCGAGACTTGGGTTCGCAAGAACTGGATCGCGCTTCTCGCCATTCCGGCGACCTTCCTCATTGGCGTCAGTTGCGGCCTGCCGCTCTTCCTTTTTCTCCGCACCCGCCCGATCACCTGATCGGCCCTTGGGCTTGGCCCGTAATCTGTTATGACGCTGCGGAAGATTCCTCAGAGGCGCGCATGGACCACTTTCTCTATCGCAACGGCCAGCTCTTTGCCGAAGATGTGCCGGTGGCCGAGATTGCGGCCTCGGTCGGGACGCCGGTCTATATCTATTCGACCGCCACGCTCCTGCGCCATTTCGGCCTCTTCGATCAGGCCCTTGCGGGGATGCCGCATCTTGTCTGCTTTGCGATGAAGTCGCTTTCAAACGTCGCCGTGCTGCGCGTTTTGGGGCAAGCGGGGGCGGGGATCGACGTTGTGTCGGTCGGAGAATATCTGCGGGCCAAGGCGGCGGGCGTTCCGGGCGAGCGGATCGTCTTTTCCGGCGTCGCCAAGACTCGCGAGGAAATGCGGATCGCACTTGAGGGCGGCATCCGCCAGTTCAACGTCGAAAGCGAACCCGAGATGGAAGCGCTGAGCGAAGTTGCCTCGGCGCTGGGCGTCGTCGCGCCGATTGCGGTGCGGGTGAACCCCGACGTCGACGCCAAAACCCACGCCAAGATCGCCACGGGCAAATCGGAGAACAAGTTTGGCATCCCGATCGCCAAGGCGCGCGGCGTCTATGCCCGCGCCGCAGCCCTGCCCGGCATCAGGGTCGTCGGGATCGACGTGCATATCGGCAGCCAACTGACCGACCTTGAGCCCTTCCGCCTTGCCTATCGCAAGGTCGCGGCGCTGACCGAGGCGCTCAGGGCCGATGGCCACCAGATCGAGCGGCTCGACCTCGGCGGTGGCCTTGGCATTCCCTATGAGCGCTCCAATGCGGCTCCGCCGCTGCCCGAGGATTATGGCCGGATGATCGCCGAAGAGGTGGGCCACCTCGGCTGCGAGATCGAGATCGAACCGGGCCGCCTGATCGCCGGCAATGCCGGGCTGATGGTGTCAGAGATCATCTATGTCAAGGAAGGCGAGGGGCGGGATTTCCTCATCCTCGACTCCGCGATGAACGATCTCGTGCGCCCAGCCATGTATGACGCGCATCACGATATTGTGCCGGTGGTTGAGGCCGCGCCGGGTGCCGAACAGCGGGCCTATGATGTGGTCGGCGGGATCTGTGAAACTGGCGATACCTTTGCCCGCGGCCGGATGATGCCGCCGGTGAAGGCGGCTGATCTTGTCGCCTTCCGCTCGGCGGGCGCCTATGGCGCAGTGATGGCGAGCGAGTATAACTCGCGCCCGCTGATCCCCGAGGTCTTGGTCGATGGCGACAAGTGGGCCGTGATCCGCCGTCGCCCGTCCTACGACGAGATGATCGCTCGGGATATCATCCCCGACTGGCTCTAGCTGCCGGCCTTGTCTTTCATAAGGGTTATGAGATCCTGCATCCGCAGATCGACCCATAGCCGCAGATCATTCACCAGATCGACATAGTCTGACAGGATCGGCGCTGCTGATGGCACGGTTTCTGCAAGCCGCGGCGCTAGGTTGTAGACGATCAGCGCAAGGATCGCGGCGAGTAGCATCAGACTGAAACCGAGACGAAATCCCGAGCGCTGGCCTTTCTCACGCTTCTCAATCACTTCCGGCTCTTCAGTTCTGCGCTCGTCGGTCGAGCGGAGGCTGGAATTAAAGTCCTCGATGTCTGGCAGAAGATCGCTGCGCGAGCCGGCTCCGACTTTGGAAGGCAGTGGTGCCATTTCCCCTTTGAGCCGCGCCATGCGGCGGCGGACCTCTTCGACCCTCCGGGATTCCTGATCGGGTTCATCGTCGATGCCAAGGTCGGGCTGGCTCTGAAGCCCGGTCGCAGCCTCTTCGCGGCGCTGCGCCTCTTCCCGAGCAGCTTCTTCTTTCAGAATATCAGCGACCGATGGGGAGAGAGCCTTGCGCTCTCTCGGCGGCGGCGAAACCGAGAGGTCATCTTCATCAAGGTCGTCAAACTCATCGGCTTCTTGTTCCGGCGGAGCTGGGATAGCGGTCTGATGCGGAGCCGGGCGGCCTTCCTCTTCGGATGCCGATACGCCGGGGCGTTCAAACCATGTGAAGCCGCAGTTCGAACATTGAACATCCCGCCCTCCGGAGGGAATGACATCATCCGGGACTTCGTATTGTGCGCCGCAGTTGGGGCAAATCAACCGCATCCGAATTGTCCTTTCCGCTCGATTGGTCTCGGCAGTTGCCTGCTCCGACAGTTTTTGTCTACCAGTTAGGGTCGGGCACGCCAAGAGTTTGCACGCTCAGACACACGGCACGATTGATGTTGCGGGTCTTTTTGGGCAGAACCGATGCAATCGACGAAAAAGGGGCCATCTGTGATCGAACTCGAAAGAGTTGCCTATACCTACGGCGGCGCCGAGCTTTTCGCCGACCTCTCGATGACGCTTGCCCCCGGATCGTTCCATTTTCTCACCGGCCCGTCCGGCGCCGGTAAGACCACCCTGCTCAAACTGTGCTACGGCGAGTTGATCGCAACTGCAGGGATGGTGCGGATATTCGGGCAGAACACACGCGAGATGGACCGCGACCAGATCGCTCTGGCACGCCGACGCATCGGGGTCGTGCATCAAGATTGCCAGTTTCTCGATCATCTGCCGATGGCCGAAAACGTGGCCCTGCCTCTCACTGTGTCCGGCCGGCAAGAGGAGGCCGACGAATACCTCGAGGATTTGTTGGGATGGGTCGGCCTTTCGGGTCAGGCGAGCCAGCTTCCGCCCCAGCTTTCTGGTGGCGAACGGCAAAGGGCGGCGCTGGCGCGGGCGGTGATCATGTCGCCCGAGGTTGTCATTGCCGACGAGCCGACGGGCAACATCGATTGGGAGATGTCTCAACGGCTGCTTACGTTGCTGGTAGAGCTCAACAAGATGGGCAAGGCCGTGTTGGTCGCCACCCATGATCTCAACCTGATCCGCGCTGCAAAAACCCAGGTTTCGGCCCGTGTTTTGCGTTTGCGTGGCGGGCAATTACAGGCGGCGGGGGCTGAACTGTGAGCGATTGGACCTCCGTCCTTGTAGGTGATCCCCGCGCCGACCGCATGGTTCCGAAAACGGGGTTTACGGTTCAGCTGACGGTTTTCAGCGCTGCCGCGATGGCCTTTTTGGCTGTTTTTGCGCTGGCGCTGTCGCTTGCGACCGAACGATTGGCTGATCGCTGGTCGGCCGAGCTGGCCCGCACATCGACCCTTCGGATCTCGGCGCCACAGGATCAGATTACCGCCCAAACCGAGGCCGCCTTGCGGGTCTTGCAGACAACGCCCGGCGTCGGCTCGGCGCGAGCGCTGAGTGACGAGGAACAGATTGCCCTTCTCGAGCCGTGGTTCGGGCCCGATCTGCCCGTGGCCTCGCTGCCGATCCCACGTTTGATCGAGATTGTCGAAGTTGGCGACGGCTTTGACGCGACCGGCCTTCGGGCCCGCCTTCAGGCTGAGGTGCCGGGCGCTGTTCTTGACGATCACACGCGCTGGCGGGCGCCACTCGTGGCTGCGGCCGACAGGCTTCGAGCGCTTGGCTTTCTCTCGCTGGCGCTGATCGGCGGTGCGACAGGGGCGATGATCACGCTGGCCGCCCAAGCCGCCCTTTCGGCCAATGCCCAAGTCATCCGCGTGATGCGGCTTGTCGGGGCGACCGATGCCTTCATCGCCGGCGCCTTCGTGCGGCGCTTTACACTACGGGCCTTTACCGGCTCTGCATTCGGGGCCCTCGCCGGCGCTGCAGGGATCTTCTTTCTTCCCGAAGCCGACGTGGCGGGCGGCTTTCTGACCGGGCTTGGGTTTGAGGGTTTGCACTGGCTTTGGCCCCTCGCAATTCCTCCGCTGGCGGGCGCCGTGGCCTACGTCGCAACCCGTGCCGCCGCATTCCGCCGTTTGAAGGAGCAATCATGAGATACGCCATCCAGTGGGTTCGCTCACTTGTGTTCAATATCCTGATGTATGTGGCGATGGTGCCCTACGCGATCTTGTATCTTCCCTGGGCCGTTTTTGATCGGCGTGGCGCGGTTGCTGCGGCGCATGGCTGGACCGGATTTGTGCTTTGGACGGCGCGCTGGCTCATCGGGCTGAAGGTGGAATACCGGGGCACCCCACCAACGGACGCGGTCATGGTGGCGCCCAAGCATCAATCGTTTTTCGATATCATCGCGATCTACAACGCCATCCCGCGCGGCAAATTCATCATGAAGCGCGAGCTGCTCTGGACGCCTATCGTTGGGCAATATGCCCTCATGGTGGGCTGTATTCCCGTCAATCGTGGCAAGCGGGCGCAGGCGATCAAGAAGATGCTTGCCGACGTCAAGGCTGGCCGTGCCGATCCCGGTCAACTGGTGATCTACCCGCAAGGCACGCGCGTTCTCCCCGGCGTCAAGAAACCCTACAAGACTGGTGCCGGGGTTCTTTATCAAGAGCTTGGTCAGGATTGTGTTCCGGTTGCCTGCAGTGTCGGCGTGTTTTGGCCCAAGCGTGGCGTCTATCGCAAGCCGGGAACCGCGGTGGTCGAGTTCCTTCCCAGAATTCCCGCCGGCAAGCCGATCCCGGAATTCATGCAAGAGCTTGAAGAGGTTGTCGAAACGCGATCGGACGAGCTGATGAGAGAGGCAGGCTGGAGGCCGGAGGCGGAGGCGCAGGCGTGAAGAGCGTGAGCGATATTGCCGAACTGGAGGCCTTCTATGGCCTGCCGGTCCCGGCCTCGCTTGACAAAGTCCGCACCACGTTGACTGCCGCCTATCGCAAATGGATCGAAGCCAGCCGTTTTATGGTCATCTCGACAGTGGGGCCAGAAGGCACCGATGCGAGCCCGCGCGGCGATGGTGGGCCGGTGGCCCGGATCGTGGACGACAAGACCATCTGGATCCCCGACTGGCTAGGCAACAACCGCATAGACACCCTGCGCAACATCGTCCGCGATGGTCGGGTAAGCCTGATGTTTCTGGTGCGCGGGTCGGGCAATGTTGTGCGGGTGAACGGCCGCGCGCGCGTGACTGTCGAACCGGGCGCGACAGGCCAGTTTGTCCAAAAAGGCAGGCATCCCCGCTCTGTTGTCATTGTCGAGGTAGAGGAGGCCTACTTCCAATGCGCCAAGGCGATCCTGCGATCCGGCCTTTGGACAGGCAACGACGATAGCCCGCTTGTCCCGACAGCGGGCGAGTTCCTGCGCGAGGTTCGGTCGGACTTTGACGCCGAGACCTATGACGCCAGCTATGCCGAGCGCGCAAAAGACAAGTTCTGGTAGGGTAGGGCGCCCGATCTAGGCGGCAAGACCCTTGGAGCCAAGCGCGAGATACTTCTTGCGCCGCCCGTCGCGGATTTCCTTGCCTTTGCGGCCCTTGAATTCGGCCAGCATCGCGCGGATCGCGTCGCCCACGGCGGCGATGGTGGCCTCCTTGTTGCGGTGCGCTCCGCCCACGGGCTCGGGGATGATCCGGTCGCAGACGCCCAGTTCGGCAAGGTTCTGGGCGGTCAGGCGCAGCGCTTCGGCGGCTTCGCGCATCTTGTCGGCGTCTTTCCATAGGATCGAGGCGCAGCCCTCGGGCGAGATCACCGAATAGATCGAATGTTCAAGCATCGCCACGCGGTTGGCGGTGGCAAAGGCCACGGCGCCGCCCGAGCCGCCCTCGCCGATGATGACGCTGATCAGCGGCACCTTCACCTGAAGGCATTTCTCGGTCGAACGGGCGATGGCTTCGGACTGGCCGCGCTCTTCGGCGCCCTTGCCGGGATAGGCGCCGGGCGTATCGACAAGGGTAACGATCGGGATGCCGAACTTGTCGGCCAATTCCATCAGGCGGATCGCCTTGCGATAGCCCTCGGGGCGGGCCATGCCGAAATTGTGCTCGATCCGGGTTTTCGTATCGAAACCCTTCTCGTGGCCGATCACCATGACAGGCGTGCCGTCAAGCCGCGCGAGGCCGCCCATCACGGCATGATCGTCGGCGAAATTGCGGTCGCCGGCGAGCGGCGTGTATTCGGTAAAGAGCGTGTCGATATAGTCACGGCAATGCGGCCGGTCGGGGTGGCGGGCCACCTGACATTTCCGCCAGGCCGAAAGATCGGCATAAAGGCTCTTGAGCAGATCGGCTGCCTTCTTGTCGAGCGCCGCCGCCTCTTTCTCGATATCCATCTCCTCGTTGGCCCGCGCCATGGCGCGCAGCTCTTCGGCCTTGCCTTCGATTTCCGCGAGAGGCTTTTCGAATTCGAGGTAGTTGGTCATCCGCTCACTCCACTGGGATCATGCCGATATAAGGGGTGGGAGCCGGCGAATGCAACTCGCGATCCGCCCCTAGCGCGCGCCCCATGTGTCGCTGAGCCTGTAGCCTTCCGGCCAGGGGTCGGACGGATCGAGCATGTGTTGATGCGTTCCTGTGATCCACGCCCGCCCCGAGATTTCGGGCCGGATCGCGGGGCGGTCGCCCACTTGGGCAGTGCCGAGGATCCTTCCTTTGAATTGGGAGTTGATCAGCGACGTCGCCGTTAGCGTGTCGCCAACGCCCATAAGGCCGCGTGCAGCCAGCACAGCCATGCGTGCCGAAAGCGCTGTGCCGGTGGGCGAGCGGTCAACCTTGCCGGGCCGGATCGCCACGGCGGAACGGGCCTCAAAGGCGCCATTCCCGCCTGACAGAGGGCCGGCGAAGAGACAGAAGGAAAAATGCCGCCAGTCCGGGTTTTCGGGGTGATCAAAGCCCAGCGCTTCGTTTGCCGCGGCGGTGATCCGCACGCCAAGGCGGGCGATATCATGCGCTTCGTCCGGCACGAGCGACAGGCCGAGAGCCTCTGCATCGACGATCACGAAACTGTCGCCGCCATAGGCGGTATCGACGGTCAGGGTTCCAAGCCCGTCAACCTCGAGCGGGGCATCGAGGCGGGCGGCAAAGCTTGGCAGGTTCTCGACATAGATGCGCTCGGCCTTGCCGTTGCGGCAGTCGGCACGGACCTGCACAAGCCCGCCGGGCGCTTCGAGGATCATCCGTGTCTCGGGCTCGGTCATCTTGATGATGCCCGAGTCGAGCAGAACCGTCGCCACGCAGATCGAGTTGGATCCCGACATCGGCGGCGTATCTTCGGGCTCCATGATGATGAAGGCGGCGTCGGCACGCGGATCTTTTGGCGGGACGAGAAGGTTGACGTGCCGGAACACGCCGCCCCGAGGTTCGTTCAGAACGAAATTTCGCAAAGTTCCGTCGCGGGCGATCCAGCGGCTTTGTTCCCAGAGGGTCTCGCCCGGCGGCGGCGCGACACCGCCGACGATCACGTCGCCCACCTCGCCTTCGGCATGTGCGGAAATCACATGGATTGTCTTTGTCGTGCGCATGGCGGCCTCAGGGGTTGGGGCATTCGCCTTTGCCTAGCATGGGGACGCGCGGCAAAGCTATCGCGCTATTGGCCCGCGATCAGCTCGGCTTGGCGCACGATCACCTCGGCCTGCCGCATCGAGGCGATGTCGATCAGCTTGCCCTTGTAGGTCGTCGCACCTGCGCCGGCCTTCTTCGCCTCTTCCATCGCCGCAAGGATCGCGCGGGCGTCGGCCACGGCCTCGTCCGACGGGGTAAAGACCTCGTTGGCAAGCGCCACCTGCTTGGGGTGGATCGCCCATTTGCCAACCATGCCGAGCGTGGCCGAGCGCAGCGCTTGGGCGCGGAAGCCTTCGTCATCCGAGAAATCGCCGAACGGGCCATCGACCGGCAAAATGCCGTGGGTCCGGCAGGCGGCGACGATGGCGGTCTGGGCCCAGTGCCAGGGGTCGGACCAGTATTTCTGCCCCTCGCGGAGCATATAGTAGTTCTCTTGCGTTCCGCCGATGCCGGTTGTCGCCATGCCCATGGAGGCCGCGAAATCGGCCGCACCCAGGCTCATCGCCTGAAGGCGGGGCGAGGCGGCGGCGATTTCCTCGACATGGGCGATGCCGGCGGCGCTTTCGATGATGACCTCGAAACTGATCGGCTTGGTGCGGCCCTTGGCGCGTTCGACTGCCGTCACCAGCGCATCGACGGCATAGAGATCGGCGGCGCAGCCGACCTTGGGGATCATGATCTGATCGAGCCGATCCGAGGCGTTTTCCAGAAGATCGACGACATCGCGATACCAATAGGGCGTATCAAGGCCGTTGATCCGCACCGAGAGCGTCTTGCGGCCCCAGTCGATATCGCCGATCGCCTCGATGATGTTCTTGCGGGCCTGCGCCTTGTCGTCGGGGGCGACCGAATCCTCGAGATCGAGGTTGATCACATCCGCCGCACTCGCCGCCATCTTCTCGAAAATCGCCGGGCGCGAGCCGGGGCCGAACAGCTGGCAGCGGTTGGGGCGGGCGACGGGGGCGGGCTGGATGCGGAAGGACATGGTTCGCCTTGTAATCTTGTTGCGCGGATGGGTCGGGGTTTTGGTAGATTATTGCGTCCAATGCTGCAAGTGCGAATTTGCAGATGCAGCAAAGCGCAAAGAGTCGCGTCTCAGACTTCTTGACGCCCACTGACACACAGGTCAGAGCTTTGGCAACTCTTGGAGGACCTCAAAATGACCCGCACCGTCTATGTCAACGGAAGCTATCTGCCGGAAGCCGAAGCCACCGTTTCGATCTTTGATCGCGGGTTCCTGATGGCGGACGGGGTTTATGAGGTGACGTCGGTTCTGGGCGGCAAGCTGATTGATTTCGGCGGCCACGCCGCGCGGCTCGAGCGCTCGCTTTCCGAACTCGACATGGCCTGCCCCGTGACGATGGAGGCTCTTCTCGAGATCCACCGCGAGCTCGTGCGCCTCAACAACATCGACGAGGGCCTGATCTATCTCCAGATCACCCGCGGCAATCCCGGGGACCGTGATTTCGCCTTCCCCGATCCGGACCAAACGCCCTCTACCATCGTTCTCTTCACCCAAGCCAAGCCCGGCCTTGCCGACAACCCGACCGCGAAAAAGGGCCTCAAGGTCATCAGCATCGACGATATCCGCTGGGGTCGCCGCGATATCAAAACCGTTCAGCTTCTCTACCCTTCCATGGGCAAGATGATGGCCAAGAAGGCGGGCGTGGATGACGCCTGGTTTGTCGAGGATGGCAAGGTCACCGAGGGCACCTCGAACAACGCCTATATCGTCAAGGGCGGCAAGATCATCACCCGCGATCTTTCTAGCGATATCCTGCATGGCATTACCCGCGCCGCCGTTCTCCGTTTCGCCCGCGAGGCGCAGATGGAGATTGAGGAGCGGGCCTTCACCGTGGCCGAGGCGCAGGGCGCGGACGAGGCCTTCATCACCTCGGCCAGCGCCTTTGTCTTGCCGGTGGTCGAGATCGACGGCGTGGCATTGGGCGGTGGAGCCCCCGGCCCTGTCGCCACCCGCCTGCGCGAGATCTATCTCGACGAAAGCCGCAAAGCGGCGGTCTAGCCGATCCGGTAGCTCGAGGCGGTGACCCCGCCGAAAAGATCGGTGTCGTGATAAACCCGCGTCGCCTTTTCCCCTTCGGCCGCGCCGAGGGCGGCAAAGAGCGGCACGAAATGATCCTCGCGCGCGTGGCAGACGCGGGCATAGGGCGCGCTTTCCCAGTCGATCAGCGCGGCTGTGCGCTGATCCGGCGCCATCGCCATCACATCGCCAAGCCACGCGTCAAAACCCGCCGAGGGCTCTTTCGCGCCCGGCCCGAAGAGGCGCAGGTTGTGATAGCTGAGGCCCGAGCCGACGATCAGCACGCCTTCATCGCGCAGGGGCGCGAGGGCGCGGCCTAGGGCGAAATGCAGCGCCGGATCATAGCCGCGCTTCATCGAGACCTGAAAGACCGGCACATCCGCCTCAGGATACATCACATAGAGCGGCGCGAAGGTGCCGTGGTCAAAGCCTTGGGCATCGTCGAGATGGGTCGGAAGGCCAGCCGCTGAAATCAGCTCTGCCGTCCGTTCGGCAAGCGTGGGTGCGCCGGGGGCGGGATAGACGATCTTATAGGTCTCGTCGGGGAAGCCGGAATAGTCATAGATCATCGGCGGGTTGGCGGAATGCATCACCGCGAAATCCGCGCCTTCCCAATGGCCCGAGATGACGAGCACGGCTTTTGGCTTGACGCCAATCTCTTCCGGCATCCGCTTGAGCGAAACCTCGAGGTTGGCAAGCTGCCGCCGCATCCCCTCGAGCCAGGGCCAGGGGCCGCCGCCGTGGGAAATGAAATAGGTGGGTAATCTGCCCGACATCTGGGGTCTCCATCCGTTCTGAAATCGGATTGAAGATAGACCTGCAGACGTGTCACGAACAGGCGCTGTTGCTGCACAGGCGCTGTGCGGCGGCGCGGAGCCTAGTCTTTCTTGCCCACGTTTTCGGCGAAAGCCTTCTTAAACGCCTTCTGCTTGTCGGGACCGGCCTCTGTCTGGTTCTGCGCGCGCCACGCGTCGTAGGGCATCCCGTAATAGATATCTCGCGCCTCATCCTTGGTCATCTCGATGCCGCGCTCATTGGCGGCCTCCTGATACCAGCGCGACAGGCAGTTGCGGCAGAAACCGGCGAGGTTCATCATGTCGATGTTCTGCACATCGGGCCGCTTTTCCATCAGGTGATGGCGCAGGGCGCGAAAGGCGGCGGCTTCGATCTCGGTCCGGGTCTGGTCGTCCATTGGGGGCTCCGATCACTCTTCTCTCTGATTTTAGGGTCTTGCCTCAGTTATTGCCAGAGCGGCCGACTAGCGCAGGCGCTCGGCGAGAAAGTCGAAGACAAAGCGCAGGCGGCGGCTGTGGTGGATCTCGCGGTGTGCCACCAGCCAGACAGGAAAGGCGAAAGCCGCGTGATCCTTGAGCGCACGCGCCATCGCCGGATCGGCGTCGCCTACCCGCTCGTCGATCATGGCGAGGCCCAGGCCGAGCTTGGCCATGGCCCACATCGCCATATAGCTCGAGCAGCTGAGCCGGATATTGGCTTTGCTGACAGGGATACCCAGCTGGTTCAGCGCGCCGAGGAAGGTCTCGAACTCCTGCGGTCCGACGATATCAGCCTTGGCAAGGTCGGCCGGGCCACGCAGGGGCGCGAGCGAGGCGATGTAGTCGGGCGTGCCATAAAACCGCGCCGCGGCCTCGCGCAGGCGGCGGGCGACGAGATCGGGCTCGGTGGGGCGGAAATTGCGGATGGCGATATCGGCCTCGCGGCGCATCAGGTCGGCGGTGGAATTGTCGGAGATGATCTCGACCGTGATGCGAGGCTCGGCCTGCCGAAGCTCTTGCAGGATGGGTGGCAAGAGGGTGCCGGCATAGAGGTCG
Organism: uncultured Paracoccaceae bacterium; assembly: GCA_937138255.1. Classification (GTDB taxonomy): domain Bacteria; phylum Pseudomonadota; class Alphaproteobacteria; order Rhodobacterales; family Rhodobacteraceae; genus RFZI01. The sequence goes on from CAKZOU010000034.1 coordinate 55,933, forward strand.
GACGCCGAAATCGTTACGTTTCCGGCCATGGCTTCGTTCTGAGCATAGGCCGACATGGAAAACCGGCTCGCGGCATCGGCCATTTCGCGCACATGGGCGACCAGGTCGTGGCCCGCGGGGGTCAGCTGAAGGCCGCGCCCGAAGCGTTCGAAGAGAACAACGCCAAGCTCTTGCTCGAGCGCGTCTACCTGCCGCCCGAGCGTCGGTTGCGCCATTCCAAGCGCGCGGGCGGCCGCGGATAGCGAGCCTTCCTCGGCGGTGATGAGAAACGCCCTCGCCCGGTTCCAATCGAATTTTACTGATCGCCAATCCATGCGTTTGTGCATAGCAGATCGGCAACATAGGTCAATTTCCTATAAGTGTCGCTCGGCCTATGAAGGCCCCACCGCGCCAAAGTCGGGGGCGGACATCGACTTCACAGCTTGAACCAACCGGCGGGCAAAGCGCCCCGGCGGACCGGTGAAGGCTTGCCTGAACAAGGAGAATTGAAATGAACTTCCTCACCGACCCGCTGTCGCGGGGCTATGCCCGAGTGACCGGGCTTTTCTATGCAATCATCGCCGTGGCGGGTTTCTTTGCCATCCTCTATGTCCCGAACCAGCTTTTCACCCCCGGTGATGGCGCGGACTCCCTTGCCGCGATTGCCCGCGAATGGTGCCTGTTCCGGGCCGGGGTTGCCGGCGATGTGGCGGTCATGCTGGCCGAGCTTGGGGCAACGACCATGCTCTATTTCATGTTCCGCCATGTGAACCATACTCTCAGCGTCGCCGCCGCCTTGGCGCGGCTTCTGATGGTCGCGGTCATGGCGACGATGCTGTTCTTCTATGCCGGTGCTCAGGCGCTTGCTGACGGCGTTATCACAGGTCTGGCCGAGGAAACCCGCGCCGCCCTTGGCCTCTTGCTTCTCACGATGCACGACACCGGCATCATGATCTGGCAGCTGTTCTTCTGGGTTCACCTGCTGATCCTCGGACAGCTCGTGGCGCGCTCGGGCCTATATCCGCGCCTTCTTGGTCACGCGATGAGCCTTGGATCCTTCGGTTATCTCTTCGACAGCATCAACAAGTTCATCAGGCCTGACGGCTCGATGCTGGGGGATCTCACCGGCCTTCTGCTCATCGTCGTCTCGATCGCCGAGATCGGCTTTGCCCTCTGGCTCATCATCCGCGGTCCGCGCCGCGCCTGAGCCAAAGCGCGGGCAGAAATGCCCGCGCCTCTCTCCCCAATCCAAGGAACCCTTCCATGAAACGTATTTGCATCATCGGCATTTCCGGCAAGCTCGGGCAGTATATGGCCGAACACGCCCTGTCCCTCGGCTATGAGGTCAACGGGGTCTGCCGCCCGGAAAGCGCCCACAAGCTGGCTCGGTTCGGCGACCGGATCAAACTGTTCCCCGGCAGCACCGACAGCCGCCCCACCATCGCCCGCGCGGTGCAGGGTTGCGATGGGGTTTTGACTGTCCTCGCGCCGTGGGGCATCAACAATTACGCCAGCGGAACCGCATGCGCCGTTCTTGACAGCGCAGAGCCCGACGCGCGGCTCGTCTTTTCATGCGGCTGGCACATCACCCGCGACGGGAAGGATAGATACTCTCTTAAACTGAAAGCTATCGTTGCGATTTTCGGGGGATTGGCCCGACTTGTTCGTGCAGTGGATGTCAAAGACCAGATCCGCGCGACCAACATGATCTTTGCCTCTGATCGGCTATGGACAGTCGTGCGCGGATCGGACCTTGAAGAAGGTGAGAGCCAAGGTCTGCCGGTCTGGTCGCGCCATGTTGGTGATCCGGTTCTGGCATCAAACCTCACCCGCAGGACCGACTTCGCCCTTTTCATGGTCCATGCCCTCACCGATGACCGGCTGATCCATGAAGCACCTGCGATCGTTGGCCGTGCCTCGGCGTCTGCGCGCAATCACGCGGATCGGGCCGCTTCCGTTCCGGCCTAGGTTAGAGGCCGCTCGCCGCAAGCACTTCGTTCAGGATCGGGGCGAGCCGCTGGGCCCAAGCCTGTTGCGCTTCTGGCGTCTTGATCAGGTCGTTGCGGATCTCGATGAGCACATTCGGCCGGCCCGCCTGAAGCGCGTGCCGGTCGATCGCGTCTCCGGGCAGGTGGCCATTGTAGGGTTCGTTGTCGCCCACACAGAGATCGGACTCCTTCTGAAGGCGACTGATCAGCATATCTGCGAGCCGCGTGTCGAGATGGGAATGCAAGATACCGATTTGCCAGGGCCGAGGCGGGCGCCCCCGCAGCTGGGGTGTAAAGCTGTGAACGGCACAGATCACCCGATCGTCGCGCGCGGCGGCCAACATGGAATAAGTGGCATGATAGGGCCGGTAGAGCCGGTTGAGGCGGAGCTCGAGGTCTTCGTGGTTGGCATTTCGGTTGGCGGGAATGATCGTCCCGTCATAGAGCCGCATCAGAAGGGTCGGATCGTCTTCGCCGCGGTTAGGATCAATCACGAGCCTTGAGAAGCGCGACAAGACAGCCGGGGCATCCAGAAGATCAGCCAGAGCTCGCGTGACACCGGCTGCACCGACATCGAAAGCAATGTGCCGCGCCATATCGTCAGCACAGATCCCCAGATCGCCGCCGTTGATCCAGTCGGGCACGCGATTGCAGGCGTGATCGCAGGTCAAGAGCCAACGCGAGGGGCGATCCTCTCCGATGATTTCAAAGGATTCGTTCTGCATGTGGCGGTTTGGCCCTGTCATCCAAGTTGCGCTGCAAATAGGCTAGTTGCCGAAAGAAGTGAATTGCGCAATAAGGGCGCCAAAGGCGATGTTAGCGATAACAACGTCAGCCAGCATAGAACGAGGACCCGTCCGATGAGACGTCACCGCAAAGTCAAGATTGTCGCCACACTCGGCCCGGCGTCCAACGATTACGAAATGATCCGCGCGCTTTTTGAGGCTGGTGCCGATGTCTTCCGGCTCAATATGAGCCACGGGGATCATTCCGAAATTGCCGCCCGTCACGCGATCATCCGCAAGGTCGAGCAAGATCTTGGCTCGCCGATTGCCATTCTGGCCGATCTTCAGGGTCCGAAGCTTCGCGTTGGCACTTTTGCGAATGGCGAGGAAGAGTTGGTTATCGGCCAGGCCTTCCGTCTCGACCTCAAGGACGAACCCGGCAGCAACAAGCGCGTTCTTCTTCCGCACAAGGAAATCTTTGATGCGCTCGAGCCGGGCGCGACGCTTCTCGTCAACGACGGCAAGATTCGCCTCCGCGTGAAGGATTGCGGCCGCGATTTCGCCGATTGCGTTGTCGAGGTCGGTGGAACGATTTCCAACCGCAAGGGTGTCAACGTTCCTGACGTGGTTCTGCCGCTGGCCGCTCTGTCCGCCAAGGACCGCAAAGACCTTGAGTTTGTCTGCGAGCTTGGTGTCGATTGGCTGGCGCTCTCATTCGTGCAGCGCCCGGCCGATGTTGAAGAGGCCCGCAACCTCGCCAAAGGGCGTGCTGCGATCCTGTCGAAGATTGAAAAGCCGGCGGCCGTGAGGGCCTTTGACGAAATTCTCGCGGCTTCGGATGGGATCATGGTCGCGCGGGGTGATCTTGGGGTCGAGCTGCCAGTGCAAAACGTGCCGCCGATCCAGAAGCAGCTGGTCCGCAAATGCCGCGAAGCCGCCAAGCCGGTGATCGTGGCGACGCAGATGCTCGAGTCGATGATCGAAAGCCCGATGCCGACCCGCGCCGAGGTTTCGGACGTGGCGACGGCGATCTATGAGGGCGCCGATGCGATCATGCTCTCGGCCGAAAGCGCGGCGGGCGATTATCCGGTCGAAGCGGTGACGACGATGGCGAACGTGGCCAAAGAGGTCGAAAGTGATCCAACCTATACCGAGATCATCGAAGCCAGCCGCAAGGCCAAGCGCAAGAGCGTGGCCGATGGCATCGTGGCCGCCGCCCGCGAAATTGCCGAGACGACCAATATCAAGGCCATCGCCTGCTTTACCCAATCGGGCACGACGGCGCTTCTTGTTGCCCGCGAACGGCCGCGCGTGCCGATCATTGCCCTGACCTCGATCGAAAAAACAGCACGCCGTCTTTGCCTGAGTTGGGGAACGAGCTGTGTAATCACCGAGAATGTCGATCGCTTCAAATCGGCCGTGGTCAACGCGGTCCGCGCCGCCAAAGCCGAAGGGCTTGCCACCGACACCGACATGATCGTTGTGACCGCAGGCGTGCCCTTCAATACGCCCGGTTCGACCAACATCCTGCGGGTTGCACCTTGTGATGAACGTTTGATCTACAGCTCCCATCACGACTAGGATTGCCCCACCTGAAAAGGGAGGGTGATCTTTTGGATCCGGACCTGTTTTTCGTAATCGGGCTAGTTGTCACCGGTTTGGCCGCGCCTTCCATCATCAGCGCCTTTACCGAAGGTCGGGGGCCGCGCATGGCTGTGGCCCTGTTGGTGATCGGCGGCGGGATGGTGGCCTATGCCATGAACGCGCGACCCAATGCCTATGGTTTCGATACGATTCCCGATGCTTTCGTCCGCGTGATCGGGCAGTACATCAACTAAAGCCCTTGCCAATGCCGCCGCGCCCTCATATACGGCGCGCTCAACCCGCGGGACCGGCCAAAGTGGCATGCCGAGTCGCGCGTACGACCAACTCGAAAGAGGAGATGGAAATGCCCAAGATGAAGACCAAGTCGAGCGCCAAAAAGCGCTTCAAGATGACGGCCACCGGCAAGGTGAAGACCGCTCAGGCCGGCAAGCGCCACGGCATGATCAAGCGCACCACAAAGTTCATCCGTGATGCTCGTGGGACCACGACCCTCTCCGCGCCCGACGCGAAGATCGTCAAGTCCTACATGCCCTACGACCGCTAAGGAGGCCAGACGATGTCCCGTACCAAAGGTGGAACCGTCACCCATCGCCGTCACAAGAAGATTCTTGACGCGGCCAAAGGTTATTACGATCGCCGTTCGCGCACCTTCAAGGTTGCCAAGCAGGCCGTCGACAAAGCCAACCAGTATGCGACCCGCGACCGCAAGGTCCGCAAGCGGAACTTCCGCGCCCTGTGGATCCAGCGCATCAACGCCGGTGTTCGCTCGGTCGATGAAACCATGACCTATTCGCGTTTCATCAACGGCCTCTCGCTGGCTGGCATCGAGGTGGACCGCAAGGTTCTCGCCGATCTCGCCGTGCACGAGCCCGAAGCGTTTAGCGCCATCGTCGCCAAGGCGAAGGCCGCGCTCGCGTAACTCCGGACCGGAGTGAAACAATCGAAGCCGCGGACCCTCGCAGGGGTTCGCGGCTTTTTGCATGACAGGGGCCCCGGATCGCTTGCGGGGCAGGGCGCGGTTGGATAGCACCGCATCAAGATAAACAAGGACGCCCGAGACATGGACGATCTGAAAAGCAAATACCTCGGCCTGATTGCCGCCGCCGCCGACGAAGCCGCCATCGAGGATGTGCGCGTGGGGGCGCTGGGCAAGAAGGGCGAGATCAGCCTCAAGATGCGCGAACTGGGCGGCATGAGCCCAGAAGAGCGTCAGGCCGCTGGCCCCGCGCTCAATGCGCTCAAGGACGAGATCAACAGCGCGCTGGCCGCCAAGAAGGCCGCGCTGGCCGATGCAGCGCTCGACGAGAGGCTGCGCGGTGAATGGCTCGATGTGACCCTGCCGGCCCGCAATCGGCGCGTGGGCACCATCCATCCGATCAGCCAAGTGACCGAAGAGGTCACCGCGATCTTTGCCGATATGGGCTTTGCCGTGGCCGAAGGCCCGCAGATCGACAGCGACTGGTACAACTTTGACGCGCTCAACATCCCCGGCCACCATCCGGCACGCGCCGAGATGGACACCTTCTATATGCACCGCGCCGAGGGCGATAACCGCCCGCCGCACGTTTTGCGCACCCATACCTCGCCGGTGCAGATCCGCACCATGGAAAAGCACGGCGCGCCCATTCGCATCATCGCGCCCGGCCGCGTCTATCGCGCCGATTACGACCAGACGCACACGCCGATGTTCCATCAGGTCGAGGGCCTTGCCATCGACAAGGATATCTCGATGGCCAACCTCAAATGGTGCCTCGAGGAGTTCGTGAAGGCCTATTTCGAGGTCGATCACGTCGATCTGCGCTTCCGCGCCTCGCACTTCCCCTTTACCGAGCCGTCGGCCGAGGTCGATATCCGCTGCTCGTGGGAGGGCGGCACGCTCAAGGTGGGCGAGGGCGACGACTGGCTCGAAATCCTCGGCTCGGGGATGGTGCACCCCAAGGTTCTGCAGAATGCGGGCGTTGACCCGAATGAATGGCAGGGCTTTGCCTTCGGCATGGGCATCGACCGGATCGCCATGCTGAAATACGGCATCCCCGACCTGCGCGCCTTCTTCGACAGCGACCTGCGCTGGCTGCGCCACTACGGCTTTGCCGCGCTCGATGTTCCGACGCTTCATGGCGGGCTGAGCCGTTGACTCTAAATCTGACACTTCGCGGGGCGGCAGCCCCGCATCGCGCCCGACCCGCCCCCCTGGGTGGGCGCGATTCCGCACCCGCCCTCGGGCCGGTCGCGATGCTCGGGAAAGAATGAGGACGAAACCATGAAATTCACCCTCTCCTGGCTGAAGAAGCACCTCGAGACCTCTGCCACGGTCGATGAGATCGCCGAGGCGCTGACCGATCTCGGGCTCGAGGTCGAAGGCATCGAAAACCCGGCAGAAAAGCTGCGGCCTTTTACCATCGCCAAGGTCAAATCCGCTGTGCAGCATCCCGATGCGGATCGCCTGCGCGTCTGCGTGGTCGAGACCGACGAGGGCGAGAAACAGATTGTCTGCGGCGCACCCAATGCGCGGGCGGGGATCACCGTGGTTCTCGCCAAGCCCGGCGATTATGTGCCGGGGATCGACGTGACCCTTTCCGTGGGCAAGATCCGCGGCGTGGAAAGCCACGGCATGATGGCCTCCGAGCGCGAGCTCGAGCTGTCCGACGAGCATGACGGCATTATCGAGCTCCCTTCGGGTGAGGTCGGCCAGAGCTTTGCCGATTGGCTTGGCCAGAACGATCCGGCCCGTGTCGATCCGGTGATCGAGATCGCCATCACCCCCAACCGTGGCGACGCCCTCGGCGTGCGCGGCATTGCCCGCGACCTCGCGGCGCGGGGGCTGGGCAAGCTCAAGCCCTGCAACGTGACGCCGGTCGAGGCCCGCTTTGCCTCGCCGCTGAATGTGTCAATTGATGACGATACCGCAGATGGATGCCGGGTTTTCTATGGCCGTTTGATCCGCGGCGTGAAAAACGGCCCCTCGCCCGACTGGCTTCAGGCTCAGCTTCGGGCCATTGGCCTGCGCCCGATTTCCTTCCTCGTCGATGTGACCAACTATTTCACTTACGACCAGAACCGCCCGCTGCACGTTTTTGATGCCGACAAGGTCAAGGGCGACCTCAGGGTGCACCGCGCCACGGGCGGGGAAAAGATCGTGGCCCTCGACGACAAGGAATATACCCTTGAAGCGGGCATGATCGCCATTTCCGACGAGACCGGCGTCGAAAGCATCGCCGGGATCATGGGTGGTGAGGTGACGGGCTGCACCGAAGAAACGGTCAACGTCTTTGTCGAAAGCGCCTATTGGGATCCGGTCCAGATCGCGACCACGGGGCGCAAGCTCAAGATCCATTCCGATGCGCGTTATCGCTTTGAACGCGGCGTCGATCCGGCCTTCACGCCCGAGGGGCTTGAACACGCCGTGCGGATGATCGTCGATCACGCGGGCGGCGAGGCGTCCGGGGTTGTCGTCGCGGGTGCTGTGCCTGATGTGTCGCGCGCCTATCGGCTCGAACCGGCCCGTGTGCAATCGCTCGTCGGCATGGAAATCCCCGAGGCCGAGCAGCGCCAGACGCTGACGGCGCTGGGCTTCCGACTAGAGGGCAACATGGCCCATGTGCCAAGCTGGCGGTCGGACGTTCAGGGCGAGGCGGATCTTGTCGAAGAGGTCGCCCGCATCGCTTCACTGACCAAGCTTGTCGGCCGTCCGATGGCGCGGGCTCTGCCCGGCGTGCCTAAGCCGATCCTGACCGCAGGCCAAGTCCGCGCCACCGCGGCGCGGCGCACGGCGGCGGCTTTGGGCTACAACGAATGCGTGACCTATACGTTCATCGACGAAGCGGCGGCCGCGCTTTTCGGCGGTGGTGACGATGCCTCCAAGCTTGAAAACCCGATCTCGAGCGACATGAGCCATATGCGCCCCGATCTGCTGCCCGGCCTTCTGCGGGCCGCGGCGCGCAATCAGGCGCGGGGCTTTATGGATCTGGCGCTTTTCGAGGTGGGTCATGCCTTCCACGGCGGCGAGCCGGAAGAACAGCACCTGCAGGTGAGCGGCATCCTTGTGGGCCGCAACGGGCCGAAAGACGTCCACGGCGGCTCGCGCCCTGTCGATCTGTTCGACGCCAAGGCCGATGCCGAGGCGATCCTTGCGGCGATTGGTGCGCCGGCGAAGGTCCAGATCCTGCGCAATGGTGCGGGATGGTGGCATCCTGGCCGGCACGGGCAGATCTGCCTCGGGCCAAAGAAGGTCTTGGGTGTTTTTGGCGAACTGCACCCCAAGGTGCTTCGCGAGATGGATATCAAGGGGCCGGCCGTGGCCTTCACAATCTGGCCCGAGGAAGTGCCCCAGCCGAAGAACCGCACCGCGACGCGACCGGCGCTGGTGGTGTCCGAGTTCCAGGCGGTGGATCGCGATTTTGCCTTCGTGATTGATGCCTCGGTGGAGGCGCTGACCCTCGTCAACGCCGCCGCAGGTGCCGACAAGGCACTGATCGCCGATGTTCGTGTGTTCGACGAATTCGTCGGCGGCTCGCTGGGCGAGGGCAAGAAATCGCTGGCCATTACCGTGCGGCTGCAGCCGACCGAAGGCACGCTGAAAGAGGCCGATATCGAGGCGGTGAGCGCCAAGATCATCGAGAAGGTCAGCAAAGCGACAGGCGGCTTTCTGCGCGGCTAAGCCGTCTTGAAAATCAATTGAAAGCCCTCGCCATATGGCGGGGGCTTTTTTGTTGTGCAACGGTCAAACGATCTGCAAATTGGTGGCGTTCCAACCCAACGCGCGAACAAAGGGAGTGCAGTATGTTAAAGGAATTCAAGACGTTCATCGCCCGCGGCAATGTCATGGACATGGCGGTCGGTATTATTCTCGGCGCGGCATTTACCGCGATCGTCACCTCGATGGTCGACGACCTCATCAACCCGATCATAAGCCTCTTTGTCGGCGGGATTGATTTCTCGGGGCTCAAGGTTGCGTTGAGCAGCGATCCAGAGGCTGCGGCCTTCAACTATGGCAACTTTATCAACGCGGTAATCAAGTTCGTGATCGTTGCCTGGGTTGTGTTTCTGCTGGTCAAAGGGGTCAACAGCATGAAGCGCAAGGAAGAAGCCGCCCCGCCGCCTGCGCCCAAGGGGCCGTCGGCGGAAGAGCTTCTGGCCGAGATCCGCGACGCGCTCAAAGCCAAGAAGTAGAAAAGAACAAGGCCCGCCTGGGAAGGGCGGGCCTTGCAAAGGTTGGGCCGCGAGGGAGGGTGCGGCCCGCGACCTATTCCTTAGAGAACCGAAGCCGCAGCCACGGTCGGCAGGCCAAGCGCCTCGCCAACGGCGGCATAGGTCAGCTTGCCGGCATGAACGTTGAGGCCGTTCAAGAGGTGCTTGTCGTCGGCGCAGGCCTGTTTCCAACCCTTGTTCGCCAGCGCCATCATGAAGGGCATGGTGGCGTTGCCAAGCGCGATGGTCGAGGTGCGGGCCACGGCGCCGGGCATATTGGCCACGCAGTAGTGCATGATGCCGTCGACGTCATAGATCGGGTCCTGGTGCGTGGTCGCGCGCGAGGTCTCGAAGCAGCCGCCCTGGTCGATAGCGACGTCAACGAGCGCGGCGCCGGGCTTGAGCTCTTTCAGCTGGGCCTTGGAGATCAGCTTGGGAGCAGCAGCGCCCGGGATCAGAACCGCGCCGATGATCATGTCGGCCTGACGGGCCAGTTCGATCGTGTTGGCGGCCGAGGCGTAGGCGTTCTTGAAGGTGCCGCCGAAGACGTCATCAAGATAGCGCAGACGCGGGATCGACCGGTCGAGAACAGTCACATCCGCGCCCATTCCGGCGGCGATCTTGGCCGCATGGGTGCCGACGACACCGCCGCCGATCACGAGAACCTTGGCGGGCGAAACGCCCGGCACGCCGCCGAGAAGAACGCCGCGGCCACCGTTGGCCTTCTGCAGGGTCCATGCACCAACCTGCGGGGCAAGACGGCCGGCAACCTCCGACATCGGGGCCAGCAGAGGCAGGCCGCCGCGATCGTCGGTCACGGTCTCGTAGGCGATGCAGGTCGCGCCCGAGGCGAGAAGGTCTTTGGTCTGCTCCGGATCGGGAGCGAGGTGCAGATAGGTGAAGAGGATCTGGCCTTCGCGCAGCATCTTGCGCTCGACGGCCTGCGGCTCTTTCACCTTCACGATCATGTCGGCAGCGGCGAAAACCTCTTTCGCGGTGCCAGCGATCTTGGCGCCCACGGCGACATAGTCGGCATCCGAAAAGCCAGCGCCGGCACCGGCGTTGGTCTCGATGGTCACGGTGTGACCGGCCTTGACGGCCTCATAGGCCGCGCTCGGCGTCATGCCAACGCGGAATTCCTGCGGTTTGATTTCCTTCGGGCAACCGATGTGCATCGGGCATCCTCCCATTAAGTGTTCGAATCTGACGCGAATATCGCTCAGGCCGCGCGCACTTTCTTGGGTATTTCATGTTGAAAACCGGCGTGAATTCGTGAAAACGTGCACAGAATAGTCATCAGACGCAAAAAGAGTGCGCCATATGGAAATAGACAGCACGGATCGTCGAATACTCGAGGCTCTGCAAAAGGACGGTCGAATCTCTCATGCCGATCTTTCGGAGAAGGTGAATCTCTCGCCCTCCGCCTGCCATCGGCGGGTCCAGAGGCTCGAGGCTTCTGGCTATATCAAGGGCTATGTCGCGCTACTTGATCCGCGCAAGCTTGGCCGGCAGACGACTGTTTTCGTCGAGATCACCCTCAACGGGCAGGCCGACGAAATCCTTGACGCGTTCGAGCGCGCCGTGTCGCGCGTGCCGGAGGTTCTCGAATGTCATCTGATGGCCGGAACCGCCGACTACCTCCTCAAGGTCATAGCCCGCGATACCGACGATTTCGCCCAGATTCACCGCCGCTATCTGGCAACGCTACCGGGGGTGCAGACGATGCAATCGTCCTTCTCGCTCAAAAACGTGCGTCAAACGACGGCAATCCCGATCGATTGATCACTGATCCCTCGGGGTCCAGTCAGCTGGCGGAATCTTGCGGCGGTGCATCCGAATAGCGAGGCCGAGGCTGACGCCGACGCCGATTGCAACGGTCAGGTCGGCAAGGACGGTCAGGCCGAAGGTCACCAATAGAACAAATAAATCGGCACGCGGTTTGCCGAGGTGGCTGCGCCATTTGTGCGGCTCGGCCATGTTCCAGGCTGTCAGGATCAAGAGGCCGGCAAGGGCCGGCATTGCCAAGTAGCCCGCAAGAGGCGCGGCAACCCACATCACGATAAGGATGATGAGGGCGTGGATGATGCCCGCGAGCGGGGTCTGCCCGCCGGCGCGGATGTTGGTCGCTGTTCGGGCAATTGCCCCGGTCGCGGGCAGGCCGCCGAAGAGGGATGATCCGAAGTTGGCAACGCCTTGGGCGATCAGCTCGGCGTTGGGGCGGTGTCTGGCGGTGGTCATCCGATCAGCGACCATCGCCGAAAGCAGGGATTCGACCCCCGCAAGAAAGGCAATCACAAGAGCCGAGGGAATGAGTTCTTCAATCCTTGCCAGAGACAGATCGGGGAATGATGGCATGGGCAGCGTCATTGGCAGTTCCCCAAACCGCGAGCCGATCGTGTCGGTATCAAGCGGCGTGACCGCAACGGCCAGCGAGACAAAGGCGACGGCGACGATCAGGCCCGGAAGGCGGGGCGCGGCGCGGCGGAAGAGGACAATCAGCACCATTGTGACAAGGGCGACAAGCACGGCCTCGGGGTTGATCGTCTCGCGCGCCTCCCAGAGGGCGGGCAGCTTCTCCAGGAAATCGGCTGGCACTTTGTCCAGGGAAAGACCGAAGAAATCCTTGAGCTGGCTTGTGCCAATGATCACCGCGATACCCATGGTGAAACCGTCGATAACGGCTTCTGGGATATAGGCAATGAGGCTCCCTGCGCGGAATATGCCAGCCGCCAGCAGAATCAGGCCGGCTATGAAGGTGGCGATCACAAGCCCGTCATATCCGTGCGCTGCGATGACCCCATAGACCACCACGATAAAAGCGCCGGTCGGCCCGCCGATCTGGAAATGACTGCCGCCAAAGGCCGATATGAGGAAGCCGCCGATGATCGCGGTGACAAGACCGGTTGCAGGATCGGCACCCGAGGCGATGGCAATCGCAAGGCTGAGCGGGATCGCCACCATCGCCACGGTAAGGCCCGAGAGCGCATCGGCCGTCAGGCTGGCGCGGGTGGTGGCAGGTAGAGTGTCAAGAATGGCTGGGCGACGCATGATGTCGGCTCCTTTGGCGCGACACTAGCACCTGCCAGACAAAAACAAACCCCCGGAGCCAGAGGCTGCGGGGGCCGTTTTTCGCGTTCATCAGGGGGTGCTTAGAGCAGACCCTCACGCTGCGCTTTCTTACGAGCCAGCTTGCGCTGACGGCGGATGGACTCGGCCTTCTCGCGCGCCTTGCGGATGGACGGCTTCTCGAAATGTTGCTTGAGCTTCATCTCGCGGAATACGCCTTCACGCTGCAGCTTTTTCTTCAGAGCGCGGAGCGCCTGATCGACGTTGTTGTCACGAACACTAACCTGCATGTGGTTTTCACCACCTCTCTAAGTTGGATTTGCATAAATTGCAGGAGCGCGCCGTATAGCAAAGGGCCGGTTCTTTGTCTAGTCTGGCACCGTTAAGGAGTCTGCCATGCCCAAAAGCGCCAAATCCGTTGATCTTCAAGGCCTTCTCGATGCGGTTTTGCCGCATGTTGCGTTCGATGGATGGTCGGAAGCGGCGCTCGGGGCTGGAGCGGCGGACCTCGGTGCCGATGACCAGACGATCAAAGCGCTTTGTCCGCGCGGGGCGATTGATCTGGCGGTCGCCTATCACAAGCGCGGCGACGATCAGATGGCCGCGGCGATGGCTGAAGCCGATCTTGCCGCGATGCGCTATAGCGAGCGGGTGGCTTTCGCCCTGCGCCAAAGGCTTGCCCATGCCGACCGCGAGGCGGTGCGGCGTGGAACGGCGCTTTTCTCGCTTCCGCTCCATGCGGCCGAGGGCGCTGCCCTGATCTGGGGCACGGCCGACCGCATCTGGAACGAGCTTGGCGATACATCCCGCGATGTGAACTGGTATTCCAAGCGGGCGATCCTTTCGGCGGTCTATTCCTCGGTCGTCCTGTTCTGGCTCGGCGACGAGAGCGGTGGCGACGAGACCGACGCTTTCATAGACCGGCGGATCGGCAACGTGATGCAGTTTGAAAAAACCAAGGCGCAGCTGCGCGAGAGCAAGACCTTCGGCCCGCTGATGCGGGGGATCGGGCAGGCGCTTTCGGGCATCCGTGCGCCACACCGTGAACCGGCCTCTGATCTGCCCGGATATTGGGCCCCCGAAGGGCAGGAGAAATGATGTCAGCCATGATGCGCGCGGTAGAGATCGCCAAACCCGGCGGCCCCGAAGTCTTGACACTTGTCGAGCGGCCGATCCCCGTGCCGGGCTATGGGCAGGTGCGGATCCGCGTGGCCTATGCCGGCGTCAACCGCCCCGACGCCCTTCAGCGGGCGGGGATGTATGCCCCGCCGCCGACAGCCTCTGACCTTCCCGGCCTCGAGGCTTCGGGCGTGGTCGATGCGCTGGGCGAAGGCGTGTCGGGCCTTTCGGCCGGCGACGAGGTCTGCGCTCTGCTGCCGGGCGGCGGCTATGCCGACTATGCCGTCACCCCTGCCGCGCATTGCCTGCCCGTTCCGAAAGGTCTCTCGCTCAAAGAAGCGGCCTGCCTGCCGGAGACCTGTTTCACCGTCTGGTCCAACGTGTTCATGCGCGGCGGGCTTAAGGCGGGGGAGCGGTTCCTCGTGCATGGCGGATCGTCGGGGATCGGGACGACAGCGATCCAGATCGCCACTGCTTTGGGTGCGCGCGTCTTCACGACTGCGGGCAGCACGGAAAAATGCAAAGCCTGTAGGTCATTGGGTGCCGAGCAGGCAATCAACTACCACGAAGACGATTTCGTTCTGGCGCTTCGCGCCGAAGGCGGGGCCAACCTGATCCTCGACATGGTTGGCGGCCCCTATTTCGAACGCAACCTCAAGGCGCTGGCCGATGAGGGGCGTCTTGTTCAGATCGCTTTCCTTCAAGGCGCAAAGATCGAGGCCAACCTCTCGCAGATCATGATGCGGCGGCTGACCTTCACGGGCTCGACCCTGCGGCCGCAGTCCGATCTGGCGAAGGCGGCGATAGCCAAAGAGCTTTTGGAAAATGTGTGGTCTCTTATCGAGGCGGGCAAATTCAGGCCGGTCATGGACCGTGAGTTTGATCTGGCAAACGCAAGCGACGCCCATGCGCGCATGGAATCTTCGGCCCACATTGGCAAGATTGTCTTGAAGGTCGCGGGTTAAACGCGCCGCTTGAGCGCGATGTACAGGCAGATCACCAAGGCGACGGCGATGATCGTCTGCGGCGTGATCGCGAAGATCAGAAGCGACAGGTTGGTGACGACCCCTGTGACATAGGGGCCGGCATCCTCTCCCAACAGTATGTAGACCAAGACGATGAGGGCGACGAGCACCGCCATGACTTCTGCTGCTTTCAGAAACAGACCCTGAAGTTTGGCGAGCGCGTTTTGGATCCTATCCATCTATTGGCCTTGCTGCTGGGAGAGGAAATTTCTCAGTGTGCTACTGCTTACTTCTGCAGAAGGTGCAGCACAACGCCCAGAGTGATCAGGCCGGCGAGGCCAGCGCTGCCGAGCGAGCTCACCAGACCGGTGATGTTGCCGACGACGTCGCCGAGGAACGCCATATTGTCAGCGCCAACCAGAAGCGACGCTACGATTGCAAGAGCCAGCAGCGCGATACCGATTTCAGTCAGCGTGCCGATGGTTTTTTTGGCTTTATCCAACATTGTTGTCTTCCCTGTGTTGTGGAGGCGCGTCGATAGGCCACGCCCGTGCACATACAAAGTCGGCAAAAATCCGCCTAGTCAACAAATATCGCACAGATTTTCCATTAACCACGACATTTGGTATCAAATCGCAACATTGAACACCCTATTTTGCGGGGAGTTTTGCCGTGTTGGCTCGGGAGTCTTGCCGTTGGCGCCGAGTTATCGGAGAAATCAATCCAAAGGGCTATTGCCCGAGGGTTGACTCTCCTTTCGGGTGAAAGATCGCGCTTTGCGAATCACAATCGCGGACCACGTCTTCACCGCATGCGCGCAGGATCATATCGCGCGTCAGGCAGATGCGGGCCTCTTGAATGGCGCCGGCTTTGCAGGTGATGGTGATCCCGTCCGGTGCAAGCTCGGGGTTCACGGCGAGGAAGGCGTCTTCGATCAGGTGGGCGGGAAGGGTCACACTCGAGCGCAGCGCCTCAAGAAGAGGCGGCTGGGCAACCTTCAACAGGGCAGCCCTCGAGAGCGCAAAGAAATCGGATGGCGCGAGCCCCGAACAAACCCCGTGTTTGCGCCATTGGTGTCTGACCGACGATGCGCTTCCCATGATGTCGATCATCGCCCCAACCTCGGGCGCCGTTGGGCCTGCGAATTCGGTTGGGCAGTAGTCGGGCCAGCCGTAATCGTATTGTGGCCAAAGCCCATGCAAGACCCAACCATAGCCCGCGCCCGCCGCGCACTGTGGATCGCCCTTTGCCTCGCCTTCGTGGGCGCACCAGTTCGGTGACCAGGAAAGCGACAAGACATAATAGTCGAAATCCCCCGCTGTTCCACCTGCCCTGGCTGGGGCGGAAAGCGAAAGCAGGGCAAGACATGCCAGTAGGATGCGTCTCATTTTGATCTTTTCACGGCCTCTCGGGATGACTATATAGCGCTCAAAGTTCCCCGACAAAGAGAACTGGGCCGCAACGGCCCGCCCCATTCCGGGGCACGGGGAAGGCTTGTGTATTAGGAGAGGCCCATGTCTGACAAACCGATCATGGCAAGAGCCACCGCCGTTTGGCTGGTGGATAACACGACCATCACCTTCAAGCAGATCGCCGATTTCGTCGGGATGCACGAGCTTGAGGTTCAAGGCATCGCAGATGGCGATGTGGCAGCTGGCGTTAAGGGCTTTGACCCGGTCGCCAACAATCAGCTTACTGCCGAGGAAATTGAGAAGGCCGAGAAGGATCCGATTCACAAGCTGAAGCTCAAGTTCAACCCAGCCGCTGCAGGCGAGGAAAAACGCCGTGGCCCGCGCTATACCCCGCTCTCCAAGCGGCAGGACCGGCCCGCCTCGATCCTGTGGCTCGTCAAATTCCACCCCGAGCTTTCGGATGGTCAGGTCTCCAAGCTCGTCGGCACAACCAAGCCGACCATTCAGGCGATCCGCGAGCGGACCCACTGGAACATCTCCAATATCGATCCGATTGATCCGGTGGCCCTTGGCTTGTGCAAACAGTCCGAGCTCGACGCCGCCGTTCAGAAGGCCAATGCCAAGAAAGCCAAGGAAGGCGGCGTCATGTCCGACGACGAGCGCCGCAAGCTCGTCTCGACCGAGCAGAGCCTTGGCATGCCGGCCGAGCCCAAGATGCCTTCGGCGATTGCTGGCCTCGAGACCTTCAGCCTTTCGGCCAATGAAGACGACAAGGACGATACCGATTTCTCGGATGCCGACAGCTTCTTCAATCTGCCAGACGACGACGAAGACGACGACGACAAATAAGTCGCCGCCAAACCATTCCCAAAGCCCCGGCCCCCTGCGCCGGGGCTTTCTTATTTCCGTCGTGCGAGGATAAAGGGGATGAACCTTGATGTGCCAAAGGTCCGAACCTCCAGAACCTCAAACCCTGCAGCTTCAATCGCGGCCCCGAGCGTTTCTCGGCTGAGAAAGTTTACATAGGGCGCCTTGCCGAAAAGGCGCATGAGCGGAATCATGACGCGCACGAACGGGCTCATCTCAGCCAGGCAAGAGGTCTTGGTGATCAAGAGCCCGCCTGGCCGCAATTGGTCATGCAGCACCCGAAGTGTTTTCGGCAGGTCAGGTACGAGGTGAAGCAGGCTTGAAGCGATGATCCCGTCAAACGGCGCGCCGCTCACCTTTGCGTCGGCGGCGGACTGAATGAACGAGACGTTCGCCCGGGGGCTTTCGGCAAGCTTTGCGCGGGCAAAGCCAAGCATCCCTTCGGAGATATCCGTTGCGGTGTAAAGTCTGACATGCTCGGCAAGGATCAACGCGGTTGTGCCGGTGCCGCACCCGACTTCCAAAATGGTGTCGTCTGGCGACAAAAGCGCCCGAACCCGGTCCAACGTCTCATTATAGGCTGGCACATCGTCGATCTGCTGGGCCGCGTATTTGCTGGCGATTTTGTCCCAGAACTGCGTTGCCAAGGCCGGCTCCTTCAAATGCTAGAAAGACTTTCGAGCTTTGAGCGCTGCGCTGATCGTACCGTCGTCGAGGTAATCCAGCTCGCCGCCGACCGGGACGCCTTGCGCGAGCGAGGTCACGCGGACCTCGGGCAGCTGGTCGGCGATGTAATGCGCGGTTGTTTGGCCATCTATGGTCGCGCCAAGGGCGAGAATCACTTCGCTCACGTTCTCCTCCGCAATCCGATCAAGAAGGCGCGGAATCCGCAGTTCCTCGGGTCCAACGGCATCCAGCGCCGAGAGCGTGCCGCCCAAAACGTGATAGCGGCCCTTGAATACACCGGAGCGTTCCATCGCCCAAAGGTCGGCCACGTCCTCGACCACGCAGATCTCGCCATTGGCGCGGCGCGGATCGGTGCAGATGTCGCACAGATCGCCGGTGCCGATATTGCCGCATCTCGCGCATTCGCGAGCGGTGGTTCCGACCTTGTGGAGCGCCTCGGCCAACGGCAAGAGTTGCACGGTGCGCTTCTTGATCAGGTGCAGCACCGCCCGCCGAGCCGACCGTGGCCCAAGGCCCGGAAGCCGGGCCATCAGCTCGATCAGCGCCTCGATATCGGGGGTGCCTTGGGTCATGGATGCCCTAGAACGGCATCTTCATGCCGGGCGGAAGGCCGAGGCCATCGGTCAGCTTCTGCATCTCTTCCGCGGCACGCTCGGTGGCCTTCGCCTGCGCGTCCTTCACCGCGGCGAGGATCAGATCCTCGACCATTTCCTTGTCGTCCGAGGAAAAGATCGACGGGTCGATATTCAATGCCTTCAATTCGCCCTTGGCCGTGGCCGTGGCTTTGACAAGGCCGGCACCGGCTTCGCCCTCGACCATGATATGCGCCATGTCTTCCTGAAGCTGGGCGATCTTGCCCTGCATTTCCTGTGCGGCCTTCATCATCTTGGCCATATCGCCGAGGCCGCCTAGACCTTTGAGCATCGGGGTCTCCTTGGTTGTTTCCCCATCAGATATTGCCGCAGGGACAGGGGGGCAAGGGCTAGTCCTCTTCGAAAGGGTCCCATTCGTCTTCGACTTCAGGCAGAGCCTCGGTCAGCGCGGTTTGAGCTTGTTCGGCGGCGGTCCTGACTTCGGTGATCTTCGATTTCGGGAAGGCTTGCAGGACCGCCTGCACCAATGGATGGCCCGCGGCCTCCGCCTTGAGGGCAATTGCTTCGGCATCACGGGCCTCGGCGATGGTTTCCGCCCCGCCGGAATTAACGACCGAGACGGCCCAACGGTTGCCGGTCCACGCCTGAAGCCGGGCGCCAAGGCGCTGGGCGAGATCCGTGGGGGCGTTGGGGGCAGGTTCAAACTCGATGCGCCCCGGCTGATAACGGGCAAGGCGGATGCCGGTTTCGACCTCGACGAGCAGCTTCACATCGCGGTGGGCGCGGACCAGCTCGACCACGTCTTCGAATCGGGCATAGCGGGCGAGAGCGTCGGCGGCGAGTGCCACGGCGGTCTGTGCGCCGTGGGCCGAGGGGCCAGCGGGGCCGCTGTGGGTCGGCGCAGGCGTTTGAGCGCGGGCATTGGTCGTGCCGCCGCTCGCCTGCGGGGCGCGTCCGCCGCCACCGGGGCCAGAGGGCGGGGGCGTGGCGTCTTGCAGCTTGCGGACAAGCTCATCTGGCGTTGGCAGGTCGGCGACATGGGTGAGCCGGATCACCGCCATCTCGGCGGCCATCATGGCGTTGGGCGCGAGTGCCACTTCTTCCAGAGCCTTCAAGAGCATCTGCCACATCCGCGTCAGAACCCGCATAGAAATGGCCGACGCCATCGCTTGGCCGCGGCTGCGCTCGTCGGGTGAGATGGTGGGATCTTCGGCGGCCTCGGGCGTGATCTTGATGACTGAAACCCAATGGGCGATCTCGGCCAGATCCCGCAGGATCGCCATCGGATCGGCGCCATCGGCATATTGCCCCGAAAGCTCGGTCAGCGCGGCGGCGGCCTCGCCCTTGAGGATCATGTCGAAGAGATCAAGCACGCGGCCACGGTCGGCAAGGCCAAGCATGGCGCGGACCTGTTCGGCGGTCGTCTCGCCCGCGCCATGGCTGATCGCCTGATCGAGCAGCGAGGTCGCATCGCGGGCCGAGCCTTCGGCGGCGCGGGTGATAAGGGCGAGCGCGTCGTCGGCAATCGCGGCCCCCTCGGACCCCGCGATCTTGCGCAGAAGCGCGATCATCACCTCAGGCTCGATCCGCCGCAGATCGAACCGCTGGCACCGCGACAAGACCGTGACCGGAACCTTGCGGATCTCGGTCGTGGCGAAGATGAATTTCACATGCGCGGGCGGCTCTTCCAGCGTCTTGAGAAGCGCGTTGAACGCGCTCGTCGAGAGCATGTGAACTTCGTCGATGATATAGATCTTGTAGCGCGCCGAGGCCGCCCGATAATGAACGCTGTCGATGATCTCGCGGATATCGCCCACGCCGGTGCGCGAGGCGGCGTCCATCTCCATCACGTCAACGTGCCGGCCCTCCATGATCGCCACGCAATGCTCGCACTGGCCACAAGGCTCGGTCGTCGGGCCGCCGGTGCCATCAGGGCCGACACAGTTCATCCCCTTGGCGATGATCCGCGCGGTGGTGGTTTTGCCGGTGCCACGGATGCCCGTCATGATGAAGGCCTGCGCGATCCGGTCGGCGGCAAAGGCATTCTTGAGCGTGCGGACCATCGCATCCTGCCCGACCAGATCGGCAAATGTCTCAGGCCGATACTTTCGGGCGAGAACCTGATATGGTTTGGTGGTGGTTTCGGTCATTCTGCTCTTCGTCCTGTGCTCCAGAGCACGGTAATGGGCGGCAGGGCCGAGGTCCACCGGGAAGGAGCGAGTATGGCCGAGTTTGTGGTCAACGAAATTGAAGCGGGCGGCGGGTGGCTCGCCATTACGCCGCTGCCGGGTCGCGGAGGTTTGTTTCAGGCCGACTTCGCACGGCTTGTCGCGTGGGATCCGTCCCTTGTGATCAGCATGACGCCGACGCAGGAGATGGAAAGCCGCGGCGCGGCAAGTCTCGGGCGAGACCTCGCAGCAATGGGAATCGCTTGGGAGCATTTGCCGGTCATAGATTTTGGCGCGCCGGGGGGCGATGTCGAAGAGGCATGGCCGGCGCTTTCGCTCGTTGTCCGATCAATCCTAGTTGGCGGCGGTAGGGTTCTGGTGCATTGCCATGGCGGCTGCGGGCGCTCGGGCATGATCGTTTTGCGGCTGATGGTTGAGCTTGGCGAAGCGCCAGAGGCCGCGCTCGCCCGTTTGCGCGGCGTCCGGCCTTGCGCCGTCGAAACGGAGGCGCAATTCGCCTGGGCGAGCGGCCCGCCTATCCCGACCAGCCGCGGCGTTTGAAGTCTGACCTTTCCATGCCGCCTCTTGCTCGCTTGGAGAACTGGCGCGCGCGGGCATGGGCCTCGTGCACAGTTTCCGTGTTGTAATGATCCTCGCGCAAAAGCTTTTGCCACCGCGCCAGACGCGCCGGATCAAGCTTCCCCTCTCCGATTGCGCCGAGAATCGCGCAGCCCGGTTCGGTCTCGTGTCGGCAATCGCTGAACCTGCATTGGCTTGCCAGCTCGGTCAGATCGGAAAAGACCTGTTCGATCCCTTCTGCCGCATCCGTCAGGCGCAGCTCGCGCATTCCCGGCGTGTCGATCAGCCAGCCGCCTGCCAGTGTCGGACGTAGGGCGCGTGAGGTGGTCGTGTGGCGACCTTTGGCATCGTCCAAGCGGACACCTTGAGTCGCATCCGTGATTCCCGTGAGGCTATTTTGGATGGTCGTCTTGCCGACGCCCGAAGATCCGACGAGCGCAAGGGTCTGACCATTACTGCACCAAGGTTCCAGCCTCGCCACATCTTCGGGATCGCAAGCATTGATCGCGATTGCGGTGGCTATAGGCGACAGGTGTTGCGCCTTTTGCCTGTAGTCATCGGCATCGACGGCCAGATCGGCCTTGGTCAGGATGATCAGCGGCAAAGCTCCGCCCGCCGCGCAGATTGCCAGATACCGTTCAAGACGCGCCGGATTGAAATCGGCGTTGCAGCTGGTGACGATTCCCAGAGCGTCGACATTGGTCGCAATGATTTGGCTTTTGGATTCCTCACCCGCCGCGCGACGACCGATCGAGGTGAGTGGGTCAAGCCGTCGCTGGATCGTCGAGTCTTCGTGCACGACCCAGTCGCCGACCGCAAAGCGGCCGGTTTCATCATGGCTGATGAGCGACAAGGCACCTTCGGGCGAGATCGCCTCGAACCTGTCGCGGTGAACGGCGCTGATCCGCGCCGGAGTTTCGCCGTCAGCAATCTGACGGGCGAAGTGGGCCGACCATCCGAGGCCGGCAAGAATGTGTTCTGTCAACGTGAGGTGCCCTTCGAGAACTTATGAAAACGCGCCATAGAATGACGCAGTGGTTCACAACGGGCGGCGGCCAATGCTCAGGCGGCGGCCCGGAGGCGGGTTGCAAGATCCATGGATTGTCCTCCTCCGTTCAACTGAAGATGGCGCAGCCTAGCCCAGGATGGGCCATTCTGCAAAGAGTATTGGGAAAGGTGAGAGGCTGGACAACGACCCAAGCGGGGCTCGTTACGGCTGCTTCCTTCCGGACCTGACCGGGTTGGCGAGGCGCTCGCCCGCGCCAACCTCTCGGGGGCTGATATAGCGGCGGCGGTGGCGGGGTTCAAGGCTAGTTGGCAGCGGGAGCGCATCGAAGCCGCTCGGACAGATCAACCTCAAAACGTTGGAGGCCGTTGCGCGCCTGACCGATGGGCCGCAGAGAGCTATCTTTAGCAAGATATGGCATGATCGCTTTGTCGGCGTCGATCCAAACAGAGGTATTGGGCTGCGGAACGAAGCGCCACACAGGTGGATCTTCGGCGGTTATCGGCCCATTCCGCAAATAGTGCTGGATCGCTGTCGAAAGTAGATCACCGTTCTTGCATACCACCGGACAGCCGGCCAATAGATCGCCCCCCCCGTCACCTAGTCTGTGGCTGCTCAGCGCGACGATGAAATTGTCGTCGTCGGTGACCTCGATCCCTCTATGGCACAGGTCGGTGATCCGGTCCCTCCCCGGACTGAGGTCGATGCCGTAGGTAAGGCCATAGAGCATGTCGAAAGTGTAGGGAGGCTTGGCCGGATCGGTGAGAGGCTGAAGGCGCGCGCCTGAGCGAACGGGCAGAAATGCCGACGCTGAACGCGTGAGCCACTGTCGCAGCTGTGCCCCAGTCGCGATGACCGCGTCGCAGTGATCGGGGAAAGGCGCGAGTTCATAGATCTGCCGACGGCGAATCTCACCAGCTGGAAATGCGATGAGAGATTGTCTTGGGGCAACGGCAGAAAGGAGCGGTAGCTCGGCCCAAGGTGAGCCAACAAGTCGCGCCGAAACAGACCGTGCTTGAGCGCGGGCAATAAGTGCGAGGCATGGGTCTGGCCCCAGAACTGGCGTCAGACTCTGGAGTGGCGCTAGGGACGTGCCGACGACCTGATCGCAGATGTGCCGCGTCGCCCGATGGGCGATGTCGAGCGCTTTGGCAATCGCCGGGTGAGCAGGCGTTTCCGATGCCTTTGGCGAAAGCAGGTCAACCTCGGAGGTCTCGATGCGCCAACCTCCGTGTTCTTGACGAAGCCCCAAAACGATTCTCCCAAGCTGGCTGCCAAAGGCGCCGGGGGCGACAACCGGCTTTCCGAAAATATGGCCTGTGGTTGCATCAATTTCGGGCAGCGGGACCGTCTGCGGGCCGGGAAAAGGTTGGTGTGTATGGCCGCCAATGACTGCGTCGATCCCTTCTATCGCGGCGATCCGAAGAAGATGGTCTTGCCCCGAAGTGCCGGTGGCCGATATCCCGGAATGACACAGGGCCAGAACAATATCCGCCGACGCTTTGCGAAGGCGCCCCAAAGCGGTTTTCGCCGCCGTGACCATATCGTCGATTACTATTTCGGCAGTGCCTGCGCCGGGCGGGGTCAGGCCCAGAATGCCAACGCGCAGTGGAACCTGTTGCCCCTCTGACCCCTGAATTCGCCGCTCGAGGACTATCTCTTGCCGAAGGTTTGGCAGGCCGCCATGTGCAAGGTCGGTGAGCCGCAGATTGGCGGATAGGAAGGGAAAATTGGCTTGGGACATGGCGGCCGACAATATCGAAAGGCCATAGTCCAATTCGTGATTGCCAACCCCCGCCGCATCGTAACCGGCCAGGTTCATCGCCGAGATGGCAGGATGGAGGGTCTGGGCGTTCTCGGCGGCGACATCCGCCATCGGCGTTCCCTGAAGAAAGTCACCGTTGTCGACGAGCAGTGTATTAGGATGGTCGGCCCTCAGGGCTTCGATCAAGGTCGCGAGCGTGGCGAGATCGCCCGAGTGGCTCGGAACGTCGCGAAGGTAGTCGAATGGCAAGAGCCGCATATGCAGATCGGTCGTCGCAAGAATCTGCAGACTGAACGTCAGTCCTTCTTGGGGTTCTTGGTGTTTCAACCTATTTTCAGCCTCCCACGGTCAAACTCAACCATAGGGAGAGTTCTAGGGAAAGTCAGCAGTTCTGTTCTTGGCATTTGAAAAAATGCACCCGTCATGCCAGTTCTGCCGTATGGAAACAGCTCTCTCGAAAATTGCTTTTGTTGGCGCAGTCTTGGATCGCTGTGCGCAGCTTCGTGGCAAGTCCGAAGAGATGAACAACCTGATCGCGGGCGATAATGGCGACTGTCTTGTGTTTTGGCGCGGACGCCCGCTTGTGTGCGGGGACCAGAAGCAAAGACTGGCTCTTCTGCCCGGCGGCCACCCCGTCCTCGAAGACGCGGACGCCCCGCCCATTTTTCTCGGGATGTCGGAGGGCAAAGCCTATTTCGCACATGAGCTTTCCAAATGGGTGCCAGATACGGAAGGGGAAGAAGCGACCGGCATCTTTGATCCCGGCGAGTTTCATCATCCCGATCTGCCGCACGATCATTTGTTTTGCGATCTCAGGGCGGTGATGACCAGGCTCTCGCCGCTTGAGGCCGAACTGGCCGCGACAGCCAAGAGCCTTTTGGTGTGGCACGCAAGCCATCGTTTCTGTTCGGCCTGCGGAACGGAAAGCCAAAGCATTCAATCGGGGTGGCAGCGCAAATGCCCGGCCTGCGGGGCCATGCACTTTCCGCGTACCGATCCGGTGGTGATCATGCTGGTGACACTGGGCAACGAGGTCTTGCTCGGACGATCGCCGGGCTGGCCCGATGGGATGTATTCGCTGCTTGCAGGTTTCATGGAGCCGGGCGAGACGATCGAAGCCGCGGTCAGGCGCGAAGTTTTCGAAGAGACAGGGGTCAGGGTCGGCACGGTCGGGCTTCTGGCGAGCCAGCCTTGGCCCTATCCAAGTTCGCTGATGATCGGCTGCCGGGGAAAAGCATTGAGCCAAGAGATCACTCTAGATCCGGTCGAACTCGAGCACGCCCTTTGGGTGAGCCGAGAAACTATGGTTGATGTGTTCGCAGGTCGGCATCCGGTCATTCGACCCTCCCGTCGGGGATCCATCGCTCACGCTCTGCTGTTTGATTGGCTTGCAGACCAAGCGGATTGACCTAATAAGAGCCGGAAAAAAAGCGGAAGACAGGGCCATGAAACTTAGCGCTCGCGAAGATATCGAAGCACCGATCGACTATGTCTTTGACAAGGTGGGCGATTTTGCATTGCTCGAACGGTCCGGGATGCGCCGCGGGGTTGAGGTAGTCCGAAAAGAGGCCGAGGGCAGGACAAGCTGGGATCTTGGGTTTTCGTTTCGCGGCCGACCGCGCAAGGCACTTGTCACCTTGGAAAAGGTCGAGGCTCCAAATTCGCTTGTTGCCTCGTTTTCCTCAGGTGGGCTCACCGGTCATACGGTTGTTGAGCTGATCGCACTTTCGCGCAACCGGACCCGTCTTTCCATATCGGTCGAGTTTGCGCCGCAGAGCCTTTCTGCGCGTCTCTTGGTCCAGTCCCTGCGGCTCGCGAAAATGACGATCACGCGCCGGTTCAAGACCCGTGTCGCCGATATCGCCGAGGATATCGAAGAGAGCTACCGCGGCTGATCAGTCGCGAACCTTTTCATGCCGGCGGGCAGCAGTCGGATAGACCCCGAGGAGCTTGAGGTGATCCGTGAAATAATCCAGCTCTTCAAAGGCGAGCTGGACGTTTCGATCGTCTGGATGGCCTTCGATCTCGGCATAGAATTGAGTGGCGGTGAAATGGCCGCCGACCATGTAGCTCTCGAGCTTGGTCATGTTGACGCCATTTGTCGCGAATCCGCCCATCGCCTTGTAGAGCGCGGCAGGGATGTTGCGGACGCGGAAGACGAAGCTCGTCATCATACCAAACTTGCCACGGCGTTTCAGGTCTGGTTCGCGGGCCATGATCAGGAAGCGGGTAGTGTTGCGGTCGTGGTCTTCGACATGGCGGGCCAATATGTCGAGACCATAGATCTTGGCCGCAATCTCAGAGGCCAAAGCGCCCTCCGCGGGATTGTTGAGCGTGGCAACTTCGCGAGCGGCGGCCGCGTTGTCCGACCAGTTGAGGGTTTCCAGCCCGTTGTCGCGGATGAACTCGCGAGCCTGCCCCAAAAGGATCGACATACTCCGAACCCGTTTCAGGTCGGATAGTTTTGATCCCGGCACACCAAGGGCGTTGATATGCACCCGAACGAATGCCTCGTCGACGATATGCAGCCCGCTATCGGGCAGAAGCTGATGGACATCGGCCACGCGTCCGTAGGTCGAATTTTCCACCCCGATCATGCCAAGCTCGGCGTCGCCCTTGCGGACGGCTTCAATCGCTTCTTCGAAGGTCGCGCAGGGCAGAGGCTCAAAGTCGGGGCGGGCCTCGATGCAGGCCTGATGGCCATATGCGCCGGGTTCCCCCTGGAATGCGATGCGTGCCGTCATGGCGTCTCTCCCCTCAAATACCCGAAATGGGCAATAAGTCGCGCCACTACAGCTTGCAAGACCCAGCGGGAAGCGGATACATAGCCCCGAAACTGCGAACAAAATGGAACGCGACATGTTCGACACAATGACTATCACTAAGACCATCGCCGGCGTCTGCACCGCATTGCTGATTTTCCTGTTCGGCAAATGGGCCGCTGAATCGCTCTACGGTGGGGCGGAGGCTGGCCACGGCGAAGAGCATGCGCAAGCCTATGTGATCCCGGTCGAGAACGCCGAAGGCGATGCTCACGGCGAAGAAGCCGCAGAAGAGGGCCCGGATTTCGCGACGCTCTACGCCTCGGCTGACGCCGCTGCCGGTGAAGGCCTGTGGCGCAATTGCCGCGCCTGTCACTCGCTCGAGGCAGGCAAGAACGGCACCGGCCCGTCGCTGCACGGCGTCGTTGGCCGTGCGGTCGATACCGCTGAAGGCTATAACTATTCGGGCGCTCTCGAGGCTGTCTTCGATGTCTGGAGCCCCGAGCATCTGAACACCTTCCTCGAAAACCCGAAAGGCGCCGCGCCGGGCACCAAGATGACCTTCAAGGGCATTTCGAAGCCTGAGGATCGCGCCAACCTGATCGCCTATCTCGCGACCCAGGGCTGATCCTAGCAACCTGCCGAAATCAGAGGCCGCTCTTCGGAGCGGCCTTTTTCTTTGCCCAGTGCCTTGCGTTGGACCTCGTCCAAAACTGAAGGGATTAAGCTCGGGGTGCAGGAGCAAGGGTGGGGCGTAAGGGAGAGCCTGTCAACGGCGGCTGCAAGAACCCTACGCCAAGCACGAGCATTGGTGTCAGGTTGCTGCCGTTCTAGTCCGTTTGCTTCTAACCTGCCTCACCGATCAAGGTGCAGCCCACGGCGCGCGCTAGCAGGCGACGGCAGGCAAGCTCGGCGGTTTCTCGGCTTAGGCCCATGAAATTCGCCTCATAGCCACGCGAGCCTTGGGTGATCTTGCGAAGCGATCCGTCAAGCGTGCTCATCTCGTTGAGGGCAACACGCAACAGCACGCGCTCGGCCTCGTAGCGGGTATTGTAGATGCCGACATTGATGCCCCAGTGGCGCCCGCCAGAGGTTGAGATTCGGGTCACGATTTCGGGCTCGGACGGCGAGGGAAGGGCACCAACAACGGCCGACGCCATCACAACGTCGCTTGGGCGCGGCTGTGTCGCAACGCTCGCGGCAATGGCAGCGGCGATCTGATCCGCCTCGGCGGCTTCGGCGCTTGGGCCCGCCTCTTCAAAAGCCTCCGCGCCCGCTATCGCCATTTCCAGCGCCTCGGCAATCGTGTCTGCCTCAGCAACTTGAAGGGGCGCGGAGGCGGCGGTCGGCCGCGCGGCGGGCCTTAGGCTTGTCGTCACGAGGCCGGTGATACGGATTGTCTTGCCAGCGGTGCCTTGGGTCGACTCGCTTGCCGAGGCGACGACGACAGTGTTGTCGGCGGGCATTGCGCCCATGCTGGGCATGACGATCTTGACGTTCGGCTGCGCGCGGGCAAATCCCATGTCGAGAAGCTCGGACACTTTGGCATTGCGGTCAGCGGTCGATGATCCACCAAAAACCGTCGCGATGATCCGCTCCGATCCGCGTTCTGCCGAGGCGACGAGGTTGTAGCCGGCAGCGCGGGTGTAGCCTGTCTTGATCCCGTCCGCGCCGCGATAGGCATCGAGGAAGCGGCGGTTGGTATTGTTCACCTGTGCGATGCCGGCGTCAGCCGAACGGCGCGAGAACAGGTTATAATACTGCGGAAAATCATAGATCAGGTGGCGGCCGAGGATGCTCATGTCATTGGCCGTCGACAGGTGCCCTGTCTCTGTCAGGCCATTGGCATTTCGGAAGGTGGTGCGCGTCATGCCCATCGCGGCAGCGGTCCGGTTCATGCGCCGGGCAAAGGCCGCTTCGGATCCCTCAAGCGCGATACCAATGGCAGTCGCAGCGTCGTTGGCCGATTTTACAGCGGCGGCGCGGATCAGATAGCGCAGGCGGATTTCCTGCCCCACCCGCAAGCCGAGCTTCGACGGAGGCTCATTGGCCGCCTCGGAGGTTATCTTCACAGGCGTGTCGAGGGTGATCTCGCCTCTCTCGATCGCTTGAAACGCGATGTAGAGGGTCATCATCTTGGTCAGCGAAGCAGGGTGCAGGCGTGTGTCGGCATTGCGGGAATGAAGGATCTCGCCGGTGCGGGCATCCATGACGATTGCGGCATAGGGGGCAGCAGAAACGCTAACCGGCGCCGTAAGGGCGGTAAATGTCCACAACACAATGAAAAGCCCGATACGGGCTTTCTGCCAAAAACGACCCAGCACGTCGTCGCCTCATACTGCCTCATGGCGTCGACTTCATGGTGACGCCTAATTATGCCGAGACCGTAGCACGAAGCGATTCTCAGGAAAACACTTTATTTTCAATGGTTTTCCGGCGTCGATAAGCTCTGGATATCTACATTTTGTGGTGAATATTGAAATACACCCAATATGAAGGGTGCCTTAGAGGCGCGCTAAAAGATCCGGAAGCTCGCCAAGATGCGCGATCCGGTGAAAACGCGCCGAATTCTCAGGTGCTTCGGCGCGTTCATGTTCCCAAGTCAAATCATGCGGCACATAGGTCCCCCACGCGCCCGCCGCGATGGCCGGAAGCACATCGGACCGCATCGAATTGCCAACCATCATCGCCCTCGGCCGGTCGCGCCGCGCGAAAATGCGTTGATAGACCCCGGGTGTCTTTTCGCTGACGATCTCGACCGCGTCGAAATAGTCGCCCAGCCCTGATTGGGCGAGTTTCTGCTCCTGATGAAGCAGATCACCCTTGGTGATAAGAATGATATCGGGCTCGCTCCCCAATGTTTCGAGGCATTCCCGAACGTGCGGCAGAAGATCTATCGGGTGATCAAGCATCTCGCGCCCCATCTTGAGGATTGCGGCGATGGTGGAGGTTGGCACCTTGCTGTCCGACACTTCGATAGCAGTCTCTATCATCGAGAGGGTGAACCCTTTGATCCCGTAACCATAGACGGCAAGGTTTCGCATCTCGGCCGCAGTCAGCTTCCGGTGAAGGTGATCCGGCTCGACATAGCCTGCAAGCATCTCGGTGAAGCTGTCTTTCGAGCTTTGAAAGAACTGTTCATTCTCCCAGAGCGTATCATCGGCATCAAAGGCAATTGTCCAGCGTTCGCTCATTAACAGTTCCTCCACCACTTGGGCTTTCCTTGCAGGACGCTTGGCCTATATTAGGCGATGAACTTCAAGAAGGTCGAACCAGGATCGGTATGACGCACAAAGAAAATCTGATGGCAGGAGGGTCGGGCGACGACGGCGGTGCCGATTTAGGTGTCAAGCTACAGACGCGCACCCGCACGAAACGCCCGCCTATGTATAAGGTTTTGATCCTGAACGATGATTTCACGCCGATGGAATTCGTTGTCCATGTGCTTGAGCGGTTCTTTGGCATGAGCCATTCGCAGGCGTTTGAATTAATGCTGACGGTCCACCAAAAGGGGCTGGCGGTTGTTGGTGTATTTTCCTACGAGATCGCCGAAACCAAGGTCACCCAAGTGATGGATTTTTCGCAGCGCAACCAGCATCCGCTGCAATGCACCATGGAAAGAGAGTGACGGCGCAACGCTGTCCATGAGCAATGTCCCAATCCCGCCTCTCAACGGCTCTCGATCAGGAGGGCCTCGTTCTGCCGGAAGGCCCGGTGGCGGTTCTCCGTGCGCCGGAGGGCTACGACCTCGCCGCCCTAGAGGCAGGTCACCTCGTCATGGTGCATGGGTTTCGACCCGACTACGAGATGTCTGAGCGGGCCGGCCTGCGTGTGGCGACCGAGCTGCCCGACGATCTGGCGGTGGCAATCGTCGTGGTGCCCCGTGCCAAGGCGCTGGCTAGGGACATGATCGCCGAGGCGGCCGGCAAGGCCCGTATGGTGATTGTCGACGGGCAAAAGACCGACGGGATCGACAGCCTGTTCAAGGAATGCCGGGCCCGGCTCGGCAACCTTCCATCGGTGACAAAGGCGCATGGCCGCCTGTTCTGGTTCGAGGGTGGAGAATTCAGTGATTGGAAAGCGGGCGCGCCGCAAAAGGGCTCGCATGGCTTCTTCACCACTGCCGGTGTTTTCTCCGACGGTGAGATCGACAGGGCCTCGGCGCTCTTGGCTTCGGCCCTGCCCGCCAAGCTTCCGGCCCGCATGGCGGATTTCGGCGCAGGCTGGGGCTATCTGTCCAAAGCCGTGCTCGAGCGGGAAGGGATCGAGCAGCTAGACCTGATCGAAGCCGAACTGCGTTCGCTCGACTGTGCTCGGCTGAATATTTTGGATCCCCGCGCCCGTTTCCACTGGGCGGACGCCACAAAATGGACCCCTGCCACCCCCTATGGCGGCATTGTGATGAACCCACCGTTCCACACCGGCCGCGTCGCCGATCCGGGCCTTGGCCGTGCCTTCATCGCCGCCGCGGCGCGTTCGCTGACGCCCTCGGGGCATTTGTGGATGGTGGCCAACCGGCATCTGCCCTACGAGGCGGCGCTGCGCGATCTGTTCCGCGAGGTGAGCGAGACTGGCGGCGACGGAGCTTTCAAGGTCTTTCATGCCTCTCGCCCCAAGAAATAATCTGGCCTAGGCTGCCGCCAACCCATCCACGGGAGAGTTGAGATGTCGTTTTCCATCGCGGGCAAGACCGCCATCGTCACCGGAGCGGCCAATGGCGTCGGACTCGCCATCGGGCGGCATTTTGTCGAGCAGGGCGCCAATGTCATGTTCTGCGATATGGACGAGGCGACGCTCGAGTACGAGCTTGGTGCGGAAGTGACCGATGATGGCCCGATCCGGCTTTTTGCAGGCGATCTTCGAAAGAAGCTGACGATCACCAATCTTCTTTCGGCCACGGTCGATGCCTTCGAGCGGATCGATATCGTGGTCAATGCCTCGCGCCAGGTTTTGACTTCGGACCCCCTCAACCCCAACGACGATGCCGTGGCCGAGCTTCTTGAGCAGAATATGCTGACAGCCCTGCGCCTGTCGCAGGCCGCAGCACGGCGGATGATCAAGCAGGCCGAAGATCAGGAAGAGGGGCAGGCGGGCGCCATTGTGAATCTCTCGTCCATTGCGGCGCGGATTACTCACCCCGAGCTTTTGGCCTATTCGGTCAGCAATGCCGCCGCCGAGCAGATGACCCGATCGCTTGCGGTGGCGCTGGCGCCGCATCGTATCCGCGTGAATGCGGTCGCCTTCGGCAGCGTGATGAGCGCAAGCCTGAAGGGTGCGCTCAAGGAAAACGACGAGTACCGTAACGAGATCGTCAAACATACGCCGCTGCACCGCATTGCCAGCCCCGGTGAGGTGTGTGACGCGGTTCAGTATCTCGCCTCGGAAGGCAGTTCTTTCGTCACCGGACAGGTCGTTACCGTGGATGGCGGGCGTTCGCTCCTTGATCCGGTGGGGCTATCGGTCCACTAGCCCTATTCCGCCGGATAGGTGGCGATGCACTGCTGGATGCGGGCGTTGACAGCCTTGAGCATTTCGGCCTGCCGTTCCTCAAGGGATTTCAGTTTCTGGTATTCGAGGTTCAGGTCGATCGCTGTCGGGACAAGCTGGGTGACAGGCTCGAGTGTCGGGCACTGGCTGCCTGTGGGCTGCCCCTCGGGATCGAGACAGGGCTTATAGACCTCGACGAATACGGTTTTCTCGGTCAGCGCATAGCCGCGGTCCACGTTGGCGCGGGTAATGGCGACGAGGTTGTTGATGACAGCCATTTCCTTGTTGGCGGTGTTGATGCAGCCGTCGCGCTGGCTGATGCAGGCGGCAAGGACGAGGGGCAGAAGAAAGAGAGTGCGGCGCATGGTAGCTCCTGACGGGTGGGGGCCACCGCGGGAGTGGCTGTTGACCCCAAAGGGTGCTAGA
Organism: uncultured Paracoccaceae bacterium; assembly: GCA_937138255.1. Classification (GTDB taxonomy): domain Bacteria; phylum Pseudomonadota; class Alphaproteobacteria; order Rhodobacterales; family Rhodobacteraceae; genus RFZI01. The sequence continues at coordinate 88,319 of CAKZOU010000034.1, forward strand.
GGCCGCTGATATGCAATAACACCGCGCCTGAGGACCTGATGACCGACGCTATGGCCCAAGAGAAGAAGACCGCTTCCGAGTGGTTCCGCACCCTGCGCGACGAGATCGTCACAGCCTTCGAGGCGCTGGAAGACAGCCAGACGACCGGGCCCTTCGCGGATCGCACTGCCGGGCGTTTCGAGGTCACGCCGACCAAGCGTGCCTCGGAGGATGGATCGGATACGGGCGGCGGCCTCATGTCGGTGATGCGCGGCGGGCGGGTGTTCGAGAAGGTCGGGGTCAATGTCTCGACCGTCTATGGCCGGCTTGGCGAGGCGGCGCAGAAATCCATGGCGGCGCGCGGAGTGCCGGGGATGGCCGAGGATCCACGTTTTTGGGCATCGGGCATTTCGCTTGTCGCTCATATGCAGAACCCGCATACGCCGGCGGTGCATATGAACACCCGGATGTTCTGGACGCCCGGCGCGTGGTGGTTTGGCGGCGGGTCGGACCTGAACCCTTGCATCGAGTATGCCGAGGACACGGCGCATTTTCATGCTGTGCAGAAGGAAAAGCTCGATCCCCATGGAGAGGGGCATTATCCGCGCCTCAAGGCCTGGGCGGACGAGTATTTCTATGTCCCGCACCGGGGCCGCGCGCGGGGGGTGGGTGGTATTTTCATGGACGACTATTGCACCGGCGATTGGGCGGCGGATTTCGCGCTGACGCAGGATATCGGACGGGCGTTCCTTCCGGCCTTCCTGCCGGTGACAGAGCGGCGGAGGAACACGGCTTGGACCGAGGCGGACAAAGACGCGCAGCTGATCCACCGGGGGCTTTATGCCGAGTATAATCTCGTCTACGACCGCGGCACGAAGTTTGGCCTTGCCACGGGGCATGATGCCAACGCGGTGTTGATGAGCCTGCCGCCGATGGCGAAGTGGGTGTAAGGGGGCGCTGCCCCCTCTGGGCCTGACGGCCCATTCACCCCCGGAGTATTTCAAGCCAAAAGAAGATCAGGCGCCGGCGCGGACGGTGTCGATCATCAGCTGCACATTTTCGGGATCGGCGTCGGGCGTGATGCCGTGGCCGAGGTTAAAGATGTGCGGGCCTTTCGAGAAGGCGCGGGTGATGCGGCGGGTCTCGTCGATCAGGGCTTGGCCGCCTGTGACCATATGATGCGAGGCGAGGTTGCCTTGGACGCAGCCCCCCGTTTGCACGTTGGCGGCCGCCCATTCGGCGCTGACGCCGTCATCGAGGGCGATACAGTCGGCGCCGATTGTGGCATGGAGGCCAGCATAGCGTTCGCCCGCGCCGCGGGGGAAGGCGATGACTGGAAGGCCCGGGTGGCGGGCCTTGAGGGCGGCGGTGATCTTGCGGGCGGGCTCGACGGCGAAATCGTGGAAATCCTGGCCCTGAAGACTGCCGGCCCAACTGTCGAAGATCTTGACGACTTCGACTCCGGCTTTCACCTGCATCGAGAGGTATTCGACGGTCGTTTCGGTGAGGCGGTCGATGAGGCCGGCGAAGGTGGCGCGGTCAGCGGCTTTGAGCGCGTGGGCGGGGCCCTGGTCGGGGGTGCCGCGGCCGGCGATCATGTAGGTTGCCACCGTCCAAGGCGCGCCGGCGAAGCCGATCAGCGTGGTTTCTTTCGGCAGTTCGCGCGACAGGATGCGGACGGTCTCGTAGACCGGGCTGAGGGTCTCGTGGATCGCCTCGGTGGGTTTCAGGGCGGCGAGTTCGTCGGGCGTTGTCACAGTTGTCATCCGCGGGCCCTCTCCGGTTTCAAACCAAAGATCGACGCCAAGCGCCTGCGGCAGGAGGAGGATGTCGGCGAATAGGATCGCGGCGTCGAAGCCATAGCGGCGGATCGGCTGGAGCGTGACCTCGGCCGCGAGTTCGGAATTGTAGCACAGCGACAGGAAATCCCCCGCCTCGGCCCGCGTGGCGCGGTATTCGGGCAGATATCGGCCCGCTTGCCGCATCATCCAGATGGGCGGTGTGGGCAGAACCTCGCCCCTCAGGGCGCGCAGGATCGTCTTGGTCATGGGGGCTCCTTCAGCGTGGACCCGTGGTCGCCAATGCCGCAGGGCGTGTCAAGCCATTGTCGGGCGGGTTTGGCGCGGCTAGAAGGCGCATATGATGCAAAACCTGCCTTCTCCCGCCTCGCCCTTCCGCATTGGAACCCGTGGATCGCCGCTTGCGCTCGCGCAGGCGCATGAGACGCGGGACCGTTTGGGGGCGGCGTTTGGCCTGCCGCAAGAGGCGTTTGAGATCGTCGTGATCAAGGTCACGGGCGATGCGGTGCAGGATCGGCCGCTGAAAGAGATCGGTGGCAAGGGGCTTTTCACGCGCGAGATCGAGGACGCGCTTCTCGATGGCTCGATCGATATTGCCGTGCATTCGATGAAGGATATGCCAGTGGAGCAGCCCGAGGGGCTGATCCTTGATACCTTTCTGCCGCGCGAGGATGTGCGCGATGCGTTTGTCTCGATTGGGGGCGGGGCGCTGGCGGGTCTGGCGCAGGGCGCGGTGGTGGGAACATCGTCCTTGCGGCGCAAGGCGCAGCTTCTGGCGCGACGGCCCGATCTGCAGATTGTCGAATTCCGCGGCAACGTGCAGACGCGGCTTCGCAAGCTGTCGGAAGGGGTGGCCGAGGCGACCTTCCTTGCCATGGCTGGGCTCAACCGGCTTGGCATGGCCGATGTGCCGCGCCAGCCGATCGAGCCCGAAGACATCCTGCCCGCCGTGGCGCAGGGCGCGATCGGCATCGAGCGGCGGCTGGTCGATTCGCGGGCGGCGGCGATGCTGGAGGCGATCCATCATGGCCCCACGGGGCAGCGGCTTAAGGCCGAGCGGGCCTTTCTGGCGGCGCTTGACGGGTCGTGCCAGACGCCAATTGCGGGGCTTGCCGAGCTGAGTGGCGGCAACCTGCGCTTGCGGGGCGAAATCCTTAGGGTCGATGGCTCGGAAGTGATCCGCGACGATCAGACCGCGGCGATCGAGGATGGCGCAGCTCTGGGCCGCGAGATGGCCCGCAAGATGCTTGAAAAGGCTGGCCCTGGTTTCTTCTAGGGTTCGCGCCCACGGTCGAGCCACAGGATCGCGGCGATAGCGGCGAAGAGCGTGGCCGCACCGAGGATCGAGACAAGGCCATAGCCGCTGATCCATGTGCCGATGGCGAAGATCAGGGCGCTCAGGCCGTCGGAAGATAGCCGCTGGAGCGCGATGAGCGAGGCGCCGGCGCCGGCGCGGCGACCCATGAGATCCTGCAGGTAGCCGATTGCCAGGGCATAGACCATCGCGCCGCCTGCGCCTGCGGGAAAGACCAGCGCCCAGACCCACGGCGTTGGCGCGAGGATCGGCAGGAGGCCCAAGAATACCGCATAGATGCCCGCCCCCGCGGTGATGATCCAGAGGCGCGGCATCACACGAAGCAGCTGGCCGACCGATAGCGTGACCACCACTTCAACCGCCACGAAGAGGCCGAAGAAGAGGCCGACATCGCCCGCGCCGCGGCCTGAGGCTTCGTTGAAGATCAGGCCGACGACCACGCCGGAAATGGCCGAACCGGAATGGATCGCGCCCATCAGCATGACGCGGATCAGAACAGGCGGCGCGACCATCTCTCCGATCGAGGCACGGAAGCCGAGGCCGGATTTCTGCTCGGTCCAGGGGGCCGCGCTGTCGGCGGGCCAGCTTCGCCAGATCAGCGCAAGGAGCGAGAGAGAGACCAGAAGGACCACCGGATAGATGGTTAGCAGGGAAAGGCCGCCATCGAAGGCCATGCCCCAGAGCGGCAGGACAATCATGAAAGGCACTGCAAAGGTCGCGCGAACAATGGCCAGGATCGCGTCCCGGTCTTGCACTGCCAGCGGCGCAGAAGCGAGGCGGGCCACAGCAAAAAGTTGGCCGAAAAGGGAACCACTGGCGGGCAGCAAAAGCATATGCGCGACGACGAAATAGACGGGTGAGTTGCCCATCCAGACCAGCGCAGATCCAGCGACCATCAGCGCCGAGGCGCTCAGGGCCATCGACCGGCGGCTGGGGCGCTGGTCGGTGATGATGCCTACGCCGACCGAGGCGCCGACCGAAACGAAAAGCGCGACTAGGAGGACGAAGGAATAGAACCTGTCGCTGATTCCGAAAACGCTGATGGCGATGAGCGACTGATAGATCGCGACCGAGGCAGCGTGGATGCCAAATAGCAAAACGGCGCCCACGACGAGCCGCAGGGTCGGATCGGTTGCGATCAGGCGAAGCTGTCGGATCATGAATTGGCCGGAGGGATCAGTTTGCCGGGGTTCATCAGGTTGTCAGGGTCAAACGCCGCCTTGACCAAGCGCATCGCCGCCAGAACCTCGGGCGGCTTGCGCCGCCGCATCGTGGGCAGCTTGTAGAGGCCGATGCCGTGCTCGGCCGAAAAAGAACCGCCCAGTTCGGCAACTACATCTTCGACCGTCTCGCGCAGGCGGTCTTGCAGGGCTTCGTCTGTGGAGGTCGGGTAGAGGGTATAGTGCAGGTTACCGTCGCCCAAATGCGCCACGGTCAATTCGTCGATCTCGGGGTCAATGGCGGCAAGGCGGGGCCGGACGCGGGCATAGAAATCCTCGATCCGGTCGAGCGGCAGGGCGATATCGTTGTCGACCCGGCAGGCGCGCAGATAGGCGATGGCGGCGGCGGATTCGCGGCGGGTCCACATCTCGCGCCGCTGGGCTTCGCTGGTGGCGATCACCGCGTCGAGCAGGGCGCCTTCCTCGTGCATCGTGGCCAACACAGCTTCCAGCATCTCGTCGGCGGGGCGCGTCCCGTCCGGGCGCTGGGTGGCCAGAAGCGAGGAGGTGATGCCTAGCTCGATCATCACGTTCACATCATGGCGCTCGGCAAAGGGCAGGCGGGCCTTGGGATCGAGCTTGAGGTGCCCCTCGATGTATTCGCGCGGCATGTATTCAAAGGCTTCCACGGCGCCGCCACTTTCCGCCTGAAGCCGGTTCAGAAGGTCGAGCGCATCACCAAGGCTTCGCAGCGCGACCGTGGCCGTCAGATAGGCGCGCGGGCGGGGGGCGAGCTTCATCACCGCGGCGGTGATGACGCCGAGCGTGCCTTCCCCACCGATGAAGAGGTGCTTGAGCGCATAGCCGGTGTTGTCTTTGTGCAGCGCGCTCATCAGATCGAGCACGCGGCCATCGGCCAGAACCACCTCGACCCCGAGGCAAAGATCGCGGGTATTGCCATAGCGCAGAACGTTGGAGCCGCCGGCATTGGTCGAGAGGACACCGCCCAGCATGGCCGATCCTCGCGCACCGAAGGTCAGCGGGAATACGAGATCCTGCTCCTCGGCAGCCTCATGCAGTTTGGTCAGGACAACCCCTGCCTCAGCGACGATGGCGCGTGCGGCGGGGCGGACATCGCGGATGCGGTTCATCCGGTCGAGCGAGAGCTTGATCCCGCCCGGCGCAAAGGTCGCGCCGTTGAAACCTGTCTTGCCGCTTACCGGCACAATCGGGGTTTTCGTTTCGCTGGCAATTTGCAGGATCTCTGAAACCTCGGCGGTCGAGGCGGGCCGCAGAACCGCAGCAGGCGGCCCCACGAATTCACCGGCTATGTCCTGATCCCAAGGAGCGGTATCTTTGCCCGTCAGAACGTTCCGCGGGCCAATCGCAGCGGCAAAGCGTTCGAGCGGCAGGGACATAGCGTTCTCCTTCGGGTTTCTGGCCAGTGCTAGCGGCTTCAGAGCGCCGGGAAAAGAGGGCAAGGCTCGCGACTTTTCCTCTTGACGCCGCCTGACCCACAGACTACCTCGCACCGCGTTGGCGGAGTAGCTCAGTTGGTTAGAGCAGCGGAATCATAATCCGCGTGTCGGGGGTTCAAGTCCCTCCTCCGCTACCATCCTTCCCCGAAAAGATATTCTTTCTCGAACGAACGCAGTTTCTTTGCTTCCGTGGCCTTTTCAAAGGAACCGCGCCCTCCCGCGAGGGAGAGCGCGTTCTTGCCAAAGAAGAATAAACGACTTGCGCGCTTACCTAGAGATTACATCTCGTCCGGGGGTGTCGTTGTTGCCGCTATTGATGCCGAGAGTGTGCTGGCACTCCATTTCGTATGCTGACTGGTTGGTCTTGAATGTGGCAGATACGCCTTCGACCTCGAACCAGCCAACTTCCGTACCGGGGACTTTGGGAATGTCCCAAAGACGCAGCACGTTAAAGTTGCCGTTTGCGTCGGTAATCGCGCCGTAAGTCTGGCTCGGCACTCCATTGTGAACATAGCGGTAGTTGATTTGCGTGTTCGGCACCGAAGCCTGAACTTGCAGGCTTGTCCTGACCTGACAGGTTCCGGTCTTTGTCGTGATCTCGGTGAGACCCAGCGAAGATCCCAAAACGTCAACCCGTGGCGCAATTCCTCCGCTTCCGCCGGGCGTCGCGGGCGGTTGGTGGCGCTTGCAGATTACGTCGAGTTTCACAGTATCCTTTGCCTCGAAGATCAGCTGGTTCGATCCCGGGCCGTTCAAGTTCTGGTAGTGGGCAAGATTTACTTCGAAATGGGCTTGACGGTCTTGCCCGAAGATCTGGGCATTGGACGCGCCGTTATGGCGCAGCCCTGCCGCAATCGTGTTGCACATGGACACGGCCTCGTCCTCGATTGTCCCCGCAGCGACCGACAGATCCACTGATTTGTTGACCGTGTTCGGGCGATTGCCAAACGGATAGCTTTCCGAGTGCCGCGAGAACCACATTCCGCCGACCTCTGTCGCGATACCGACACCGGTCCAGATCTCTGGCTCGACCCACCAGCTTACAATGCTGCCGGAGACCCCGACGTCGAGATAAACATGGGCCTCTATAATGGCGGGCGAGTTGCCCTGTAGCTGGGTGTAATCCTGTCCGTTGCTCAGGACGACAATGGAATTCGGGCTAATCGACTGGATCTGATAATCGCCTTCATCGGCCTGAGCAGGGGCAGCTGCGAAAGCCGCAAGCACATGTGCTGCAAATAGATTCCGTAAAGTGGTTTTGATGTTCATTTCTCAATCCCCAAAAAAAATTGGAAAATTCAAGTATTCTTCCAGGTCGATAGCCTAGGCGAATTGGATATTCTCGCGACCGGAGTCTGACCATCCAACGCACAAAACACTTTCGTTTTGAAGTGCCGCTGCGAGGTCGTTTTGGACGACACTTGACGTAGTGCCCGGCGGAAGTGAGGTGGCATGACAGTGCCGATCATTAACCAATCTAGGAAAATTATGCGCCTCCTGTCCCAATTCGGTCAAGCAGGAGAGCAAGGTCAACAGCGGAAGATGCCCCATCGTCATCCAATGGTACCGGTAGGGAGGAATTGTGTTGGTCAAGGCATTCAGTCCCTGCCTCGGGAAGAAGATCCGCGTATCGCTCCATCTAATGTTGATATTGATCAATTTATTCCTCAGATTGTTAGCTATGGTGAAGGCATGACCAAGCGTTCCAAAACTGCCGAAACCGCTCCGGCATTTCGCGCCTCTGGGCTGACCAAAGTCTATGGCGAAGGGCGCACTGCCGTTCACGCGCTCCGCGGCGTCGATATGGAGATCCCGAGGGGCGAGATCGTCGTGCTTCTGGGGCCGTCCGGCTCGGGAAAATCGACGCTTCTCAACATACTTGGCGGCCTCGATCGCCCCACAGATGGCACCGCCCATTTCGCCGACACCTGTTTGACCGATATGGATGACGCCGGGCTCACGCTCTATCGGCGCAATCACGTTGGCTTTGTCTTCCAGTTCTATAACCTGATGCCAAGCCTGACGGCTGAGGAAAATGTCGAGCTTGTCACCGAGATAGCCCGCAATCCGATGGCTGCGGGTGAGGCGCTGTCGCTTGTGGGCCTTGGTGAGCGCCGCAATCACTTTCCGGCGCAGCTTTCGGGCGGCGAGCAGCAGAGGGTCGCTATTGCGCGGGCAGTGGCCAAGCAGCCCGAAGTTCTCTTCTGCGACGAACCGACGGGCGCCCTTGATAGCACCACAGGCCGCGCCGTTCTTCGGGTCTTGCGAGATGTGAATGATCGGCTTGGGACAACGATCCTTATCATTACCCACGCAGCCGCCACAGCGGCTATGGCCGATCGTGTGATCCGGTTCGCCGATGGTGGAATCCTTGAGGTCACGGTCAACAAGACCCGCGTCGATCCCGAAGAGCTGGTTTGGTGAGGCCGCTCGACAAGAAGCTCTGGCGCGATCTGCGCCGCGTGAAGGGGCAGGCGGCTGCCATCGGCCTTGTCATCGCGCTGGGCGTGATGATGCAGGTGATGATGTCGGGCCTCGTGCATTCGCTTCAGGAAACCCGCGCGGAATATTACGAGCGCTATCGCCTCGCCGATATCTTTGCGCCGGTCCTTCGTGCGCCCAATTCTGTCGCCACGCAGCTTGCTGCGATTGACGGCGTCTCGAGGGTTGAAACCCGCGTGACCGGCATGGTGTTGATCAATATCCCGTCGCGCGATCTTCCGGTCATGGGCCGCGCGCTGTCGCTGCCGCCCGGTGGCGAGCCGGGGCTCAACGCGATCTACATGAGCACTGGCCGGATGTTCGATGCCGCGCACCCCGAAGAGATCGTCTTGCTCGACAGTTTTGCCGAAGCGAATGATCTGGTTGCCGGCGACAGCCTGATCGCCACGATCAACGGCGCCCAGCGGGAATATCGGATCGTCGGAACCGCGCGATCACCCGAATACCTCTATACCACAGCCCCGGGCGAGCTTGTCCCTGATGACGCTCGCTTCGGGGTGATCTGGATGAACCGCGATGCCATGGCCGCCGCCTATGATATGGTCGGCGCCTTTGGCGAGGCGCTCTTTTCGATCAACCGGGATGCCCGCGAAGCGTCAGTCCTCGAAGAGATCGACCGCGTTCTCAAGCCCTTCGGCGGGGGCGGTGCCTTTGGGCTTGCCGATCAGTATTCCAACCGGTTCGTTTCCGAGGAAATGAGCGGGCTTGAGGTCAGCGCCTCGGGCGTTCCGCCCTTCTTCCTCGCCGTGGCGGCATTCCTTCTTTACATCGTCGTCAGCCGCATGGTGCAGGCCGAACGGGAAGAGATTGGCCTGATGAAAGCATTCGGCTATCGCAACCGCGAGGTTGGCTGGCATTATATGAAGATGGTGCTGGTGATCGCTGTTGGCGGGGCCATCGCCGGATGCTTGATCGGTATCGGCGCCGGACGCGCGATGATCAATCTCTATACGGTGTATTTCAAGTTTCCGTTCCTCATTTTCGTCCTTGATCCGCAGTCATTTGTCAGTGGCGTTTCGGTCTCGATTCTCTCGGCCTCGATCGGCGGGCTTTTTGTGATGCGGCGGATCTTCCGAATGGCGCCCGCGGATGCCATGCGCCCGCCTGCGCCCGCAGACTACAGCGCCGCTGGTCAGATCGGGGCGTGGTTTGCGAAATACCTCGACCAACCCAGCCGGATGGTTCTTCGGCGCGTGACGCGCCAGCCGGGGCGGATGCTGGGTGCGGTGCTTGGTATCGCGATGGGCATGGCGCTTACCCTGTCGATGATCACGATTTACGCGGGGTTTGAGCGCACACTCGATCTGACCTTCACCGTGGTTGATCGTTCTGACGTGACGGTGAGTTTTGCGCGGCCCGTTGGCGAGGATGCGATCTTTGCGCTTCGGCGCATTCCCGGGGTCGACGTGGTCGAACCGACCCGAGCGGTCGGCGCGGTTCTTCGCAACGGGCGGTTCAGCCATCAGGGCGCGATCACGGGCCTCACTGATGCGCCGGAACTGATCCGCGCCATCGATAGCGACTATGCCACGATCGAAATGCCTGCCAGCGGCATCGTACTTGCCAAGGAACTTGCCGATCTTCTGGGCATCGTGCCGGGCGAGATGCTGACGATCGAAGTGATGGGTGGCAACCAGCCGGTGCTTGATGTCCCGCTTGTGGCGATTGCCCAGAGCCTTCTTGGGGCGCCGGCCTATATGGGGATGGAGGCGCTCAATCGCACTTTGGGCGAGCCGGGGCTGGCATCAGGGGCCTATCTCCGGATCGACAGGGCGCATGAGCAAGAGATATTCGCGGCTTTGCGCGATATGCCGATGATAGCTGGCGTGAGCCTGAAATCCGAGATGCGGACCGCTTTCGAGACGCTGATGAACCAAGGCGCCGGGGCGACCCGCTATGTCATGGGGCTTGTCGCCTTCATTATTACCTTCGGTATTGTCTACAACGCCGCTCGCGTGGCCCAGGCCGAGCGTGCCCGCGACCTCGCGAGCCTTCGCGTGATCGGCTTTCATCGCGGTGAGACGGCCTTTGTTCTATTGGGAGAGCTTGCAGTTGTCACCCTCTTGGCGCTGCCGCTGGGCTCGCTGATGGGGCACTATATGTCCTCTGCGGTTGCCGAAGGATTTTCGACCGAGCTTTACCAGATCCCCGCGCTCTTCCTGCCCGAAAGCCACGGCTATTCGGCGCTTGTTGTGATTGCCGCCGCGCTCTTTTCCGGCTGGCTTGTGAAACGTGACCTAGACCGGGCCGATATCACCACGGCCCTGAAAACACGGGAGTAGACCCATGGCCCAGAAACGCCGCCGTTCACGCAGATTCCTAACCCTCATTGCGATTGCCTTAATCGCAGCCGCGATGACCTATGCCTTTTGGCCCAAGCCAGCACTGGTCGATCTGGGAACCGTGGGGCGCGGCCCGCTTATGGTGACTATTGACGAGGAAGGCCAAACGCGGGTCCGCGATATCACGTTGGTGTCGGCCCCGACGACCGGGGCCTTGGAGCGGATCACCCTTCGTTCAGGTGATGCAATCGGCAAAGGGAAACGGATTGCGGGGATCTCCCCCGCGGTGCCGGGCTTGGCTGAAGAGGTGATCGTCGCTCCGGCTGAAGGGCAGGTTCTTCAGATCTATCAGGCTGGAGGGGCGATGGTTGTTGCTGGCTCGCCCATTCTCGAGATTGGCGACATCCAGTCCGATCTTGAGGTTGTTGTCGATCTTCTGTCGTCGGACGCTGTTTCCATCGAAGCCGGCGCGGCCGTTTTGCTTGGCGGTTGGGGCGGAGGAACGACGCTTGAGGGCGTCGTCGCACGTATCGATCCGGTCGCCACAACCCGAATTTCGGCGCTTGGTGTCCAAGAGCAGCGGGTCGACGTCACCATCGACTTCACCGGACCTTCAGAAGAACGCCAAGGCCTTGGCCACGGTTTCCGCCTTGAGGCGCGGATCGTGCAATGGAGCGACGATGCAGCGCTTCTAGCCCCGGCCAGTGCGCTATTTCGCGAGAACGGCGTTTGGTCGGTCTTCCGGGTTGCGGAGGGGATCGCCCATCTTACACCTGTCGAGGTCGGCCACAGCGACGGCATCCACACCGAAATCCTGAGCGGTCTCGGCGACGGCGACGTCGTGGTTCTCTACCCGTCGTCCAGCCTCGTCGATGGAGGGGCAGTCGCGGAGCGTGCTGCGGAGTAGGCCGACCGCATCGACCACAGTTGGATGGAGTGCAATCTCTGTCCGCCGCGCGGTGAAGGCGCGGTGAGCGACAAGAATGCCGATTGCATCGGCATCCCTTAGCGCGGCTGTGCAGGAGACAAGTCTTACCCCCGAAGAGGCCAGGCCAAGGGGCAGCACGTCAATATGGGGTTCGACGGCCAGAACCTCATGGCCGCGATCCGCGAGTATCTTGGCCACGGCAAGAGCCGGGCTTTCGCGCAGGTCGTCGGTGTCAGGTTTGTAGGCCAGACCGAGGCAGGCAATCTTTGCCGGACGCGATAGATGGGCAAGCGCCTGTTCGATCCTGTCGGCTGTAAGTTCGGGCATGGCATCGTTGCGCAATCGCGCGGTTTGAATGAAGTCGGTGCACCCCGGCGCTGCATCGACAAGAAACCAAGGGTCTACGGCGAGGCAGTGTCCGCCCACCCCCGGCCCGGGTCGAGGAATGTCGACCCGTGGGTGGCGGTTGGCGAGGTTGATCAAACGCCACACATCGACACCTAGCTCTTGGCAAATGAGCGAGAGTTCGTTCGCAAAAGCGATAGTGGTGTCGCGCCAGGCATTTTCGGCAAGTTTGCAGAGCTCTGCGGTTCGGGCGTCGGTGATGTTCAACCGCGCCCGGCTAATGCGCCGATAAAGAGGCGCGGCCATTTCAGAGGCCGTTGGGCAGAGGCCGCCAATGATCCGTTCGTTCTCCGCGATTTCGCGAAGCGCCGCGCCGGGGATCGCCCGCTCTGGGCAGTGGGCGAGGAAGATACTCCCGTCGGGAAGGTCGGGCCGCAGTCTGGCGATCTTGTGAGCCAGCATCTCCGTTGTGCCCGGTGGAACGGTGCTTTCGACGATGATCAAGTCCCCTTCTCGCAGGTGGGGCGCAACAGAGGACAGGGCAGCGTCAATATAGCGGAGCAGCGGTCGCTTGCCGCTGTCGACCGGGGAGGGAAGGCAAAGAATGTGGGCGTTGGCCGGTTCTGGTTTGTAGGCCGCCCTTAGCCAGCCCTCAGCGACAACCCGCTCAATCAGTTTCGCAACGCCCGGCTCGCGTGTTTCAGGCACCCCGCGCCGGATCGCCTCTGTGACATCGGGTGAGATATCTATTCCCACAACTTCGAGGCCGGACTGTGCAAAGAGCGCCGCTGTCGGCAGCCCGATGTAACCAAGGCCATGCACTGCGATCTTCATTCAGGCCACCTTCGCCAGATTCGCTTGTGCCTCTTGCATGAGGACACGCAAAATCCGCTTCGAAGCGCGCCCGTCGCCAAAGGTATCCGCTGGCGTCAGAGGCGGCGGGGTCGCCAAGAGGCGCTTTACCTGAGCGGCGATTGCATGGCGCTCGGCGCAGACAAGATGTACCGCGCCGGCCTCAATCGCCTCTGGGCGCTCTGTTGCATCGCGCACCACGAGGGCGGCTTTCCCAAGCGCAGTTGCTTCCTCTTGAACTCCGCCGGAATCGGTTACGATGAGGTCCGACAATGCCATGAGCCCCACAAAGCGTGGATAACTCTGTGGTTCGAGAATCCGTACGCCGGGCGCCCCCGCGAGGATGGATCGCGCCTGCCTCTGAATAGTTGGGCTCGGATGTGCGGGAAAGACGATCTGATGTCCGATCGCGCCTAACCCGCGCAACGCCCAGCACAACTCGGTGAGCCCGCGCCCGAGGTTTTCTCGTCTGTGCATCGTCACGAGTATCAGTTTCCGGCCCAAGGCACGGGGAAGCCAGAGCGCAGGGTTGCCCAGCCTTGATCGTGCTGCAAGAAGCGCATCGATGCCGGTGTTGCCTGTCACGTGAATGGCCTTGCTCGGAATGCCTTCGGCTCGGAGGTTAGCGGCGGCCCCCGGAGTTGGCGCAAAATGAAGATCGGCAATGCGAGATATGAGTTGGCGGTTCATTTCCTCGGGCCAAGGCGATGCGACGCTACCGCTTCGCAGCCCTGCTTCAACATGGGCGACAGGAACCGCCCGATGCGCTGCGGCAATGGCCCCGCAGGTCGCCGAGGTCGTATCCCCTTGAACGATTGCGCGGTCGAAATCCCCGTCTCTCAGGATCGGGTCAAGTCGTGTGAGGATTTTCGCCGAGAGGTCGGACAAGCTCTGATCGGCCTGCATCACCTCAAGATCAAAGTCCGGCTCAATGCCGAAGAAGCGAAGTGGCTCCAAGGCAAGTTCGCGATGCTGCCCAGTCGAACAGATCTGCAGCGTCAGGCCGGGCGAACGGCGCAATCGCAGAATGAGCGGCGCGAGCTTGATAGCTTCGGGGCGCGTGCCCAAGATGACCAAAAGTCTCAAGATTGGCCCCCAGCGTGGTGCGTTTCGCAAGGCTGGCAGCAACAGGCTAAATATTCGGTTAACCAGGATTACCAAGTCCGAAGATCTGCTCGATAAGTGAAATGGGCCAATGTTCAGCCAAGGGTCTCGCGGCAGAGCGGCCCTCGACCGCGAGGCGTTCATAAAGTGCCTTGTTGCGCGCAATTCTTCTGATCTGGCGGGCAGCCGATTTCCAGTCAAAACGGGGAACGAGAACTCCTCCGCCGTTCTTTAGAAGCTCTGATGGATGTCCGTGGTCATAGGCGATCACGGGACGGCCCGCGGCCATGGCTTCGGCAATTGTGCGGCCGAAGCTCTCGGCAAAATGCGATAGGCTGAGAACGATATCACAGTGCGAGATTGCCTTGGCAGGGGTCTCGGCGAAACCAATCGCGTGGACATTTGGCGGCAAAGGCAACTGCGGCGACGGGCCCACAAGAACGAATTTGAGACCGGTCTCGGTTCCCAATTCTTGGGCTATACGCAGAAAATCCAGAAGGCCCTTGCGCGGGGTGCCGCTGCCCACCAGCCCGATCCGAAGCTGTCCGGTAGGGCGGGAAGGCAGGTCGAACAAGGAAGGATCAATTCGATTCTCGGCAAGGATCGCATTTTGGTCGCCGATCCAGTTCAGGGTCGTCCGGCTATTGGCGATGATCCGATCGGCCTCGTTCAACAAAGTCTGCCGCAGCAGTGCAGGAGTGAGGGCGAGATCGCGGCACAGTTGGGGATCAGCCTCCGGCAGTTCGCGCAGATACAGCGCCCCAGGGCGGCCCAGCGCCCGCGCCGCAACGAGCGGGGCATTGAGTGTGCAGGTGTTTACGTGCACCTCGTCGGCGCCAGAGCTGTTGATAATCCGCATCAGCCCCTCAACCTCTTCAACGGTTGGCGCAGCGCCGCCGCGCCGTGGCCTCTGAGGGCAAACATGGATGCGGGAGGCAAGAGGCGTGAGGGCTTCAAGATATGGCGCCGCTTCGGCCGCTGGCAGGACAACCTCGGCGTCAACACCGGTCGACCGCGCGGCTGACAGCACGTCAAGAAGGCTGCGTTCCGCGCCATAGGTTTCCGTTCCCGCAGCATGGGCAAAGACGATGATCTTGCGGTGCGCATCAGACATCGGTGTTGCCGGCACTGCGAAAGGCATTGGCGGCTCGGCCCGAACAAGCGCCAGAGGAAAGGGCCGCGTTTTGGGTGCGCGGTCCATGAAGAGCGGCCCGGTCTTGTGCCAAAGAGCTGCGGCTTCGGCGTAGTCGGCGCGCGGACCGGCCCGCTGAGTGGTAATGGATGTGGCCGGGGCGGTTGTGAGCGATCCCTGTCGCGCTCTCCCGATCGACAAAGGTAGACCGGGTAGCACCGCCTTTACGTCGCTGGCGCCATAACGGGCGATGATCCGGTCGCGGAACTCACTGTCGGCTCCTGTAGACGCCTCGTCCCAATAGCCGATCTCTTCCCGAAGCGAGCGGCGAAAGAGAAGGGAGGAAAGATTGGGGTGAATGATCCTATCCTGACGCCAAAATAATCGGGGGCGCAGATGTTCGTCGGCTCGAATCCAGTCAGACATAGTTGCCGCAAGTCCCGGGTTCTTGGTGAAAGGCGCGATCTGGCGCGCGATCCGCTCGGGATGGGCCCAGTCGTCGGCGTCTAGGCTGGTGACGAAATCGCCGGTTGCGCTCTCAAGGCCAAGGTTGCGCGCGCCATAAGCACCGTTGGTCTGCGCCCCGTCCAAGAGGCGGATGCGGGGATCTTTCTTTTCCCATCTTTTGGCGATTTCTACCGTGGCATCTGCAGATCCGTTATCGATGACGAGAATTTCAAGATTGCGCCAGCTTTGGCAGACAAGGCTGCGTAGGGCCGTCTCGAGGGTCATGGCCGCATCGCGCGCGGGCATCAGGACCGTAACAAGTTCTCCGTCCACCGCTCGCGACGCATTGCAAACCAGACGGTCAAACGCAGGCCCGCTTCCCGGGGCAGGGGAGGCGAATCCAAGACCGTCTACGAGAAAGGCCGGGCGCAAAGGACGCAGTGGCTGGCCGGGCGGCGCAAGGGCGATCCGAAGATCGAAATTCAACGGGAACCGTCGCATCGCACGTTTGAGAAGGGCACGGCCAAAGCCCTCCTGCCCCGCATCTCGCAAGATCATGCCCGCGGTGAGCGGCAACGAGGGATCCAGAAAACCTGTGATGATCTGTTTGTTTTCGGCGGCTCGGCCCGCGTGGGCTGCAGCCTGTTCAGTATTCCCTCTGGCGGCGTACCAACGGGCGCAGGCTATCTGGGCATAGAGAAGATCTGCCGGTGCGCCATGACGCGCGAGCCATTCGAGTGCATCAAGGTTTCTGCCTTCTTGGGCAGACTCAATTCCATCGGCCCAAAGGTCTGCCACCATCATGCACGGAACTCGACCCTCGCGCCGGCCATGCCTCAAGTAGTGGAAAAGAGGTGGTTTTCCAGCGGCGGCAACATCGGGGTAGAGGGTTCTGTACGAGCCTTCACCGAAGAAGGCCGGGGTCCACGGCATAGGCTTGGTAAGATCTTGGAAAGCATTTGGGCGCCACATGCCTTGGTGGTGTCACCAAAATGGCTAATACAACTTTAAGGATTGCGTGAGGGAATCAAAACAAGCCCCGAATGAAGGCCGGATTGACAGAATGTCGAAGATGGAATTGCCGAAGCGTGATGGTGTCGACGAAGTTTTGAGTTGGCAACAAGTGCAAGCGACCCGCGAAAAGCGGTTCTTTCGGTCGTTGGCGCTTCAATGCCAAAGGGAAATCAAGCTGCGGCGCCAAATACATCGCTGGAACGCCCTGCGCTTTCTTTGGCGGCTCTTCGGGCCCGCCCCGCTGGCACGAAGGGCCGTCGAACTCTTTATCCTGCGCGGATCGGCCTATTTCGATGCGGGCTGGTATCTCTCAAAGGCGCCTGACGTCGCGGCGTCGGGGCTTTCGGCCGAGCGGCACTATTTGCTTCACGGTGGGTTCGAAGGGCGGGATCCGGGGCCCCATTTCTCGTCTGCCTCATATCTCAAGCGCGGACAGGACGTGGCCGCAAGCGGGCTTAACCCGCTGGTTCATTTTCATATCTTTGGAAAGAGCGAGGGGCGCTGGGCTGGCGCGGCCAGTCGGAAATGCGGTGGGATGCCGCCGATCCCGGATCGCGTGGTCTATGTCGTCGGCCACACGCTTCCCTATTCATCGAGCGGCTACGCAATTCGGACTCATGAGGTCGCCAAGGCCCTCGGCCGTGCCGGCCATGATGTGGTCGTCGTGCTTTTTCCCGGAAGGCCGTGGTCGATCGAGGGATTTAACCCCAATGAGAGGGTGCAAGCAGACAGGCGCATCGAAGGGGTGCGCTATGTCACCCTTCCAGCCCAACAGCTTCTTGGCTTGTCGCAAGAGGCGGCCCAAGAGGCGGCAACTGTGCTCTTGTCGGATGCAATCGCCACCCTGCGGCCCGCTTCGGTGGTTGCTGCCTCGAACTGGCGCATAGCGGAGCCGGCGGCCGAGGCTGCGCGGGCAAATGGTGCTGTATTCTTCTATGAACAGCGTGGGTTTTGGGAGTTGGGCCTCGGGGCCGGGGCCATCCGTGAGATTGAGCGCGCGAAAGAGATCGAGGTGGCCCGTTCGGCTCGCGCGGTCATCGCGCTCGGCCCTCAGATGCAGGAAGAACTGCAACGCAGGGGCATCCCCGCTGATCGCATTGTTCGCGTTCCAAATGGCATCGCTCCGGCGCGAGTTGCCGGCGCGGCAATCGACCGGAAAGACCTTGGTTCGGCATCGAGATATCTGATCGGGTATGTCGGCGCCTACGCAGAGCACGAAGGAATAGAAGATTTATTTGCTGCGGTCGCCAAAATGCGGCGCGAGGGGGCCGATGTGGGCTTGCTCTGCGCGGGCGGCGGCGAGCCGAAGGGTCTGATTGGCAGCCGCTTTTCCGAGCGGGTCGTATTGGGCGCCTACGCAGCCAAATACGGTGTCGAGCGCAATACCCTCATCTTGCCCAGGGTGCCCTGGGCCGAGGTTGCGCCTGTCTATGGCCTTTTGGATCTGGTCGTAGTGCCACGTCGCAACAGCGAGGTCGGCCAGCTTGTGCCCCCCCTCAAACCCTATGGAGCGATAGCGCATGGGTGCCATGTTTTGATGTCGGATCTGCCGCCGCTGCGCGATATCGCAGACGAGATCGGGGCAAGGCTTTTCCCAGCCGGAGATGTCGCTGCCCTAGCTGAAGCTATCCGCCGACATTTGGAGGCGCTGCCGTTTCTAGGCAGACCCCAAAGCCATTGGTCGCTCGCTTGGGGCCAGCGCATCAAACCGCTTTCGCGCCGCCTTCGCAGTGTTGAGGAAGAGGCCAAAAGGGCGCAGCGGGCCGGTGCATTGCCCGCTTTTGACATCGCACAAATCCCTCGCGCGTTTTTGGCGCTTGGCCAGGACAAGGCTTGCGACATCGGTATCGGCCCCTGCCGAAACTGGCCCGGTGCACTGAGGTGCGCCACCCGCAACGACATTCTTGCCGAGGTCGCAACCCGCCCTCCGGCAACCCTCGTGATTGACTGGCAAGGCATTACCGGTGAAGGCGGCGAATGGCATGGCCTTTGGGGTGCCGAGGATATCGGTCTTAGCAAGCAGGTCTTTGATGCCTGTCGGATCGCGCTTGATCGGGGATGGCGGATCAAGGTCGTTGGGCCCGTTTCCCTCGCCGAAGCACCGCTCTTTGCCATGGTTTCTGAGCAAGTTGAAATTCTTGAAGGCGAGGTGTCCGCTAGTTGGACGGACGCGGCCGCATGAGATTAGCTGTCCTTGCCGAACAGAATTTCAACCTCGTCGATGGGTCGACAGTCTGGCTTCTCAATCTGTGCCGGATGCTGGCTACTTTGCCGGGCGTTGAAACCACTTTGATCCTGAAAGAAGCGCTTTCCACGCGCGTAATGGCAGATGATCTGCCGGCCAACATTGCGGTGGTCGAGCCAACGGAAATCGGCTCGCAAAGCCGATTGACCCCCGACGAGATTTCCTCGGCGCTCGAAAATCTGGAAGGCAAAGTCGGCCGATTTGACAGGATCATTGTGCGGGGCGATGAGTTCTTGTCGTTTCTTCTTGCCGACGAGGACTGGGCCGGACGGGTAATCGCCTATAGTCCTTCGGCAAAGCCCCGCCTTGGCGCCTCGGTGCCAAAGTGGATTGCTGATGCAAGACAGGCTCGCGCGCCGCTTCTTACTCAGAGCCCTATTAGCAAAGCCATATTCGAAACCTTCCACGATTATCCTGCGGCGCTTGTCGAGGTCTTGCCTCCTGTGGTGCATGGCCTGCCTGTGCCCCAGCCCGAGATGGCGGCTGGGCCACTCCTCGTCTATAGCGGCAAGATCGATCCGGGCTACGGGCTTGAGTGGCTTTGCGATCTGATCGATATGCCAGAGCAGGAACGGGGTTTTGCGATCACGGTGATTGCCGGCAAGACCATCGCCAAAGCGCAGCCTATGGCCGTTGCGCGGTTTGAGGCCTTGGTCGAGGAGCCTGGTCCGGGCATTTCGATCCGTCGCAACCTGTCCCATAGCGTCGCCCTCTCAGAGATGGCGGGGGCGCGGTTCGGCTTTTGCCTGCGCTCGAGCAATTATGACGGCAATGTCGAAATATCGACCAAAGTTCTGGAATTCTGTGCCCTCGGGGTCGCTCCTATTCTCAACGATACCGCGCTCAACCGCGGCCTCTTGGGTGCGGACTATCCTTTTCTGTTTGACGTGGCGTTGCCGAACATTGCCAGACGTGTCGCCGAGAAACTGAGTGGCGCTACAGAGCAGGAAATCGAGACAGCCCGCGCAAGAATTTCGGTTCTTGCTGAGATGGCCAATTCGCGGAGCGGCGCCTCAATTATTGCAAAGGTTTTGGGGGAAGCCTCGTCACAAGCCGAACCGGCAAAGCCTGTCGCCCTGAGAGTTTCGAGCCACGACAACAAGTTTCTATTCCGGTTCCTAGACCATGCCGCACATGATCCGCGCCTGACGCTTCGCCGCGAGACATGGCGAGGGATCAGTGAGGCGGGCGGCGCTCTGGAGCGGACCCAGTCGGGGGAGGCCATCTTTTGCGAATGGTGTGGCGAGAATGCGGTCTGGCACAGCCACAACAAGCCGAAGGGCGCGCGGCTTATCGTTCGCCTGCACAGGTTCGAGGCGTATCGGGACTTTCCGGCAAGGGTCAACTGGCCTGCCGTCGATCGATTGATCGTAGTCTCTCAGCACTTCAAGGAAATGATGATCAAAGCCCATGGCATCCAGGCTGAGCGGATCGAGGTCTTGCCGCAATATGTTGATTGTGAAGGGCTGCATCGCAAGAAGAGGCCCGGTGCCCGTTTCAGGATCGGCTATGCGGGATTGGTGCCGTTCGGTCACAAAAGGCTGGATCGGGCGGTCGATTTTCTGGAAGCGCTGCGCGCCAAAGATCCCCGATTTTCGATGATCGTTCGCGGTGCGATGCCGTGGAAGATGCGCTGGGCCTGGAACGACCGCCCCGACGATCGGCGCGCCTATGAGCAAGTTTTTGAACGGATATTCTCTGATCCGAACTTGTCGGGGGCAATCCGCTTCGATCCACCGGGAAGCAACATGGAAGAGTGGTTCCGCGAGGTAGGTTTCGTTCTGTCCACATCCTCGTCTGAAGGATGCCACACCGCGATCATGGAAGGGATGGCCTCGGGCGCTATGCCAATCGTGAGGAACTGGCCGGGCGCCGCGGATATATTTGGCGACTTTGTCCATGAGGAAGCCGAGGGCGCGATACCCTCGGTCTTAGCCCACGCGACAGAGGCTGGATGGGAGGGCCGCTGTGACGGCCTCTCGGCCCGCGCACGAGGTTGGGATGTCGAGGTTTTCAACAGAAAGATTATGGAGTTGATCGCATGAGTGCCAGCGAGGTCGTCGAAACCTTCGAATCCGTCGAACGCAAACGACGCGATTTTGCCCGGGCGCTTTCGACGTTTCGAGGGAAGGGCGGCAGGTATCACAATCCCGCTCCGCCGCTACCCGACGAGAAATATCGCGGTTGCGAGGTTCTGGCTGATCGTCTGGCGCTTCTGGAAAGGCTCCCAAAAGGCGCAGCGTTTGCCGAGGTCGGTGTGGATGGAGGGCATTTTTCCGCCGAGATTTTCGAGCGCTGTGCCCCATCGAGTCTGGTCCTGATGGACCGCGACCTTGGCCGGATTTCCAACCCGCTGGTTCTGGACCTGATCTCCAGGGGGGATCCCCGCATTACCCTTTTGGCAGGAGACAGTGGTGACTGCCTGGGTGAATTGCCCGTCGGCTCGATTGATGTCGTCTATATCGATGCCGACCACAGCTATGCCGCGGTCCGAAGAGATATCGCCGCCGCACTTCCGCGCCTCAAGCCGGATGGCGTCTTGATCTTCAACGACTATACCGTTTGGTCTCCCAGAAGCATGTATCACTGCGGTGTGGCGCGCGCGGTGAACGAGCTTTGCCTCTCGAGCAACTGGCGGCTGCGCTACCTCGCCATGCAGCCGATGATGTATAACGATGTGATGCTGGTCCGAGACTGAGTTTCTTCTTGCGCTCCTCGGCGGCCTGTTCAAAACAGGGTGCATTAGCGGAGGACTTCGATGCGTATTGCCATGATTGGAACTGGCTATGTCGGCCTAGTGTCCGGTGTTTGTTTTTCGGATTTCGGCCACGAAGTAGTTTGTGTCGACAAGGACGCCAGAAAAATCGAGCGGCTGAGAGTCGGAGAGGTGCCGATTTTCGAGCCGGGGCTTGAGGATCTTCTTGCCAAAAACACCGCCGCCGGAAGGCTGTCCTTTACCACCGATTTCGCCGAGGCGTTGGAGGGCGCTGAAGCCGTATTCATCGCTGTTGGCACACCAACCCGCCGCGGCGACGGGCACGCAGACCTGACTTATGTCATGGCTGCCGCCGAAGAGATCGCGAGAACGGCCAAAGGCTATGTCGTGGTGGTCACCAAATCGACCGTGCCGGTCGGCACCAACCGCAAGGTGCGCCAAGCGATCCACAAGGCCAATCCCGATCTCGATTTCGATGTGGCCTCCAACCCCGAATTCCTGCGCGAAGGCGCCGCGATCGACGATTTCATGCGGCCCGATCGCGTGGTCGTCGGCGTTCAGAACCCGCGGGCGGCGGAGGTGATGAACGAGATCTACCGGCCGCTTTTCCTGCGCGATTTTCCGGTTGTGGTGACGGATCTGGAATCGGCCGAGCTCATCAAGTACGCCGCCAACGCATTTCTTGCCGCCAAGATCACCTTCATCAACGAGATTGCAGCTCTGTGCGAACGGGTGGGCGCGGATGTGAAAGAGGTCGCCAAGGGGATTGGCCTCGACGGGCGCATTGGCAACAAGTTTCTGCACGCGGGGCCGGGCTTTGGTGGATCCTGTTTTCCTAAGGATACCAAAGCTTTGGCTCGCATAGGGCAAGAGTATGCAGTGCCTATGCAGATCACGGAGACGGTGATCAAGGTCAACGATGAGATCAAACGCCGGATGATCGACAAGTTGCTCGATCTGTGCGGGGGGAGTTTCAACGGCAAGACTGTCGCTGTTTTCGGGGTGACGTTCAAACCCAACACCGATGATATGCGTGATGCACCGAGCCTGACGATCATCCCGGCGCTGGTCGGTGGTGGTGCCAAGGTCAAGGTGGTCGACCCGCAGGGGCGGCATGAAGGTGAGGCGCTTCTGCCAGGGGTGAGTTGGCAGGATGATCCCTACAAAGCGGCACGCAACGCTGATCTGGTCGTGATTCTGACCGAATGGAATGAGTTCCGCGGTCTCGACCTCAAGCGGATCGCCAAGCATATGCAGACGCCGCACATGGCGGACCTTCGGAATATCTATTCGGCGCATGATGCCAAGAAGGCGGGTTTCGCAGCCTATGTGGCGGTCGGCAGGCCTGCGCTATTGGTCGACTAGAGAGCGGAGCCGGAGAAGACTTTGGTCGAGCAGGTTTTGCGCTGCGGCGGGGCTGTCGGCTTCGGTGTAAAGCCGGAATTCGGGCGCGTTTCCTGATGGGCGCAGGTGAACGATACCGGCGTATCCCAAGGTGACCCGAAGGCCGTCGGTTGTGTCGCAGCCAGACTCTTTGCCCAGACCGTGCAGGAATGTAGCGCGCTCGGACTTGTCTGAATTTAGCCGCGCGATCAGCCTGGCGCTGATCTCGACCGGCACGTCTTGCAGGCGGCCCGCCGCGGTAAAGCGGGCGGGTTGGCTGGCGACGATCGCTGAAAGCGGGCCGGGTTGGGCCAGTGTTGCGATAATCGGCAGAAAGCTGTCACGGGTTCGTAGTGGCGGGATGGGCCCTATAGGACCAGACGCCTCAAACCCCAAGAGAAAGCCGCCGTTGGCCTCATAACCGACAACACGCCCCTCGGCTCCCGCCATCCCCGCAATCACATAGGGCGAGCCGATGCGGGTAAGGATCACTTCACGCAGCTTTGGCAGCAAGGTCACACCGCTGTTGGACGAAATCGGCGTGACAACGACCTCTGCATCAAGGGCCTTGGCGGTGATCTGGCCAAGTATGTCGCCAGGTATGACCATGCCGTTTTCGTCTGTGAGCATGGGGCGGTCCGAATCGCCATCGGTCGAGGCAATCGCGTCCAGGCGATGATCCCTGGCCCAAGCGGCAAAGGTTTGGCGGGTCTCGGGGTCGATCGCTTCGGTGTCGACCGGAATAAATTCCTCCGAACGACCAAGATCCATGGTCTCGGCTCCGAGATCGGCCAGGATGCGGAGCAATAGATCGCGTCCGGCAGCACTGTGAGTAAAGACACCGACACGGCGTCCGCTTAGGGCCGTGGGACCATAGGCGCTGCGAAAACGGTCGACGAATTGCTCTGATGCCGGGGTGTCAAATACCGGCGCGGCCATGTCCTTTTTGGGGGCCTCGCCAAGTGCTGCGGTTATGCGGGTCTCGTCGTCTTTCGTGATTTCACCCGCGACCGTGTAGAATTTGAGCCCGTTGCGATCGGCTGGGATATGGCTGCCGGTGACCATGACAGCCCCCACGCCTCGCGTCTGCGCTTCGAGCGCCAGAGCAGGTGTCGGCAAGATGCCGCACTCAAGAATGGTAAGCCCGGCTTTGCTGGCCGCCTGCACGACGGCGCGCGTGATACCCGGTGAGGAGGGCCGAACATCGCGCCCGACACAGAGTTGCCCGCCGGTGTCGCAGGTCGCGGCGAAGGCGCGAATGTAGCCCGAGACAAGGTCATCTGTCAGTTCGTCAACCAGGCCTCGAAGGCCGCTCGTTCCAAATTTTGGTGCCATGTACCACTCGCAAAGGTTTTGGCCAGCCTAGCTGGGCAAAGTCGGGGCGTCTATCTGGGCCGGATCCGCAGGTTTCGCTCGTGTCGTTCGATCCCTTCCGAAAGATCCCCGAAATAGCGCAAAGATCCCTCCTCCAGAACAAGCGCTGCGTTGCATAGGCGCCGTACGCTGTGAAGCGAATGCGACACAAGGATCGCAGTCGATCCGGCAAGGGCTATATCAAGGCTTTCTTCGCATTTCTGACGAAAGATCGCGTCACCGACCGCAACGATTTCGTCCAGCAGGAAGAGATCGAACCGAATGGCCATCGACATGGCGAAGGCCAGACGGGCGCGCATACCGGTTGAATAGGTGCGGATGGGGGCGTCAAAATGGCCCCCGAGCTCGGCGAATTCCAGCGTGAAGCCAACAAACGCCCTCTCGTCGATACCATAGACCCGCGCGACAAATCGGGCGTTCTGTGCGCCTGTTAGATCGGGGTGCAGGCCGCTTTGGATGCCGATAGGCCAGGATACCGTGCCATTGACCTCAACTGCCCCCTGATCTGGCCGCAAACTCCCTGCAATCAGGTTGAGCAGGCTTGTCTTGCCTGCCCCGTTGCGACCCAAGAGAGCGATCCGTTTTTCCCGTGGAACATCTATCGTAACCCCCCCCAGAACGATCCTCCGGGCGGACCCAGCCCGCATCTGCTTCGAGACGCGTTTCAGCCTGACGATCGGCGGCAACGTCATCGCCTGTCTCGAAGGGCGGCGAGCGTCAAAACCGCAAGCCCCCAGGAGCCGACAAGCCCGAGGGTCAGCAGAACCCAGATGCCAAGCCGGTCAGGATGGTGCGAGGCTTCAGCGAGGGTCGGCCGGACAAAGGCCGCGAGATAGCGGTTTTGCCGGCGCGCCTCGGATAGAACCGCGTCGAGCCCGCCGCGGGCAGACAGATAAGCCGCTTCTGCAAATTCAAGATCGACCTGAAGCCCCTCGTATTCTCCGACCAAGTCGGCGAAAGCCCGACCGCCAGTTCCCTCTCCCCCGAGCTTTCCCCTTTCGCCTTCTATCCGGGCTTCGATCACATCGATCCGGGCCTTGGCCTGCAGGAGCCGCGGGTCGCCCGCCTGAGCCGTCTTGCCGAGCATATCGTAGGAGATCATCGCCTCGGCCAGTTGCTCTTGAAGGGAGCCCAAAAGACCCATTTGACCGCTCAGATCGGCGCTCACGTCGACAATGCGGTTCTGGTTGCGAAACAAGGTCACGGCCTGCCGAGCGGTTCGCAGGCGGGCAGTGGCGGCATCGAATTCTTCGCGTGCCTGCCGGGTGGTATCGGCGCGTGCGATCGCGGCGAGGCGGTTGATCATCTCGCTTGAAACCGACAAAAGTTCTTCTGCGACCCTTTGCGCCTGCGCCGGCTCAAACGCCCGAACCTCAACCTCGATCAGAGCGGTTCCGGGGTTGTAATAGAGCCGGACCATCCGCTTCCAATAGGTCAGCAGATCTTCGACGGTCGAACCGGCGCGAAGCGCGAAGACGGGATCGGTCGGCTGCATATAAATGCTTCGAAGATCCACTCGTCTGTCGATTTCAGCAACAAGCTCTTGGCTTTGGATGAACTCATACAAGATATCGCTGTCCGGGGTCGTCGAACCTGACAGCTGAGCAAGGCCACCAAGGATGTTCGGTGCGAGCGAGGCTTCTTCGCGGCGCACTGTAAAGCCGAGACGCGAGACATATTGATCGGCCGCAAACAGCCCAAGATAGATTCCTGCTGCTGCGGCAGGCAAAACGACCCAAGCCGCAAAGACAATCAAAGCGAAGGGGGACGTTCGCCTGAACTTGGATGGCCGGTCGGATGAGATCGCGTGCTCCTTTCTGGATTAGCCGAGGCTAAGGTGCAGGCGTTAACGCCCCATTTACGACGATCGGTGAAATCATCGATGCCATGACGATCGCGCGACCCATCCTTGCAGCAACCCCGCGCCCCTCGGCGCGGAGGGCGATTTGGGCCCTTTTGTTGCGCGAGGTTGCTGCGACTTATGGGCGTTCGGCGGGTGGGTATCTTTGGGTTGTGGCTGAACCAGTGGGCGCGGTCGTCATCATGAGCGTGGTCTTGGGGCATATCCTTCGCGCACCGGGCCTTGGCCAAGATTTTCCCTATTTCTATGCAAGCGGTTATCTACCCTTTGCTGTCTTTGCCACGCTATCTGCGGGTCTGGCGCAGACTTTGCGAACATCTGCTCCGCTTCTCGGCTTGCCTGCGGTTACTCTCGCTGACGCTTTGATAGCCCGATTTCTCTTGGGAATTGCGACGCAAGCCTGCATCGCGGCCATCGTCGTGACGCTTGTCGTCCTGCCTATGGAACATCGCCCCTTTCTTGATTGGAGCGCTCTTTGTGTCGGGGCGGCGATGCTGGCCTCGCTGGGCCTTTCTGTCGGGCTTGCGAATTGCTTTCTCTTCGCGGCCTTTCCCATTTGGGAGAGGATCTGGGCCATCCTAAACAAGCCGATGTTTTTCGTATCCGGGGTGATGTTCGTGCCCGAGATGGTCCCGGCCCGGCTTCGGGATATTATGATGCTGAATCCCGTTGCCCACGGAATCGCGCTTGTGAGGAGGGGCTTCTTTGCCACCTACGAGGCGGGCCACGTCGTCATGGCCTATCCTTTTCTTTTTTCGCTCGCTGTTGGATTGCCGGGGGTGGCTTTCCTTTTGGCACGCCACAAGGATCTTCGCTGATGATCGCCAGCGTTCGGCGAAGGCTCGCTGGCCTTTTGGGGTTCCTATGGCCGGCGCCCGAGGCAAGCAGAGCCATTCGGGCGATACACGAAAGCGGGCAGTTCGACAGGGCATACTATCGAGCTTCAAATCCCCAGCTCCGGTGGATCTTTCGGCTTGCGCCTATCCGTCACTATGTAACGATCGGCGAGGGGCGGGGCCTTTGCCCTGCGCCGTGGTTTTCCCCCGTTGCCTTTCGCAGGGGCCATGCCGCAGGTTCGGGCTCTGCATTCCTCGACTATCTCCGCTACGGCAAGCCGCCGCCCGCAGCTCAAGCCGACGACAGGCCCGATTTGTCAGGCTGGATTAACGCCCGCGCCTGCGCGCCGTATGCCGTCGTCCTGCATCTCTATTACCCCGAGCTTTGGCCCGAGATCAGGCGCGACCTGGACGCAGCGGGGATCGCCTTTGACCTGTTTGTGAGCCTTTCGGGCGCAGCTGCTGCGCCGATGGGTGTATCCGAGGATATTCAGGCGGCCTATCCTGACGCCCGGATCGCCAAAGTGCCAAACCGGGGGCGCGATATGCTTCCTTTCGTGCTTGCCGTGGGATCTGGGGCACTTGCGCCGTATCTGGCAATCGCCAAGATCCACGGCAAGATTTCTCCGCATCTCCAAGACGGTGGACGGTGGCGAAGACAACTGATCAGCGGGCTTTTACCGCCCGACTGTGCCGAAAGGCTTGAGGCTTTCGTGGCACTCCCTCAAGCTCAGCTTTGGACTGCCGATGGCGCCCTGCTGCGAGGCAAAGCGGGATGGGGCGCCAATCGCCCGAGAGGCGGCGAAATCTATGATCGTGCGCTGCCTGAGACACTGGCCTTCCCGGCAGGCGGAATGTTCTGGGCCAAACCTGCGGCCATCTCTCGCTTGGCGTCTCTTGGATTGGGGTTGTCTGATTTTGAAACAGAAGCAGGGTTTGTGGACGGAACAACCGCACATACCATCGAAAGGTTGATCGGTATTCTGGCGCTCGAGGGCGGCGGGAGTATCGTCGAAACAGGTGAGCTGAAGGTTCGAGCGTTGGAGGCACAGGTCTTGATGCCTCTGGCACGCCGGCGACAGGCACGCTGCTAACCAGCTGATAAAGATATTCTGACAAGTTTGCGCCGAACCGAAGTTTGGTGCAAATGGCCTATCTCTCACATATCCAAAGCCTTTGGTCTTCAGCCCTGTCAAGCATCAGCCAGGTCGCGGATATCTATCTTCGCGACGGCATTTTCGGCCCTGTCTTGGTGTTGAGAGATGCCACGACGCAGACAGAGACAACGCTCGCGCTTGCAGGAGGGCCGATTTCGACTTCGGCGGCGGCAACTACGAATTTCTCGGGAACCGTAAATCTGGTTTTCGGCGGTGTCAGTCATTCCATAGACACCAGCCTCATTGGTGATCTTTCGGCTTCGGCGATGGCCGAACGTGGCTATCTCGACGGGTCGTCATTTGCGGGGCTTTCGGCGCGTTTTGTCTCTGTCGTGTTTGGGGGAGAGGAGCTGCTATATGCTGCGCGCTCTTATGGGCAAGGTATCAGCACTTTCACCCTTGGCGGCGCGGTCAGTTTCCGCGCGGAGACAGCGGATACCGTGGGCACACATCTATCGGGAGTGACTGGTCTCGCCATTGCATCCGTTGGACCCGCCCAGTTTCTTGTGTCGGCAAGTGGGGCCGAAGACGGGCTTTCGGTCATGCGGATTGGCCCAGGGGGAGCGCTGGAAGAGACCCATAGCGTCTCGACTGCTGAAGGCGTCCCGATTGATGCGCCTTCCGGCCTATTGACACTTGAGATCGCGGGCGAGAGCTATGTGGTCGTTTCGGCATCGGGGACGAGCTCGCTCTCGGTGTTCCGCCTCGACGGGAATGGCCGCCTTACCTTTACAGATCAGGTGTCGGACACGCTCAAGACCAGATTTCAAGGCGCAACGGCTATCGACGCGATCAACTTTCAAGGGCGTTCGCTGATTGCCGTTGGCGGAAATGACGGTGGTCTTAGCCTTCTTCAGCTTCTGCCCGGCGGGCAACTTCTGCATCTGGATACGATCATCGATCAAACTGGCAGCGCGCTTTCGGGTATCCGTGATCTGCAATTCGCCGAAACTTCGACCGGCCTACAGCTTTTCGCCCTGACCACAGGGGACAAGGGCCTTGGGCAATTTGCTGTCAACCTTCCGCCTGCTCATCAGGTCTTCGTGGACGAAAACGGCGCAGGATCGATGTCGGGAACGGCCGGTGAAGATATCTTTGTCTTGCGACCCGATCAGGAAACTGACGAAATTCTGGGCTTTGATCCGGGCGCCGACAAAATTGATCTTTCGATCTTTGATCTCGTGTCTTCGGCAGCCGACATCGGCATAACCCAGACAAGCGATGGTGCGCGATTGGTTGTCGGAGACGAGGTGCTTATCCTCCGATCCGCAAATGGCGCGCCGCTGACATATGAGAGCCTGGCCGGCAGGTTTCTTTTCGATCTTGATCACACGTCAATGTCCGACCCGGGCTTTAGCGGCACGATCTATGGCACGTCTTTCTCCGAGGCTCTGCATGGTTCCACAGGCAACGACCGGATCGAAAGCCGGGGAGGCGCGGATTGGATCACGCCAGGGGCCGGCAACGACATCATCGATGGCGGCGCCGGGCGCGATATGGTGAGCTATTTTGATTTGTCGGGCCCTGTCAGAATCGATCTGGCCTTGGGCACGGCTTGGGGGCCAAACAAGACAGACCAACTGATCAGCATCGAAGGAGCCACTGGTTCAATCTTTGCCGACTATATCGTCGGTGATGCAGGGGCCAACCGGCTCAGGGGGCTTGGAAATACCGACTGGTTCATTGGCTCAGGTGGCGGTGACAGCTTCGATGGCGGAAACGGCCGCGATATGGTGTCATATGCCTATGCGCCCGAAGGCGTGATCGTGGATCTTGCAAAGGGCAAGGGGCTTGGCGGGCAGGCGTTGGGCGACACCTATTTCGCGATCGAGCGGGTCACAGGTTCAAGCTTTGCCGACCTTCTCATTGGCGGATCAGGCGCCGACGAGTTTCGCGGGCTCGGTGGCGATGACTGGTTTGTCGGTTCGGGAAGCGGGCGCGACCGGTTCGACGGCGGAGCCGGCAACGATACGGTCTCTTATGCGTTCAGCAAGACAGGTATCACCGCCTCGCTTCTGCTCGGTCGCGGCTCGGTTGGTGACGCGACTTCGGACCGCTATACCAGCATCGAGAACCTGACCGGCACGAGCTTTGCCGACACGATCACCGGGGATCATGGCGCGAATGTCCTGCGTGGGCTGGGCGGCAAGGATCGCATCTTTGGCAATGGCGGCGACGACCGGATCACGGGCGGCGGCTCGGATGATATCATTGATGGCGGGGACGGGCAGGACTATGCCTACTATTCCGGCCTGCGGGATGACTACGAAATCGGCGGCGCGGACGACGTCACAACCGTCCTGCACCTAGACGGCGGCTTCGATGGATTTGATACCCTGACGAATATCGAATTCCTCGTTTTCGACGATCTTTGGATCGCGCTCTAGAACCAACGCCCGACCGCCATGAGGCGGGTCTCGAGTTGGGTGCTCGAGGTCGCAGCGGCGCGTTGTTTCCACGATGCCGCGCTTGTTGAGGTTGCCCCCACGCAAACCCAGCGATCGGCCGTCGAGACAGAGCCGCTCAGACTGATTTCGGCCGCCGATCCGGCGAAGGCCATAGGGAAGGTCCAGGTGCCAGCCGAGGAGGAGAATACCGAACCGTTCGCGGTCGAGCAGGCGGCGGTGCCGGCGTTGGCGGTTGTGCAGATCTGGGTTCCGTCAGCAAAGCGGACATAGCTGCCGGTTGCGTTGCTTCCCCGCTCGATCACTGCGCCAGTTGGAACGCCGGCGGCTTGAGAAACGGTACCGAGGAGCGAACCTTGAGTGACAATCTCGCGCCAGCTGTTCCATCCGGCCCCGTTCCGGGTTCTTGTGGCAAGCCGACCCGCGCCCTGAGAAATCGCGATCTGAGATTGAGCCTCGGTGTCGCTTTGGAACTGAACAAGGTGATCACCCGCAGCGAGCGAGATGGCGGGTAAATTGGCCGATCCCGCGAGAGTCGCCGCGTCGATCAGATAGACGCCGCTTGCAGGGATCGAGTCTATGTTGCCAGAGGCGATCGGCGCGGCAGCAGTGCCCCAACCGAACGCGCCTGTCGCGAGAATTTTGCCAGCGGTTGCATCCGCTGGGCCCGACTGAACCGCAGCCCCCGTGACAGGCAGCCCGAGCGCGAGGGTTCCGGTAGCCGGATCGGCGGTGAGCGCCGTCTGCCAGACCGCTCCGTCTGCGCTAACCTTGACGGAGAAGCTGTTGTTCCCCGAAAGGCCGAATTCTGCGTGTCCGGTCCAGCCGGTTTGAAACAGGATCGAGGCCGTATCGCCTGCAAGCGCCTTATTGATCTTAAGTTGGTGGCCAGTGCCATCATGCGTGAACAGGCTCGCATCCGACGAAACGGCCAGTCGGTTCGTGGCATCGGATGTGGTTTGGATGCCGATCCCCGATAGATTTTGGGTGACAGTCCCTCCGCTCACCCATTGGCCTGCTTGGTAGACTTTGGATGCTTGGTCCACCGTGTCCCATGCGGCCCAGCCTTCCTGTGGCGTGATGAATTGCCAACCCGCTCCCGAGCGACGGGCGATCTTGCCCGCTTGGCCGGCCCAATCTCCGACAGGCGCCGTCCCGACGCCATAGCAGGAACCATCGGTCGGCGAGACGGGGGGCTGGTTCAGGCCGAAGCCGGAAATGACCAGCTGGGTCAAAGCATCCAGAAGCTGCAACGCCTCATTATGCGTGACGTGCTTTTGCGCCTGTGCGGGCATCAACAAGGGAAGGGAAAGTCGAGCGGTGCTCTCGGTCATGACGGGTTCCGGATTCGGGGGAAGATGTCTTGACCCTGATGGGATCCGGTAAACCGGCGCCTAGCGATGCGCCCGTGGCGTTTACTTTTCGGTAATGGGAAGAGCGGCGTGCCCCGGCCGGAGCATCGGGCGGCTGGGCCGCGGCGTGCGAAATTGATCAAGCACTTGCTGGTTTTCAGGCAAGAGCCTGTGCCGAGATGCCCGGAGCGCGTCGATCTGCTCCGAGGTCCAGCGACGGTGATCTCCGTTCAGGATTGCCCGCAGGCGACGCAGCTTGCCTTGCCGGGTAACTGACGAACCCAGCACGTTCCGGCCATGCTGCCTGTAAAGTAGTGAAGGTGTCGGATCGAAAACGATGTTGCCACCGACGCCGAGGACAAGCTGATAGGCCCACCAGTCGTAAAACGCAGGGCTTCCGCCGTCCGCCCGCGCCTGTTGCAAAAGTTCAATTCCGGCGCGGTTCAAAACCATAGTATTGCCGCTTGCGATCGAGCGGGCCAGCGCACCGCGAAATCCCCGCCAAAGATCCGGCTGTGGTGAAAGAGCAATGGGGGATAGCCTGCGGTCACAGACGATACTACGCGAGGCGTAGAGCGCAGGTTCGCTCGGTGAGAGCTGGGCAAGCGCCCGAACCGCACGGACCAGTTTGTCGGGCAGCCAAACATCGTCATGATCGCAAAACGCAACAAATTCTTCCTGCGGCCCGACATTGGATAAAAGACCAAGGAAATTCGCGGCAAAGCCACGGCACGGCCCGGCTTGCAGCAAGGTTTGCTGCGGTTGTTTGTCTACAAAGGCCCGGACCATCGCCACGGTGCCATCGTCCTCGCCGTCAAGCGCGGCGTGAAGAGCCCAATCGCCATAGCGCTGGCCCGAAAGGCTGCCCAGCAGCTCACCCAAATGGCCCTGCGACCGGTGTAGTGCCAGCAGTATGGCGACCGTTCCCGACATTTTGCCTCCCTTGTCTCGGGGGAGGTTGTCGAAACAAGGTTAACAAAACAAAAAAGCCCCCGCATTTCTGCGGGGGCAGGGAGGAAACCTGAAAGGCTTCTTAGTCGCCCAGATCTTCGGGCAGGATCAGGTTCAGCACGACGGTGATGAACGCTGCCGGCAGAAGGCCCGAGGTCAAGAGGATCTGCATGGTCTTGCCAAGGTGCTGAAGCGCACCGGGCTCGAGCTGCAGGCCGAAGCCGACCGAGAGAGCGGTCGCGAAGATGACCATGTTGCGGCGGTTCCACTTCACGTCCGACAGCATGTTGATGCCGCTAGCGGCAACCATGCCGAACATGACGATGACGCCACCACCCAGAACGTTGATCGGAACGGTGTTGATGATCGCGCCGATCTTGGGGATGAAACCACAGATGATCAGGAAGATCGCGCCGATGGTCACGACGTGGCGGCTCATGACGCCGGTCATCGCAACGAGGCCAACGTTCTGGCTGAACGAGGTGTTCGGCAGGCCGCCGAAGATGCCGGCAATTGCGGTGCCGAGGCCGTCGGCAAAGGTCGCGCCCGAGATTTCCTTGTCGGTCGCTTCACGGCCAGCGCCACCTTTGGTGATGCCCGAAGTGTCGCCCACGGTTTCGATGGCCGACACGATGGCCATGAAGCACATGCCGATGATGATCGCCCAGTTCAGCTCAAAGCCATACTTGAACGGCATCGGAGCGGCGAAAACGGCGGCTTTGCCGACGTTGCCAAAGCTCACTTGCCCCATCGCATAGGCGACGATGTAGCCCGCGATGATGCCGATCAGAACAGCCGCCACAGCCGCAAAGCCGCGCATGAAGAACTTGACCGCCAGCGTCACGAAGATGACGACGAGGGCCGGGGTCCACATGGCAAGGCTGCCGTAGGCTTCGGTGCCGATCTTGGGCACACCGCCCGCGGCGTACTGGATGCCGACCTTGATGAGCGCAAGACCGATCATCAGAACGATCGTGCCGGTCACCAGCGGCGGCAGGGCATAGCGGATGCGCCCGACGATGAAGCCGAGGCAGAAGTGGAAGATGCCGCCAAGGAAGACGCCGGTCATGAGGCCAGCAAGGCCCGCGGTGCCAAGGCCCGCAACGGCCGGAATCATCACCGGCACGAAGGCAAAGGATGTGCCTTGCACGATCGGCAGGCGCGCGCCGACCATGCCGAAGCCGATGGTCTGGAAAAGCGTCGCGATGCCGGCGAACAGCATCGACATCTGGATCATGTAGGTCATGTCCGGAAAGCCGAGCGCGCCTTGATCCGAGCCAAAGCCGATACCGGCGGCGCCGGCAACGAGAATGGCCGGGGTGACGTTGGAGACGAACATGGCCAGCACGTGCTGGATGCCCAGCGGCACAGCCTTGGCCATGGGAGGGGTATAGTTTGGATCGCGGAGCTGTTCCGGCGTTCCGATTGAGGTATCTGTCATTGTTCCATTTCCCTGTTTGTGATGAGAGGTCCTGCTCTTCCGTCAGGTTGATATTATTCCGCTGTTACCAGGATTGGTTCGAGCGGGAATTCTTCCAAGTTGGGCGTATCGCCAATTCTGTCTACGACGGCGAAAAAGCCCGGAGTGGACAATGGGGTCAAAACCCCATGCCATGTATTCCGTAAAAGGTTGATCCCTTGGCCGGGGCTGGTGATGAAAGCCTGAATATTCGAGGGCTTTCCGCCATCGTCCTCGGCCACGATCACAAGAAATGGCTCGAGGGTCATTGGAATGAACGCCTGAGAGCCTTCCGGATGCCGCTCGACAAGATCAAGCGTATAGGGAAGGTCGCGCTTTTCGGCGTTGAAGATCGAGATACCTGCCCGCCCATCTGGGCCGAAATCCATCCTGGCGCGGTCGTGATGGCGGCCGCATAGCCCTTGGTTGATCATCTTGTCCGGCGAACCGGATGCATGAAGCACATCGCCGAAGGGGGCGAAGGCCTCGTCTGTCAGGGGCTGCGCGACGATCCGTTTCACGGCAAAACAAGCTCCGGATGGCGGTTCACGTCCTTGTAGAGAAGATAGCGGAACGGGCCGCTACCCGTCGCAATACACGCCTGCGGGCACCACGCCCGCAGCCACATGAAATCGCCCGCCTGAACGCTGTGCCAGCGGTCATTGAGCAGATATTCCGCCGTGCCCTCAAGCACATAGAGCCCGTGCTCCATGATGTGTGTTTCGGCAAAGGGGATGCGGCCGCCAGGCTGGAAGGTCACGATGTTGACGTGCATATCGTGGCGCAGGTCAGAGGGGCTCGCAAAGCGTTGGGTCGCCCATTTGTCGGTGCCGCGCATATGGTTGAAGGGCGTCGTGGCGTCGTTGGCGAATATCGGATCGGGCGGGGTGAGGCCCTCGGCAGGTTGCCAGCGTTTGCGGATCCAGTGGAATTTCAGGTCGGTGTGGCCGGGGTTGTGAACCCGCCATTTCCGGCCCGGAGGGATATAGGCATAGCCGCCCGCCGTCAGCGCATGGGTCACGCCATCAAGATCAAGCATCATCTCGCCAGAGGCCACGAAGATGCCAGCTTCGGCGCCGGCATCCGGCTCGGGCGTATCGCTGCCGCCGCCCGGTTCCACCTCGACCGCATATTGCGCGAAGGTCTCAGCAAAGCCGGTGAGCGGGCGGGCAAGGATCCAGGCGCGCGTTTTGATCCAGCCGGGCAGCAGGCTCGCCACGATGTCGCGCATGGTCGAGCCGGGGATGAACGCATAGGAGGTCGTGAAGATCGAGCCCGCGGCGGCGGGATCGTCGGAAAGGTCTGGCATACCGCCGGGCGGGAAGGCGTAGGTCGTCACGGCAGGATGTCCTTCAGGCGAAACTCAGCGATGCGTTCGACCTGGTGGCAGGCCTCGGAGAATTCGGTTGCACGGTCGTTGCCAATTCGGCGGCCGAAGGCGTCGAGGATCGAAGCCTTGGTGTGATCGCGCACGGCGATGATGAACGGAAAGCCGTGCTTGGCAACGTATTCGGAATTGAGGCGGGTAAAGGTCTCGCGCTCGTCATCGGTCAGCGCATTGAGGCCCGCGCCTGCCTGCTCCGAGGTTGACTCGGCGGTAAGGCGTTTGGCCTGCGCGAGCTTGCCCGCAAGGTCGGGGTGGGCGGTCAGAACGCCGAGGCGTTCTGCTTCGGTCGCAGAGCGGAACATCCGGCAAAGGGCATTGTGCAGGCCAAGGCCCGTGTCATGCGCGGGGCCAAGTTCCAGATCAAAGGCGCGTTCGGCAATCCAAGCGGAGTGCTCGAAAATACCGCCATAGGCCGCAACGAACTCTGCCCTCTCCATGCGGCTCGGGTGCGCACGGCGGACCGGCGGATGCGCCTTCGCCCAATGGCGGGCAACGTCGATCCGGCGGGGGAACCAGACGCCTTCGTGCGCCTTGGCGTATTCAAGGAACCGCCGCAGGCCGGCGATCTTGCCCGGTCGCCCGATCAAGCGGCAATGAAGGCCGACCGACATCATCTTGGCGCTGCCCTCGGCCCCTTCGCGATAGAGCTCGTCGAAGGCGTCCTTGAGATAGGTGAAGAACTGCTCGCCCTCGATATAGCCCGGCGCTGTGGCAAAGCGCATATCATTGGCCTCGAGGGTATAGGGGATCACAAGTTGATCCCGATCTCCTGCCTCGATCCAATAGGGCAGGTCGTCGTCATAGGTATCGGAAATCCAGTCAAGCCCCGCCTCGGCGGTCAGCCGCACGGTGTTGACCGAGCAGCGCCCGGTATACCAGCCGGTCGGCCGGGAGCCGACGACTTCGGTATGCAGCCGGATCGCTTCGGCAATCTGCCGGCGCTCGTCTTCTTCGGGCATATCCTTGTGCTCGACCCATTTGAGGCCGTGGCTCGCGATTTCCCAATCGGCGGCCTTCATCGCCGCGACCTGCTCGGGCGAGCGGGCAAGAGCGGTGGCCACGCCATAGATCGTCACCGGAATGTCCATCGAGGTGAAGAGGCGATGCAGCCGCCAGAAGCCGGCGCGGGCGCCGTATTCGTAGATCGACTCCATGTTCCAATGGCGCTGCCCCGGCCATGGCGCGGCGCCGGGGATATCGGAGAGAAACGCCTCGGAAGCAGCATCGCCATGCAGGATGTTGTTCTCGCCGCCCTCTTCGTAGTTGAGAACAAGGCTCACCGCGATCTTGGCTCCGCCGGGCCAAGCGGCGTCGGGCGGATTGGCGCCATAGCCGATCATATTGCGGGGATAGCGCTGCATTTCTTGCTCCGGAGCCTTATTGCATCGTTAATATCGCAAAATCCCCCGATCATTTTCAAATAATCCAGTAAAGACCTGTTTTGCTTTGGCCCTGTCGCCAAAGGCGGCAACTTCGCGCAGTATGGCGGCGACCAAACCGGAGGGGCTGATGTCAGAGGGATTTCTCACCACCCATGTTCTCGATACGGCGAAGGGTATTCCTGCCGCGGGGCTGGCGATTGCGCTCTATCGGGTGAGTGGCAACAGCCACAAGAAGATCGCGGAAGCGGTGACGAATGAAGACGGTCGCACCGATAGCCCGATCCTGCCCAAAGGAAAATTCGCGGTAGGCGTCTATGAGCTTGTGTTCAAAGCGGGCGATTATCTGCGGGCAACGGGGCAGGCCGGGGCCGAGCCGCTGTTTCTCGATGAAGTGCCGATCCGGTTTGGCATTTCTGACCCCGAGTCACACTATCACGTGCCGCTCCTGCTCTCGCCCTTCGGGATGTCGACCTACAGGGGCAGCTGAAGCCCATCGGTTTGAGCCGCCATATCCGCGCGCATTCGCCCAATGATGAAATCGGTGAAAAGGCGGATCTTGGGGTCGCGCAATCGGCGGTGCTGAGTCAGGCAGGAAAGTTGCGTGGGCAAAGGCGGCGTCGCGGTTGCGACGGGCACGAGACGGCCGTCACGCAAATGATCGGCCACTTCAAAGATCGGCTTCATCACGATCCCGCGCCCGGCAAGCGCCCATCCTGTCAGCACATCGCCATCGTCGGATTCGAACGGGCCGGAGATATCGAAGCTTTCGGTGCCAGACGGTGTCTGCAGAGACCATCGGAACTCCGTAGCACCGGGGAAGCGCAGGTTGAGACACTCGTGCCGGTCGCGAACCATGGCCGCGCCATCAACCGGGTTGCCGCGTCGCTCGATATAGGCCGGAGCCGCGCAGAGAATGCGGGCGCATTCGGCCACCTGCCGGACCTTGAGGGTCGAATCCTCCAGCCTGCCGAGGTGGAACGCCAGATCGAGGCCTTCGGCAACCACGTCGATCTTGCGGTCTGACAGGCGAAGGCGCACGTCAATCTGGGGAAAGGCGTCCTTGAAGGAGGGGACGTGGGGCGCGATGAACCGCCGGCCTACACCAAGGGGGGCCGCAATATACACGGTGCCGCGCGGGTTCTGGGCCGTCTGGGCGACCGCGGCTTCAGCCTCTTCAATCGCGTCAAGGATCTTGCGGGCGCCTTCATAGAAGATGCGCCCGTTTTCGGTCGGCTGAAGGCTGCGCGTCGTGCGGTTGAAAAGCCTCAGGCCGAGGTGTTTCTCGAGCTCACCGATCCGCGCCGAGGCCACGGCGGGCGAGGTCCGCTGGTCGCGGGCGGCGGCGCTCATGCTGCCGAGCTCGTAAACGCGGACGAACATTCGGATATTGGCGACATAGGCCATTATTCGGCGTCTCTTGAAAGTGTTCAGGCATTTGACGGATTAACAAATAAATCGGCGCCGGTATAGCCTCCTGCCAAATAATCGGAGGGACTTGGGATGTATGATGCCGTTCTGTTGATGGAGTGGGTGGAGTTTTCCGTCCGGTGGCTCCACGTCATTACCGCGATCGCCTGGATCGGATCGTCGTTCTACTTCATCGCGCTCGATCTTGGCCTGCACCGCGACCGCAACCTCGAATCCGGCGCGGACGGCGAGGAATGGCAGGTTCACGGCGGCGGCTTCTACCACATCCAAAAATACCTCGTGGCCCCGTCGAATATGCCGAGCGGTCTCGTCTGGTTCAAATGGGAGAGCTACATGACGTGGCTCTCGGGCTTCGCGCTCCTGTTCCTCGTCTATTATCTCGGCGGCGAGCTCTTCCTGATCGACCCCGAGGTTCTGGATATCCCCGTCTGGCAGGGCGCCGCGATTTCGATGGCTTCGCTGGCTTTCGGCTGGATCGTCTATAACCAGCTCTGCAAGACCTTCGTCAACGCCAACCAGACCGCGCTGATGGTTGCCCTCTTCGTCGTCCTCGTCGGCATGGCGCTCTTCTATACCAATGTCTTTTCGGGCCGCGCCGCGCTTTTGCACCTTGGCGCTTTCACGGCAACGATCATGTCGGCCAACGTGTTCTTCATCATTATCCCCAACCAGAAGATTGTCGTCGCCGATCTCATTGCGGGCCGCAAACCCGACCCGAAGTATGGCAAGATCGCCAAGCAGCGCTCGACCCATAACAACTATCTGACGCTTCCGGTGATCTTCCTGATGCTGTCCAACCACTATCCGCTGGCCTTCGCCACGGAATGGAACTGGCTCATTGCTTCGCTGATCTTCCTGATGGGCGTATCGATCCGGCATTTCTTCAACTCGATGCACGCCCGCAAAGGCCAGCCGCACTGGACATGGGCCGTGACCGTGATCCTGATGCTGATCATCGCCTGGCTCTCGTCTCAGCCGAGTTATCATAAACAGCAAGACGCGATGGCGGCGCGGCTTGTCGAGAAATACGCAAGTGCGGCTGGGTTTGAAGAGGTCCAGGATATCGTTCTGGGCCGCTGCTCCATGTGCCACACCTCCGAGCCGGTCTATGGAAATCTGATGTGGGCGCCGAAAGGCGTGCTTCTGGAAACGCCCGAGCAGATCGCGGCGCAGGCGCAGGAGATCTA
Source organism: uncultured Paracoccaceae bacterium (assembly GCA_937138255.1). GTDB lineage: Bacteria > Pseudomonadota > Alphaproteobacteria > Rhodobacterales > Rhodobacteraceae > RFZI01. Next base: position 127,779 of record CAKZOU010000034.1, read on the forward strand.
TCTTCAGGCGGGCGCGACCCATGCGATGCCGCCCGCCAATGTCTCGTTCATGGAAGACGCCGAACGCGCCAAGATCGTGGCGTGGTTCAGGGCCGCGAAGGGCTAGCGCCTAGCGGCCAAAGCGCCATTCGGTGATCTGCTGATAGGTCTCGCCGGGGCGCAGGCGGATCGTTGGAAAATCGGGATGGTTCGGCGCATCGGGCCAAAGCTGGGCCTCGAAGGCGAGGCCCTCGTAGTTTTGATGCCCCGGCCGCCCCGCATCGCGCCCGTCGAACACATGAAGCCCCGGCTCGGTCGTGGCCATGGTCATGGTCACGCCGCTCTTGCCCTTGAGCCATAAGACATCGCGCAGTAGCCCGCGGGCCTCGCCCGTGCAGAAGTTGTTGTCGAGCGGCGGATTTCCCGGCGTGGGCATTCTTGCCGCGCGGAAATCAAACTCCGTGCCTGCGGCCTCGGCAATCTCGCCGGTGGGCAAGCCTTCGTCGGTGATCGGCAGGATGTGGTCGGCGGCGATCTTCAGACTGTGGCCCTCCCAACTCTCTGACCCATCAAGGTTCCAATAGCTGTGATTGGCGAGGTTCATCAGCGTTGTGTCATCGGTCGTCGCCGTCAGCGTCAGCCGCAGGGTCGCCGGTGCGCTGATCTTGAAGGTTGCCCTGATCGTACGATTGCCCGGAAGCTCGCAAACACCATCGGCAAGCTTGATCTCGAACGTCGCCGAAGCGGGCCCGTGGTCGGCCAATCGCCAGATCTGATAGTGGGTGCTATTGCGCCCCGAATGCAGCGAATGCTTGCGGTCCTGATTGCGCTCGAGCTCGTGCATCATCCCGCCGATCCGCACCCGCCCGCCGCCGATCCGGTTGGCGACAGGGCCGATGATCCCGCCGTGATAGCGCATCTCTTTGGCATAGTAGGGCAGGTGATCCGAACCGAGCGTCAGATCATAAGGCACACCGGCCAGCCGCACGGAATGCAGATTGGCCCCCAGAGTGAGGAGGCCAACCGTCAGGTCGCCCGCGGAAATCTCGACACGGTGAACGTCTTTGCCGCCAGCGGTCTGGCCGAAAGGTTGCATGATCGGCTCAGCGCTTGCCGTAGTAGAGGCCGACAACGTGTTCGGCCTGCGCAAAGAACAGCCAGCGCGAGGCGAAGACGCCGACGATATGCGAAACGATGGCAAGGGCCGCAAGCATATGGCCGAAGGGGGCGAGGAGGAGCAGGATCGGCAGACCGATCCCCATCAGAAGCGACAGGATCCGCAAGCGCCCCGCGTGTTTGCGGCCGACGACATAGACCATCTCCTTGAGAAGATAGTTGGTGCCGGTATGCGGCGGCTCGAAGGCGCGGACCTGTGCGGCGGTGCCAAGGCCCGTGGCCGTTCCGATGTCGGAGCCCGATTTGCCCAAGGCCCCGTCGCCGCGCATCCAGTTGAGAAGCTGCAAAAGGCCCGTCAATGCCAAGAGGGCGAGAGCATAGTCGACCTGTCCGGTCATCAGGCTGCCGCCCGCACCGGCATAGCCGAGGAACATCAGGGGCGTCGAGAAATCGCGCCAGCGCGGCACGGTCTTGAGCTGGGCATAGATCATCGAGGTCGCAAAGACGGTCAGGAGCGAGAGGATTGCGCCGACATAGCCGACATAGGCCCAGCGCGTCTTGAGGAAGACGAGCCCCGCGCCATAGGCGGCCATGACGAGAAGCGCGACCACCGACAAGACGCCCTCGCGGCTGAGCCAGCTGGTCTTCCATTGGGTGAACGCACGAAGCGCGCGCTCGGGGTGTTTGAGGTGGAAGGTCGAGGCGATGAGGCCGCCGACCGAGAATAGATAGGCGATGGCGAACCAGATGAAGGCCATGAGGCCTTCAGGCACGATCATGCCGAGGCCGATAAAGAACAGCATGCCAAAACCGATGCCCGACAGCGTGGTGAAGATGATGACAGACTTTGCGGGATGCATCAGGCGTTACCTCCGGGAAGGGCCGACAGCATCTTGTCGAGCCAGCCGACAAAGCCTTTGCCATCGGTGGCGACCGGCTCGAGAAGCGGCGCGAGCGTGTTGATCTCGCCGCTGCAATCCTTGGGGCGCGGCGGCAGGTATTTGTTGGTCGGGCGGGTGCCCTGTTCGGGCATCAGGTCCATCCCGCCGCGCTCGGCGGTGAGCTTGCTGACGTTAGAATTGGGATCGGCGAAATCGCCGAAATGCCGCGCACCCGCGGGGCAGGTGCGAACGCAAGCCGGGATCTGATCCTCTTCGGGGAGGTTCTCGTTATAGATCCGGTCGATGCAGAGGGTGCATTTCTTCATCACACCCGCCGTGGCGTCGAGTTCCCGCGCGCCATAGGGGCAGGCCCAGGCGCAAAGGCCGCAGCCGATGCAGGCATCTTCGTTGACCAGAACGATCCCGTCTGCCGTCCGCTTATAGCTCGCGCCGGTCGGGCAGACCGTTACGCAGGGCGCATCTTCGCAATGCAGGCAGGATTTCGGGAAGTGGATGAGCTGCGCGGGTCCGGTCTCGGGTTTGACCTCGTAGCTGTGCACACGGTTGAGGAAGGTGCCCGAGACATCGGGGCCATAGGCATCTGTGTCGGAAAGGGCAGCGCCATAGTTTTCGGTGTTCCAGCCTTTGCAGGAGATCACGCAGGCATGGCAGCCGACGCAGGTATCAAGGTCGATCACCAGCCCGAGCTTGCGGTCGGTCGATTGGGGAAGTTGGGTCATGACTTGGTCTTCCAGGCAAGGTTCTTGGGTGCCTGCGGCACCGGAGACTTGATCGGCGGGTGATGCGGCTGGCTGGCCTTGGGCGCATCGGCGCGATTGATATCGACGCGCAGATCGAACCAGGCGGCTTGGCCCGTCACCGGATCGGAATTGGCCCAGCGCATCCCGTCGCCCCGCGGCGGCAGAAGCTCGCTGATGAGGTGGTTGAGAAGGAAGCCCTTGGACGATTCAGACGTCTCGCCCTCAAGCGCCCATGCCCCCTGCCGTTTGCCGATGGCGTTCCATGTCCAGGCGGTCTTGGAATTGAGCGCCTGCATTTCCATCGCCGGAACCGTGATCTCGCCATGTGCCGAGGTGACCTTGGCCCAGTCGCCCGGCTTGAAGCCGCGTTTCTTCCAGATCTCGGTCGGGATATAGAGCGGGTTCATCCCGTGCAGTTGGCGCAGCCAGGCGTTCTGGCTGCCCCAGCTGTGATACATGGCCATGGGCCGCTGGGTGAGCGCGTGGAAGGGATAGGCTTCGGTATCGACGAGGCCTTCCTCAAAAGGTGCATACCAGATCGGCAGAGGCTCCATCGCTTTCAGGATGCGCTCGCGCAGATGCTCGGGCGGCTGGCGGTCGCCATGGCCCATCGCCGCCAGCTGGAACCGGCGCATCGGCTCGGAATAGAGCTGGAAGATATAGGGCTGCGGTGCATCGTAGAAGCCGAGCTTGACCGCCCAATCCTGATAGGCGGTGTTGAACGGCTTGTAATAGGCGGCCTCTTCGGGAACGTGCGCCAGCCAGAAGCCGCCGTTCTTGATATAGGTATCAAGCTGCGCTTCGTTCGGCGCGCCGCGACCGTCCTGCAACCCATTGTCGCCCATGCGCCAGCCCGAGAGCGGGCCGATGCCGGGGCGGCGGATGTGGTTGGTGATATAGTCGGCGTAATCGGCGTATTTCTGGCTGCCATCGTCGTTGATGAAGGCGGGCAGGCCCAGCTTGGCGCCAAGCTCGCACAGCACCGACTGAAAGCCGCGCACATCGCGGTCGGGCTCGATCACCGGCCAGCGGATCGCATCGGCGGCGGCGTCGGCCTCGCAGATCGGGCGGTCGAGCAGGCTGATACAGTCGTGCCGCTCGAGATAGGTCGTGTCGGGCAGGATCAGGTCGGCATAGGCGACCATTTCCGAGCTATAGGCATCGGAATAGATGATCCGCGGGATCACATATTCGCCGCTTTCGTCCTTGTCGGTCAGCATGTTCATGGTGCCCGTCGTGTTCATCGACGAGTTCCAGGCCATGTTCGCCATGTAGAGGAAAAGCGTATCAATCTTGTAGGGATCGCCCGCGTGCGCGTTGGCGATCACCATATGCATAAGGCCATGCGCCGAGAGCGGGTTTTCCCAGCTGAACGCCTTGTCGATCCGTGCAGGCGCGCCATCGGCTGTCAGGCACAGATCGGCGGGCCCATGCGGATAGCCAAGGTGCGGGCCGTCGAGCGGCTTGCCCGGCGTGACCTTGCAATGCGGCTTGGGGTGGGCTGTTGCGGGCTTGGGATAGGGCGGCTTGAACCGCATCCCGCCCGGCGTTTCGACCGCGCCAATGAGAATCTGCAGCGTGTGCAGTGCACGGGCGGTCTGGAAACCGTTGGAGTGGGCCGAGATGCCGCGCATCGCGTGGAACGAGACCGGGCGGCCGACCATCGTCTTGTGGGTCTTGCCGCGGAAATCGGTCCATTCGCGATCGAGAACCACGGGCTCTTCGAAAGCCACCTTGGCGATCTCGGCGGCAAGCTGGCGAATGCGGCCAGCGGAAATGCCGGTGCGCTCGGCCACGGCCTCGGGGGCATAGGCTTCGTCGAGGTATTTGTCGGCCATCAGGTGGAAGACGGGGCGATAGGTCACGCCCTTGTAGCGGTAGCTGGCCGAGAGATCAGGCTCGACACCCGCGCCATCCCATGGCGCACGCTTGCCGGTGCGGCGGTCGATCACCTGCGGCTTGCCGTCCTTGTCTTTCAGGAGAAGGCCGTTCTCGGGCGAGTCGGGGTCTTCGTTGACGAGACAGGCGGCGTTGGTGAACTGCGCGAGATAATCGAGATCGACCTTGCCCGCCTTCATCAGGCAGTGGATCAGCGACAGGATCAGAAGGCCATCTGTGCCGGGGGTGATGCCATACCAGTCGTCGGCCACGGCATTATAGCCGGTGCGGATCGGGTTGACGCCGACGACCTTGGCGCCGCGCGCCTTGATCTGGCCGATGCCGATCTTGATGGGATTGGAATCGTGATCCTCGGCCACGCCGAAGAGGACGAACATCTTGGTGTGATCCCAGTCGGGCTGGCCAAACTCCCAGAAGGCGCCGCCCATGGTATAGATCCCGCCCGCCGCCATATTCACCGAGCAGAAACCGCCGTGCGCGGCGTAGTTGGGCGTGCCGTAGGATTGGGCCCACAGCGAGGTAAAGCTCTGCGATTGGTCGCGGCCGGTGAAGAAAGCGAGCTTTTCGGGCGCGGTCTCGCGCAGCGGTGCGAGCCAGTCGGTCGCGATCTGAAGTGCCTCGTCCCAGCTGATCTCTTCAAACTCGCCCGAGCCGCGCGGCCCGACCCGCTTCATCGGCGCACGCAGACGCGAGGGTGCGTTGACCTGCATGATGCCAGCCGAGCCCTTGGCGCAAAGGACGCCACGGTTCACCGGATGGTCGCGGTTGCCTTCGATATAGGCGACCTTGCCATCTTTCATGTGCACGTTGATGCCGCAACGGCAGGCACACATATAGCAGGTGGTCTTGCGGATTTCGTCTGAGACTTTCGGAGAAAGGTCGATCTTCGGTTCGTCGAGGCTCATTCAGCGCATCCATCCGTCGCCCGGACCCCGTGCAGGCAGGCCCGGAAATTTCCTGTTATTCGCATTGACCTTGCACCGGTCGCGGCGGCATCGTCGAGCCAAATCGGCAGAGCCGGAGCTGGCATGACTTTCCAAGACCATATGGCCGAAAAGGCGCGTGGCAAAGCAATTCGCATCGTTTTCCCCGAATATGTTGATCTGCGGATATCTCTGGCGATGGAAGATCTGGCGAAAGGCGATGCGGTCGTCCCCTTGCGCCTTGCCGAACCGACTGATTCTCATGTTCAGGCGCTGATGGAGGCGCGTGGGCTGCCTGAGAAGATGGCTCGGCGTTTGCTCATCAAGCCGCTCTATCAAGCCGCGGCAATGGTGGCCGCAGGTGACGCAGACGCAATGATTGCAGGGGCCGGAAGCCCAACGCGGCGGGTCATCGAGGCGGCGGGCATGGCGATCGGGCTGGCCGAGGGCGTGACCCTTCCCTCCTCCTTCTTTCTCATGGCCATGCCGGATGGGCGCGTTCTCTTGTTCGCCGACTGCGCGGTCAATGTTGCCCCGGATGCCAAGGGGCTTGCCGCCATCGCGACAGCCTCAGCGCGATCATTTGCCGCGCTCGTTGGCGAGCCGAAAGTGGCTTTGTTGTCTTTCTCGACGGGAACCAGCGGTGCAGGTGATACCGTGGATCTGGTGCGCCGCGCCGCCGAGATCTCGGGATTCCCCGGCCCCGTTCAGGCGGACGCAGCGCTCAATCCCGCTATTGCCGAGAAGAAGGGGTTTGAAGGGGGTGATGCCAATGTCCTGATCTTCCCCAATCTCGATGCAGGCAACATCGCCTACAAGCTGATGCAGGAGTTGGCCGGAGCGCAAGCGATCGGCCCGTTCCTTCAAGGATTCCGCAAGCCGGTTTGCGATCTGAGCCGGGGTGCCACGGTGAGCGACATAGTCGCCGCCGCCCATGTCGTCGCGGCGCTGGTCTAGCGGCCCGCCATCACTGCCAAGGCTTCCTTGGCGATAATGCGCTCCTCATCCGCTTTGACGATATGCACAGGAAGGCTCCCGAGCCATTCAAGCCGCGCTGTAATCTTGTCGCGGACTTGAGCCGAGTTTTCGCCGATGCCGCCGGTAAAGGCGATAGCGTCGATCCCCTCAATCGCGGCGATCATCGAGCCGGCTTGGCGGGCGATCCAATAGCAGAAGTGATCGACGGCAAAAGCTGCCTCGAGCGATGGGTCGGCGAGAAGGGTTTTCATGTCGGCGGCGATCCCGGACAGGCCCAAAAGGCCGCTCTGCCGGTTGAGCATGGTTTCCGTGGCAGTTATCCCGTCTTCGGCGGCAAGGCGCAGAACCGCGGCTGCGTCAATGTCGCCTGCGCGGGTTCCCATCGGCGGGCCCGAGAGGGGCGAATAGCCCATGGTGGTCGCGACCGACCTGCCATCTTTGATACCGCAGAGGCTGGCCCCGGCGCCGAGGTGGATCGCGAGAAGGCGCTTGGGAAGCGCCGCGCCGAAGCTTTCGACAAGGCCGGCATAGACCAGACCGTGAAAGCCGAAACGGCGGATGCCGCGGGCGCGGATCGCGGCGGGCAAAGCATAGCTGGTGGCAAGATCGGATTGACCTGCATGGAAAGCCGTATCGAAACTTGCGCTTTGCGGCAGGTCCGGCGCTCTGAGAGAAAGGGCTTCGATCCCGGCAAGGGCCGAGGGAATGTGCAATGGCGCCAGAGGGGTGCAAGAGCGGATGACGCGCAGAGTATCCTCGTCGATCAGGCGGGCGGCTTTGAAGTGCTCCCCACCATGAACGACCCGGTGCGCCGCGGCATCATAGCCGCTTATGGGAAAACCGTGCCGCTCCAACTCGGCGAGCAGAAGGTCGATCGCATGGGCATGGTCGGCCGTGGTGATTGTGGTGGAGTGGTCGCCGAGTGTCAGCTTTCCGGCGCCGCCGATCCCGCTGATCTGGCCGCGGATCAACGGGGTCAGGGCGGTGGCAAACACACCTACCTTGAGAGACGAGGAGCCTGCGTTGATGACGAGAATCATGCCAGCGCCTTCCACAGGCCAAGGAGCGATAAAGCTGCGAGGAGGAGGATCGCGAAGCGGCGGAAGTTTTCGGGCGCCGCATTGAAGAAATGCCGCGAGCCGAGCCAGAGGCCGATGAGCAGGATGGGCATGCTGAGGGCCACGGCCTTGAGCGTGTCGGCCGTGACCATCCCGGCGGAGCCCATGAGTGGCACGGTCCAGAGATCGAGCAGGGTGAAATAGGCAATCAGGGTGGCGCGGAAGGCGGCCGCGCGGATCGGCTGGGCGGCGAAGAAGGCGGCGACCGAGAGGCCACCCACCGCCGCGCCGTTGGTCAGGCCCGAGATGATGCCGATGCCGAAATGGGCCGGGCCCGGGGCCGCCTGCTTCATATGCCAGCCGGCCCAGAGGATTGCGCACATGATCAGGATGAAGGTCGAGATGACCGCACGGGCAGTATCGACGCCAATACCGGCGAGAACCCAAACGCCGAGGGGAACGCCGATGAAGGCTCCACCAAAGAGATAGAGCACCCGCCGCCAGTCGATGTCTGGGCGGATCCCGCGGGCTTGGGCGATGGTCAGGAGGATGTCGCAGATCAAAACCACGGGGACGAAATGGAGGGGGTTGGTCACCAGCGAGGCGGAGGAGACGACGAGCGCCGCCATGCCGAAGCCCGAATAGCCACGCACATAGGCCGCGCCGAAGAGGGCGACGGCCATCCAGAGGGATTGGAGTTGTGTCAGATCAAAGGGCAAGGGATGTGCGGGGGGCCAGCCCCCCGCTCCCCCCGGAGTATTTCCGGCCAAAAGAAGGGGGCCGGTGGATCATGCTTTTTGCGGGCGCATATCGGATTTGCTGATCCCAGCCACGGCGACGGGCTTTTTCATCGCGTCGCGGCGGAAGGGCTCGCCCAGTTCCTGGTTGATCATGGCTTCGATGAGAGTGGTCTTGCCGTTCTCCATCTGGTCGGTGACTGCCTTGCGGAGCGCCTCGGTCAGCTCGTCCATTGTCCGCGCCACGACTCCTTGCAGGCCGCAGGCCTTGGCGATGCCGGCATAGGAGACTTGGGTGTCAAGTTCGGTGCCGACGAAGTTGTCGTCATACCAGAGGGTCGAGTTCCGTTTTTCTGCGCCCCATTGGTAGTTGCGGAAAACGATCTGGGTGATGGCGGGCCATTCCGGGCGACCGATGGCGGTAAGCTCGGTGACGGCGATGCCGAAGGCGCCATCGCCCGAGAAGCCGACGACCGGCACATCGGGGCAGGCGATTTTGGCGCCGACGACCGAGGGCAGGCCATAGCCGCAGGGGCCGAAGAGGCCGGGAGCGAGGTATTTCCGGCCCGCCTCGAAGGAGGGGTAGGCGTTACCGATGGCGCAGTTGTTGCCGATGTCGGACGAGATGATCGCCTCCTTCGGCAGGGCCGACTGGATCGCCCGCCAAGCCATGCGGGGGCTCATCCATTCGGGCTTGGCGGCGCGGGCGCGCTGGTTCCAGGTGGTGCCGGGATCGTCGTCTTCGTGGTCCATCGACGAGAGCTGCTGGGCCCAGGTGGATTTCTTGGTGGCGATGGTGGCGCGGCGCTCAGCGCGGCCCGCATCGCCCGCTTTGGGCGAGAGGCGGTCCATGATGCCGCGGGCGACCTTGGCGGCATCGCCGATGATGCCGACGCTGATCTTCTTGGTGAGGCCGATCCGGTCGGGGTTGATATCGACCTGAATGATCTTGGCCTCGCGGGGCCAGTAGTCGATGCCATAGCCCGGCAGGGTCGAGAAGGGATTGAGGCGGGTGCCGAGGCAGAGGACCACATCGGCCTGCGAGATGAGCTCCATCGCCGCTTTCGAGCCGTTGTAGCCCAGGGGGCCGGCGAAGAGGGGGTGCGAGCCGGGGAAGGCGTCGTTGTGCTGATAGCCGACGCAGACCGGCGCATCGAGGCGCTCGGCAAGGCGCATCGCATCCGGGATCGCGCCGCCGAGGACGACGCCCGCTCCGTTGAGGATCACCGGGAACTTGGCCGAGGAAAGAAGATCGGCGGCCTTTTGCACAGCCTCTTCGCCGCCCGAGGGGCGTTCGAACTCGACGATGGCGGGCAGGTCGATGTCGATTACCTGGGTCCAGAAATCACGGGGCATGTTGATCTGCGCCGGGGCCGAGGCGCGGCGGGCATTGAGGATCACGCGGTTGAGGACTTCGGCCACGCGCGTGGGATCGCGCACCTCTTCCTGATAGGCGACCATTTCCTCGAACATCGCCATCTGCTCGACCTCCTGAAAGCCGCCCTGACCCAGGGTCTTATTGGCGGCCTGCGGGGTGACGAGAAGGAGCGGCGTGTGGTTCCAGTAGGCGGTTTTTACAGCGGTGACGAAGTTGGCGATGCCGGGGCCGTTCTGGGCGATCATCATCGACATCTTGCCCGAGGCGCGGGTGTAGCCGTCGGCCATCATCCCGCCCGAGCCTTCGTGGGCGCAGTCCCAGAAATTGATGCCGGCCTGCGGGAAAAGATCCGAGATCGGCATGAAGGCCGAGCCGATGATGCCGAAGGCATCCGTGATTCCGTGCATCTGGAGGACTTTGACGAAGGCTTCTTCGGTGGTCATTTTCATGGTGGCTTCCTTCATAAAAACGGGCCCGCGCATGGCAGGCTTTGGTCGTCACCATAGTGTTTGCCACTGCTTCGGGTTAGGGCCAGATGAGGAGGGGGAATAAGGCCAATTAGCCTAAGAGAGCCTTGGTTGCTGCCGCGATCAAGGCAACCCCCTCCCGGATTCTGTTGGCGGGGATCGAGGAATAGGCGAGGCGGTAGAAATTTCTTGGTTGGTCAGGTCCGGCAAAGAAGCTTTCTCCTGGTTCGATCAGCACCGACTGTTCCCGAAGCCTGGTGGCGAGTTCCGAAGTGTCGACACCTTCGGGCGCCTGCATCCAGACGGACGAGCCGCCAAAGGTGGCCTGTCCGGCAACCTTCAGGCCGAATTCGGCGATAGCCGCATCAAGAACCCGCCGCCGTTCGAGATAGGCGCGCGACATGCGCCGGATCAGGGCGTCGTAATGGCCGAGCGAAAGGAAATAGGCGACCGTGCGTTGGATATGGCCGGGTGGGTGCCGCAAGACGCTGGCTCGGAGCGCGCGGGCCTCGCGGATAAAGGGGGCGGGGCCGACAAGATAGCCGAGGCGCAGACCGGGGAAGAGGGATTTCGAAAAGCTGCCGACATAGATCACGCGGCCCTCGCGATCGAGCGACTTGAGGGCGGGCGAGGGTGGGTTGAGGAAGGACATCTCGAACTCATAGTCGTCCTCGACGATCAGGAAATCGTCGCGCATGGCACGAGCGAGAAGGGATTTGCGGCGGGCAAGGGGCATTGTCGTGGTGGTCGGGCACTGATGCGAAGGGGTGGTGTAGACCACGTCGACCCCCTCGGGCAGCATCGAGGGATTCAAGCCTTGGGAGTCGATCGGCACGGTGGCAAGCTGACAGCGCGATTGAGTCAGGATCGAGCGTAGGGCAGGATAGGACGGGTCTTCGATCGCGGCCATGCGGCGTTGGTTGAGGAGCACCTGCGCGGTCAGCCAAAGGGCGTTTTGGGCGCCCAGCGTGACGAGGATTTCCTCGGGGCCGGCAAGGATGCCGCGGCGGGGGAGCGTCTGGCGCGAGATGAATTCAACGAGTTTGGGATCGTCGGCGGCGTAATAGTCGGTCGTTAATGCACTGAAATCGCGTTTTCCCAAGGCTTGAACCGCGCAGAGGCGCCAGTTGGCGGCATCGAACAGGGTCTGGTCTGCTTGGCCGTAGATGAAGGGATAGCGATAGCTGGCCCAGTCGGGCGGCTTTTCGGGGCCAAGCGATGCCGTGACTCGGTGGCCGAGGATACGCGCCCAATCGACATTGCCGCTGCCGGCGGGGGCGGCGGGAAAAGAGGGCGGCTCGGGGGCGTTGTCGGAGACAAAATATCCCGAGCGGCCTTTCGAGGAGAGGTAGTCGTCAGCCATGAGTTCGGTATAGGCGAGGGTCACGGTGATCCGGCTGACGCCCAGATGTTCGGCCAATCGGCGCGAGGACGGCAGGCGCTCGCCCCTGCGAAAACGTCCGTCGAGGATGCCCTGCGCGACCATTTGCTGGATCTGCGATTGCAGGGTGCCTTCGGCGGTGGGGTCGAGAAAGAATGACTCGGGCGAAATCGCCATTTGGGCCTCTGGACTGATTGCCGGATCAGGCTGGACTTATCCGGGATGTTTCGTCAAGCGAAGCATCTTCCGAATGGGCAAGTGCGCTCCTATATTCGCCTCACCAACCCCGGAGGATCGATATGAAGACCGTCAAAGATATGCTCGCCGCCGCCAACGCCAGCGTTCCGCGCCTGAGCCGCGCGCAAGTGGAAGATATGATCGCAAACCACGGAGCCGTGGTGGTTGACGTTCGCGACGCGCCGGAACTCGAGCAAAACGGTAAGATCCCGGGCTCGGTCCATATCCCTCGCGGAATGCTGGAATTCCGCGCGGATTCCGATACCCCCTATCACAATCCGGCCATGCAAAAAGATCGCCCTGTGATCCTGCACTGCGCTTCGGGTGGCCGTTCGGCTTTGGCCGGCAAGCTTCTTCAGGAAATGGGCTATGAGCGCGTCTTCAACCTTGGCGGTTTCAAGGATTGGGTCGAGGCTGGCGGTCCGGTCGAGAAGCTGACCGACCAAGGGATGTAGGACCTAGCCTTTCACGGCGAGGGGTGTCTTCTGGCGCCCCTTTCCGTCAAAGTTGGACGGATCGAGCCACCGCTCGAAGCGCACCTTCTGGGCGGGCCAGTCCTTGTCGATGATCGCGAACCACGCGGTATCGCGGTTGCGACCCTTGTAGTGGGTCGCTTGCCGGAAGATGCCTTCGCAGGAAAAGCCCAGCCGCTCTGCCGCGGCCCTTGACGGGGCATTCAGAGCATCGCATTTCCATTCATAGCGGCGATAGCCCAACTCGTCGAACACCCGCGCCATCATCAGATACATCGCCTCGGTTGACATGGCGGTGCGTTGAAGGCGGGGCGAAAGATGGATGTGGCCCACCTCAATGGCACCATTCGCCGGATCAATCCGCAGGTAGGAAGCAAGGCCGACAGGCTGCCCCTCGCCATCAAGGATCGTGTGGAACAGCGGGTCGTCTCCTGTGCAGGTCCGCTCCATCCAAACTTTCAACTCGTCCACCGATCCAAAGGGGCCATAGGGCAGATAGGTCCAGTTGCGGCCATCGGCGTCGAGGCAGAAGGCCTCGAACAGAGCCTCGGCGTGGGTTGCCGCATCGGTCGGAACGATCTTCACGAGCCGACCTGCCATCGGGCTGCGCGGCGGGCGCGGGCGTGGCAAGGCGATGTTGAGCGGATCGCCGATCGGTTGGCCGAGGTCGTTGGTGCGGGTCATGGCGGCTCCAATAGAAAAGGCCCGGCGCGGGGCCGGGCCTTTGGGTCTTTCGCGGGTTAGCCCAGAACTGTCTTCAGGGCGTTGTCGACAGCGGCGGTGATCTCGTCGATGTCGCTCGCCTTGGCGATCAGCGGCGGGGCGAACAACAGCGTGTTATTCGCTCCGGGGATCGAGCGGTTGGTCATGCCGATGATGACGCCCTGCTTGTTCACCTCGCCAACAATGGCCGCGCAGGTCTTTTCATCCAGCGGCTCGCGGGTCGCGCGATCCTTGACGAGCTCGGCGCCGCCAAAAAGGCCCTTGCCGCGCACACAGCCGATGGCCGCGTGCTTGTCGGCCAGCGCGTTGAGGTTGCCCATCAGGCGCTCGCCCATGCGCTCGGAATTGCCCAGAAGGTCTTCCTCTTCGAGGATCGCCATATTCTCAAGCGCCGCAGCGGGGCCGGCGGTGCAGCCGCCGAAGGTCGAGATATCGCGGAAGTAACCGAGGATATCGGTCTCGTCCTTGAATTGCTCGAACACGGCTTCGGTGGTGACGCAGCAGGAAATCGCGGCATAGCCCGAGGCCACGCCCTTGGCCATCGTCACGATATCGGGCTGGATGCCGTATTGCTGATAGCCAAACCACTTGCCGGTCCGGCCCATGCCGCAAACGACCTCGTCGATGTGCAGAAGGATGTCATATTTCTTGCAGATCTCCTGCACCTTCTCCCAATAGCCCTTGGGCGGGGTGATCGCGCCGCCGCCCGCGGTGATCGGCTCGAGGCAGAGCGCACCGATGGTATCGGGGCCTTCGCGCAGGATAACCTTTTCAATCTCGAGCGCGGCAAGCTCGCCGTAGTTGTCGCCGGCAAGCTCCTTCTGCGCCTGATATTCGCTGCAATGGGGCACCATCACGAATTCCGGCACGAAGGGGCCATACATCGCGTTGCGCTCTTGCTGGCCGCCGGCCGACATGGTGGCGATGGTGCCACCGTGATAGTCGCGGTCGCGATAAAGGATCTTGCGCTTCTTGCCGCCATGGACCTTGTGGGCGATCTGGCGGACCATCTTGAAGGCCTTCTCGTTGGCCTCGGAGCCCGAGTTGGCATAGTAGACGCGGGCCATGCCCGGCATCTTCTCGATCAGGCGCTCGGCGAACTGGGCCGAGGGAACCGTCCCGAATGCGCCGCCCCAGAAGTTCATCTTGAGGATCTGGTCGCGCACGGCATTGGCGATGCGCTCGCGGCCGTAGCCCACGTTGACCGTCCAGACGCCGCCCGAGACCGCATCAAGGAATTCGCGGCCCGCGATATCCCAGATCCGAAGGCCCTTGCCCTCGACCATGATGCGCGGGTCGATCCGCTCGAATTGCTTGTGCTGAACGAGGTGGTGCCAGACGTGGGCGCGGTCGGCCTCGATCACCGCGCGGGGATCGTTGGAGAGGCTGTGAGTGTCCATTGGTTTTCCTTCCCGGGGAACGCGAAAATGCCGGCCGGACGAATCCGGCGGCTGATGGAGGATTTCTGGGGGCAGTTTGCCGCCAGAGCAAGGGTTGGCGTTATGGCCAGTTGAGGTTGATGAATAGGGCCAGATGGCCCCGCCTGCCGACAGGGAACGAAAAAGTGTCGCCTCGGCCCTTGACCTTCCAGTCACTGGAAGGCCTAGCTGAGGTGTCAGGTTTGAGAGGATGAGCCATGACCAAGCACGACGCCCTGAGTTTCGAGATCGACGGAATGACCTGCGCGGGCTGCGTGGGGCGCGCCGAAAAGGCCATCGCGGCGGTAGGGGGTGTGGAGAAGGCCGAGGTCAACCTTGCCACCCATGCCGGCCGCGTGACGCTGGACGCCAAGGCCGGGCCGGGTACGGCCAAGGCCATCGCCGGGGCGCTGCAGGCGGCGGGCTATCCGGCTGTTCCGACGCGGCATCGCTTCGAGGTCGAGGGGATGTCTTGTGCATCCTGCGTCAACCGCGTGGAAGAGGCGCTTCTGGAGGTGCCGGGGGTGATCTCGGCCAGTGTCAATCTGACCGACAATACCGCTACAGCCACGGCTCTGATCTCCGATCCTGCGATCCTGATCGAGGCGATCCGCGGTTCCGGCTACGAGGCAAAGGTCTTGCAGCAGGGCGTTCGGCCAAGTGATCGCAATGCCGTGGAGGCGGAGGCGCTCAAATGGCGGGTCTTGCTGGCCGCCGTGCTCACGCTTCCTGTCTTTGTGCTTGAGATGGGCGGCCATATGTTTCCCGCCATTCACGATCTCATCCACCGCACCTTCGGGATGCAGGCGAGCTGGACGATCCAGTTTGCCCTGACCACCATCGTCCTCGCCTTCCCCGGCCGTCAGTTCTTTGCCAAGGGCATCCCCGCGCTTCTGCGCTGGGCGCCGGATATGAATTCGCTCGTTGTGCTCGGCACCTCGGCCGCGTGGCTCTATTCCTCGGTCGCCCTCTTCGCGCCGGGGCTGATGCCCGAGGGCACCCAAGCCGTCTATTTCGAGGCGGCGGCGGTGATCGTCACGCTGATCCTCGTTGGCCGTTGGCTCGAGGCCCGCGCCAAGGGGCAGACGGGGGCGGCGATCAAGCGGCTCTTGGGTTTGCGCCCGTCGACCGCGCGAGTCGTCCGCGATGGGGCCGAGGTGGATATCCCGGTCGACGAGGTTCAGCGCGGCGATATCCTCGTGGTTCGCCCCGGTGAACGGATCGCCGTCGATGGTGTGGTGCGCGAAGGCGACAGTTGGGTCGATGAAAGCATGATCACCGGCGAGCCGGTGCCTGTGGCGAAAGCGAAGGGTGCCGCCCTCGTGGCTGGCACGGTGAATGGCAACGGCGCGCTCAAGATGCGGGCAACTGCCGTGGGCGCCGAGACGATGCTGAGCCGGATCATCGCCATGGTCGAAGAGGCGCAGGGCGCGCGGCTTCCCGTGCAGGATCTGGTCAACAAGATCACCGGCATTTTCGTGCCCGTGGTGATGGCTGTTGCCACGCTGACGATCTTGGCTTGGCTCGTCTTCGGCCCCGATCCACGACTGCAATTCGCGCTGGTGGCTGGCGTCGCCGTTCTCATCATCGCCTGCCCCTGCGCTATGGGTCTGGCGACGCCAACCTCGATCATGGTCGGCACAGGCCGCGCGGCCGAGCTTGGCGTTCTGTTCCGGCAAGGCGATGCTCTGCAGGCTTTGCAGGGGGTCGAGGTGGTGGCCTTCGACAAGACCGGCACGTTGACCGAGGGCAAACCCGAGTTGACCGATCTAGAGCCGCTGGGCGGCTGGCAGGCCGATGATCTTCTGGCGATCACATCCGCAGTTGAAGCTCTCTCAGAGCACCCGCTCGGGCGTGCCATTGTGACTGCAGCAAAGGAGAAGGGGTTGACGATCCCGCGCGCCGAAGGCTTTGCCGCCATTCCCGGCTATGGCCTGAGCGCCAAGGTCGATGGCAAGGCAGTGCTCGTCGGCGCCCTGCGCCTGATGACCAAGGAAGGCGTCGAGACCGCCGACTTCGCGGCGGCCGCTGACCGTCTGTCGCAGAAGGGCCGCACGCCGATCCTCGTCGCGGTTGATGGCAAACCTGCGGGTATCCTTGCCGTGGCCGACAGGGTCAAACCCACAGCCGCCGCGACGATTCGCGCCCTGCATGATCGCGGGCTGCGGGTGGCGATGATCACCGGCGACACCGCCAAGACCGCTGCCGCAATCGCCGCCGAACTGGGTATCGACGATGTGCAGGCCGAGGTTTTGCCAGAGGGCAAGGTCGCGGCGATCCATGCGTTGCAGGAGAAGGGCCGCGTTGCTTTCGTCGGCGATGGGATCAACGACGCGCCCGCCCTTGCTTCGGCCGATGTCGGCGTTGCGATCGGCACTGGAACGGATGTGGCCGTAGAAAGCGCCCATGTCGTTTTGATGTCGGGCGATCCTTCGGGTGTCGTCAACGCCATCGAAATGAGCCGCAAGACGATGGGCAATATCCGCCAGAACCTTGGCTGGGCCTTCGGCTATAACATCCTTCTGGTGCCGCTGGCCGCAGGGGCGCTCTATCCCATGTGGGGTCTCTTGCTTTCGCCCGGGATTGCCGCTGGCGCAATGGCGCTCTCCTCGGTCCTCGTCATCAGCAACGCGCTGCGCCTGCGCTGGGTGCCTTCGGTGGTCGACCGTGGCGCGAAGGGGGCGGCATGAATATCGGAGACGTAGCCGCGCGGACCGGCCTGCCCACCAAGACGATCCGTTATTATGAAGATATCGGGCTCATCACGCCCCTGCGCGGCGAGAACGGCTATCGCCGGTTTCGCGAGGCAGATATGCACAAGCTCGGCTTTGTCGGGCGGGCGCGGGCGCTGGGATTTTCCATCGAGGAATGCCGCGACCTACTGGCGCTTTATGAAGACGAGGATCGGGCCAGCGCCGATGTGCGCCAGATCGCCATCGGCCACCTTGAGGAGATCGAGCGCAAGATCGCGGCGCTGAGCGATATGCGCGATACGCTCAAAGGTCTGGTGCACGCCTGCGCCGGCGATCACCGGCCCAATTGCCCGATCCTGAAAGAGCTTTCGGACGGCGCCTAGCCGCGCCCGAAGGTTCCGGCGAGGTCTTTCGCGGCGGCGAGCATCATTGAGAGATCGAGGCCAACGGCGGTGAAGGTGGTGCCGCGTGCGATGCAGTGCTGCGCGTGGGCGCGGTCCATCGTCAGGATGCCCGAGGGAACGCCGATCTTCTTGAGCCGGTCGATCGCGTCGTCGATCTGGGCGCGGACCTTGGGATGGGTCGGCTGGCCCGGGAAGCCCATCGAGGCGGCAAGATCGGCAGGGCCGATGAAGACCCCGTTGACCCCTTCGACCGAGGCGATCTCTTCGAGCCGCCCCATCGCTTCGATGGTCTCGACCTGCACCAGAAGGCAGATCTCGTCGTTGGCGCGGGCGGTATAGTCCTTGATCTGGCTA
>CAKZOU010000035.1 GCA_937138255.1 uncultured Paracoccaceae bacterium
GGTGGCGGAGTGGAAGGGATTCGAACCCTCGAGACGGTTTCCCGCCTGCACCCTTAGCAGGGGTGTGCCTTCGACCACTCGGCCACCACTCCGCCGACCCGTTTAGCGGCAGGCTCGAAGGGGGGCAAGGGGGGAATGCGGGCAATTTTGCAGACTGGCGCAGCGGGACAGCGCCGGCCGAACCGCCTGCTCCCGGCCGGGCCTCAGGTATTGAAGAGGAAGTGCATCACGTCGCCGTCCTTGACGACATAGGTCTTGCCTTCCGCACGCATCTTGCCGGCCTCCTTGGCGCCGCCCTCGCCGCCGAGGGCGACGTAGTCGTCATAGGCGATGGTCTCGGCGCGAATGAAGCCGCGCTCGAAATCGCCGTGGATGACGCCGGCAGCGGCCGGTGCTGCCGTGCCTTCCTTGATGGTCCAGGCGCGGGCCTCTTTGGGGCCCACGGTGAAATAGGTCTGCAGGTGCAGAAGGGCATAGCCCGCCCGGATCAGGCGATCGAGGCCGGCCTCTTCAAGGCCCATTTCCTCAAGGAACATCTCGGCCTCTTCGGGCTCGAGCTGGCTGATCTCTTCCTCGATGCGAGCGGAAATCACCACATGCGAATTGCCTTGCGCGGCGGCCATCTCGGCCACGCGGGCGGATTGGGAATTGCCCGAAGCGGCCGAGGCCTCTTCGACGTTGCAGACATAGAGCACGGGCTTGGCCGTCAAAAGCTGCAGCATCCGCCAGGATTTGCGATCCTCGTCCGAGACCGGAACGGTGCGGGCCGGGCGGCCCTCTTCGAGCGCGGCTTGGGCGGCCTGCAAGAGGCGCTCTTGCTCGACCGCTTCCTTGTCGCCGCCGCGGACCTTGCGCGAGAGGTTCTGCAAGCGCCGCTCGACCGATTCAAGATCGGCCAGCATCAGCTCGGTCTCAATCGTCTCGGCATCCTGCACCGGATCGACGCGGCCCTCGACATGGGTGATATCGTCATCCTCGAAACAGCGCAGGACGTGGGCGATGGCGTCGCATTCGCGGATATTTGCGAGAAACTGGTTGCCAAGGCCCTCGCCCTTGGACGCGCCCTTCACGAGGCCCGCGATATCGACAAAGGTCATGCGGGTCGGGATGATCTGCTTCGATCCTGCGATCTCGGCCAGCTTGTCGAGCCGCGCGTCAGGCACGGCCACCTCGCCCACGTTGGGCTCGATGGTGCAGAACGGGAAATTGGCCGCCTGCGCCGCTGCCGTCTTGGTCAGCGCGTTGAAGAGGGTCGACTTGCCGACATTCGGCAGACCCACGATCCCCATCTTGAAACCCATCTGATAGCCTCCGGCAACGTTTCGAGCGCTCTTACGGTGCAGGGCAAAGAGGTGCAAGCTTCCTCCGCGCCAGATGGACGCGCCCTCTTGCCTGAACCTATGCCTATTGGTATGGGAACTTAACCAATTTAAGCTGTTTGGAGGCCAATATGCCCGTCATTACCAACATCTACGACCTAAAGCGCCTGCACAAACGGCGGACGCCCAAGATGTTTTATGACTATGCGGAATCCGGCAGCTGGACCGAGCAAACCTTTCGCGAGAACACCACCGATTTCGAACAGATCCGCCTGCGCCAGCGCGTGGCCGTCGATATGTCGAACCGGACGACCGCAAGCACGATGCTCGGCCAGAAGGTCAACCTGCCGGTGGCGCTGGCCCCCGTGGGCATGTGCGGGATGCAGAACGCCAACGGCGAGATCAAGGCCGCCCGCGCCGCCGAGAAATTCGGCGTGCCCTTCACCT
Source organism: uncultured Paracoccaceae bacterium (assembly GCA_937138255.1). GTDB lineage: Bacteria > Pseudomonadota > Alphaproteobacteria > Rhodobacterales > Rhodobacteraceae > RFZI01. The sequence continues at coordinate 1,767 of CAKZOU010000035.1, forward strand.
TGTCGACCATGTCGATCTGCTCGATCGAGGACGTGCGGGCGCAGACCAAAGAGCCGTTCTGGTTCCAGCTCTACGTCATGCGCGACGAGGAGTATGTCGACAACCTGATCCAGCGGGCCAGGAACGCCGGCGTCTCGGCGCTTGTCATCACGCTTGATCTGCAAATCCTCGGCCAGCGGCACAAGGATCTGAAGAACAAGCTCAGTGCACCGCCGAAACTGACCCCGCGGATGATCTGGGATTATGGCACAAAATGGCGCTGGACCCTCGGCATCGCCACCTCGGGGAAATACACGTTCCGCAACATCGCGGGCCACGCCAAGAACGTGACGAACCTCAGCTCGCTCAACACCTGGACCCACGAACAATTCGAGCCCAAACTCGATTGGAGCATGGTCGCCAAGCTGAAGGAAAAGTGGGGCGGCAAGGTGATCCTCAAGGGTATTCTCGATGTAGAGGACGCCAAGAAGGCGGTCGAGATCGGGGCCGATGCGATTGTCGTGTCGAACCACGGCGGGCGGCAGCTTGATGGCGCGATCTCGTCGATCCGCGCTTTGCCCGCAATTGTCGAGGCTGTCGGATGCAAGACCGAAGTCTGGCTCGATAGCGGCATCCGTTCGGGGCAGGATATCCTCAAGGCCCTCGCCATGGGAGCGAAAGGGACGATGATCGGCCGCGCCTATCTGCATGGCCTTGGTGCGATGGGCGAGGCGGGCGTCGCCAAGACGCTCGAGGTCTTGCAACGCGAGCTGGATATCTCGATGGCACTGTGCGGGCGGCGCGATGTGACCACGCTTGATCGTGACATTCTTCTGGTGCCCGAAGGGTTCGAGGGCGTCTGGCAGTAATCAGCGCCGCGCCTCGAGGCGGCCAGCGGCCAGCGCCAAGGGCACCGCGATCAGCAGAAGCGCGGCGACCGACGCAAAGGCAACCCGCAAGCCGAACATCTGGCTCAGTTGCCCCATCAGGACAGGCGCGAGGAAGAAGCCGGAAAAGCCCATCACGGCAACGCGGCTGATCGCCTCGGTCCGCATCCGCCCGGGCACAAGCCGCCCGACAATGGCCAGACCGATCGGGCCGATCACCGAGACGCCAAGGCCGAGAATCCCGAAGCCGAGGTAGGCAACGGCAGGGGTCGGTGCGGCGGCGGCAATGAGCGCGCCACTGGCCGAGAGGGTCGCCGCGAAGAGGATCACCGTCACATCGCGCAACCGTTCCGAGACCACTTGCCCCGAGAAGCGGCCAAAGGCCATCGTCGCGCCCAGCATCGCAGGGCCGAGCGCACCCTGGACCGCGCCGCCATTGAGCGTCCGCTCGACGTGCAGCGCCGACCACGCCTCGACGGTCGCCTCCGACATGAAGGCCACCAGAACCACACCGCCGCAAATCAGAATGGGCACGAGGGGATAGCTGCCGCTGGCGTTTTGCTCCTCGCCCTCGCCTCGGGCCGGCGCCAACCGCAGCCAAAGCGCGATGCCAAGGCAAGCGAGGGCGATGAGGCCGAAGGTCAGTGTCGGATCAACCCGGCTTTCGCGCATGACCCCTGCGAAAACCGCGGCAACCGCATAGGCCAGCGAAAACATCGCGTGGCTGGCGTTCATCAAGGGGCGGCGATGCAGGGCCTCCAACTCGCTCACCCGCGCGTTCATCACCACGTCGAGAAGGCCCGATGCACTGCCCAGCGCCAGCATCGACAAAGCGAAGCCAATCGGCGTTGTCGCCAGCGTCGGCAGAACGAACACCGCCACGAAAGCCAGCGCCGCGACCTGCATCGCCCGCGCGCCCAGCGCCCGGTCGATCCTCGGAGCGAGCCACATGGACGAGACAAGGCCCAAGGCTGAACCGAGGAGAAGAAGCCCGAAGGTCGCGTCATCAACCCCGAGCCGTTCCTTGAACACCGGATAATGCGCCGCCATCGTGCCCCAGTAGAGGCCAATGATGACGAAAGCGGCCGAGGGCCGGGCGGTGGTGCGAAGGGCGCTGATTACAGACATCCGCGATGCTTGGCAGGCCCAAGCAGGCATGGCAATGCTTCTTCCGGCGGCGGCAACCGCAAGGCACCCGAAGAATCGGCCAACTGTGCCACTTTTGCCCTTCCCAAGCGGCGGATTCCCCCCTATAGCCCCCAACTCATCCGGGCCGCACACCCTTGGAGGGCGGCCCATAACCTTATGGAGAAAACCATGGCTCGTGAGATCCCCGATCTTCACGCCACGGTACGGACGGGGACAGGCAAGGGGGCCGCTCGTCAAGCTCGCCGTAATGGCGACGTACCTGGCATTGTTTACGGTGGCGGCGCTGATCCGCTCCCGATCAACCTCGATTTCAACAAGCTCCTGCAGCGCCTTCGCGCCGGCCGCTTCATGTCGACCCTGTTCAACCTCAAGGTTGACGGTCAGGACGACGTGCGCGTGATCTGCCGCGGCGTTCAGCGCGATGTTGTCAAAGACCTGCCGACCCACGTCGACTTCATGCGTCTCAAGCGCACCAGCCGCGTGAACCTCTTCATTCACGTTGACTTCGCCAACGAGCGCGCAGCTCCCGGCATCCGCAAGGGCGGCGTTCTGACCGTTGTGCGCCCGGAAGTCGAACTTAACGTTCTGGCCGGCGATATCCCGGCGAGCATCGTTGTCGATCTGACCGGCCGTGAAGTTGGCGATGTCATCCACATCGGTGACATCACCCTGCCGGAAGGCTGCAAGCCGACCGTCGAGCGTAACTTCGTCATCGCCAACATTTCGGCCCCGTCGGGCCTGCGTTCGGCCGAGAACGAAGCTGGCGACGAAGAGGAAGAAGCCACCGAGGAGTAATCCTCGCGCCGCTTCTGGAAAATAGCGCGGGGCCTTCGGGCCCCGTTTGCTTTTCCGGCTCTGGCTCCGCGCTGCGGCATCGCCTAAGGTCGCGCCATGAAACTCTTTGTCGGCCTTGGCAATCCGGGGGCCAAATATGCCGGAAACCGCCACAACATCGGATATATGGCCGTCGACCGGATCGCGGCCGATCATGGCTTTGGCCCGTGGCGGTCCAAATTTCAGGGTGTGATTTCCGAAGGCCGCCTCGGGCGCGAGAAGGTGATCCTTCTCAAGCCCGAGACCTTCATGAACCTCTCTGGCCAGTCGGTCGGCGAGGCGATGCGCTTTCACAAGCTAGAGCCTTCGGACGTGATCGTTTTCCACGACGAGCTCGACCTTGCCCCCGGCAAATGCCGCCTCAAGACAGGCGGCGGGCACGCGGGGCACAACGGCCTGCGCTCGATCCATGCCCATATCGGCGAGGCCTATGACCGGGTGCGCCTCGGCATCGGCCATCCGGGCGACAAGAACCGCGTGGCGGGCTATGTTCTTGCGGATTTCGCCAAGGCGGATGCCGACTGGCTCGACGATCTCCTGCGCGGCATCAGTGATGGGGCGGCGGCCTTGGCCGATGGGGAAGGCCCGAAATTCCTAAATGCGGTATCCTTGAGAACCGCCCCGCCCCGTTCCTCGACGGGCACCCAGAAGAAGCCCGAACCGGCACCAGAGCCAGACCCACAGCCAGCCGAAGATACCCGCTCGCCCCTGCAAAAACTCGTCGACAGGTTCAGATGACCGAGCGTCTGCGCGAGGCACTGCGGTTTCAGGCCGAAGCCTGCGCCGATCTCGGCTCGCCTTTCATGCAGCGGCTTTGCTCCCTTCTGTCCGAAAGGCTTGAACCTGGCACGCCCCTCACCGATCGCCTGTTCGGCTGGCAGGGCGACCTCGGCCCGAGGGGCGACAGCGTTCCGCTGCGGCTTGCCGGTGCGCTTCACGCCCTGAAGCTGCAGGGGCACACGGGGCTGGCACAGGTCTACCCGCCCCACCGGCCGGACGATGAGGCACTCTGGAATGAGGTTTCCAATGCGCTTGCCTCGGAAGCCGCCTTCATCGACCGCTGGATCGACAGCCCGCCCCAGACCAACGAAGTCCGCCGGGCAGCCTGTCTGATCGCCGTAGGGCATCTTCTCGATGCGCGCTTCGGCCTGCCGCTGAGCATCATGGAGCTTGGCGCCAGTGCCGGCCTCAATTTGAATTGGGACAGGTTCGCCCTCGAAGCAGGCGGCCAGAGGTTTGGCCCCAAGGATGCCGTCCTGACCCTTCGCCCCGACTGGCGCGGCCCTCTACATCTGCCAGCGACGCCCAAGGTCTCAGAGCGGGCGGGCGTCGATCTCAATCCCATCGACGCCCGAAGCGAAATGGGCCGCTTGCGCCTCCTCGCCTATCTCTGGCCCGACCAGCCTGAGCGGATCGCCCTGACCGAAGCTGCAATCGGCGCGGTAGAGGCGCCGCCTGTAAAGGGTGACGCGATTGACTGGCTTACCACGCGCCTCGCCCCGAAACCCGGCCAAACCCGCCTCATCTATTCAACGATCGCCTGGCAATATTTCCCCCGCGCGGCGCAGGAGCGGGGCGAACGGCGCATCCGCGAGGCAGGCGCCAATGCGACACTGGAAAGCCCGCTTGCATGGTTCGGCATGGAAACCGATGGCCAAAGCCCCGGCGCAGCCATGACCCTGCACCTCTGGCCCCCGGGTGAAACCCTTGCGTTGGGCCGGATCGACTTTCACGGACGCTGGATTGATTGGGCCGGGCCGGTCTAGACTGGCGGCACCCGACAGGAGCACCCCCATGAAGATCGACCCATCCGTCAACGTTCTTGGCGAGCCGCTGATCGCCTGCTCAAGCGATCCCCTCACCGGCTATTTCCGCAACGGGGCCTGCGACACCTGCGATCAGGACAGAGGCAGCCACACGGTCTGTGCGGTGATGACGGCCGAATTCCTTGCCTATTCAAAATATGTCGGCAACGACCTCTCGACCCCCAAGCCCGAATGGGGCTTTCCCGGCCTCAAGCCCGGCGACAAATGGTGCCTCTGCGCCGCCCGTTTCCTGCAGGCCCACGACGAAGGATGCGCGCCGAAGGTGAGCCTGAAGGCAACACATGCGCGTGCGCTCGATGTTGTTCCGCTTGACGTTCTAAGGCTCTACGCCGTCTGACTTGCACGCTTCAGCGCGTCTTCATCCATCAGATCGTCGATAAAGACGCTCAGAAGCTGCGGCCGACCAGTGACCCCAGCCTTTCTATAGATGGCGTTGGTCTGCGCCTTGACCGTTCCCTCCGAGGTCGACCTCAAGGACGCGATTTCCTGGGTCGAAAGCCCCTTGATCGCAAATAGCGCGACATCCCGTTCGGCGGCCGTCAAACCCCATTCGTCGAAACGCTCTTCCAGAAGCTCTCGGAACGCGGTTGAGGCTGCGCGCAACTGTCGGGTCATCCGCTCGTTTTCCCGGGTTGTGTGACGCAACATGACTGCCCCGAGCACCACCCCGAGGATCAGACCGCCAGCCGCGCCCATCTCGATATATTCGCTGATCTGCCAGTTGATCGGCGCGAATCCAAAGGTCGACGACACAATGTTCCCGAAAAAGAACATCGCGCTCAGTGTCTGGGCGAACAGGGCAATTGCAATCAGTCGTCGTGGTGTCACTTGCGGCCTTGCGGCTTGAGGTCAGTCAGTCGTGCTCAGGGTCGTCGTCCGGCTCATCTTCCTCGTCCGGCTCATCTTCCTCGTCCGGTTCATCTTCTTCGTCCGGTTCATCGTCGTGGCTCGATCCACTATTCGACGATCCGCTGCCCGAATTGCTGCCGCTGCGATCTTTGTCGTCATCGTCATCCTTCGCAGAAAAAAGCTTTGGAATCCGAATGCTGACAGAGCGCCCATCCGAAAGCGGCTCGAAATAGTCTCTCAACAGCTCACCGTTGTAGGGATTGAAAACGATCTCGCGCCAGAAATCCTTGCTGATCGCGACAATCCGCACCCGGCCGAGCAGGGTTCGTGAAATCTCGAATTCATAGAACCCCTGTTCGACCAGTTGCCAAACGATCTGAACTTGCAGATCCTTGATTCCCACGTCGATGAACTCGACCTCGTCTATGTTGAAGATATCGTCCTGCGCCAGCGCAGCAACCGGCCCCAATGTGAGGCCGGCTACCAGTGCAAAAGTGGCAATCGAAATGCGCATCATGTCCTTCTGCCGGTCAGAGCCGCCGCGACGGATTTGCGATAACAACTAAGTTCAACTTAGTCGTCATCTTCCTCGTCGTCATCTTCATCGTCTTCATCGTCGTGATCATCGTCCTCATCGTCGTGATCATCGTCGTGATCATCATCTTCGTCGTCATCATCTTCGTCGTCATCATCTTCAACTTCGTCCCGATCATCATCGTGATCGAAAGCGTCTTCGAATGATGAATCACCAATTTCCAGAATCTTGTTGCCTGCCGCATCCTTCTCTTCACGATAGAGTTCAAGGTCGGTCAGATCGTCGAAAATCACTTCGATCTTGCCGGTCGCCGTCGTCACTTCGACCTTGGTCGTACCGACGCCTCGTGCAATCTCGATCTTCGACGGGTTCACATCCGTGAAATAGGCGACGATCGCGTCAGCATCCATATAGGCATAAGCGGCGCCTGCGTTCAGGCCCAGAAGGGCGGTGGTGGTCAACATTAGTTTGCGCATCGGTGGGGGGTCCTTTCGTTGAGTGCTCGTAGGTTTGTGCCGCAACAGAAGTGCGTCGGGGCAATTGAGCCGGGAAATAGCCCCTCCCACCATTGACCTGAGGTTTAGGATTCCCCTGCTAAACCTTCGCGCTATCCTCATAAACCTTGGTTTATAACGAGAAATGGCCGCGGAGTTGTGTCCGCGGCCATCATTTCGATTTGTCTAACCCTCAGATTTTCATATCAAATCCGAGGTGTTTGGCGACGGTAAAGATATCTTTGTCGCCGCGCCCGCACATATTCATGCAGATCAGGTGATCCTTCGGCAAAGTCGGCGCAATTTTCATGACATGCGCCAAAGCATGGCTCGGCTCGAGCGCGGGAATGATTCCCTCAAGCTCACAGCAGAGCTGAAACGCCTCGAGCGCCTCCTTGTCGGTGATCGAGACATACTCCGCCCGGCCCACATCATGCAGCCAGGCGTGCTCGGGGCCGATGCCCGGATAATCAAGGCCCGCCGAGATCGAAAAGCCTTCAAGGATCTGCCCGTCATCATCCTGCAATAGATAGGTCCGGTTGCCATGCAACACACCCGGCCGCCCGCCGGTCAGCGAGGCACAGTGCTCCATCTTCTCATTGACGCCCTTGCCCCCGGCCTCAACGCCGATGATCCGTACGCTCTCGTCATCGAGGAACGGGAAGAACAGGCCCATGGCGTTCGAACCCCCGCCGATCGCGGCGATGATCGTATCCGGCAGCCGCCCCTCGGCCTTCATCATCTGTTCCTTGGCTTCCTTGCCGATGATCGACTGGAAATCACGAACCATCGCCGGATAGGGGTGCGGGCCGGCCACGGTGCCGATGCAATAAAACGTGTCGCGCACGTTGGTCACCCAGTCGCGCAGCGCATCGTTCATCGCGTCCTTGAGCGTGCCGCGCCCCGAGGTTACCGGAATGACGGTCGCCCCCAAAAGGCGCATCCTGAACACGTTGGGCGCCTGCCGCTCGACGTCATGCGCGCCCATGTAGACGATGCACTTGAGGCCGAACTTGGCGCAAACCGTCGCCGTGGCCACGCCATGCTGGCCGGCGCCGGTTTCGGCGATGATCCGCGTCTTGCCCATGCGGCGGGCAAGGATGATCTGGCCCAACACGTTGTTGATCTTGTGCGCGCCGGTATGGTTGAGCTCATCACGCTTCATGTAAATCTTTGCGCCGCCCAGATGCTCGGTCAGCCGCTCGGCATGATACAAGGGGCTCGGACGACCCACATAATTGGCCCAGAGATCATCCATCTCCGCCCAAAAACTCGCGTCGGTCTTGGCCTTCTCATACTCCGCCTCAAGATCAAGGATCAGCGGCATCAGGGTCTCGGAAACAAACCGCCCGCCGAAATCGCCAAACCGCCCGTTCTCGTCCGGGCCGCGCATGAAGGAATTGAAAAGGTCGTTCGCCATTGGAGCCTCCGAATTGACCCACCTCCCCTACCCCCAAGCCAGCATCCGGTAAAGACCCAAGGCCCAAGCGGAATGCCGCAGGCCTTCTTTTGGCTCTGAAATACTCCGGGGTGAATGGGCCGCAGGCCCAGAGGGGCAGCGCCCCTCAGACGGCCTTGGCCGCCTTGATGAAGGCCTCGATCAGGCCTGCGTCCTTCACTCCGGGCGCACTCTCGACACCCGACGACACATCAACCTGCCGCGCCTTCGTCAACCCGATCGCCTCGGCCACATTCCCGGCCGTCAGCCCCCCCGCGAGCATCCAAGGGCAAGGCCAGCGGCGATCGGCCAGCAGGGTCCAGTCAAAACTCAGCCCATTGCCGCCCGGCAAAGGCGCATCCTTGGGTGGCTTGGCGTCGATCAGGATCTGATCCGCCACCTGCCAATAATCCTGTAGCGTCACCAGGTCAGCACGATCCGCGATCCCCACGGCCTTCATCACCGGCAGGCCATAGCGGGCCTGCACCTCGCGCACGCGGGCCGGGCTTTCATGGCCGTGAAGCTGCAGCATATCGAGCGGCACCGAGCCCGTGATCGCGTCAAGAAGCTCGTTGTCGGCGTCAACACTCAGCCCCACCTTGGCAACCCCGGGCGGCACCTCGATGGCGAGCGCCTGAGCCTGTTCGATGCTCAGATTGCGCGGCGATTTCGAAAAGAACACGAGGCCCACATAGGAAGCGCCCGCCGCAACAGCCGCCTCGATGTGGCGCTGCTCAGTCAGCCCACAGATTTTCACTCGGATATCGCGGGTCATGCCTTCTCGCTGGCCTCAAGGATCTGCAGGACATCGTCCTTGCCGTCACCATCCGTATCCCGCAACCGGCTCATCTCGGCCTTGAGTTGCTCCAGTTCACGTCCCTTGGCGCGGCCCTCGGCCCGCATCTTGTGCTCGCGCAGCCATTCCCACAGGAAACCGATCAAAAGGCCAAGGCCGACACCGATGAAGATGGCGACGAACAGCGGCAACTCGACCGCAGGCGCAATGCCCAAAGCGCGCGTCAGAAATTCGGGGAAGGCGTGCAGGGTCACGAGGTCGCGGTTGGCGACCCCCACTATGATGAGGCACAACCCAACGATGGCCCAGAAGGCATAACGAAGTGTTTTCATAAGGGCGATATTACTGACCGTTCAGGCGGTCGCGCAACAGCTTCCCTGTCTTAAAGAACGGAACGTGCTTCTCATCCACGTCCACAGACTCTCCCGTGCGCGGATTCCGGCCGACACGACCATCTCGCTTCTTCACGGAAAAGGCACCAAAGCCCCGAAGCTCAACACGGTCTCCCCGTGCCATGGCATCGGTGATCTGTTCGAAAATAGTATTAACAATTCGCTCGACGTCGCGCTGGTAAAGATGCGGATTCTCGTCGGCAATAATCTGGATCAGTTCCGACCTGATCATGAGCAAACACCCCCTGAGGCAGCAATCACTTGCGGCGGGTAAACCCCGCTTATCGGATGACTATAGACCCAGAATCTTGGAGCGACATAGTTTTACTCGCTCGAAATCGAAATTCTCGTGCTTTTTGAGGGGGATGACGAAGGCATTTCTGCTTCAAGCGGCAAAATTCGAGAAGGTTTTGGCGAATCCGCTTCGCCCGCCTGCCTTCCCGTTTCACTGATTCGCAAAAGAAAGGCCCCGCAGCTTGCGGCTGCGGGGCCCTTTTCGGGTATGGTCCGAAACTTACTTGTCGCCTTTGAGAGCGGCGCCGAGGATGTCGCCGAGCGAGGCGCCCGAGTCGGACGAGCCATACTGCTCAACGGCTTCCTTCTCTTCGGCGATCTCGCGAGCCTTGATCGACAGACCGAGCTTGCGGGTCTTGCTGTCGATGTTGGTCACGCGAACGTCGACATGATCGCCAACCTGGAAGCGCTCGGGGCGCTGCTCGGCACGGTCACGGCTCAGGTCCGAACGACGGATGAACGACTTCATGCCCTCGTATTCGACCTCGACGCCGCCATCTTCGATCTTGGTGACGGTGACGGTGATGACCGAACCACGCTTCACGCCGCCGATAGCTTCGGCATAGGGATCACCACCCATGGCTTTGATCGAGAGCGAGATACGCTCTTTCTCGACATCAACCTCGGTGACCTTGGCCTTGACCATGTCGCCCTTGCGATAGTTCTGGATCGCGTCTTCGCCACGCTCGTCCCACGACAGATCGGAGAGGTGAACCATGCCGTCGATATCGCCCGGCAGGCCGACGAACAGACCGAATTCGGTGATGTTCTTGACCTCGCCCTCGACCTCGGTGTTTTCCGGGTGGGTCTCGGCGAAGACTTCCCACGGGTTGCGCTGGGTCTGCTTGAGGCCAAGCGAGACACGGCGCTTGGCGCTGTCGATCTCGAGAACCATGACTTCCACTTCCTGGCTCGTCGAAACGATCTTGCCGGGATGGACGTTCTTCTTGGTCCAGGACATTTCCGAGACGTGCACGAGGCCTTCGACGCCGGCTTCCAGCTCCACGAAGGCGCCGTAATCGGTGATGTTGGTCACGCGGCCCTGATGGACCGAACCCAGCGAGAAGCGGGCTTCGACATCATCCCACGGATCGGCCTGAAGCTGTTTCATGCCAAGGCTGATGCGGTGGGTTTCCTTGTTGATCTTGATGACCTGAACCTTGATGGTCTCGCCGATCGACAGGATCTCGGACGGGTGGTTGACGCGGCGCCAGGCCATGTCGGTGACGTGCAGAAGGCCGTCAACACCGCCGAGATCAACGAAGGCGCCGTATTCGGTGATGTTCTTGACTACACCATCAACAGCCTGACCTTCGGTAAGGTTGCCGATGACTTCGGCGCGCTGCTCGGCGCGGCTCTCTTCAAGGATCGCACGGCGCGAGACAACGATGTTGCCACGGCGACGGTCCATCTTGAGGATCTGGAACGGCTGCTTGAGGCCCATGAGGGGGCCCGCATCGCGCACGGGGCGCACGTCGACCTGCGAGCCCGGAAGGAACGCAACAGCGCCGCCGAGATCAACAGTAAAGCCGCCCTTGACGCGACCGAAGATGGCGCCATCGACGCGCTCTTCGTCTGCATAGGCTTTCTCGAGACGATCCCAGGCTTCTTCGCGGCGAGCCATCTCGCGCGAAATAACGGCCTCGCCGCGGGCGTTTTCAGCCGCACGCAGGAAAACTTCGACCTCGTCGCCAACGGCGAGGGTCGGCGCTTCGCCGGGGTTCGCGAATTCTTTCAGGTCGACACGGCCTTCCATCTTGTAGCCCACGTCGATGATGGCCTGGCCCGCCTCGATGGCGATGACCTTGCCTTTGACGACGCTGCCTTCCGAGGGGGTGTCGATCTCGAAGCTTTCATTCAGGAGGGCTTCGAATTCCTCCATAGCGTTCTTAGCGCACATAGGTATCAGTTCCTTTTTCATGTCTATTCGGGCCACGCGGTTGTCTCCGCGGGTCTTTCAGTGAGTTGCATCGCCAAGCAGACCGAAAACAAAGAGGGCCGGTGGTTCCCGACCCTGCTCGCTCTTTATCCCGGCTTATCCCGCCCTGCGACAGGGGGCGTATAGGGGAAGCCTCCCCAAAGGGCAAGGGCTTTAGCGCCTTGCTGCTATGGCTTTCGTCGCCGCCGCCACCGCCTCGCCGATGGTCATTTCACTGGTGTCGAGGATGAGGGAGCCCTCGGCGGGTTTCATCGGTGCGGTGGCGCGGTCGCGGTCGCGGGCATCACGGGCCAGAACATCGGCCAAGACCTCATCGAGGCTCATCACGCCTGCCGCCGCCTGAAGCTCCAGAAACCGGCGCTTGGCGCGCACTTCGGGGCTTGCTGTGACGAAGATCTTCACTTCGGCATCGGGGCAGATCACCGTGCCGATATCGCGCCCGTCAAGCACGGCCCCGCCATCGCGCCGCGCAAAGGCCCGCTGGAAATCGACGAGCGCCGCCCGCACCTCGGGGATTACCGCCACCTTGGAGGCCGCCTGAGCGACCTCGGCTGTTCTGAGGTTGCCAGCCTTCAGATCTTCGGCCCGAAGCTCCTCTGCGGCCTCGACAGCCTCAGCCCCCTCAAGAACCTTCGCCCCAACGGCCCGATAGAGAAGCCCCGTATCCAGATGCGCAAGGCCGAAATGCGCCGCCACGGCCCGGCTGATCGTGCCCTTGCCCGCCGCGGCTGGCCCGTCGATGGCAACGGCGAAACTCACGGCAGCCGCCTTGTGCGGAGAAGCTCACGGGCAAGTACGATCGCGGCCAGCGCCACGAGCGCCCACTTGATCTGGGAGACGAGGCTCAGGGTCTCAGGCGCCTCCGCCCCCAGAAAATAGAAGCGGTAAAGCGCGATATTCTCGATGTAGTCGGCCACCATGTAGCCGATGGCAGGCAGACGCGCCGCGCCTGTCAGCGGCATCACCAACACGATCGTCAAAACCAGAGGGAAGACCATGTCGATCGCTACAGACGTCTTGAGCCGCCCAAGATCTCCGCCAAATCCGGCAAGAAAATCAGCCGGATACTGGGGCGTATAGCCGAAGATCATCGTATCCGGCACACCGGCCGGAGCCACCGCGACCAAGGCCACAAAGAGCACCAAGGCCAGTATTGCAAGCCAGCGCCAGCGCGTCACAGCCGCCCCCCGTTCTGCACCCACATCTCAAAGAGCCGCAAAAGCCCGAAGCCCACGATCACCGCCGCGACGATCTTGCCGCGCCATTTGCGTTTGGGCTCTTCGGGTGCGGCCATCTAGCGATTTCCCCGCGTGATCGCTGATCCGAGCGAGGCCATCAAGCTCTCGAAAATCGGGAAAGACGTGGCAATCGGGCTCGCGTCATCCACCGTCATCGGCTTTTCCGTAGCCATCCCCATCACAAGGAACGACATGGCGATCCGGTGATCAAGCCGGCTCTCGACAGTCACGCCGCCCGGCACATTGCCAAAGCCGCGCCCCTCGACGATCCACCAATCCTCGCCCTCGTCCACCGTCACACCCGCCGCGCGCAGGCCCTTCGCCATCGCGTCGATCCGGTCGGATTCCTTGACCCGCAACTCTTTGACGCCCCGCATCTCGGTCTTGCCCTCGGCAAACGAGGCCACCACCGACAGAACGGGATATTCGTCGATCATGCTCGCCGCCCGCTCGGGCGGCACCTCGATCCCCTTCAGATCAGGCGAGAACCGCGCGCGCAGATCGGCCACCGGCTCGCCCCCCTCTTCGCGCAGGTTTTCATAGGTCAGATCGGCTCCCATCTCGCGCAGCGTGGTGAAAAGGCCCGCGCGGGTGGGGTTAAGGCCGATATTCGGCACCAGAACGTCCGAGCCTTCGGTGATGATCGCCGCACAGACCGGGAAAGCCGCCGAGGAAGGATCGCGCGGCACGACGATATCCTGCGGCTTCAGTTCGGGCTGGCCGGTGAGCGTAATCACCCGCCCCTCGGGCGTGGTCTCAACGACGATCTCCGCACCAAAGCCCGCCAGCATCCGCTCTGTATGATCGCGCGTCGCTTCCTTCTCAATCACCACCGTCTTGCCCGGCGCATTCAGCCCCGCAAGCAACACAGCCGACTTCACCTGCGCCGAAGGCACCGGCACGGCATAGGTCACCGGCACCGGATCCTTGGCGCCGACAATCGTCATCGGCAGCCGCCCGCCCGTCCGACCATAGGCCCGCGCCCCGAACAGCGCCAAGGGATCGGTCACCCGCCCCATGGGCCGCGAACAGAGCGAGGCGTCGCCGGTAAAGGTCGCGGTGATCGGCGAGGTCGCCATCGTCCCCATGATCAGGCGCACTCCGGTGCCGGAATTACCGCAATCAATGACCTGCGAAGGCTCGGCAAACCCGCCCACGCCCACGCCATGAACGCGCCACTCGCCGCCACCCAGGTCCTCGACCTCGGCCCCAAAGGCGCGCATCGCCTTGGCGGTGTCGATCACGTCCTCGCCCTCAAGAAGCCCCGATATCCGCGTCTCGCCCACACTCAAGGCGCCCAAGATCAGCGAACGATGCGAAATCGACTTGTCCCCCGGCACATTCGCCACGCCCTTGAGCATAGCGCATTTACGGGACGTCATCGGAACAGGAGCGCCGTGGCCAGACATATTCACCTCTGCAAAATCTCGCAGCCTCTTAGCCCAGCCACGCAAGAGGGTCCATCGCCTAGCTTCTTTTGGCCCTGAAATACTCCCGCCGGAGGCGCGGGTTTGCCCTGCAAACCCGCAAAAGCCCGCTCAGGGCTTGCGGAAGGTCAGATAATGCGGCGTGCGCCCCTCGCGAAGAGCCTTCTGCTCATATCGGGTCGAATGCCAATCGCCCCAAGGCTCGCGCCAATCGCTCGGTCCCTCAGCGGTCCACTCAAAGCCCGCCTTCGGCACTTCCTGCAAGGTCTGGCGCACATAATCCTCGATATCCGTCGCCACCCGAAACTCACCGCCCGAGCGCATCACGCCGAACAAAGGCTCAAGGTGGTCCTGCGTCACAAACCGCCGCCGATGGTGCCGCGCCTTGGGCCAGGGGTCGGGGTAATTAAGGAAGGCCTTGGCCACCGACCCTTCCGGCAACACGTCAAAGAGATCCCGCGCATCGCCGGGATGCACCTTGAGGTTCGTCACCCCCGCCTCGCGGATCTTGCCCAGAAGCATCGCCACGCCGTTGATGAAAGGCTCACAACCGATGATCCCCACTTCAGGATAACGCTCGGCCATCGCCACCATATGCTCGCCACCGCCAAAGCCGATCTCGACCCAGACCTCGGACTTGCCCGGGAAGACCGCAGCGAGGTCCAAAGGCTTGCGCTCTGGATTCTCCTCCCAGCCCACAGCACCGGGAGACAGCTCCTCCAGATCGGTCTCAAGGTATTCCTTCTGGCTTGCGCGCATGGTCTTGCCGCGCAGTCGCCCATAGAAATTGCGCCACGGGGCGCCGGAGGGGTGATGATCCTTGCTCATGGCCGCGCCTCCTATCGTGGAGTGGCGGGCAGATCAATCTTTGCGAAAGCCGCGCGGGGATCGGCGGCAAAGGCATTTATCTCGGCGGCCGAGGAAAGCCGCAGGAGCGCACGCTTGCCGCGCCACCGCTCGATCAAGGCCTCGGCCTTTGGCAAAGAGTGCGTGTCATAATTCAAGACCCAGTCAAAGATAAACGCCCGCTCGAACCGCTCTGGGCAATCCGGCGCCATGTCAGGCCGATTGCGCCCGTAGTAGCGAAGCGTGCGCCAGATGACCCGCCAGAAACAGCGCCAGCGACCCAGATAAAGAACCACGATCAGATCGGCCCGCTCGGCGCGTGCATCAAAGGTTGATGAGTTGTTGCCCTCGAAAACCCAACGCTCCCCTCGCGCGGCCTCAATCGCCATCGCATCCGTTTCCGAACGAGGTCGCTGCTCCCAGCCGGGCTTGAAGTAGAACGGGTCCATGTGGATCACCGGCAGGCCCAACTTCGCGCCCAACGCCCGTGCGAGGGTCGACTTGCCCGAGCCCGAGGGGCCGATGATCATGATGCGCTGCGGATCAATTGCCATGGGACCGAACGAAAAGGAGGCGGAAAGATCCGCCTCCTAATTCAAGCTTCCAGAGGAATCAAACTGCCTTGGCGAGCGCCTCGGCAAGGTCGGTCTTTTCCCAACTGAAGCCGCCGTCATCCTCCGGCTTGCGGCCAAAGTGGCCGTAGGCCGAGGTGCGGGCATAGATCGGGCGGTTGAGGCCAAGGTGGGTGCGGATGCCGCGCGGCGTGAGGTTCATCACCTTGTCGATCGCCCGCTCGATCGCCGCCGGATCGGCGTTGCCGGTGCCGTGGGTGTCGACATAGATCGACAGCGGCCGCGCCACGCCGATGGCATAGCTCAGCTGCAAGGTGCAGCGATCGGCCAACCCCGCGGCCACCACGTTTTTCGCCAGATAGCGCGCGGCATAGGCGGCAGACCGGTCGACCTTGGTCGGATCCTTGCCCGAGAAAGCGCCGCCGCCATGCGGGGCCGCGCCGCCGTAGGTATCGACGATGATCTTGCGCCCGGTCAGGCCCGCGTCGCCATCGGGGCCGCCGATGACGAACTTGCCGGTCGGGTTCACGTGCCAGACGGTCTCGGGCGTGACCCAGCCCTGTGGCAGAATCTCGAGGATATAGGGCTCGACGATCTTGCGGATATCGTCCGAGCTCTGGCCCTCGTCGAGGTGCTGGGTCGACAGAACGATCGACGCCACACCGACCGGCTTGCCGTTGTGATAATTCACTGAAAGCTGCGATTTGGCGTCGGGGCCGAGGGTCGGCTCGGTTCCGTTCTTCCGAACTTCCGCGAGGCGGCGCAGGATCGCGTGGGAATACTGGATCGGCGCCGGCATCAGGTCGGGCGTCTCGTTCGTGGCATATCCGAACATGATCCCCTGATCGCCCGCGCCCTCGTCTTTGGTCTCGGACGCATTCACGCCTTGGGCAATATGGGCAGATTGCTCGTGCAGGAGGTTGGTGATTTCCACCGTCGCGTGGTGGAATTTCTCCTGCTCGTAGCCGATGTCCTTGATCGCGGCGCGGACGATATCGGGCACGCGCTCCATATACTGGGCAAGCTTTTTCTGGTCGGACAGCCCGACCTCACCGCCGATGACAACCCTGTTTGTCGTGGCAAAAGTCTCGCAGGCAACCCGCGCTTCCGGCTCTTCGGCAAGGAATGCGTCGAGGATCGAATCCGAGATACGGTCGCAAACCTTATCCGGGTGGCCCTCGGAAACGGATTCCGAGGTAAAGATATAGTCCTGTCTTGTCATCGGGAGTGCTCCATTGGATTTGACCTGTCACGCCAGGAAGCCGTTGTGACA
>CAKZOU010000036.1 GCA_937138255.1 uncultured Paracoccaceae bacterium
TTGGGGCAGATCAGGCCGCGCTGGTCGGTGGCGGCGGCCATGGCGGCGGGGAGGGCTCCGGCGACAGGCACAAGTTCGCCCTCGAGCGACAGTTCACCAATCGACACGAGCGCATCAAGTTCGTCTTTGGGCACGATTTCGAGTGCGCCCAGAAGGGCCAGCGCGATCGGCAGGTCGAAATGCGAGCCCTCTTTGGGCAGGTCGGCGGGCGAGAGGTTGATGGTGATGCGCTTGGGCGGAAGGGCGATTGCCAAGGCCGAAAGGGCGGCGCGCACCCGTTCGCGCGCTTCGGAAACCGCCTTGTCGGGCAGGCCGACGATGGCGAATGCAGGAAGGCCGGGCGAAACCGCGCACTGAACCTCAACGATTCGCGCCTCGACGCCTTCGAAGGCCACTGTGTAGGCGATGGCTCCCAAGGCTGCTCCCTTTCCCCGTTTTGGAAAAGGTTAACGGCGTCATGGTTTACGGAAGATTAATCCTTAGGCGATGGGCCAAGGCCGGTGCGGCAGGTCTTTCGCGTAGGGCACGGGATCATAACTGCGCTCGAGGCCCATCGCCCGCCACTTGCGGAAGGCGGGGTCGGTGAGGGTTTGGGCAACATAGTCGGCGGCGACCCCGCCAACCTTCAGGTCATGGCCAGCGATACGGGCGGCGACGGGAGCATAGAAAGCATCGGCGATGGAATAAGCGCCGAACAGCCACGGACCGGAGGCGCCGTGGCGGCTGCGGGCCATGCCCAAGAGGTCTTCGAGGCGAGCGAGATCGGCCAGAACGCCTTCGCTGGCGACGAAGCCCTCGTAGACATGGAGAAGCTGCATCGGGCAGGCCGAACGCAGGGCGCCGAAGCCCGAGTGCATCTCGGCAGCCATCCAGCGGGCAAGGCCACGCGCGGCGGGGTCGGCGGGCCAGAGGCCGTTCTCGGGGTGCCGCTCGACGAGGGTCTCGGCTATCGCCAGCGTGTCGCCGACGAGAATGCCGTCAGGCGTCCGCATAAGCGGCAAGAGGCGGGTCGGGGAAAGTTCGGCGAGTTCGGCGTTCGGCCTTCCATCATAGATGCCAAGCAAATGCTGGCGGTAGGGGATGCCGAATTTCTCGAATATCAGCCAGCCGCGCAGGGACCAGCTCGAAAAGCTCGGATCACCAATGTAGAGATCGTAGGTCATGCAAGCCCCCGTGAAGTTGGCGCAAAATGGACGGCCGCCCCGATCAGGGGCAAGTGCCGATTTCGCCCAAATGCCAGCCCGCGGCGGTATGCTCGGTCTGTGTCACGGAAAGCGGTTCGACACTGTGGGCAAGGGCGGCTTGGGCGGTCAGGCCGCCCGCCTGCTGGACGCGGGTGAGGATCACCCCGAAATGTGCGACGGCGACGATGTCGCGCCCCGGATGGGCCGCGAGGATCTGTGCGACAAACCCATCCACGCGGGCGGCGACGGCGTTCCAGCTTTCGCCGTCGGGCGGGGCGATATCGCCGGGGGTCTCCCAGAAGGCGCGGGTCAGGTCGGGATCGCGGGCCGAGGCTTCGGACCAGTGGAGGCCATCCCAAGCGCCGAAATTGATCTCGCGCAGGGCCGGATCTGCGGGCAGCGCCTCGCGTCCATTGGCTAGCGCTGCGGCGGTGGCGGAGGCGCGGACAAGGTCGGACGAGACTAGGAGCGCGCCTTTTGGCAGGTGTGCATCAAGGCGGGCGATGCGGGCGATGTCCGACAGGTCGGCGGGCACATCGCGCCAGCCGACAAAAGCCTTCTCATGCGTCGGCCCGTGGCGCACCCACCAGAAGCGGGTCATTCCGGCAGCCGCCCTTTGAGCACCATCGGCAGGCCCGCCATGACCGCCATGACGAGTTCGGCCCGCGCGGCAAGCTCTTGGTTCAGCCGCCCTTGGGCATTGCGGAAGCGGCGGCCAAGCGAGGTATCGGGGACAACGCCCATGCCCGCCTCGTTCGAGACGACCACGACGGGCGCGGGGCAGGCGTCCAGTGCGGCGAGGAGGCGCTCGGTCTCGGCCTCTAGGTCGCTTTCTTCGAGAAGGTGGTTCGAGAGCCACAGCGTCACGCAATCGAGGAGCACCGCCTCGCCCTCGCGCACGCCCTCAAGCGCGGCCGCGATATCGAGCGGCTCTTCCACGGTGCGCCAATCGGGGCCACGCATCTCCTGATGGCGCAGGATCTTGTCTTCCATCTCGTCGTCAAAGGCTTGCGCCGTGGCGACATAGACCCGCGACAGGCCGCTCGCCACGATGAGCGCCTCGGCGCGGGCCGATTTGCCCGAGGCCGCGCCGCCCAGAACGAGTGTGAGTTTGCCAAGGCCCATGGGCGCTCCTTTCAGGTCCTTGCCGACTATCGGAAGGCTTGCGGCGAATGACAAGCGGGCTTGCGTATCTCGGGGCTGGCCTCGGGGGCGTATTGCCCCTAGTTTCGGGGGCGAACCCAGAGGGCCGATCATGCTGAGTGGCAAACATATCCTGCTGATCATTTCAGGCGGCATCGCCGCCTATAAGTCGCTCGACCTGATCCGCCGCCTGCGCGAGCGGGGCTGTCGCGTTACG
Organism: uncultured Paracoccaceae bacterium; assembly: GCA_937138255.1. Classification (GTDB taxonomy): domain Bacteria; phylum Pseudomonadota; class Alphaproteobacteria; order Rhodobacterales; family Rhodobacteraceae; genus RFZI01. The sequence continues at coordinate 2,545 of CAKZOU010000036.1, forward strand.
CCGGTGCTGACCAAGGGGGGCGCGGCTTTCGTCACGCCTCTGTCGGTCTCGGCGCTGGCGGGGGCGAAGGTGCATGAGCATCTCTTGGATCTGACCGCCGAGGCGGAGATGGGGCATATCGAGCTGAGCCGTGCCGCCGATCTGATCGTTGTGGCGCCGGCCACGGCCGATCTGATGGCGAAAATGGCGGGCGGGCAGGCGGACGATCTGGCCTCGACGCTTCTTCTTGCGACCGACAAGCGCGTGCTCATTGCTCCGGCGATGAACGTGCGGATGTGGACCCACACGGCGACCCAGCGCAACATCGCGCGGCTGAAGGACGACGGCATCCTGTTCGTCGGCCCGAACGAGGGCGACATGGCCTGCGGCGAATACGGGCCGGGGCGGATGGCCGAGCCTCTCGAGATCGTCGCCGCGATTGAAAAGGTCTTGGCCGATGGGCCGCTCAAGGGGCGGCACGTACTGGTGACCTCGGGGCCGACGCATGAGCCGATTGATCCGGTGCGCTATATCGCCAACCGCTCGTCGGGCGCGCAGGGCGCGGCGATCGCGGCGGCGCTGGTGCAGCTTGGGGCGGATGTGACCTTCGTCACCGGTCCCGCGACAGTGGCTGCGCCTGCGGGCGTGCGCGCCGTGCGGGTAGAGACAGCGCAAGAGATGCACGACGCCGTGATGGCCGCGCTTCCGGCGGAGGCGGCGGTGATGGCGGCGGCGGTGGCCGATTGGCGCGTGGCTTCGCGCTCGGATCAGAAGATCAAGAAGGATGGCAAGGGCCTGCCGAACCTGAGCTTTGCCGAGAACCCCGATATTCTGGCCGAGGTCTCGAAGCTGAAGACGGGTCGGCCCGCGCTGGTCGTGGGCTTTGCCGCCGAGACGGAGAATGTCGCGGCCAACGCGGCCGCCAAGCGCAAGCGCAAGGGCTGCGACTGGATCGTGGCGAATGATGTCTCGCCCGAGACGGGAATCATGGGCGGGGCGGAAAACGCCGTGACCCTGATCAGCGAAGGCGGGGCCGAGGATTGGCCGCGCATGGGCAAGGGCGATGTGGCGCGCAAGCTCGCGGCGCGGATCGCCGAGACGCTGCTCAAAGGCTGAGGGTGGACCAATGACCCCGACCGTGACCCTCGCCTGGCTCCCCGAAGCCGACCAAAGCCTGCCGCTTCCCGCCTATCAGACCGCCGGCGCCGCCGGGGCCGATGTCTGTGCCAATTTCCCGCCCGAGCGGCGCGATGGGATAACGCTTGCCCCCGGTGCGCGGGCACTTTTGCCCACGGGCCTGCGCATGGCGATTCCGGCGGGGTTCGAGGTTCAGGTGCGGCCGCGATCCGGGCTGGCGCTCAAACATGGCGTCACGGTCGCCAATCCGCCGGGCACCATCGACAGCGACTATCGCGGGCCCTTGGGGGTGATCCTTGTGAACCTCGGGGCCGAGCCCTTCCACATCGCCCACGGCGACCGGATTGCCCAACTGATTGTGGCGCCTGTGGTGCAGGCGGCCTTTGATCTGGCCGAGAGCCTCGACGAGACCGCGCGCGGCGCCGGCGGCTTTGGCTCGACCGGGGTTGGCCGATGATCCTCGTTTTCGCCATTGCGGCCGTCCTTTGGTGGATCGGCATGGCGATGGGTGCACCGCATCGCGCCCGCTGGACGATGATCGGCATTTTGATGGCGGCGGTGATGCTGGGGCATCTGATCCTGCCCGATGGGCATCCCCTGCGGCAGGCGACGGGCGGCGATCTGCGTCTCTGGCTCTTGATCTTCGGCTTTGCAGCGCTGGCCACTGGCTACCGCTTCGTCCTTTTGCGCCTGCGCGAACGGGCGCATCAGGCCGAGGCCGCGCCCCCTCAGGCCGGCACTTTCAGCGAGACCGAGCTGCATCGCTATGCCCGCCACATGATCATGCGCGAGATCGGCGGGGTGGGGCAGAAGCGGCTCAAGGAGGCGAAGGTCTTGGTGGTGGGCGCTGGCGGCCTCGGCTCGCCTGCGCTTCTCTATCTCGCGGCGGCGGGGGTCGGCTCGATCGGCGTGATCGACGATGACGTGGTCGATGGCACCAACCTGCAACGGCAGGTGATCCATACCGACGACCGGATCGGCACGGCCAAGGTTCTTTCTGCTGCCAAGGCGATGACCGACCTCAACCCCTTCATCAAGGTCTTTCCGATCCAGTCCAAGCTGACGCGCGAGAATGCCGAAAGCACCATCGCGCCCTATGACCTTGTTCTTGATGGAACCGACAATTTCGAGACCCGCTATCTCGTCAACGCAACCTGTGTGGCGCTGAAAAAGCCCCTGATTTCGGCAGCGATCACCCAATGGGAAGGGCAGATCAGCCTCTATGATCCCGCGCATGGCGCGCCTTGCTATCAGTGCGTTTTCCCCGAAGCGCCCGCGCCCGGCCTTGCGCCGAGCTGCGCGGTGGCGGGGGTGGCGGGGCCATTGCCGGGCGTTGTCGGTTCGATGATGGCGCTCGAGGCGGTGAAAGCGATCGTGGGCGCGGGCGAGGGCCTGCGCGGGCGGATGATGATCTATGACGGGCTCTATGCCGAGACCCGCGTGATGAAGCTCTCCCGCCGCGCCGATTGTCCGATTTGCGGTCTGGATCATCCCCGGATCGAGGGATAGCCTCCGCCGCAGCAAGGAGACCCCACGAATGACCAATCCTCTTCTGGAAGAGTGGCAGACGCCCTTTGGCCTGCCCCCGTTCGACAAGATCAAAGACGAAGATTTCAGCCCCGCTGTCGATGCCGCCCTCGCCGAGGCCCGCGCCGCCATCGCCGCGATCACCGCAAACCAAGACGAGCCGACCTTCGCCAATACCATTGAGGCTCTGGAACTCGCCGACGAGCACCTCAGCGCCATTCTCGGCGCTTTCTATGCGCTGGCCGGAGCCGACAGCAATCCGGCCCGTCAAGCGCTCCAGCGCGAGTTTGCGCCGAAACTGTCGGCCTATAGCTCCGAGGTGGCCTCGAACGCCGCACTTTTCGCGCGGATCGACGCGCTTTGGCAGAAGAAAGACGCGCTTGGCCTTTCGGACGAGCAATCCCGCGTTCTGATGCTCACGCGGCGCGGCTTTGTCCGCTCGGGGGCGCTTCTTGAAGGGGCGGAGGCCGAGCGCCTCAAGGACGTGAAATCCCGCCTCGCCGTGCTTGGCACAGAGTTCACCCAGAACCTTCTCGCCGATGAAAGCGGTTGGTTCATGCCCCTCGGGCAAGACGACCTTGTTGGCCTTCCCGATTTCGTCGTCCATGCCGCCGAGGCGGCGGGCGAGGAGAAGGGCGCGGGCGGGCCGGTGGTGACGCTGTCGCGCTCGCTCATCGTGCCGTTCCTGCAATTCAGCCCGCGCCGCGAATTGCGCGAAAAGGCCTATGAGGCTTGGGTCGCGCGGGGCGCCAATGGCGGCGAGACGGACAACCGCGGGATTGCGGGCGAAACGCTGAAGCTGCGGGCCGAACGGGCCAATCTTTTGGGCTATGAGACCTTCTCGGACTACAAGTTAGAGACGGAAATGGCCGGCACGCCCGAGGCGGTGCGCGATCTTCTGATGCGGGTTTGGGAGCCTGCGAAGAAATCCGCGCTGACTGACGCCAAGGTTTTTGAGGCGATGCTTCATGCCGACGGCTTCTCCGGCCCGCTCGAGGCTTGGGACTGGCGCTATTATTCGGAAAAGCGGCGCAAGGCCGAGCACGATCTCGACGAGTCGGAGATCAAGCCCTATTTCCAGCTCGACCGGATGATCGAAGCCGCCTTCGCCTGCGCGAACCGCCTTTTCGGCCTTGAATTCGCGCCCGCCGAGGGCCCCTTCTATCACCCCGATGTCCGCCACTGGAACGTGACGCGCGGGGGCGAACATATCGCACTTTTCGTGGGCGACTATTTCGCCCGTGGCTCCAAGCGCTCGGGCGCGTGGTGTTCGGCCATGCGCGCCCAGCAGCGGCTTTCGGGCGATGTGCGCCCGATCGTCGTCAACGTCTGCAATTTCGCCAAGCCGGGCGCGGGCGATCCGGCGCTTCTGTCGTATGACGACGCGCGGACCTTGTTCCACGAGTTCGGCCACGCGCTGCACCAGATGCTGTCGAACGTGACCTACGAATCGATCTCGGGCACCAGCGTCGCCCGCGATTTCGTCGAGCTGCCGAGCCAGCTTTACGAACACTGGCTCGAGGTGCCCGAGGTTCTCTCGGAATTCGCCACCCATGCCGAAACCGGCGAGCCGATGCCCAAGGCGCTGCTCGACCGGCTCTTGGCGGCCACGACCTATGACATGGGCTTCCAGACGGTCGAATTCGTTTCTTCGGCGCTGGTCGATCTGGCCTTCCACGATGGCCCGCCGCCTGCCGATCCGATGCAGAAACAGGCCGAGGTTCTTGAGGAAATCGGGATGCCCCATGCGATACGGATGCGCCACGCGACCCCGCATTTCGCCCATGTCTTTACCGGCGACGGCTATTCCAGCGGCTATTACAGCTACATGTGGTCGGAAGTGATGGACGCCGACGCCTTTGCCGCCTTCGAAGAGGTGGGCGATCCGTTCGACGCCGCGCTGGCCGCGAGCCTTGAGAAGAACATCCTCTCGGCGGGCGGTTCGGAAGAGGCGGCAGACCTCTACACCCGCTTCCGCGGCCGGATGCCGGGGGTCGAGCCGCTTTTGAAAGGGCGCGGGCTTCTGGACGTTGCCTAGGCTGACCGGGCCTAATCGTCGCCGGGATCCCCGAGCGGATCCTTGTGAATGAGCACATCGGCGTTGGGATAGGCCGCGATGATCGCGCGGCGGAGCCCGGCGCCGATGGCGTGGGCTTCGGTCAGGGTCTGATCACCGTCTAGCTCGATATGCAGGTTGACGAAAACGCGGCTGCCTGCCTGACGGCTTTTCAGGTCGTGAAAGCCATGCACGCCGGGATAGCTTCCGGCGATCTTGGCGATCCCTTCGAGCATCGCCGGATCAGCCCGCCTGTCCATCAGCGCATCCCACGCCGCCTTGCCGATGCGGATCGCGCCGAAGGCCATGAAGAGCGCGGCTCCAATGGCGACGACCGAGTCGATCTCGTTGAGGCCGAACCGCGACGAGGCATAGAGCGCGACCACGGCGCCGAGGTTGGGAACCATATCGCCGATGTAATGCAGGCTGTCGGCCGCCACGACCTTGTTGCCGGTCTTGACCGCGACGCGCCGCTGCCAGAACACAAGCCCGCCAGTCACGACGATCGCAAAGACGACAACGGCAATGCCCTTCTCCTCCTGCTGCGGCATGACGCTATCGCCCGCCAAAAGGCGCATGACAGCGGCAAAGGTGATCACACCGGCCGAAGCGATGATGAACAAAGATTGCGCCAGCGCGGCAAGGTCTTCGGCCGAGGTATGGCCGAAGGCGTGATCCTCGTCGGCGGGTTTGGCGGCATAGGCGATGGCGGCGAGGCCACCCAGAGACATCATCAGGTCCATCGCGCTGTCGGCCAGCGTGGCGGCGACCGAAAGCGCCCCGGTTTCACTGAGCGCCCAGAGCTTGGCGATCACCAGAACGAAGGCGACCAGAACCGAGAGGACTCCGGCCGAAAGGTTGAGGCGCGTGTGATCGGTGCGGTTCATGCGTGCTCCGGGGCTGTCTGCCGAGATTATTCGCGCAGCTCGTCCGCGTCCACGCCCCAAAGCGCTGTCTTGAGCGCCCAGCCCTTGTAGCCGCCTGCCCCGATCCGGCACCAGTCGATCTCGCAGGCGCCAAGGAAGGCAATGACGCCCGCCTCGAAAACAGCGACCTCGGGAGCATCCGGCTCGGGGCGCGAGCGGACGGGTGTCTGATCCTCGTCGATCAGGACCGTGCGTTCGCCCGACAGGAGCGTAAAGTGAACCCAGCCGCCAAGCCCGTCGCGATCGACGATCCGCCGCCAGTTCTCGTATTCCGCGATGATCTGGACCGGAAGGTCGGCGCGTTTGTAGATCCAGTCGATCCGGTGTGTGAGCGAAGGGCCGCGCCGGACGTTGGTCTCGGCGGATTTCAGCGAGACATAGCGCGGCAGGGGCAGGTTGGTGACAGGGCCACGGCCCGGATCGGCGGCGGGGCTTTCCTGTGCAAGCGCAGCGCCGCCAAGAAGGACGGCGACGGCAAGGGCCCAGACCCTAAAGAAATGCGCGAGCGACGTCATTGTCCTGCCCTTGATTGCTGCTCTTTGGCCTTCTCGTCTCGGGTGCTCTTGTGCCCCGCGGCCTTGAAGGGCAATCTGCCACTAAAGACCGGAATATGCAAAGCGCGGGAGAGTGTTTCATGCCAGGCAAGCAACTGAGTGTTGTCGTCACGCGACGGTTGCCCGAAGTGGTCGAGACCCGGATGAAAGAGCTCTTCAACGTGACCCTGCGCGATGATGACACGCCGATGACCCGCGAACAGCTGGCGGCGGCGATGCAGGGGGCGGATGTTCTGGTGCCGACGCTCACCGACCAGATCGACCAGCGGCTTCTGGCGCAGGCGGGCGACAGGCTCAAGCTGATCGCCAATTTCGGATCGGGCGTCGACCATATCGACGTGCATACCGCGCGGCAGCGGGGGATTCTCGTCGCCAACACGCCCGGTGTCGTGACCGAAGATACGGCTGACATGACGCTGGCGCTCCTTCTGGCGGTGACCCGCCGCATCCCCGAGGGCCTGGCGCTGATGCAAAGCGGCGAATGGGCCGGCTGGGCGCCGACCGCCATGCTGGGTGGGCGGATTGCAGGGCGGCGCCTTGGCATCCTTGGCATGGGCCGGATCGGCCTTGCCGTGGCCAAGCGGGCGCGCGCCTTTGGCATGTCGGTGCATTACCACAACCGCAAGCGCCTGCGCCCCGAGATCGAGGATCATGTGGACGCGACCTATTGGGAAAGCCTTGATCAGATGGTGAGCCGGGTCGATATCCTGTCGATCAACTGCCCGCATACGCCGGCGACCTTCCACCTGATGAACGCCCGCCGCCTGAAGCTGATGAAGCCCTCGGCGGTGATCGTCAACACAAGCCGTGGCGAGGTGATCGACGAGAACGCGCTGACGCGGATGCTGCGCGCGGGCGAGATCGCGGGGGCGGGCCTCGATGTGTTTGAACGCGGCGCCGCGATCAACCCGCGCCTGCGCGAGCTGAACAACGTCGTCCTTTTGCCGCATATGGGCTCGGCCACGGTCGAGGGCCGCGCCGAGATGGGCGAGAAGGTCATCATCAACATCAAGACCTTCGCCGACGGCCACCGCCCGCCCGATCTTGTCGTGCCGGGAATGCTCTAGGGGGCTGCGGCCCTGTGTCACGCAAACGTGGCTTGCGAGGATCGGGGCGGCGGCTAGTCTCGCGCCATGGGAGAGCGGGTTTTTGATCCTCTGAAGATCGCCATGTGGCTTGCGCTGGTGCTGGCGCTGGCCCTGACGGTCGTGGCCCAGCATGGCCCGACGATGCTTCCCGCAGCGCCAAGCCATAGCGCCGATCATTCGGGTCACGACCAGCCGATGCCGGATCATGCGAGTTGTGTTCTGGCCTGTATGGCTTTCGTCGAGGTCGTGCCAACCCCCATAGCCCTGCCTTTGCGGCTGCTCGTCGGTCTGGCGGCGATGCCTGCGGCCGGGCGTCTGGTCGGCCATAATATCGAATGGGCCGGGCGGCCGCCTTGGCGGATGGGTTGAAGCCTTCGTAGCATTTCCCATTCTCCGGCCCCCTGTGGCCGAACCCTGAGGTCGACATGACTCATTCCATTTCCCGGCGCGGCTTTCTCGCTGCGTCTTCCGCGAGCCTTCTTGGCGCAACCTTTCCCCTGCCCGGCATGGCCGCCCCCGAACGGCGCAGCCTTCTTGCAACCACACGCACCCTCGATATCGACGGGCGCGCGGCCACGGTCCTGGGGCTCGTGAATGCCTCGGGCCAGACGGGCCTGACTTTCGACGAGGGCGATGCCTTCTCGGTCCGGCTTGAAAACCGGCTTGGAGAGCCGACGCTGATCCACTGGCACGGGCAAATCCCGCCCAATGTGCAGGACGGCGTTCCCGATATGCCCGCGCCCTTGCTCCGCCCCGGCGAGGCGCGCGATTACGACTATGCGACAGCCCCAGGCACCCATTGGATGCACGCCCATATCCCCTCGCACGAGATGCAGCTTCTGGCCGCGCCCTTGATCGTGCGGCGCGCCGAGGAGGTGGCGGAGGACCGTCAGGAGGTTGTCATGTTCCTGCACGATTTCTCGTTCCGCAGCCCGGAGGAGATCTTTGAGGAGCTGGGCATTGTGGCCGGTGATGGGCATACGATGGGAGGGATGTCGGGGATGTCGGGCATGATGAACCATGGCGCGATGGGAGGAATGGACCTCAACGACATCGAATTCGACGCCTATCTCGCCAATGACCGCACATTGAGCGATCCCGATGTGGTCTCGGTCGAGGCGGGCGGGCGCATCCGCCTGCGGATCGTCAACGCCTCGGCGGCGACGGTTTTCTGGATCGACACCGGCACCCTTGCGGCGCAGGTCGTGGCTGTTGACGGCCAGCCCGTCGTGCCTGTCAGCGGCAGCCGCTGGGGCCTTGTCATGGCGCAGCGGATCGACCTCTTGATCGACCTGCCCGAGGGCGGCGGCGCCTGGCCGATCCTCGCGCTGCGGGAAGGCGCGCGCGAGCAGACCGGGATCATTCTTGCCACCCCCGGCGCCGAGGTGCGCAAGGTGTCGGCCAAGGCCGATGCGGCGGCCCCCGCCTTCGACCTCGATCTGGCGCAGGAAGCGATGTTCGAGGCCCTCAACCCGCTTGCGTCTCGCCCGCTGAATCGCGGTTATATGATGATGCTGAGCGGCGCGATGATGCCCTATAGCTGGTCGATCGACGGGCAGGTCTGGCCTGACTATCTGCCCGTCGAATGCGCCTCGGGCGAACGGGTCGAGATCATGTTCCACAATATGTCGATGATGGGCCACCCGATGCACCTGCACGGGCATCACTATCAGGTGGTGGGGCTGAACGGCCGCCCGCTCAACGGTGCGCGGCGCGACACGGTCTATGTGCCGCCGATGGCTTCGGTGACGATTGCCTTCGATGCCGGAGAAAGCGCTGACTGGATGCTCCACTGTCACCACATGGCGCATTTGCAAAGCGGCATGATGACGGTTCTGACTGTGGCGTAGGTGCAGGGGCGTCGCCCCGGTTGGCCCGGGGGCGACGCTTACAGGGCTAGTTTGACAGCTCCCGCAAAAGGCGGCCCCCCGGCAGATCGCCGCCAAGGATTTGCTCGCGCGTGTCGCGGGCAAAACCGACGACGAGCGCGCGATAATACTGATCGGCCGATTTGATGGCAGAGCTCCAGATCGCGCCGGCGGTCGACCCCGAGGCATCCCCGGCGACCACCTGAATCGAATAGGAGGCAACCGTCGCGCCATTGCCGTCGACGAGGCGCACAGCGCCCTGCATCTGCGATTTGTCGCGGCCAAATGCGGTGGTCGTGGCGCCGGCAAGGTTGATGCGGGTCACATCGACCACGAGTTTCGGCCCACCCGGCGCCATGCGATCAGAGAATTCGCGCTCAAGAACCGCCTTCAGATCAGGCGCAAGCGCGCTTGAATGATCGGCGGCGCGGACGCTTTCAAAACCCGTGCCCGAGGTCGAGACCTCTACAGCAGAAATCGTGAGGCTCTTGCGGGCATCACGGCCGAGCGGATTGGTGTCTGGCAGCGGCGCGCAAGCCGCCACAAACCCCAGAGAAACAACAAGAAATTCTCGTCTCAACATTGGTGGTTACCCCATAACTAGGCGCAATTCAGGCGCCAAGGGGCAATGAATGAAACAGGCCCCCGCAGCAATACAGGGGCCTGTCACGGATTGTGTCAAAACCTGTCAGCCTGGGCCTAGCTGGCCCCGTTCAGCGCCTTCCAGGCGTTGAGGCCACCGGCGATGAAACGGGCGTTCTTATAGCCCATGTCCCGCAGGCTGGCCGCCGAAAGGGCGCCACGGTTGTTGGCGTTGCAATAGCACAGGATCACCGTGTCGAGGTCGGCAATCTTGCCCTCGACGTTCATCTCGAGCTTGCCACGGCTGATGTTGAGCGAGCCGGGGATATGGCCTGCAGCGTGCTCGTCGGGATCGCGGATGTCGAGGGCGACAGCGCCCTCGGCCATCAGGGCGGCAACATCGGCCGGAGCGGCCTCGGCCACACGGGCGCGGGCGGCATCGGCAAGGGTTTGGAACTTGCTGGTGTAATTCATGGGGAACTCCTTTGTTTCGGAGTTTCCCTAGACCCGCGGGGAGGGGCTTTCAACCATATATATTAGGAAACTAACATATATGTTATCAAGGCTGAAAAGCCCCCGTTTTCCCTAGCGGTAGACCTGATCCTCGGTCGGGAAGGCGCGGGTCTTGACCTCTTCGGCATAGCGGCGGACCGAGTCTTCGATCATCGGGCCAAGCTGACCGTAGACCTTGACGAATTTCGGGGTCCAGGGGTTGAGGCCCAGCATATCCTCAAGGACAAGAATCTGCCCGTCGCACTCGGCCGAGGCGCCGATGCCGATCGTGGGAATGTCGATCTGGCGGGTGATCCTGGCGGCGAGCGGCTCGACCATGCCCTCAAGCACCACGGCAAAGGCGCCGGCATTGGTCACGGCGCGGGCGTCTTCCTCGTGCAGGTGCCAGCTGTCCTCGTCGCGGCCTTGGGTCTTGAAGCCGCCCATCACATGGCTCGATTGCGGCGTGAGGCCGATATGCGCCATGACCGGAATGCCCCGCTCGACAAGGAAGCGGATGGTCTCGGCCATGCGCTTGCCACCCTCGAGCTTGATCGCGCCGCAGCCGGTTTCCTTCATCACCTTGGCGGCATTGCGGAAGGCCATGTTGGGGCTTTCCTCATAGGTGCCGAAGGGCATGTCGACGACAATGAGCGCCTTTTTCGTGCCGCGCACGACCGCCTTGCCATGCATGATCATCAGATCCAAGGGCACCCCCACGGTCGATTCCATCCCGTGCATGACCATGCCAAGACTGTCGCCCACAAGGATGAAATCGGCGTATCTGTCAACGATCGCCGCGGTATGGGCGTGATAGGAGGTGAGGGAAACGATCGGCTCGCCGCCTTTTCGTTTTGCAATCATCGGAACGGTATTCCGGCGGATTTGCTGGGGTTGGCTGCTCATTTTCTGATCTCCCTCTGGTCTATCAGCAGAACGGGGTTGTCCTCGGGCCCGAAGGCCACGGACAGCATGATGGCGATGTCTCCGGCTGGAACGCCCCCCACGGGGGCGAGCGTTCCAGCTTCGACGATATCGATGGCGACCAACCGCCCGCGCGGTTCGGCTGCAATGACAGCGCGCATCGCGTCGTCGATTTCGGCAACGCTTGCTCCCGCTCCCGCTGCCTTCTCGGCGGCATCCAGCGCTCGGGACAAGCAAACCGCCGCCGCGCGATCCATGGGCGTGAGCCGCACATTGCGCGACGACATGGCGAGCCCATCGGCCTCGCGCACTGTGGCGACGCCGAAAATCTGGACCGGCATATGCAGATCGCGCACCATCCGGCGGATCACCTGTAGCTGCTGGTAGTCCTTTTCGCCGAAATAGGCGGCGTCGGCCTGAATGATGTTGAAGAGCTTGCAGACCACCGTGGCCACACCCCGGAAATGCCCTGGCCGGACAAGGCCATGCAGCATATTCGCAAGCCGCGTGGTCTCGACGATGGTCTCGTCGCCTGCGGGATAGATTTCCGAAACCTGCGGGATGAATGCTGCCGATACTCCCGCCGCCTCGAGCATCGCAAGATCGGCCGCCTCGGTGCGGGGATAGCTCTCAAGGTCAGCCGGATTGCCGAATTGGGTCGGGTTGACAAAGATCGTGGCAATCACCCGATCGTGCGTACCCTTGGCCTCGGCCACAAGCTGCATATGCCCCGCGTGCAGCGCGCCCATCGTCGTGACCAGCCCGATCGTTGCGCCATCGCGGCGATATTGGGCGACGGCGGCGCGGATATCGGCGACTGTCCGGCAAATCTGCATTGCGGCTCCTTCTGGTTGTCCTGTTGATATGCGCTCGCAGCGATGGGAACAACTGCTCGCGCGCAGGGGGCTCTGCCCCCGTCTCCTTGCGGAGACTCCCCCGGAGTATTTGCCGCCAAAAGAAGCGGGGAATTCTTTTGGCCTGAAATACTCTCGGGGGTGAATGCGGCTTGCCGCAGAGGGGGCAGACAGCCCCCTTGCCCCGGCTTCCGTCCCGCAAGTCGGTTTTGATCTGTGAGGCGTCGGCTGGCTCTCGCTTTGAACCCCAGTTTGCGACAGATTGCGGGCAATTCATTCTACGGGAGTCGCGCGATGAAGACCCATGTCAAAGCCCTTGTCGTTGGCGGTGGCGCCATCGGCACCTCGATCGCCTATCACCTCGCCAAGGCGGGCTGGGAGGATGTGATGCTTTTGGAGCGGGACGAACTGACCTCGGGTTCGACCTGGCACGCTGCGGGCCTCTTGCCGCTCTTCAACATGGGCTATGCAACGACCCACATCCACAAATATTCGGTCGATTATTACAAGGCGCTCGAGGCAGAGACCGGGCTCAACGCCGGTTTCTATGTGGTGGGCAATCTGCGCATGGCCCAGTCCCAGGACCGGATGGACGAGTTCATGCTCTATTCCTCGGTCGCCGAGACCGCGGATGTCTATCACGAGTTCCTGACGCCCGCGCAGATCAAGGAGCGCTGGCCCTTGGTGCGCACCGAAGACCTCAGAGGCGCGCTTTTCCATCCGCAGGACGGCTATATCAACCCGGCCGATGTGACCATGGCGATGGCCAAGGGTGCGCGGCAGCGTGGCGTGATCATCGAGCGCAAGTGGCAGGTCGATGGCTATGTCTGGACCGGGTCGGAATGGCGCGTGACCTGCACCAAGATGGTCGAAAAGGGCGGCAACCTTCTGCCTTCGGACGAGCAGGTTGTGATCACCGCCGAACATGTCGTTACCGCCACCGGCAATCACGCCCAACGCACCGCGAAGCTCCTGGGCCTCCGTATTCCGGCGATACCGGTTGAGCACCAGTATATCGTCACCGAGCCGGATCCCGAGCTGGTCGCCTATCGTGAGGCAGGCAATCCACAGCATCCGGTTTTGCGGGATGCCGATGCCAAGTGGTATGTCCGCGAAGAGCGCGGCGGCTGGATCCTCGGGCCCTATGAGCGCAACGCTCCGGCGCGGTTTGAATATGGCGTGCCCGACAGCTTCCGCGCCGACCTTTTCCCGCTCGATCTGGAGCGGATCGAAGAGGAATATATGTCGATGATCCACCGCATCCCCTCGTCGGAGACGGTGGGCCTGAAGGACGATTTCAACGGGCCGATCTGCTATACGCCCGATGGCAACCCGCTTGTCGGCCCCGCTCCGGGCCTGCGGAATATGTGGCTGGCCGAGGGCTTCTCCTTCGGGATCACCGCCGCGGGCGGCACAGGCTATTATCTGGCGCAGATGATGGTCGAGGGCGAGGCCGAGATCGACATGGCGAGCCTTGATCCCAAGCGTTACGGCTCGTGGATGACGACCGAATACGGGGCGCGCAAGAACGAGGAGTGCTATGAGCACGTCTATATCCTGCACCACCCCGACGAAGAGCGCGAGGCCTGCCGGCCCTTGCGCACAGCACCCGTCTATGATCGCCAGAAAGCGCTGGGCGCGCAGTTCGGGCAGGTGAATGGCTGGGAGCGGCCCAACTATTACGGGCCTCTCGATGCGGCGGAGGATTTCGATCACAATGCCCGCAGCTTCCGCCGTGGCGGCTGGTGGCAATATGCGGTCGAAGAGGCCAAGGCGATCCGCGAGGGCGTGGGCGTGATTGATGCAACCGCCTTCACCAAGCACGTCGTCAAAGGCCCCGGCGCGACCGCCTTCCTTGACTGGTTCACTTGCAACAAGCTGCCCAAGATCGGCCGGATCAACCTGACCTATGCGCTGACGGCTGCCGGGACGACGCGGACGGAATACACGATCGTGCGGCGCGGCGAGAACGACTATTACCTCGTCTCGGCCGGTGCCTGGACCGACTATGACGCCGATTTCCTGCGCAAGGCGGCCGAGGATAAGGCGGCTGAGTTTGGCTATATCGAGATCCAGAACGTGACGACCCAATATGGCGTTTTCGCCATTGCCGGGCCGAAATCGCGCGATGTTCTGAAAGAGCTGATCAAGGATGCCGATCCGGAGAGCGCGCTGTCGAACAAGCGCTTCCCGTGGCTTTCGGCGCAGCGGATCGAATTGGGGATGTGTCCGGTCGATGCGATCCGTGTGGCCTATACGGGCGAGCTGGGGTGGGAGTTGCATCACCCGATCGAGATGCAGCGCTATCTCTGGGATCAGCTGATGGCGGCTGGCGCCAAGCACGGGCTGAAGCTTGTGGGCGCGCGGGCGCAGAACTGGCTGCGGCAGGAGAAGAGCTATCGCGCCTTCGGGACCGAACTGGGCCGTGACGCGACCCCGCTTGAGGCCGATTTGCCGCGGTTTGTGGATCTGTCGAAGGACTTCCACGGCAAGGCGGCGATGGAGGCCACGGGTATCCGTTCCAAATGCGTGACCGTGCTGATCGACGGGCCGGCGGATGCCGACCCTTGGGGCAAGGAGGCGCTGATTGATCCGGCGACGGGGGCGAAGGTCGGGCGTCTGACGTCGGGCGGCTACTCGGTGGTCTTCGGCAAGCAGATCGGCATGGGCTATGTGTCGGTCGAGAAGGCCGAGGTGGGCACCAAGCTCAAGGTGCGGATGATGCGCGAGTTGTGGGATGCCGAGGTGGTGCAGGACAGCCCCTACGATCCCGCCAACGCCAATATCCGCGTGGACGGCTAACGGATAGGCCGGGGGCTTCGCGCCCCCGGACCCCCGCGGAGTATTTCGGGCCAAAAGAAGATCAGGCGAAGCGGGCGGGCGAGAGGGCCGCGACGGTTTTTCCGTCTAGCTCGGGTTGGCGGCCGGCGACGAGATCGGCCACGAGCGCGCTTGCGGCGGGGCTTGTCTGGAAGCCGTAGCCGCCTTGGCCGGCGGACCAGACGAAGCTTGGATCGCGGGCATCGGGGCCGAGGACGAGTTGGCGGTCGGGCGCGAAGGTGCGCAGGCCCGCCCAGCTTGAGAGGAGCCGGGTGACGGGCGTTTGCATATGCTCTTCGTAGCGGGCGATGCCTTCGGCGAGGGTCATGTCGTCGGCGAAGGCGTCATGCGGTTCCATCAGGACCTCTTCGGCAGGCGAGACGATGAGGGCGCCGGCGTCGGGCTTGGCGTACCATGTCTCGCCCGCGCCGAAGATCATCGGCCAGCCCGAGACATCGGCGCCGCCGGGGGCGGGGATGCGGCCCATGGAGCGGCGGTAGGGGGTGAAGCCGATTGTCGGGATGCCGGCCATTTCAGCGACCCTGTCGGCCCAGGATCCGGCGGCGTTGACAAGGATCTGGGCGGTGATCGTCTCGCCCGTGGTCAGCTCGACCTCCCAATCGCTGCGGGTCTTGCGGATGGCGCGGACCTCGGCCTTGGTCGATATCGTGCCGCCGTTTGCCCGAACTTCGCGGGCGAAGTTCTGCATCAGGCGGTCGGTGTCGATGTCCCAGGCGTGGGCGCCGTAGGCGGCCATGGTGAAACTTGCGGGGTTGAGATCGGGCCAGAGGGCGCGGGCGCGGTCCTTGTCGATCAGCGCAAGCTCCATCGCCGCCACATCGGCGTCGAACGCGGCCTTGAGGTCGTCACCGGCGATCATCAGGAGGCCGCGCGGGGAGAGGACGCCGCCGTTTGCCTCGGCCAGATAGCGGTGGCTGGCGCGGTTGAGGGCGACGACGGCGGGCTTGCCGTAGCATTCCTCGAAGAGCGCGGCGGAGCGGCCGGAGGTGTGATAGCCAAGCGCCGTTTCGCGTTCGAGGAGGCGCACTTCGCCCAAATTCGAAAGGCGCGCGGCGGCGGAGAGGCCGGCGATGCCGCCGCCAATGACGAGGACATCGGTCATTGTTCTTCCAGTCGGTCGGTGGCGAGAGGCGGGGTCGGGGTCAGGGCGGCGATGCGGGCGTAAAGCTCGGGCGAAAGATCGAAGCCGATGGCGGCGAGCGAGGGGGCGAGCTGGCCTGCCGAGCGGGCCGATATGATCGGGCGGGGCTTTGCGGGATGGGCCGCGACCCAAGCCACGGCGAGGGTGGCGGGGGCCACGCCCTGTTCGCGGGCGAGGCCTGCGAAATCGGCCGCGGCCTTGTGCATCCAGTCCTGGCCGTAGCGCGAGGTATACATCGGGTCTTCAGTCAGGCGGCCCGTCCCGCCCGCGGCGTATTTGCCGGTGAGGAGGCCGCCGCCGAGGGGCGAATAGGGGCAGACGGCCATGCTCTGATCCATCGCCATGGGCAGGATCTCGACCTCGGCCTGCCGTTTGACGAGGTTGTACATGGGCTGGATCACGTCGATCCGCGTGCCGAGGCTTTGCGCCACTGCTTGCGCCTTCATCACCTGCCACGCGGCATAGTTCGACACGCCGATATGGCGGATTTGCCCCGCCTCTTGCAGCTCGGCGAGGGTCGAGAAGGTTTCCTCAAGCTCGGTCTCATTGTCCCAGCGGTGGAGGTAGAGAAGATCGACCTCGTCCATCCGAAGCTGGCTTCGGCAGACGTCGAACTGGGCGCGGATGTTCTCGCGCCCGCAGCCGCCCGCGTAGGCCACTTTGGTGGCGAGGAAGATCTTGTCGCGCTCGGGCCGGACAAAGCCGCCGAGGAGCTTTTCCGCCTCGCCTTGGGTATAGCGCACGGCGGTATCGAAGTGGTTGAGGCCGGCAGCGCGGGCGGCGTCATACATCCGGCGGCTTTCCACTGCATCGGCGCGCCCGCCGAATTGCATCGTGCCAAGGGGGAAGCCATCTGCGAGGGCGCCGGAACGGGTGGTGAGGGTGGTTGTCATGGCGGGAAATTGCGGGAGCCGGGGGGTAAAGACAAGCCCCCGGGCCCTGTTATTCTTGCGCCAACGTCGCCGGTCAGGACTTGCGGACGGCTTTCAGCTTTTCGATGCCCATCGCGTTGAGGGCGGCCTTTTCATAGAAGGTCTCGCTCTTGCCGCGCTTGACCTTGGCCATGAAGTATTTCTCGAAGGCGACCTTGGCGGTATGGACCCAGCGCCCGTGCGACGACCAGTTGACGTTGCGCGGCGGGATCTGCGGCTGGGCGACAAAGGCCACGCCCTTGGTGCCGAAATCGGCAAGGCAGAAGGCGTTCCATGTGCCCTCGTGGCCCGGCTCCTGGCCGCGCAGGATCTGGCCGATGTTCTTGGCGGTGGCTGTCACCATCGATTCGATCATGAAGCCGGTTTTCGGCACGCCGCAAGGCACGGGGGTTGGCCCGGTGGGCGGGATCGCGACGCAGACGCCGACGGCGAAGATATTCTTGAACTTGGGGTTCTGCTGGTGCTTGTCGACGATGGTAAAGCCGCGCGGGTTCGACAGGCCCTCGATGCCGGAAACCGCTGGAATGCCGCGGAAGGCGGGCAGCATCATCGAATAGCCGAACGGCAGGTCGACCTCGCCTTTGGACGAGCCGTCGTCGTTGATCTGCTCGACGGTCATCTTGCCCTTCTCGACCTTCTTGACCTTGGTCGAGGTCATCCACTTGATGTGGTGCTCGCGCATCTCGCTTTCGAGAAGGCCCTTGGTATCGCCCACGCCATCAAGGCCAAGGTGGCCGATATAGGGTTCGGCGGTGACGAAGGTCATCGGCACCTTGTCGCGGATCTTGCGCTTGCGCAGCTCGGTATCGAGCTGGAAGAGGAATTCATAGGCAGGGCCATAGCAGGAAGCGCCTTGCACGGCGCCGACGATGATCGGGGCGGGGTTCTTGCAGAATTCCTCGAAGGCCTTGTGCGCGTCTTCGGCGTGATCGACGTGGCAGATCGACTGGGTAAAGCCATCGGGGCCGAGGCCTTCGATCTCGTCGAAGGCGAGGTCGGGGCCGGTGGCGATCACGAGGTAATCATAGCTCACATCGGTGCCGTCAATCAGGCGAATGCGGTTTTCCTCGGGAAAGACCTTCTCGGCAGCGACCGGTTTGAAATCGATGCCCTTTCGCTTGTAGGTCGGGGCAAGATCGGTCGAGATCGACTTGCGGTCGCGCCAGCCGACGGCCACCCAAGGGTTGGAGGGCACGAAGTGATACTTGGGGTCTTTTGTAATGACGGTGATCTTGTCGCCGCTGCTGATTTCATCGGCCAGCTCGTAGGCCATGATCGAGCCGCCCAGTCCCGCGCCGAGGACAACGATATGCGCCATAGTTCATCCCTCCCATGAGTGCGGCGTTGCGCACGAAATTATATCTGTGAAGCCTAATATATGCTGATTGAAGGCCTGTCTTTGATGTCGGTCAATAAAAAAAGGCCCGCCGGAAACCGACGGGCCTGAGTTTCACAACAGGTCCGAGGATCAGCTCGGAATGTCGCCGTCAATGCCTTCGACATAGAAGTTAAGACCGGCAAGGGTGCCGTCGTCGGCGGTCTCGCCCTCGGCCAGCCATGCCGAGCCGTCCTGCTTGTTGAGCGGGCCGGTGAACGGGTGGTAGGCGCCCGAAGCGATCGAGTCGCGCAGGGCTTCGGCGCTGGCTTTCACATCGGCCGGAACAGCGTCCGAAATCTCGCCGATACCAACCATGCCGCGGCCGATGCCGTCCCAGGTGTCGACGCTGGTCCAGGTGCCGTCCATGACAGCCTGGGTGCGTTCGACATAGTAGGGCGCCCAGTTGTCGATGATCGACGAGACGCGCGGCATCGGGGCGTATTCGCCCATGTCCGAGGCCTGGCCGAAGGTATAGACGTTGCCGGCGGCCTGAGCGGCAGCCTGCGGCGCGGTCGAGTCGGTGTGCTGCAGGATCACGTCGCAGCCCTGCTCGATGAGCACCTTGGCGGCGTCGGCTTCCTTGGCCGGATCGAACCAGGTAAAGGCCCAGACGATCTTGAACTCGACATCCGGGTTGACCTTGCGGGCATGGATGAAGGCCGAGTTGATGCCGCGGATAACTTCGGGGATCGGGAAAGAGCCGATGTAGCCGATCTTGTTCGACTTGGTCAGGTTGCCGGCAATGTGGCCCTGAACCGCGCGGCCTTCGTAGAAGCGGGCCGAATAGGTCGAGACGTTGTCGGCGCGCAGATAGCCGGTGGCATGCTCGAATTTCACATCCGGGAACTTGGCGGCGACGTTCATCGTCGATTCCATGTAACCGAAGGAAGTGGTGAAGATGAGGTCTGCACCGCCAAGAACCATCTGGGTCAGAACGCGCTCGGCGTCGGGGCCTTCAGGCACGTTTTCGGCATAGACCGTCTCGACGGCATCGCCAAAGGCGGCCTCGACGGCAAGGCGGCCGTTGTTGTGTTCAAATGTCCAGCCGCCGTCGCCGATCGGGCCGACGAAGACGAAACCGACCTTGGTCTTGTCTTGCGCGCGGGCCGGGAGGCCCATCATCGCCAATGTGGCTGCGCCAGCGCCGCTGGCAAGAAGCGTTCTTCTTTTCACTTTTCAACTCCCGTTTGTTGGGGCCTTGCCCCGGTTAATTTGGCCTCAGCGAGAGGCATGGAAAATCTTGCCGAGGGATCCCGGCGCTCGCCCTGCCGACATGAGCACAAGGACGAGGATGGTTGCAATATACGGCGACATTGCAAGGTATTCGACAGGGATCGCAATGCCAGCCGCCTGAAGGTTGAGTTGGAGCACGGTGACGCCGCCGAAGAGATAGGCGCCGATCAGAAGGCGCCACGGCCGCCACGAGGCGAAGACCACGATGGCAAGGGCAATCCAGCCCGCGCCTGCGGTCATGCCGTCGGTCCATTGGGGAACACGCACAAGGCTGATATAGGCCCCGCCAAGCCCTGCACAGGCGCCGCCAAAGGCGATGGCCATGATACGGATGCGGATGACGTGATAGCCCAGCGCATGGGCGGCTTCGTGGTTTTCACCTACGGCCCGAAGGATCAGGCCGGCACGGCTGTATTTCAGGAAATACCAGGTTCCGGCAATCAGGCCGATCCCCACATAGACCATCGGATCATGGCTGAACAGGATCGGGCCAAGCACCGGAATATCGCTGATCACGGGGATATCGATCCGGGGAAACTCGGGTGCCTTGATGCCGTTGTAGCCCTGCCCCAGAAGCGCCGAGAGGCCGAGGCCAAAGAGGGTGAGGGCAAGGCCGGTGGCAACCTGATTGGACAGAAGGAACTGAGTCAAAAAGGCAAAGAGAAGCGAGAGCCCCGCCCCTCCCGCCGCCGCGGCGACAAATCCGATCCAGGGCGAGCCGGTGGTGACGGTGGCGATGAAGCCGGTGATGGCGCCGGTGATCATCATGCCCTCGACACCGAGGTTCAAAACGCCCGCGCGCTCGACGATAAGTTCGCCCGCTGCCGCAAGGATGATCGGCGTGGCCGCGACCATGAGCGAAGCGAGAAGGAGGATCGGGTTGATCGAGGAAAAGTCCATCTGATTACTCCGTCTTGCCAAAGCGTATGCGGTAGGAGGTCATGACATCGACCGCGAGGAGGAAGAACAAAAGCATCCCCTGGAACAGCTGGATCGCCGCGCCGGGAAGGCCGAGGCTCAACTGCGCCAACTCGCCGCCGATATAGGTCAGCGCCATCAGGAGGCCGGCGATCAGGATGCCCACCGGATGCAGGCGGCCAAGGAAGGCCACGATGATCGCCGTAAAGCCGTAGCCGACGTTGAAATCGATGCTGACACGGCCCGCTGGGCCCGAAACCTCGAACATGCCCGCAGCCCCTGCCAGCGCGCCTGAGATAAGCAGACAGACAAAGATCAGCCGACCGGCATCGACACCGGCAAACCCTGCGGCGCGCGGGCTTTGGCCGGCAAGCCGCACGTCAAAGCCGAAGCGGTGACGGGCGAGGATGAAATAGGCAAAGATCACCGCAGTGAGCGCCGCCATGACCCCCCAGTGAACCCCGGAATTTGCGACCAGTTCGAGGTTGGCCGATGACGGGTATTGCGACAGGTTCCGGCTTCCGGGGAAGCCGTGGCCATCGGGATTGCGCATGAGGTTCAGCGCCATCGACGCCTGAATGGCCTCGGCCACATAGACGAGCATCAAGGAGACGAGGATCTCGTTGGTTTTAAAGCGGATGCGCAGGAAGGCGGGGATTGCAGCCCAGACCATCCCCCCGGCAAAGCCCGCAAGGATCATCAAGGGGAAGATCAGCCAGCGCGCTTCCATTGGATAGAAGGCAAGGCCGGTGCCGGCGGCGGCCAGCGCGCCCATGATGTATTGACCCTCGGCGCCGATGTTCCAGATGCCCGCGCGAAAGCCGAAAGAAAGGCCGATGGCGATAAGGATCAGCGGGCCCGCTTTGATCAGAAGCTGGGGCCGCGAATAGGAGGCGAAATCGCCGAAAATCGGATCGTAAAAGATCGTCCGGATCGCCTCGAGCGGTGGTTTGCCAAGAAGGGCAAAGACGCCGCCGCCGACGATCATGGTGATCACGACCGCGAGGATCGGCGCGGCATAGACCCAGGCCTTGCTCGGCTGGGGGCGTTTCTCAAGCGTCAACATGGGCGATCTCCATATCGTGGGCGCCACCAAGCATGAGCCCGATCTCGTCGATGGTAAGCCCCTTGGCAGGGCGCGGCGGGGTCAGCTTGCCTTCGTTCAGCGCGGCGAAGCGATCCGAAATCTCGCGCAGCTCGTCGAGGTCTTGGCTGATGCAGACCACGGCCGTGCCGGAAACCGCCAGATCGAGGATCGCCTGCCGGATCGAAGCGGCGGCGGCGGCATCAACGCCCCATGTGGGCTGGTTGATGACCAGAACCCGCGGCTTTTGCATGATCTCGCGGCCGATGACGAATTTTTGCAGGTTGCCGCCCGAAAGCGAGCGCGCCGCATTGGCGGGGCCGGGGGTGCGCACGTCGAAGGCCTTGATGACCTCTTCGGCAAAGGCCTTGGCGGCGGGCCAGTCGAGAAGGCCGTTTTTCACAAGGTTCTTGCGGACGGCACCAGTCATCAGCGCGTTTTCGGTGAGGCTCATGTCGGGCGCTGCGGCATGGCCGTTGCGCTCTTCGGGGGCGGCGCAAAGGCCCGCGGCGCGGCGTTCGTTGGGTCCGAGGCGGCCGATCTCGCGGCCGTCGATCACCACCATGCCGGCGGCGGTCTTCATTTCGCCCGACAGGGCCGCAACCAATTCGTCCTGCCCGTTGCCCGCAACCCCGCCGATGCCGAGGACTTCGCCTTCGCGCACATCGACGGTGATGTTCTTCAGCGCGGTGCCAAACTGGTGCGGGGCGGGGGCCGAAAGGCCGCGGATCGACAAGACGACCTCGCCCGCCTCATGCGGCGCCTTTTCCGGCACATGGAGCGAGGCGCCGACCATCATTTCCGCCATGTCGCGGGCCGAAGTCTGGCGCGGATCGCAATTGCCGACGACCTTGCCGTGCCGCAGGATCGTGGCGTGTTCGCAGAGCGTGCGGATTTCCTCGAGCTTGTGCGAGATATAGAGGATCGAGGTGCCTTCCTCGCGCAGAATATTCAACGTCTTGAACAGGATCTCGACCTCTTGCGGGGTCAGAACCGAGGTCGGTTCGTCCATTATCAGAAGCTTGGGATCCTGCAGAAGGCAGCGGATGATCTCGACCCGCTGACGCTCGCCTGCGGACAGATCGCCGACCACCATGTTGGGATCGAGTGGCAGGCCATACTGTTCGGAAACCTCGCGGATCCGGGCCGCGAGATCCGCCATCTGAGGTGGATTTTCCATGCCGAGGGCAATGTTTTCTGCGACATCGAGGGCATCAAACAGCGAGAAATGCTGAAACACCATCGCCACGCCCGAGGCCCGCGCCGCACGCGGCTCGGACGGCTCATAGGCCACGCCGTTGAGGGTCATCTTGCCGGTATCGGGCTTCACGAGGCCATAGATCGTTTTCACCAGCGTTGATTTGCCAGCGCCATTCTCGCCCAAAAGCGCATGAACCTCGCCCTTGCCGATCGTGAAGGACACGTCGCTGTTGGCGACGACCCCGGGGTAGGCTTTGGTCAGCCCCCTCAGTTCAAGCAGTGTGTCTGTCGCCATCTGCAATCTCCCTGTTGTCGGCCCGGCTGAGCAGGCTCGTTGCAACCCCGAGCGCGATGGCGTGGGGGTGTTTTCCGAGTTTGGGATCGCCGATTGGGCAGGCGATCCGTGCGATCTCTTCCCGCGTATGGCCCAAACCCGCAAGGCGCGACTTGAACCTTGCCCATTTCGTCGCAGAACCGATGAGGCCGAGGCCCTTGAACCCGCGCGACAGAAGCGCGTGGCAGAGGGCTAGGTCGAGCTCGTGGCTGAAGGTCAGGACGAGGTGCTCCGCCTCCCGCGGAGCATGGGCTGCCAGAACCGAAGGCTCGGCGGCGGGAAGGGTGGTGATGCCCGAGGGGATCTCGGGCGGAAACCGATGCGGGCCGGTATCGACCCATGTGATCTCGAAATCCGGCAAGGGGCGCAGAACATCGGCCAAAGCCCGCCCCACATGGCCCGCGCCCCAGATCCACAAGGGGCGGCGCAGGGCGGGGGCGGCCTCGATGAGCCAGCCGTCGATTTCAGCCGGAAGCGCGCCGGGCTGCAGGGCCTTGGCCTTGCGGGCTACGGTTTCCGGCATGGCTTCCGAGGGGCCGAGCGAGCGGGCAAAGGGCAGGCTGGCGGGCAGGGTGCCCTCGTCAAACCGCTCCCACACCAGCGTCACCGACCCGCCGCAGCACTGGCCGAGCGCAGGGCCGAGGGCCACGGCGCGGTGGCGCAGGGTGGCCTTGGTGGCGAGCATTTCGCGGGCCTCGGCAATGGCCTGATATTCCAGCGTTCCGCCGCCGATGGTGCCCTCTGCCCCATCGGCCCAGATCAGCATCGACGTGCCCGCATCGCGCGGGGCCGAGCCCGCGCTGCGGCTGACCAGCAGCCGGACGACCGCGCCGTGGGTGCGGACGGTCTCGGTCAGGCGGGTCAGGTCAAAGCTCATCCGCGCACCCGTTTGACAGCGGCCAAGACGCGCTCGGCGGTGGCGGGGCCGTGCAGATCGGGATAGCCCGCGCCGCAAGAGGCCACGGCATCCGACAGCGCCAGTAGGGCCGAAATGCCAAGGTTGAACGGCGGCTCGCCCACGGCCTTGGAGCGATAGATCGTCGCCTCGGGGTTCTCTCCGTCCCAGAGATCGACGTTGAAGATCTCGGGCCGGTCGGAACAGGCGGGGATCTTGTAGGTCGAGGGCGCGTGGGTGCGCAGGCGCCCCTTGTCGTCCCAGACAAGCTCTTCGGTGGTGAGCCAGCCCGCGCCCTGCACATAGGCGCCTTCGACCTGCCCCTTGTCGATCGCGGGGTTCAGCGAGGCGCCGACGTCGTGCAGGATATCGGCCCGCAGGATGCGGTTCTCGCCGGTCAGCGTGTCGATCACCACCTCGGTGATCGCCGCGCCATGGCCGAAGTAGAAGAACGGGCGGCCCTTGCCGGCGATGCGATCCCACGAGAGATCGGGGGTTTTGTAGAAACCTGTGGCCGAAAGGCTGATCCGGTTCTGATAGCAGGTCATGGCGGCTTGCGAGAAATCCATCTCGGTTGCGCCGACCGTCACCCTGTCATCCGCAAAGATCACCTTGTCGGGGGTTGTCTGGTGCAGGGTGGCGAGGCACTCGGCCATCCGCTCGCGGATCGTGTCGCAGGCGGCCTGCGTCGCCATGCCGTTGAGGTCGGACCCCGACGAGGCGGCGGTGGCCGAGGTATTGGGCACCTTGGCGGTATCGGTCGCGGTGATCTTGATCCGGCTCACGTCGACGCCAAATCGCGCGGCGGCCACTTGGGCGACCTTGAGGAACAGGCCCTGCCCCATCTCGGTGCCGCCGTGGTTGAGGTGGATCGAGCCGTCTTGATAGACATGCACCAGCGCGCCCGCCTGATTGAGATGGGTCAGCGTGAAGGAAATCCCGAACTTGACCGGCGAGAAGCCGATGCCACGCTTGAGGATCGGGCTTTTGGCGTTCCACGCGGCGATCTCGGCCTTGCGGCGGGCGTAGTCGGAGGTGCCAAGCAGCTTCTCGGTCATCTCGTGCAGAAGGAAATCCCGCACTTCCATGCCATAGGGGGTGGAGTTGTCGCCCGCGCCGCCCGCCCGCACTTTGGCCATCGGCTGGTAATAGTTGACCTTGCGGACCTCGATGGGATCGAGGCCAAGCGCGTGGGCCACATGGTCCATCACCCGCTCGATGCCGAAAATCCCCTGCGGCCCGCCGAAACCGCGATAGGCGGTGGCGGATTGGGTGTTGGTCTTGAGCCTGTGCGAGGTGATCCGCGCGGCGGGCAGGAGATAGGCGTTGTCGGCATGAAGCATCGCCCGGTCGGCCACGGGGATCGTCAGATCGAGCGCCCAGCCGCCGCGGGTATATTGGGTGAAATCGACGCCGAGGACGCGGCCGCGATCATCATAGGCCACATCATAATCGATGCGGAAATCGTGCCGCTTGCCGGTGATCGTCATGTCGTCGTCGCGGTCATAGCGCATCTTGGCGGGGCGGCCTGTCAGGGACGCCACCACGGCGCAGGCGCAAGCCAGCGCGTTGCCCTGGCTTTCCTTGCCGCCAAAGCCGCCGCCCATGCGGCGGGTCTCGACCCGCACGGCGTTCATCGGCTTGCCGATGGCCTCGGCGACCTTGTGCTGGATCTCGGTCGGGTGCTGGGTCGAGGAATGGACGATCACATCGCCATTGTCTTGCGGAAAGACGAGGGCGGCCTGGCTTTCGAGATAGAAATGCTCCTGCCCGCCCATCTCGAGCCGCCCCTGAAGGCGGTGCGGCGCGGCCTTGAGCGCGGCATCGACATCGCCCTTGGTCCAGACGCGGGGGCCTTCTTCAAAGCGGCTGTTGCCGGCGAGGGCCTGTTCAATCGTCAGGATCGGCGCTTCTTCGGCATAGGTGATCTTGGCCTTCCGTGCTGCGCGGCGGGCAGCGTGGTGGCTTGTGGCCGCCACAAGGAAGATCTGCTGGCCGACATGATGGACAGTGCCGTCCGACAGGATCGGCTCGTCATGGGCCGCTGGCGAGGCATCGTTGGCGAAGGGCATATCCTCGGCGGTCATGACCATGACAACGCCGGCGGCGGAGCGGACTGCGGAAAGGTCCATCGCTGTGATGCGCCCGCGCGCGACGGTCGAGAGGCCGAAGGCGAGGTGCAGCGTGTTCGCGGGCGTCGGGATATCGTCGATATAGCGGGCCACGCCCGAGACGTGCAGCGGGCCGGAATCGTGCGGAAGGGATTTGGCAACGCTCATGCGTGAACCTCCAGCACATTGACCGCGCTGCCCGAAAGATCGGCGAAATAGCGGCGGAGCATATTCTGCGCGGCCTCGAGGCGATAGGCGGCGGAGCCACGCATATCTGTCATAGGTTGGAAATCTTTGGGGAATCCTCCAATGACAGCCTCGACGGTTGCTTCAGACCATGGCTTGCCGACGAGTGCGGCCTCCACATGGGCGGCCCGCTTGGGGATGCCCGCCATGCCGCCAAATGCGATGCGGGCGGAGGCGACCTTGCCGCTCTCAATGGTCACGTTGAAGGCGCCGAGCACGGCGGAAATATCCTGATCGAAGCGTTTGGACAGCTTGTAGACGCGCAAGGCGGGGGCCGATTTCGGGATCGTCACGCCGCTCACAAACTCGCCCGGCTGGCGATCCTGCTTGCCATAGTCGAGGAAGAAATCCTCGATCGGCAGATCACGCCGCGCCGCGCCCTTGCGCAGGTGCAGCGTTGCCCCAAGGGCGATGAGGGCGGGCGGATTATCCCCGATGGGCGAGCCGTTGGCGATATTGCCGCCGATGGTCGCGGCATTGCGGACCTGTTCGGAGGCATAGCGGCGGACCATCTCGGCATAGGAGGGGTGATAGACCCCCAGAAGCTCGCGCAGCTGGGTCATGGTAACGCCCGCGCCGATGCGAATGCTGTCCGTGCCAATGGCAATCTCGCGCAGATCGGCGCAGCGGTTGAGGAAAGCGACCTTCTTGAGATCGCGCATCTGCTTGGTGACCCAGAGGCCCACGTCGGTCGCCCCGGCGATCAGGGTCGCGTCGGGGTTGGCCTCGACCCAAGCGGCCAGTTCGTCCTCGGTCTCGGGCGCGAAGGCCAGGGGCGCGGCAGGCACTTCGGCCGAATCGTCTCCGACCCAGCTCGGGCTTTCAGCCGCTTCGGCCGCCTCCGCCGCGCGGATGATCGGCGCATAGCCGGTGCAGCGGCAGAGATTGCCCGCCAGCACCACGTCGTGATCGCTCCGGCCTTGCTGATGCCCCGCGATCATCGACGAGATGAAGCCGGGCGTGCAAAAGCCGCATTGCGAACCGTGATGGTCGATCATCGCCTGCTGAACCGGGTGCATCTCGCCCTTGGGGCCTTTGAATCCCTCGACGGTGCGGACGGCTTTCCCGTGCAACTGGGGCAGGAACAGGATGCAGGCGTTGAGCGCCTTGACGCCCAGATCGTCGGTCACGACCACGGTGCAAGCGCCGCAATCGCCCTCGTTACAGCCCTCTTTGGTTCCTGTGAGCCCCCGATCCTCCCTGAGCCAGTCAAGGAGGGTGTGCGTCGGTTCGGCCGCAACCCGGA
The DNA here is from genome assembly GCA_937138255.1 of uncultured Paracoccaceae bacterium. GTDB lineage: Bacteria > Pseudomonadota > Alphaproteobacteria > Rhodobacterales > Rhodobacteraceae > RFZI01. The sequence goes on from CAKZOU010000036.1 coordinate 30,091, forward strand.
CAGTCTCTCCGTTGAGAAGAAACGTGATCTCGGTCATGCCTGATCTCTGTCGCTTTCTGTTCCCCCGGTGGTGTGCCGGATCCGCTCAGCCCCGATGCGACGTAAAGGCTGTGCTCCCTGTTCCCTAGGAAAGCGGCGTTTTGTCGCGATGGCAAGAGTGGTGGTCATGCGAAAGGCGAAAAGACTTTCTGTTTTTTTCGGATAATCGAAAAAATTGTCAAAATTTCCCGACAAACCCTTGGCCGGGCGCAAAAAGCGCTTCAAGCCCCAACCCGCCAACTTGCCCCTTCCTCGCCCTCCGCCTCTGGTCTAGCCTGAGCCCATGTCTGCCGCGCCAAGCTTTATCCATCTCAGGGTCCATACCGAATATTCGCTTCTCGAGGGGGCGATTCCGGTCAAGAAGCTGCCTGAGCTGGCGGCCAAGGCGGGAATGCCGGCGGTTGCGGTGACCGACACCAACAATATGTTCTGTGCGCTCGAGTTCTCCGAGGGCGCGGTCAAGGCGGGTGTGCAACCGATCGTCGGCTGTCAGGTTGATCTGCAGTTCCTCAAGACCGAGCCGGGCAAGCGGCCCGAAGAGCCGGCGGGCATCGTCCTCCTCGCGCAGAGCGAGGCGGGCTATATGAACCTGATGAAGCTCAACTCGGCGCTCTATGTCGACAAGGGCGGGCAGTTGCCGCAGGTGACGCTGGATGATCTGCGGGCGCATCATGAGGGGCTCATCTGCCTCAGTGGCGGGCCCGAGGGGCCGGTCGGGCGGCTTTTGGCGCAGGGGCAGCGGCCCAAGGCCGAGGCGCTGGTGCGCGATCTGGCTGCGATTTTCCCCGAGCGGCTTTATATCGAATTGCAACGCCACCCCATCGAGGGCGGCCTGCCAGCGGCCGAGAAGGCCAGCGAGCGCGGGCATCTCGAGATCGCCTATGCAATGGACCTGCCGATCGTTGCCACGAACGACGCCTATTTCCCCAAGCCCGAGTTCTACGAGGCGCATGACGCGCTCATCTGCATCGCCGAGGGCGCCTATGTCGATCAGCAAGAACCGCGCCGCCGCCTGACGCCGCAGCACTATTTCAAATCGCCCGAGGAAATGGCGACGCTCTTTGCCGACCTGCCGGAAGCCTTGGAAAACACGGTCGAAATCGCCCGCCGCTGCGCCTTCAAGGCCTATAAGCGCAAGCCGATCCTGCCGCGTTTCGCCGATGACGAGGTGGCCGAATTGCGCCGTCAGGCCAAAGAGGGCCTCGCCGCGCGGCTTGCGCTGATCCCCCATGCGGTTTCGCTTGCGGACTACGAGGCGCGGCTCGAGTTCGAGTTGGGGATCATCGAGCAGATGGGTTTCCCCGGCTACTTCCTCATCGTGGCCGATTTCATCAAATGGGCCAAGGATCACGATATTCCCGTGGGGCCGGGGCGCGGCTCGGGCGCCGGTTCGCTCGTCGCCTATGCGCTGACCATCACCGACCTTGATCCCTTGCGCTATTCGCTCCTGTTCGAACGTTTCCTCAATCCCGAGCGCGTCTCGATGCCGGACTTCGACATCGACTTCTGCATGGACCGCCGTGAAGAGGTCATCCGCTACGTCCAAGAGAAATATGGGCGCGACAAGGTCGGCCAGATCATCACCTTCGGCGCGCTTCTGTCGAAGGCGGCGGTGCGCGATGTGGGCCGCGTGTTGCAGATGCCCTACGGGCAGGTGGATCGCCTGTCGAAGATGATCCCGGTCGAGGGCGTGAAGCCCGTCAGCATCGAGAAAGCCTTGGCCGACGAGCCGCGCCTGCGGGAAGAGGCCAAGAACGAAGAAGTCGTCGACCGCCTTTTGACCTATGCCCAGCAGGTCGAGGGGCTTCTTCGCAACGCCTCGACCCACGCGGCAGGCGTGGTGATCGGCGACCGGCCGCTTGATGAGCTGGTGCCGCTCTATCAAGATCCGCGCTCGGATATGCCGGCAACCCAGTTCAATATGAAATGGGTCGAGCAGGCGGGCCTCGTGAAATTCGACTTCCTTGGCCTGAAGACCCTGACCGTGATCCAGAACGCGGTGGACCTCATCAAGAAATCCGGCCGCCACCTGCATATCGCCGCCGATGGCAGCCGGCTTTATGAGCCGGCGGAGGGAGCGGTTGACGAAATAGGCGCGATTCCCCTCGACGATGCAAAGAGCTACGAACTTTATTCCCGCGCCCAGACGGTTGCGGTGTTTCAGGTGGAAAGCTCGGGCATGATGGATGCGCTCAAGCGCATGAAACCCACCTGCATCGAGGATATCGTCGCGCTCGTGGCGCTCTATCGCCCCGGCCCGATGGAAAACATCCCGACCTATTGCGAGGTCAAGAACGGACAAAAAGACCTCGAGTCGATCCACCCGACCATCGACCACATCCTCGCCGAGACGCAGGGCATCATCGTTTATCAGGAACAGGTGATGCAGATCGCGCAGGTCATGGCGGGCTATAGCCTTGGCGGCGCCGACCTTCTGCGCCGCGCCATGGGCAAGAAGATCGCCGAAGAGATGGCGAAGGAGCGGCCCAAGTTCATCGAGGGCGCGAAGGCCACGCACAACGTGGATGTCAAGAAGGCGGGCGAGGTGTTCGACCTTCTGGAGAAGTTCGCCAACTACGGCTTCAACAAATCCCACGCTGCCGCCTATGCGGTGGTCAGCTATCAGACGGCATGGCTCAAGGCCAATCATCCGGTCGAGTTCATGGCCGGCGTGATGAACTGCGATATTCACCTGACCGACAAGCTCGGCACCTATTTTCAGGAGGTGAAGAAGGGCCTCGGGATCGACTATGTGCCGCCCTGCGTGAACCGCTCGCAACCAACCTTCGATGTGGCGGGCGGCAAGCTCGTCTATGCGCTCGGTGCGCTCAAGAACGTGGGCGTCGAGGCGATGAAGCTGATCGTCGAGGGGCGAGGGGCGAAGCCCTTCGCGACCCTCTTCGATGTGGCGCGGCGGGTTGATCTGAAACGGGTCGGCAAGCGGCCCTTGGAGATGCTGGCGCGGGCCGGGGCCTTTGACGGGCTCGATCCCAACAGGCGTCGGGTGTTTGAAAGCCTTGACCCGCTGGTGAGCTATTCGGCGGCTATCCACGAGCAGAAATCTTCTAGTCAGGTCTCGCTCTTTGGCGAGGCGGGCGACGATCTGCCCGAGCCGCGCCTGCCCCGTTGCGATGACTGGCTGCCCGCCGAGCGGCTGGCGGAAGAGTTCAAGGCGATCGGCTTCTATCTCTCGGGCCATCCCTTGGATGACTACCTTCCCGCGCTCCGGCGCAAGCAGGTTCTGACGCTCGACGAGGTTGCCGCCAAGGCCGAGCGGGGGCCGTTCATCGGCCGCATGGCGGGGGTCGTTGCCGGCCGGCAGGAGCGGAAATCGGCGCGGGGCAATCGCTTTGCCTTTGCCCAGCTTTCCGATCCCACCGGCCAATACGAGGTGACGCTTTTCTCCGACACGCTCGAGGCCGCCCGCGAGCATCTGGAGACCGGCTCGCGTATCATCGTCACGGTCGAGGCGACGATGGAGGCGGATCAGCTCAAACTTCTCGGTCGCTCGGTCGCGCCGGTGGATATCGCCATTGCCGATGCGGGGTCGAATGGCCTGCGGATCTTCCTTGGCGAGGCGGGGGCGGTCAGTGCGGTCCGTTCCGTCCTTGAAAACGCCCGCGAGCAAAAGATCAAAGGCGCGCGCGGGCCGGTGATCTTTACCATCCAGACCCAGAGCGATCTGGGCGAGATCGACGTCTCGCTCGACGAGGTCTATCCCGTGACGCCGCAGATCAAGGGCGCGCTGCGCTCGCTTCAGGGCGTGGTCGAGGTGGAAGAGGTTTAGCCTTCTCCGGCCCGGAACAAGGCAGCGGGCGCTTTGGCAGTGGCGCGAGATGCGGGCTGTTCGGCGGGGTGGCGCGATAAAGCGCCCGGGGATCAGAGGTGCGCGCCCACCCGGCGGCCGGGCGCTGCCCTCTGGCCTACCAGTGCGGCGGTTTTTGGTCGGCGAGCGGGATAGTGCCGCCGGCATCGACCTCGCGGCTGGCCTCGCGCTCAAGCAGGAGACCAACCCGCCGCTTCAGAAAGTCGATGTCGCGCTCTTGCCGCGCGACGATCTCGGAGAGATCTTCGACGATCCGCGACAGGTGCGCGACGGTTTCTTCCAGCTGGTCGGTGTTTGGCTCGTTCATGGCCCCCGCCTAGCACGATTTCCCGCGCCCGCAAACGCCTGCGCGCACAAGCGCATTGCCCCCCATCCGCCGCCGCGTTAAACGCGGGGCCAACGACCCGACCCGAGAGAGCCATGGCCAAAGACAAGAAACAGCCCCGCCCCAGGGCAGAGACGCCCAAGGGCTTTCGCGATTATTTCGGCGCCGAGGTGACCGAGCGCAGCGAAATGCTGCGCCAGATCGCCGGGGTCTATCATCGCTATGGGTTCGAGGCGCTGGAATCGTCGGCCGTGGAAACGGTCGAGGCGCTGGGCAAGTTCCTGCCCGACGTCGATCGCCCGAACGAAGGCGTTTTCGCGTGGCAAGAGGCGGATGAAGAGGGCAAGGGCGACTGGATGGCGCTGCGCTATGACCTGACCGCGCCCTTGGCCCGCGTCTATGCCCAGCACCGCAATGACCTTCCGACCCCCTATCGCCGCTATGCGATGGGCCCCGTCTGGCGCAACGAAAAGCCGGGGCCGGGGCGGTTTCGCCAGTTCTATCAATGCGATGCCGATACCGTGGGCGCGGCGACCGTGGCGGCGGACGCCGAGATTTGCGCGATGCTGTCGGATACGCTCGAGGTCGTCGGCATCCCGCGCGGCGACTATGTGGTGCGGGTGAACAACCGCAAGGTTCTGAATGGCGTTCTCGAGGTCATGGGCCTGACTGGCGAGGATCAGCGGGCGGCGGTTCTGCGGACCATCGACAAGTTCGACAAGGTCGGCGAAGCGGGCGTGCGCGAGCTTCTGGGCAAGGGCCGCCTCGATGCCTCGGGCGCCTATATCGACGGGGTGGGCCTTGCCTCTGAACAGGCCGAGCCGGTTCTGGCGTTCCTGACCTCGAAGGGCGCGGATAACGGCGCAACGCTGGCCAATTTGCGGGCCGCTATTGGCACCTCGGAGATTGGCGCAAAGGGCGTTGAGGAACTGGCCGAGATTGCCGACCTTCTCGCCGCCCAAGGCTATGGCCCCGACCGGATCGTGATCGACCCCTCGGTCGTGCGCGGCCTCGGCTATTATACCGGCCCGGTGTTCGAGGCCGAGCTGACCTTTGAAATCCTCGACGAAAAGGGCCGCCCGCGTCAGTTCGGCTCGGTCGCAGGCGGCGGGCGCTATGACGATCTGGTCAAGCGCTTTACGGGGCAGGAGGTTCCTGCCACGGGTGTCTCGATCGGTGTCGACCGCCTTCTCGCCGCGCTCCGCGCCAAGGGCCGGATCGGGCAAGAGGCCGCGGCTGGCCCCGTGGTCGTGACCGTGATGGACCGCGACCGGATGGCCGACTATCAGGCGATGGTGGCCGAGCTTCGCGCGGCGGGCATCCGCGCCGAGGTCTATCTCGGCAACCCCAAGAATTTCGGCAACCAGCTCAAATACGCCGACAAGCGCAACTCGCCTGTCGCGGTGATCGAGGGCGGGGCCGAGAAAGAGGCGGGCGTTGTCCAGATCAAGGACCTGATCCTCGGGGCCGAGATCGCCAAGAACGCGACGCTTGAGGAATGGAAGGATCGCCCCTCGCAATACGAGGTGCCGCGCGATCAACTGGTCGCCAAGGTGCGCGAGATACTGGAAGGGCAGGGCTGATGCCCCTCGCAGCGCCGATCCTTGAAGAAGCACGCCGGATACGCGCGCTATTCGACGCGACCGGCGCGGTCGGCGTGAGCGCCGATATGCTCCAGCCCGCCGAGACGCTGCTTGATCTTTACGGCGAGGATATCCGCGCCCGGGCCTATGTGACCCACGATCCCCTGAAGGGCGAGATGATGCTGCGGCCCGATTTCACGGTCCCGGTGGTGCAGATGCACATGGAAAGCCGCGCCGAGCCTGCGCGCTATACCTATTCCGGCAAGGTTTTCCGCAAGCAGGAAGACGACCCGAGCCGCCCCAATGAATATATTCAGGTGGGCTATGAGGTGTTCGACGGCCAGGCGCCGGTCGAGGCCGATGCCGAGGTCTTCGCCAAGGTGAGCGCAGCCCTGGACGGCCTGCACCTGCGGGCGGCGACGGGCGATATCGGGTTGCTGCTGGCCGCCGTGAAAGGCCTCAACACGCTCGAAAGCCGCAAAGCCGCGCTCTTGCGCCATGTCTGGCGTCCGCGCCGGTTCCGCGCTCTCTTGGATCGCTTCGGCGGGCGCTCGCCCGTTCCGCCGACCCGCGCTGCGCTCTTGGCGGCTTCTGATCCGATGGCCGCCGCCGGCCCCGAGATTGGCCTGCGGAGCATGGCGGATGTGGCCTCGCGGATCGCCGCACTGAAGCAAGACGCCGCCGCGCCCGCCATTTCCGGCGAGGAAATCGCCCTGATCGACGCGATCCTCAGCTTGCGCAACACCGCGCCCAACGCGCTGGGCATCCTGCGGGATATTGCGGTGGACCTTCCTGCGATTTCGGGTGCCGTGGCGCGGATGGAAGAGCGGCTCGAGGCGATGGCGCGGCTGGGGGTTGCGGTCGAGACGCTCGAGTTCGAGGGCAACTATGGCCGCACCTCGATGGAATATTACGATGGCTTCGTCTTCGGCTTCTATGCCGCCGCGCGGCCCGACCTTCCGGCCGTGGCCACGGGTGGCCGCTATGACGCGCTGACCCGCGTTCTGGGGCAGGGGCGGGCGGTGCCTGCGGTGGGTGCCGTGATCCGGCCCGACCTCGTGGTTCAGCTCAGGGGGCAGGCATGACGATCAAGCTTGGCGTGCCGTCCAAGGGGCGGCTCATGGAAAAGACCTTCGAATGGTTCAGCGCCCGTGGCCTGACCCTTGCCAAGGACGGGGCCGAGCGGGAATACGCAGGCCGCGTGGACGGGATCGAGGGGCTGGAACTGGTGCTTCTGAGCGCCGGTGAAATCCCGCGCGAATTGGCGGCGGGGCGGATTCACCTCGGCGTCACCGGCTCGGACCTCGTGAACGAGAAGCTGACGAATATTGGCGCCACGGTGCAAGAGCTTGCGCCGATGGGCTTCGGCGGGGCCGACCTCATCATCGCCGTGCCGCAGTTCTGGGTCGATGTCGATACGCTCGACGATCTCGATGCCGCCGCCGCTGCCTTCCGCAAGGCGCATGGCTTCCGCCTGCGGATCGCCACGAAATACCACCGGCTGGTGCGCGATTTCCTCAAGGCGAACGGCGTGGCGGATTATCAACTGGTTGACAGCCAGGGCGCGACCGAAGGCACCGTGAAGAACGAGACTGCCGAGGCCATCGCCGATATCACCTCGACCGGCGAGACCCTGCGGGCCAACGGCCTCAAGATCCTTGCCGACGGCCTCGTGCACGCAAGCCAGGCGACGCTTTACAAGAGCCGCGTGGCCGAGTGGGTCGACGCGGATCGGGTGACCATGGCCGAGATCGAGGCGCGCCTGAAAATCTAGGGCGCTGCGCTCTGGCCGCGCTTGATTGGCGTTGGCTGTGCTCTTATCTTGATCCCAAGAAGCCCGCACCGACCAAGGGCTTCCTGTCCAGCTCGGATCATCGCCCTGCACCCCTTGGCAGGCAACCTTGGCACCCCTGAACGATTGCCGGTGTGGCGTCGGTGTCCCTGTGCCACCCCGTCTTCCAAAATGAGACCCCGCTTTGGCGGGATCGTTTGTCCTGAAAGGATCACGTTGATGGGAAAAGGCGAAAAAAACCACGGCAACCGCGAGGCGAAGAAGCCGAAAAAAGAAAAGCCCAAGGTCTTGGCGACCGCCAATTTCAACGCGGGCAAGACACCGATGGGCACAACCGCACCCGCCGCGAAAAAGAAATAACAGCGCCTACCTGACCCCGATCGCGGCCAGCGCGGCCGACAGTTCAGAAGGCATTTCCTTCTCGCCGGCGCGCGCTGTGCCCAGATCGGGAGGCGCGCTTTTGGGATCGAGATAGCGCCAGCCCTGAAACGCCCGCTTGGGCGTGGGCGCTACGCGGACGATCTCGGGATCAAGCACGATGGCGCAGCGGCGGATGCCGTCGCTGCCTGTCACCTCGTCGAGGCGAACAATCCGCTGGCGGCCCTGAATCTCGCCCTTGATCACCCAATAGATCGAGCCGCCGTTCACCACCTCGGCCTCGCGCTTGGGCCACATCCGGGTGATGTGCCACGGCAGGCCATCGGGCGATTGCGCCTGCGGCAGTTGGTGCCAGGCCTCGAGATCGGGGATATCCTCGGTGCCGACAGACAATTTCACAAGATGGACGGTTTTGGTCACGGTTGCCTCCCAGATGTGGTAGGGTAGGGCTTCATTGACGATTCTGCCAGAGCGCCTTCAGCGATTGCAACCGGGCTGCGATGGCCTATAGTCGTCGTCCCGCCACCACCCAAGATTTCTACCGGAGCCCCTCATATGACCCGTTTCGCCGCCCCGATCGCTGAACAGATTTGGGATATGAAGTATCGGTTCAAGAAGGCCGATGGCACGCCGGTTGATGGCACGGTGGAAGACAGCTGGCGGCGCATTGCCCGCGCGCTTGCCGTGGTCGAGAAAGACCCCGCGCTTTGGGAAGGCCGCTTCTATGCCGCCCTTGAGGATTTCAAATACCTCCCCGCGGGCCGGATCACCGCGGGCGCCGGCACGGCGCGGTCGGTGACGCTCTTCAACTGTTTCGTCATGGGCACGATCCCTGACGATATGGGCGGCATTTTCGACGGTCTGAAAGAGGCCGCGCTGACGATGCAGCAGGGCGGCGGGATCGGCTATGATTTCTCGACCATCCGCCCGCGCGGCGCGGCGGTTCACGGGGTCGGCGCCGACGCCTCGGGGCCCTTGTCGTTCATGGATGTGTGGGACGCCATGTGCCGCACCATCATGTCGGCCGGCTCGCGCCGCGGCGCGATGATGGCGACGATGCGCTGCGATCATCCCGATATCGAAAATTTCATCACCGCCAAATCCGATCCGGCGCGGCTTCGGATGTTCAATATGTCGGTCCTGGTGACCGACCCGTTCATGGAAGCGGTGAAGGGCGACAAGAGCTGGGATCTGGTCTTTGGCGACAAGGTCTATCGCACGGTTCAGGCCCGCGATTTGTGGGACAAGATCATGCAGTCGACCTATGATTATGCCGAGCCGGGCGTGATCTTCATCGACCGCATCAACCAGATGAACAACCTCGCCTATTGCGAATCCATCTCCGCCACCAACCCCTGCGGCGAACAGCCCCTGCCTCCCTATGGCGCCTGTCTTCTCGGCTCGATCAACCTCGCGCGGCTGGTCGCCAACCCCTTCGAAAAGGGCGCTGACCTCGATGCCGATGCGCTCGACGATCTGGTGGCGACCGCCGTTCGCATGATGGACAACGTCGTTGACGCCTCGCGCTTCCCCTTGCCCGAACAGGCCGCCGAGGCCCGCGCCAAGCGCCGGATCGGCCTTGGGGTGACGGGGCTGGCCGACGCCCTCCTGATGGTCGGCCTGCGCTATGGCTCGGAAGAGGCCGCCGCCCAGACCGAAGCGTGGATGAAGCGGATCGCCCGCGCCGCCTATCTTGCCAGCGTGGCGCTCGCCAAGGAAAAGGGCGCCTTCCCGCTGTTCGACGCCGAGAAGTATCTTGCCTCCGGCGCGCTCGCGCATATGGACAAGGACGTGCGCGAGGCGATTGCCAGACACGGCATCCGCAATGCCCTTCTGACCTCGATCGCGCCCACCGGCACGATCAGCCTTTATGCGGGGAATGTCTCGTCGGGGATCGAGCCGGTCTTTGCCTATAGCTACAAGCGCAAGGTCTTGCAGAAAGACGGCAGTCGCACCGAGGAGGAGGTGATCGACTATGCCGTGCAGATGTGGCGCGACAAGCATGGCGACAAGCCGCTGCCCGATTACTTTGTGAACGCCCAGACGCTCGCGCCGCTCGATCACGTTCGGATGCAGGCGGCGGCGCAGAAATGGATCGACTCGTCGATCTCCAAGACCATCAACTGCCCCGAAGACATCAGCTTTGACAGCTTCAAAGAGGTCTATATGGCCGCCTGGGATCAGGGCTGTAAGGGCTGCACGACCTACCGGCCCAATGACGTGACAGGCTCCGTCTTGTCGGTGAGCGAGACCACCGAGAAGACCCCGGCCGAGACCCACGCAAAGCCGGGCGAGGGGGCCGAAGTCGTCTATATGTCCGAGCCGCTGGATCGGCCGGCCGAGCTTGAGGGCGCGACCTACAAGCTCAAGTGGCCCGACAGCGAACACGCGATCTATATCACCATCAACGATCTGGTGATCGCCGGCCACCGGCGGCCCTTCGAGGTGTTCATCAACTCCAAGAACATGGAGCATTTCGCCTGGACCGTGGCGCTGACGCGGATGATTTCGGCGGTGTTCCGGCGCGGGGGCGATGTGTCTTTCGTGGTGGAAGAGCTGAAAGCCGTCTTCGATCCGCGTGGCGGAGCATGGATGCAGGGCAAATATATCCCCTCGATCCTTGCGGCCATCGGCGGAGTGATCGAGCGGCACATGATCTCGATCGGCTTCCTCAAAGGCGAGGGCATGGCGCTCAAGACCGATCCCAAGGCCGAGGTCATGGCCGTGAACGGCGCCCCGCGCGGCAAGGCCTGCCCGAGCTGCGGCAGCTATGATTTGCGGATGGTTGAAGGCTGCATGACCTGCGGTTCCTGCGGCCATTCCAAGTGCGGATAGCCGATCCCTAGGATTGCTTACAGGAGCTTCGCCTCCGAACGCTTTGGCGAGACTTGCATTTATTCAACATCGGTCTTGCCTTGGCGGCCGTGATCCTGCTAGATTCCGCCTAATGATAAAGCCCGCACGCTAGATGTGGGCAGTTGAGGCAGAGATTTGGCATGAAGACGGGCTTTCAAGGCACGTTCGTCGTTTCATGGTCGCAGACCGAGCTGGATGGGCATTGGGCGGCTCCGCGCGAGGCGTTGCGCGTGGGCTCCATCTGGGCCTGGACCGGCGAGGCCGTGCGTGTCGACGGGCCAGCAGGGGTTCTTCCGCTCGGGGCATCTGACGGTCATGCCGATCTTCATGCCCGCGCTGCCCTGAGTGTTCGTCGCCTCCTGCGGATGGTCGATGCCGAGGCGGGACGGAAAGACACCGTCGCCGACAGCGATCCCCTCTTCGACAAATCCTTCCGCGTGACCGATGGCCGAGCGACTTGGACCATCACCGTAATCGAGACGGGCACCGGACGGCATCCTCTCTTGATGTTTGTCGGCGAGATCCCGCCGCGTCATCAGGATCTCTGGGTTGTCTCGCATGATCTGACTGAAGACCCCGCGCAGCGCACGCCGGATGTTTCTGGCGCGGTTGTCTGTTTCACCCCCGGCACCACAATCCTCACGAGCGAGGGTGCCAGGCCAGTCGAGGCGCTGCGGGAAGGCGATCTTCTTCAGACCAAGGACAATGGGTGCAAGGAAATCCTCTGGATGGGCGGTCGCCGGGTTTCCGGCGCGCGCCTTATGGTCAGCCCGCACCTGGCCCCTGTGCGCCTTCGGGCCGGCGCGCTTGACGAAGGGGTGCCAGACACGGGCCTTTTGGTCTCGCCGGATCATCGGATGATGGTGCGGGGCGCCAAGGCGCGTGCCTTGTTCAACACCGACGAGGTGCTGGTTTCGGCTCGCGACCTCATCAACGACCGCAGCATCATGGTCGATCGCGCTGTCCGCGAGGTGACCTATATCCATCTCATGCTGCCCAGCCACGAGATCGTTTTCGCTAATTCCGTCGAGACCGAGAGCTTCCATCCGGCCACCGCCGCGCTCGATACATTGGGCGACGAAGCGCTCGGCCGGATGTATCGCCGGATGCCGGACCTCAAGAACGATATCCAATCCTTTGGCGATTATGCCCGGCGGGTTCTGTCGCCGTCCGAGGCGGCGATCCTGCGGCATGACGGCCGCGGCAGCTTTGCGATGTAATTCCCGCGTCTTGCCCTGTTGACTCGCCCGCAAACCCCTCTATAAGCCGCCTCTCATTGGTGTTGGTGGCCCCTGCAAGGGGATGCCTGTCGGGTCTTTGACCAAAGGACAACGCCCTTCGACAACGCAAAGAAGGAGACCAGCCGTGACCAAACGCACGTCTGCCAAGTACAAAATCGACCGCCGCATGGGCGAAAACATCTGGGGCCGCCCCAAATCGCCGGTGAACCGCCGCGAATATGGCCCCGGCCAGCACGGCCAGCGCCGCAAGGCCAAGCTGTCGGACTTTGGTCTGCAGCTGCGCGCCAAGCAGAAGCTCAAGGGCTACTATGGCGACCTGACCGAAAAGCAATTCCGTCGCATCTACGGCGAAGCCGAGCGTGTGAAGGGCGATACCGGTGAGAACCTCGTTGGTCTCCTCGAGCGCCGCCTCGACGCCGTCGTCTATCGCGCCAAGTTCGTGCCGACCGTTTTCGCGGCCCGTCAGTTCGTGAACCACGGCCACGTCACCGTGAACGGCAAATCGGTCAACATCCCCTCCTACCGCGTGAAAGAGGGCGACGTGATCGAGGTTCGCCAGAAGTCCAAGCAGATGGGTCTGGTTCTCGAAGCCGCCCAGTCGTCCGAGCGTGACGTTCCCGATTACCTCGAGGTTGACCACTCCAAGATGACCTGCACCTTCGTGCGGACCCCGTCGCTTGGCGACGTGCCCTATCCGGTCATGATGGAACCGAACCTCGTCGTCGAATACTACGCGAAGAACTAAGGTTTCTCGCTTCAGTTTCGGGGCCGCGCCTTACCGGCGCGGCCCTTTTCGTTTCTGGCCCCGCGTATTGGGCCGCGACCCCACGAAAAGGAGATCCGAGCCATGGCTGCGCAGACCCACAAGACCTATCCCACCTATGGCCGCATTGATGGGCCTATCGCGATCATCGGCTTCGGCTCGATCGGCAAGGCGACCCTGCCGCTGATCGAACGTCATTTCGATTATGACGCTTCCAAGTTGGTGGTGATCGACCCCAGCGCCGAGAGCAACACCTTCCTCTCGCAGCACGGGATCCGCCATCTTGAGGTTGGCCTGACGCCCGAGAATTACCGCGAGGTTCTGGGCGAGGTGTTTGCCGAGGGTAAGGGCTTTTGCGTCAACCTGTCGGTGGATGTTTCCTCGCTTGACGTGATGAAGCTCTGCCGTGATCTCGGCGTTCTCTACATCGACACCGTGATCGAGCCTTGGGCGGGCTTCTATTTCGAGAGTGAGAACGTGGAGCGCACCAACTATGCGCTGCGCGGAGGCGTTTTGGCCGAGAAGGCAGCCAACCCCGGCGGCCCGACGGCGGTGAGCTGCTGTGGCGCCAACCCCGGCATGGTCTCGTGGTTTGTCAAGGAAGCGCTGATGAAGCTGGTGGCCGATCTGGGCCGCTCTGACGCCGAACCGCAGAGCCGCGAAGGCTGGGGCAAACTCATGCAGTCGCTCGGCGTCAAGGGCATCCACATTGCCGAGCGCGACACGCAGGCCCGCCGCCTGCCACGCCCGCGTGGGGTTTTTGTCAATACATGGTCGGTCGAGGGCTTCATCTCCGAAGGGTTCCAGCCGGCCGAGCTTGGCTGGGGCACCCATGAAAAGTGGTTCCCCGAAAACGGCCACAGCTATGACGAAGGCTGCCAAGCCGCGATCTGGCTCGACCGCCCCGGCGCCATGACCCGCGTTCACACCTGGTGCCCGACCCCCGGCCCGCAATTCGGCCTTTTGGTCACGCATAACGAGGCGATCTCGATCTCGGACTACTATACCGTTGGCTCCGCCGGGAACCCCGAGTTCCGCCCGACCTGCCACTATGCCTATCACCCGAGCGATGACGCGACCCTGAGCCTTGACGAGATGTTCGGCTCGGGCCGGCAGCAGACCGTTCACGAAATCCTTGCCCCCGACGAGATCGTCGAAGGCATCGACGAGCTGGGCGTGCTGCTCTACGGCCACGAGAAGAACGCGCTCTGGTATGGTTCGCGCCTGTCGAACGCCGAGGCCCGCACCCTTGCGCCCTATCAGAACGCGACGGGGATGCAGGTCAGCAGCGCGGTTCTGGCGGGTATGGTCTGGGCGATTGAAAACCCGACCGCCGGCATCGTCGAGACCGACGAGATGGATTACAAGCGCTGCCTTGACGTGCAGCGCCCCTATCTCGGGCCGGTTGAGGGCCATTACACCGACTGGACGCCGCTGCAGGACCGCTGGCAGCAGTTCAACGAAGATATCGACGAGTCGGACCCCTGGCAGTTCCGCAACGTTCTGGCGTCGTAAAGCCACGCTCGCGCGGCGGGTTTCTCGCCGCGCGCTCTTGTCTCTGGAAAGCGCCCCTTTGCCTCGCTATGAGGGGCCGACCGAGACGAGAGGCACAATGGCCAGCAAGATCAAACCGCAACCCGGCATCATGGATATCGCCCTCTATGTGAGCGGCGAGAGCACTCTTGCGGGGCGCAAGGACGTTTTGAAGCTCTCGTCCAACGAAAACCCCTATGGCCCGTCTGACAAGGCCAGGGCCGCTTTCGCGCGGACCGCGCAGCAGCTTCACCGCTACCCCTCGACCGATCACGCCGCGCTGCGGGCTGCGATTGCCGAAGTGCGCGGGCTGGATGCGGATCGGATCATTTGCGGTGTGGGCTCGGACGAGGTCTTGCAGTTCATCGCCCAAGCCTATGCCGGCAAGGGCGACGAGGTGATTTACACCGAGCATGGGTTTTCCATGTATCCGATCCTTGCCAAGGCGGTTGGCGCCAAGCCGGTCGAGGTGGCCGAGACGGATCGGGTCGTGGACGTGGACAAAATCCTCGCCGCCTGCGGGCCGAAGACGAGGATCGTTTTTATCGCCAATCCGGCGAACCCCACCGGCACGATGATCCCCGAGAAAGAGATTCGCAGGCTGGCCGACGGCCTTCCGGTGCAAGCCATTCTCGTTCTGGACGGCGCCTATGCCGAGTTTGTGGATGGTTACGATGGCGGTGCTTCGCTTGTGGACCACAGCGACAACATCGTGATGACCCGCACGTTCTCGAAGATCTATGGGCTTGGCGGCCTCAGGATCGGCTGGGGCTATGGCCCGAATGAGATCATCGACGTGCTTAACCGCGTGCGCCAGCCCTTCAACCTTTCGGAAACCCAGCTGGCCACGGCCGAAGCGGCGATCCGCGACGAAGAGTTCACCGAAAAGTGCCGGACCGAAAACGCCCGCTGGCGCGAGTGGCTCGTCAAACAGCTGCGCGAACTGGGTCTCGAGGCGGATCTCTCGAGTGCGAATTTCGTGCTGGCCCGCTTTGCCTCGCCCGAGGAGGCGGAGGCCTGCGACGCCCATTTGAAGTCTGAAGGCATTATCGTCAGGCGTGTTGCGGGCTATAAGCTCCCCAATTGCCTGCGGATCACCGTGGGCGACGAATCCGCCTGCCGCCGCGTGATCCACGCGATCGGCCAGTTCAAAGGGGTCCGCTGATGGCTGTGATCTATGACCGTGTCGCCCTGATCGGCCTTGGCCTGATCGCCGGATCCATGTCGCTCGCCATGCGCCGCGATGGCTTGGCGAAAGAGGTCGTGGGCTATGCCCGCTCGGCCGAGACCCGCGCCACCGCCCGCGACATCGGCCTTGTCGATCGCGTCTGCGATAGCCTCACCGATGCCGTGAAAGATGCCGACCTTGTGGTGCTGGCCGTGCCTGTCGGTGCGATGGGCGCTGTGGCGGAAGAGATGGCCCCGTTCCTCAAGGCGGGTGCCACTGTGAGCGATGTGGGCTCGGTCAAAGGCGCGGTGATTGCCGCCGTCGGCCCGCATATCCCCGAGGGCGTCGATTTCATCCCCGCCCACCCGCTTGCCGGCACCGAACATTCCGGCCCGCGCTCTGGCTTTGCCGAGTTGTTCGAGAACCGCTGGACCATCCTTGTTCCCGGCGAGGCGGGGCCGGAGGCCGTGGCCAAGCTGCGGGCGCTTTGGGAGGGGATGGGCGCGAATGTCGATGAGATGGACGCCGATCACCACGATCTCGTCCTCGCTGTCACCAGCCACACGCCGCACCTCATCGCCTATACGATGGTAGGCGTCGCCGACGATCTGCGCCGCGTGACCGATAGCGAGGTCATCAAATATTCCGCCGCCGGTTTCCGCGATTTCACGCGGATTGCCGCGTCTGACCCGACCATGTGGCGCGACGTGTTCCTCAACAACAAGGACGCGACGCTGGAAATCCTCGGCCGCTTCACCGAAGAGCTTTTCGCGCTCCAGCGGGCGATCCGCACCGGCGACGGCGATCACCTGCACGCCTATTTCACCCGCACCCGCGCCATTCGTCGCGGCATCATCGAAGCGGGGCAGGATACGTCGGCGCCCAACTTTGGCCGGGTGTCAGAAAAGAAATCCTAGAAAACAGGCAGATAGCCAATCGGGAACATCCCGAGCCAGACCTGCCCCTTTTCGATCGTCAACGGGACTTCGACAGTCTCCGCCCCTTGAGCGAAGCTTGCACCGACCGAACGCCATGTCTTTTCGTCGGCGGGATGGATGAGGCCGGCATTGACGCCAAGGCTGACCATCCGGTCCCAGCCGGTGACCTTGACGGTGATCTTGCCGCTCGGCTGGCCCGCTTCAGAAGTGAGGGTGCCGCTGACCGACAAGACGAGATCCCCCCAAACAAGGCGCATCTCCTTGAGGTCGAGGCCCTTGAGACCGGGCGCTGCGCCAGACAGAGCGAGTGAATCCAGTGGGCGGGCGAAGGCCATCGCCGCATCAATTTTCAGCATCTGGATAGCGGCGGGCAGGGCGGCCACGGGATCAAGCTGTTCGCGCATCGCCAGAGGCAGGACAAGCGCGCTCGTATCGAGATAGGCGTCATAGCTCAGCCCGTCTTCCGAGGCAGACCTCATTGCAACAAGGGCGCGGTCGGCAGACGCGGCCCAACCGGTCTCAGATTGCAGGCCAACACGCCCAACCTCGACCGTCGCTGTCTCGAGCGCAGGGTTGGTCGAAACCCTGACCGTAGCCGAGGCCCGCATCCCTTCCGAACTGATCATGATCGTCTTGCCACCGAGCCGGAGGCTCTGGGTTTCGGGCCAGACGGCGATCACCTTGTTGGGTTGATAGCTGAGAGCCAGGAGCTGGAAGATCGGGGTCTGCCAGCCGAATTCGCCACTGGGATCGGCCAGATCGAGGCCCGTCACGGTCGTATCGAACCGCGAGGGGAAGCCATGGGTTTCCAGGCTTTCATAGCCAACCGTCCAGCCTTGCGCGGAAAGTTGTTCGAGGAAGGCGACCCCCTGCTTTTCAACCGCGGCTTGGCCGACGAACCAATACCCGCCCCAAAGACCGGCCAAAGCAAGGGTCACGATGAGAAGCAGGCGCATCATTGGGCTTTTCCACTGGTTTCGAACCGCGTTATAGGCAAGCGGCATAACGAGGGCCAGCATCATGCCGCTGTGGATTTTCGGCTACGGATCACTTCTGTGGCATCCCGGTTTCGAACCGACCGAGCGCGTCCGCGCGCGCCTTGCGGGCTATCACCGCAGTTTCTGTATGCTGTCGATCCATCATCGCGGGACGGTCGAGAAGCCCGGCCTCGTTCTGGCGCTTGATGCGGTCGGAGGGAGCTATTGCGACGGATTGGCCCTGCGGGTGCGCGAGGGCGAGGAGGAGACTGTCCTTGCCTATCTGCGCGAGCGCGAGTTGATCTCTTCGGCCTATGTCGAGACCACGACCCCCCTGTCACTGGCCGATGGCCGCGCGATAGAGGCGGTGGCCTATGTGATCGACCCCGATCACGAACAGTATTGCCAATTCGACCTTGAAGAACAGGCGCATCGCATCGCGGGCGCGGTCGGCGGCCGCGGGCCGAACCCTGAATATCTGTTCAACACGGCAAACCATCTGGCCGAGCTTGGCATCCTTGATCCCGACCTCGCGTGGCTTTGCGGTCGCGTCCGTGAGTTGACCGCCAGCTAGAGCGACAAAACGGTTGGGTTTCACGATCCGCCCGACTATGCTCGCGCCAACAATAACCAGACAGGAACCTGTGCCTTGACGGACATCAGGGAGCCCGAGGCCGAGCCGTATTTTTCGCGCCCCTTGCGCCAGATCACATCGATGCTGATTGCGCTCGGCCTGATCGGGGCCGGGGCCTATGTCGGATTTCCGACGCTTGACGCGATCTTCTGGTCAAATCCCTACCTGAACGGGCTGATCCTTGCCGTGTTCTTCCTCGGCATCCTGTCCTGTTTCGGACAGGTCATTCAGCTGATGTATTCGGTCCAGTGGATCGAGACCTTCTCGCGCTCGCAAAGCGGGGAAAAGCCGCCCTCGCTTCTGGCACCTCTTGCCACGCTGATGCGCTCGCGCGGGGCGCGGATGCACCTGTCGCAAAGCTCCTCTCGCTCGATTCTCGATTCCGTTGGCAGCCGGATCGACGAAGACCGCGAGATTACTCGCTACCTCGGCAGCACGCTCATCTTCCTCGGGCTGCTCGGCACATTCTATGGCCTTGCGACCACGGTTCCGGCCCTTGTCGACACGATCCGCTCGCTCACGCCCAAGGATGGCGAGACAGGCGCCGAAGTGTTCGGGCGCCTTCAGGCGGGGCTCGAGGCGCAGCTTGGCGGCATGGGAACGGCCTTTTCCTCGTCGCTTCTCGGCCTCGCCGGATCGCTGATTGTCGGGCTTTTGGAGCTTTTCGCTGGCCATGGTCAGAACCGTTTCTATCGCGAGCTTGAAGAATGGTTGTCGTCGATCACCCGTCTTGGATTTGCCAGCGGAGATGAGCTTGCCGCCGCAAGCGAAGGTGATGCCAGCGGGGCGGTAGCTCATATCGCCGAGCATCTCGAAGCGATGCAGATGATGTTTACCCAGACCGACATCAACCGCTCGCAGGTGGATGACAGGCTCAACGACCTGATTGGCGCTGTGAACCGGCTGGCAGGACAGCTGGAAGAAGGCGGCGCAAAAGATGCCATGCTCAAGATCGCCGAAGGGCAGAAGGAGCTGATCGACCAGTTGGCAAGCAGCGGGGTTGATGGCCTCGATGCCGAAAGCCGGATGCGCTTGCGGTCGATCGACGTTCAGCTTTTGCGCATCCTCGAAGAGCTTTCTGTGGGCCGACAGGAAACCCTGAGCGAATTGCGGGGCGATATCGCGGGCCTGACGCGCGCTCTCAGGCAAGGGCGTGGGCGACCTGACAGCGCCGGACGGGGCTGACGATGGCGCTGAGCCGCAGAGGCGGAAACCGGTTCGAGGCCAATACATGGCCCGGTTTCGTCGATGCGATGACGGGGCTGCTCCTCGTTTTGATGTTTGTGCTGACCATTTTCATGGTCATCCAGTTTGTGCTGCGCGAGACGATCACGGGGCAGGAATCCAAACTCAGTCAGCTCACCGCCGAGATCAGCGCCCTGACAGAAGCCCTGGGCCTCGAGCGCGACCGCTCCTCGGCGCTGGCCGGACAGGTGGGAAGCCTGACCTCGACCCTCAGCGACCTGAATGATCAAAGCTCGGCGCAGGCGGCCCTGATTGCGGCACTTACCGCCGAGCGGGACGCGCAGGCCATCGCCTTGGCCGAAGCCGAGAACCGGATCACCGGATTTGAGGCTCAGGTGGCGGGCCTTCTCGCGCAACGCGCCGATTTACGCGATCAGGTGGCGGGCCTTGAGGCCGATCAAACGCGCATGATCGACGAACAAGAGGCCTTGAACCTCGCGCTGGCGCAGGCGCGTGACGAGATCGACGCCTCGGCCGAAGCCGCCCGCCTTGCCGCCGCCCGCCGCGAGGCGCTCGAGGCGCTGGTGGCCGATCTTAACGCCAACTCTGATGCCAACGCCGAGAAGATTTCAGAGCTTGAAGCCGAAGCACTTGCCGATGCCGCCGCGGCCGAGGCACTGCGCCAGAAACTCGCTGACGCCGATGCCGAACTGACCGCCATGACCCTTGCCCTCGAGGCCCAGCGCAAGAAGGCCGAGGATACGTTGACCCTTCTCGCCGCTGCGGATGCGGCTCGGGAGAACCTCGATATCAATCTTGCCAACGCCCTTTTGGCACAGGCACAGGCGGAAGCCGCATTGGAACGCCTCAAGGCCGATAGCGGCGATCTTGATGCGCGGCTCGCGGCGGCCTTGTCGCTTCAGGATGCGACCGAGGCCCAGCTCGAAGAGGCGCGCGCCGCCTTGGCTGCCGCTGATACCAGCACCCAAGATCTGACCGTCCGCCTGGCAGCCGCGATTGCCGCCCGCGACGCCGCCTCCACCAGCCTCGACGCGGTGCAGGCCGCGCTTGACAAGGCGCTCGAGGGCGGTCGGTTGAGCGAAGCCGACCTGCAAAGCCGCCTTGCCGCCGCCCTTCTCGCGAAGGAAGCACTGGCGCAGGAAATCGCGGCCGCAGCCGCCGCCGGGGAACAGGCCGAGGCAGACAAGCTATCGCTCGAGGAACGACTGGCCGAGGCGCTGTTGGCGCGACAAGCGCTCGAGGCCAAGGTGGCGGCCCTTTCAGACACGCAGGATGAAACGGCTCAGGGCCGGGCCGATCTTGAGGGGCGGCTTGCCGAGGCGCTGGCGGCAATCGCCGCTGCTCGGGCCGACGCCACAGAAATGATGACCGAACGCGAGAGGCAGGCTGCCCTCTTGGCGCAGGCCAATATCGAGCTTTCGGCCGAACAGGCGCTGTCCGCCGAAAGCCAGCGGCAGGTCGCGCTTCTGAACGAACAGGTCGTCGAGCTGCGACGCCAGATCGCCACGTTGCAGGCCTTGCTCGACATTGCCGATCAGGCGGATGCCGAGTCGAAGGTGCAGATTGAATCCCTCGGCGCGCAACTGAACACCGCACTTGCCCGCGTTGCCAGCGAAGAGCGGCAGCGGCGCGCGCTTGAGGAAGCGGAACGCATCCGCCTTGAGGCTGAAAAGGCGCGGCTCGAGGCCGAAGCGCGCGATCTGGAAAGCTACAAATCCGAATTCTTCGGCCAGATCCGCACGGTCCTTGCAGGGCAGGAAGGCATCCGGATCGAGGGCGACCGCTTTGTCTTTTCGTCAGAGGTTCTGTTCGAGACCGCCCGCGCGGACCTCTCTGACGAGGGGCGCAAGGAAATGGCGAAGGTGGCTGCGATCCTGCGCACGATTTCCGATGAAATCCCCTCAGAGATCGATTGGATCATCCGTGTTGATGGCCATACCGACAACGTCCCCCTTACAGGCGGCGGGCTTTATCGCAATAACTGGGAGCTCAGTCAGGCGCGCGCCCTTTCGGTCGTAGTCTACATGGTCGAACAGGAAGGCATCGACCCGCGGCGCCTCTCGGCCAACGGTTTTGGGGAATACCAGCCGATCAATCCTGACGATACGCCTCAGGCGCGGGCGCAGAACCGGCGGATCGAGCTGAAGCTGACGGAACGATAGATCTGTGCGCAAGCGCACATGGGATATAGAAATATCCCAAATTCATAAATTTTCGAACAACTGTCATGTGTCTTTTGGTGGCGCCGTAAGTGGACGGTCGCCCGAGCGAGAATTGACAGGAGTATGATATGGGAACGTCTTTCGAGAAATTTGGACCACTGGCCGCGCCGGTCGGACGAGCGCTTTTGGCCCTTATTTTCATCCTTGCGGGTCTGCAAAAGATCACGGGCTATTCTGGCACGCAGGGCTATATGGAGGCCATGGGCGTATCGGGTGCACTTTTGCCGCTCGTGATTGCCGTCGAGGTGCTGGGGGGCCTTGCCCTGCTCCTTGGGTGGCAGGCCCGCGCCGCAGCGGTCTTGCTTGGGGGCTTTTCGATCCTGTCGGGCCTATTGTTCCACCTGCTCCCCAGCTTCGGAATGGACAGCATGGCTGCGCAGGCTGAAATGATCGCCTTTATGAAGAACCTCGCGATTGCCGGCGGGATGGGGGTCGTGTTTTCTGCGGGCGCAGGTCCCTATTCGCTCGACACCCGCCGCGCGTCGTTGGCCTGATCTTTCACGGAAACAAAAGAAGACGCCGGCCTCTTGGGCCGGCGTTCCCTATTCCGCCGTCAAAAGCGGCGGCTTCTTGGCCGAATGGGTGATCTTGGCCTGTTCGGGCGCCAAGACCTCAAGCTCGATCTTGCCGTCCTTGACCTTCACCTTGACGACCCCGCCCTTCATCAGCTTGCCGAAGAGCAGCTCTTCCGCCAGCGGCTTCTTGATCGATTCCTGAATGACGCGGGCGAGCGGGCGCGCGCCCATCTTGTCGTCATAGCCCTTGTCGGCCAGCCATTCGGCGGCGGCAGGCGTCAGGTCGATCTGGACGTTGCGGTCCATGAGTTGCGCCTCAAGCTGAAGGACGAACTTTTCCACCACCTGAACGATGACCTCTTTGGGCAAAGGCGCGAAGGGGATCACCGCATCGAGGCGGTTGCGGAATTCCGGTGTGAAGATCCGCTCGATGGCGGCCGTATCCTCGCCCTCGCGGCGGTCGCGGCCGAAACCGATGGCTTCTTTCGCCTGTTCGGCGGCACCCGCGTTTGAGGTCATGATCAGGATCACGTTGCGGAAATCGGTGGTCCGGCCGTTGTGATCGGTCAATTTCCCGTGGTCCATCACCTGAAGGAGGATGTTGTAGACATCCGGGTGCGCCTTTTCGATCTCGTCGAGGAGGAGGACGCAATGCGGCGTCTGGTCGACCTTGTCGGTCAACATCCCGCCCTGATCGAAGCCCACATAGCCCGGAGGCGCGCCGATCAGGCGGCTGACGGCGTGTTTCTCCATGTATTCCGACATATCGAAGCGCAGCAGCTCGACCCCGAGCGTATCGGCGAGCTGTTTGGCGACCTCGGTCTTGCCGACGCCGGTCGGGCCCGAGAAGAGATAGTTGCCGATGGGCTTTTCCGGCTCGCGCAGGCCTGCGCGGGCAAGCTTGATTGCCGACGACAGCGCCTCGATCGCGACATTCTGGCCAAAGACCACCCGCTTGAGCGATTTCTCGAGGTCGCGCAGGGTTTCGGCATCGTCTTTCGAGACCGATTTCGGCGGGATGCGGGCGATCTTGGCGACGACCGCCTCGATTTCCTTCACGCCGATGGTCTTGCGCCGCTTGCTCTCGGCCACGAGATGCTGGGCCGCGCCCGCCTCGTCGATCACGTCGATCGCCTTGTCGGGCAGCTTGCGGTCGTTGATATAGCGGGCCGAAAGCTCGACCGCCGCGCGGATCGCGTCGGAGGTATATTTGATGTGGTGGTGATCCTCGAAATAGGGCTTGAGGCCGCGCAGGATCTTGACCGAGTCCTCGACCGAGGGCTCGTTCACGTCGATCTTCTGGAACCGCCGGGAAAGCGCCCGGTCTTTCTCGAAATGCTGGCGGAATTCCTTGTAGGTGGTCGAGCCCATGCAGCGCAGCTTGCCGCCCTGCAGCGCGGGCTTGAGAAGGTTGGAGGCATCCATCGCCCCGCCCGAAGTGGCGCCCGCGCCGATCACGGTGTGAATTTCGTCGATGAAGAGAACGGCATCGGGATGCGCCTCAAGCTCATTCACCACGGCTTTGAGCCGCTCTTCGAAATCGCCGCGATAGCGGGTGCCGGCCAGAAGCGCGCCCATGTCGAGCGAAAAGATCGTGGTGTTTGCCAACACGTCGGGCACGTCGTGGTTAACGACCTTGTGGGCAAGGCCCTCGGCAATCGCCGTTTTGCCAACGCCCGGATCGCCGACCAGTAGCGGGTTGTTCTTGCGGCGGCGGCACAGCACCTGAATGCAGCGCTCGACCTCGTGCTCGCGGCCGATCAGCGGATCGACATCGCCCTTTTTCGATTTGGCGTTGAGATCGACGCAGTATTTCTTGAGCGCGCTTTCCTTTTCCTCGGCCGGCGCGGCATCGGCGGCCTGTTCGGTCCGCTCGCTCGCGCCCGTCACGGGGCGGGTCTCGCCATAGGCGGGATCCTTGGCCACGCCGTGGGCGATGAAATTCACCGCGTCATAACGGGTCATGTCCTGCTCTTGCAGGAAAAAGGCGGCGTTCGATTCGCGTTCGGCAAAGATCGCGACCAGAACGTTGGCTCCGGTGACCTCGTTGCGGCCCGACGACTGAACATGGATCGCCGCGCGCTGAATCACCCGCTGGAAAGCGGCGGTCGGAACGGCCTCGGAGCCTTCGACATCGGTGATCAGGGTGCTCAGATCATCGTCGATGAATTCCTCAAGAGTGGCGCGCAACTCATCAAGATCCACCGAACACGCCTTCATCACCTGTGCAGCGTCGGGCTCGTCGATCAGCGAGAGCAAAAGATGCTCCAGCGTGGCAAGCTCGTGGTGGCGCGCGTTGGCCAGTGCCAGTGCCGCGTGAATGGACTGCTCGAGTGTTTTCGAAAAAGACGGCACGTTTCGTGCTCCTCTGATCTGGGGGCAGGGGGGAACGATGGCCCGTCCTGACCGTGGCCTTCTACCTCTTAAGGTTTGGTTTTATCGCGGAACCTTCAAGGACTAATTTTGCCACAGCGATCACATTTTGGGTGAATTCGGCAAATTCCCCCACTTGTGATATGTTCAGAATCTGTCTTTGCGGCCCCGGATTTCCGCAAAGACCGCCACATCGCTGGCGCCCGCCATGCCGATTGCCGCTTTCACCTCGGGCAGGTCGGCCCGCAGAAACGGGTTTGTCGCGATTTCTTCCGACAGAAGCGAAGGCACCGTGGCCTCGCCCCGCGCCCGTTTGGCTGCAATGTCCTTGGTGCGGGCCGAAAGCGCAGCATTGCCGGGCTCAACGGTCAAGGCAAAGCGGGCGTTGCTGGCGGTGTATTCGTGGCCCGAACAAACGAGGGTATCGGCGGGCAGCGCCCGCAGTTTGCAGAGGCTCTGCCACATCTGGTCGGGCGTGCCCTCGAAGAGCCGCCCGCAGCCAAGCGCCATGAGGCTGTCGGCGGTAAAGACGGTGCCGATTTCGGGCAGGTGAAGGGCGATGTGGCCGAGGGTGTGGCCGGAGACGTCGATCACATGGGCCTTGAGGCCCAGAACGTCGATCACGTCGCCGTCTTGAACAGCAAGATCGAGCTTGGGCAGCCGGTGCGCATCTGCCGCAGCGCCCACGACCTTCGCGCCAAAAGCCTCGCGCAGCGGCTCGACCCCGTCGATATGATCCGGGTGATGGTGGGTCAGAAGGATCAGTTCGAGGCCCCAGCCCCGCTCGGCAAGCGCGGCCCGGATCGGCGCCGCGTCCGGCGCATCTATCAGGGCGGTCTGGCCGGTCTCGGCATTGTGCAGGAGATAGGCGTAGTTATCCGCAAGACAGGGCAGGGTGACGAGCTCGAGGGGCATGGTAATGTCGCAATCGCTTGTTATTGTGTGCCCAGCCTGACGGAAAGGACCACGGCCCGCAATGCACCTCGATGTGCTGGACCTGCGCAACTTCTATTATCGCAGCCCGCTTGGTCGGGCGGCGCAGAAGGTCATCCGCGATCAGCTTTTGGCGATCTGGCCCGAGGCCAAGGCGCAATGCGTGGTGGGCTATGGCTTCGCCGTGCCCTTGCTGCGGCCCTATTTGACCGAGGCGCGGCGGGTGATCGGCCTGATGCCGGGGCCGCAAGGCGTCATGCCCTGGCCCGCAGGTATGCCCAATGTCAGCGTCTTGTGTGAAGAGGCAGAGTGGCCGATCCAGACCGGCGCGGCAGACAAGCTGGTTCTGATGCACGGGCTAGAGACCGCGGAAAATCCATCGGCGGTGCTGGATGAATGCTATCGCGTTCTTGGCCCCGGCGGGCGGGCCGTCTTTGTCGTCCCGAACCGGGCAGGCATCTGGTCTCGGTCGGACAAGACGCCATTTGGCTATGGCCGCCCCTATTCTCTGGGCCAGCTCGAGGCGCAGCTGCGGCGGCATGGCTTTGCCACCGAACGCGCCATGTCGACGCTTTATCAACCGCCGTCCTACAGGAAAGTCTGGCGCCGGATGGCGGGGCTTCTCGAGGCCAGCGGGCGGCATATGCCTGTCTTTGCCGCGGGCGGCGTTCTTTTTGTCGAGGTTTCGAAACAGGTTCCCGCGCCGAGCCGCGGTGGCTTGGGCGAAGCCGTCCGCAGACCGATGCGCGTCCTTGAGGGGATCGGTGCCGCGGAGCCTAAGCCGAGCTATCGTGGGCCGGGCGCGCGCTAGGCCAGAATCGCTCCGGATTCGGCATTCCGGGCCAGTGAAGCGCCTTTTCCGGAAAATATTTTGCGCCCGTTAGCGGGATCATTCGCCAAGTGCCTGTGTTATATGGTTTCGCAAAGCATAATTGCCGCAGATAAAGCGCCGCAAGGCGGTTGCCCCACTCAAAAGGCTCTGCTACATCCGCCCTGATTTTACGCCCCCGGTATATCCGAGGGCTCCAAGGCTGCCCTCCTGCCGCTCTTCACGGGGTGAACGGACTGGGCCAAACACATCGGAAGGGTGGACGTGTCCGAACCAGCTTCGATCTCAACTGGCATCGCCAAGCGCTATGCCACCGCCGTTTTTGAACTGGCGAAAGAGGAAAAGGGTCTCAAGACCCTTGAATCCGACATCGATGCACTGGACGCCGCGATCGAAGGATCGGCGGATCTGCGTGCGTTGATCACTTCGCCGCTCTACAGCCGCGAAGACCAGGCGAATGCCATGACGGCGCTTGCCAAGAAAATGAAACTCTCGGTGATCGTGACCAACACGCTCGCCCTGATGGCGTCGAACCGCCGCCTGTTTACCTTGCCCCAGCTGATCTCGGCGCTGCGCGACCGGATTGCCGAGGAAAAGGGCGAAGTGACGGCCGAGGTTGTCAGCGCGAAAGCCCTGACCAAGACCCAGGCCGACAAGCTTGCCAAGACGCTCAAGGCGCAGATCGGCAAAACCATCAAGATCAATGCGACCGTGGATGAAAGCCTCATCGGCGGTCTTATCGTTAAGGTGGGCTCGAAGATGATCGACACCTCGATCGCCTCCAAGCTCAGCGCTCTCCAGAACACCATGAAAGAGGTCGGATAATGGCGATCCAAGCTGCAGAAATTTCTGCGATCCTGAAAGGGCAGATCAAGAACTTTGGCCAAGAAGCCGAAGTTGCCGAAGTTGGCCGTGTGCTATCGGTCGGTGACGGTATTGCCCGCGTCTACGGTCTGGACAACATCCAGGCCGGTGAAATGGTCGAATTCCCCGGTGGTATCCGCGGGATGGCCCTGAACCTCGAGACCGACAACGTCGGTTGCGTTATCTTCGGTTCGGACCGCGACATTAAAGAAGGCGACACCGTCAAGCGCACCAAGGCCATTGTGGACGTTCCCGCTGGCGACGAGCTCTTGGGCCGCGTTGTCGACGCGCTCGGCAACCCGCTCGACGGCAAAGGTCCGATCAAGACCAAGACCCGCCGCATCGCCGACAGCAAAGCCCCGGGCATCATCCCCCGCAAATCGGTTCACGAGCCGATGGCGACCGGCCTCAAGTCGGTTGACGCGATGATCCCGATCGGCCGTGGCCAGCGCGAGCTGATCATCGGCGACCGTCAGACCGGCAAGACCGCGATCGCGCTCGACACCATTCTGAACCAGAAGTCCTACAACGAAGCTGCGGGCGACGATGAGAGCAAGAAGCTCTACTGCGTCTACGTCGCCGTCGGTCAGAAGCGTTCGACCGTTGCTCAGCTTGTAAAAAAGCTCGAGGAAAACGGCGCTCTGGAATATTCGATCGTCGTGGCCGCCACCGCGTCCGACCCGGCGCCGATGCAGTTCCTTGCCCCCTACGCCGCGACCGCCATGGCCGAGCACTTCCGTGACAACGGCCGCCACGCTCTGATCATCTACGATGACCTCTCCAAGCAGGCCGTGTCGTATCGTCAGATGTCGCTGCTTCTGCGCCGCCCGCCGGGACGTGAAGCCTATCCGGGCGACGTGTTCTACCTGCACTCGCGCCTTCTCGAGCGTTCTTCGAAGCTCAACGAAGACAATGGCTCGGGCTCGCTGACCGCTCTTCCGGTCATCGAAACCCAGGGCGGCGACGTGTCGGCCTTTATTCCGACCAACGTGATCTCGATCACCGACGGCCAGATCTTCCTCGAGACCGAGCTTTTCTATCAGGGTATCCGCCCGGCCGTGAACACCGGTCTGTCGGTGTCTCGCGTGGGTTCGTCGGCTCAGACCAACTCGATGAAATCGGTTGCCGGTCCGGTCAAGCTGTCGCTTGCTCAGTACCGCGAGATGGCCGCCTTCGCCCAGTTCGGTTCCGACCTCGATGCCGCCACCCAGCAGCTCCTGAACCGTGGTGCCCGTCTGACCGAGCTCATGAAGCAGCCGCAGTACTCGCCGCTGACCAACGCCGAAATCGTCTGCGTGATCTACGCCGGCACCAACGGCTATCTCGACAAGGTTGCCGTCAAGGACGTTGGCCGTTTCGAGGCGGGTCTCCTCAAGCACCTGCGCAACAACCGCGCCGATGTTCTCGAGTGGCTGACCAAGGACGACCCCAAGATCAAGGGTGACGCCGAGGCCAAGCTCAAGGCCGCTATCGACGAATTCGCTAAGGATTTCGCCTGATTTCGTGGCTTTGGATAAGGAGACAAGGCAGTGCCTAGTCTAAAGGACCTGAAAAATCGGATCGCGTCGGTCAAATCGACCCGCAAGATCACCAAGGCCATGCAGATGGTGGCCGCCGC
>CAKZOU010000037.1 GCA_937138255.1 uncultured Paracoccaceae bacterium
CGATCCATGGCATGGGCGAGGCTTGCCTCTCCTGCGCCTTGGCGCCTGTATCGCTGCAGTAGCCTCTTCTTTGGCAAGACAGATCCCCGGGCCGCCCTCGTGCGGCCCGGTTTCGTTTTAGGCCGCCTTTCAGGGGGTGACACTCCCTCCCAAATCCCGTTCAACTGAGGCCATCCAGCCCGGAGGCCCCCTTGGCATTCACCCTGCGCCAGCTTCAGTTCTTCGTCGCCGCGGCCGAGCAGGGCTCGGTCTCGGGGGCCGCGCGGATGTTGTCGATCTCGCAATCCTCGGTGACCGAGGCAATCCGCGCGCTTGAGGATGATCTGGGCGTGACCCTCTTCGAACGGCAGGCGCGGGGGCTTGAGATCACCCACAAGGGCTCGGCCTTCCTGCGCCACGCCCGCCAGATCCTCTCCGATGTCGCCGGCGCCCGTCAGGCGTTCCGTGACGAGGCCGAACAGGCCACCGGCCGGCTTTCGCTGGGCGTGACCTCGCTTGTCGCGGGCTATGTCCTGTCCGACCTTCTCGCCCGCTTCCGCCGCGCCTATCCGCAGGTCGAACTCAACGTCATCGAAGATAGCGGCGAATACCTTCAGCACCTTCTGATTGGCGGCGAATTGGACGTGGCCGTTCTCCTGACCTCTTCCGTCAAAGACCGCCTCGCCCTCCATGTCGAAACCCTTCTTGTCTCGCCCTACCGCCTCTGGCTTCCGCTCGGCCACCCGTTGGCCCAGCAAGAGGCGATCGAGCTTGAGGAACTGGCGGGCGAGCAGCTCATCCAGCTGATGGTCGACGAGATCGAGGAAAGCACGCGCGAGCTTATGGGCGCGATGGCCTCGCGGCCCGAGATCAGCTTCCGCACCCGTTCGGTCGAGGCCGTCCGCAGCCTTGTGGCGACAGGGGCCGGCATCGCCATTCTGCCGGGCCTCGTCTACCGCCCCTGGTCGCTCGAAGGCGACCGGATCGAGATTCGCGATGTCTCGGGAGATCTGCCCAATGTGCAGGTCGGCCTCGCCTGGCGCCGCGGCGCGCCGCTCTCTCCGCCCGCCCTGAATTTTGTCCGTTCCGCGCAAAGCGCGATCCCGAACCACTGAATCCTCGGGGGATCGCGACCTATCGGAAAAACCGATAGCCCCATTCTGCGTTTTGAATTTGCGATTTCTCGCGTGCCTCCTATCGTGGCGGCGATTACCGAAGGCCACGGCTTGAACGCGGCCAGGATCGTCAGGGAGTAAAAAGATGAAATCAATTCGACTAATGGGCACTACCGCTGTCGCCGTCGCGATGGCCGTCACCCCCGCACTGGCGCAGGTCGCCTCGCTTGGAACCCCCGAGGGCCAGGTGAGCATCGTCGCTTGGGCCGGCTATATCGAGCGCGGCGAAACAATGGCCGAGTTTGACTGGGTCACGAAGTTTGAAGAAGCCACCGGCTGTCAGGTCGTCGTCAAGACAGCCAACACGTCGGACGAGATGGTCGCGCTGATGAATGAAGGCGGCTTTGACCTCGTCACCGCCTCCGGCGACGCCTCGCTCAGACTGATCGCGGGCAAGCGGGTGCAGCCCGTGAATATTTCTCTGATCCCGTCCTGGGCGAACATTGACGATCGCCTCAAGGATGCTCCGTGGCATACCGTGGACGGCGTCCACTACGGCGTTCCCTATCAGTGGGGCCCGAACGTCCTGATGTATAACACCGAGGCCTTCGGCGACACGCCGCCGACCTCGTGGAGCGTTGTTTTCGAAGAGCAGACCCTGCCGGACGGCTCGTCCAACGTCGGCCGCGTTCAGGCCTATGACGGCCCGATCCACGTGGCTGACGCCGCCCAATATCTCATGGCGCACCAACCCGAGCTGGGCATCACCTCGCCCTATGAGCTGAATGAAGAGCAGTATGCCGCCGCCCTCGACCTCCTGCGCGGCCAGCGCAAGCTCGTGGGCCGCTACTGGCACGATGCCTTCATCCAGATGGACGACTTCAAGAACGAAGGCGTTGTCGCCTCCGGCTCCTGGCCGTTCCAGGTGGGCCTGCTGCAGTCCGAAGGCTTCCCGGTCTCAAGCGTGATCCCCGAGGAAGGTGCCACCGGCTGGGCCGACACCACCATGATGCACGTCGATGCGCCGCATCCGACCTGCTCGTATCTGTGGATGGAGCACACCCTCTCGTCGAACCTTCAGGCCGACCTGTCGGTCTGGTTCGGCGCCAACCCGGTCGTCCTCTCCGCCTGTACCGATGGCTCGGGCATGCAGACCGCCGAGGGCTGCACGGCCAACGGTCTGGATGACTTCGAGAAGATCAACTTCTGGACGACCCCGGTCAGCCAGTGCGAAAGCCAGGGCGAATGCGTGCCCTACTATCGCTGGGTCTCCGACTATATCGGTGTGATCGGCGGCCGCTGATCCCACTGGTTCTGGCCCCGCCTGCCCTGAAGGGCGGGGCCGCTTTCCCCCAATTTCCCTACGACGGCCCCGACCGCCGGGGCCGCACGGATAAGAAATGACCAACGCTGTTACGTTCCACAAAGTCTCGCGCCACTATGGCAAGGTGAAGGCGGTCGATGCTGTCGATCTCTCGATTGCCGAGGGCAGCTTTTTCGCCATGCTCGGCCCCTCTGGCTCGGGTAAGACCACCTGCCTGCGTCTGATTTCCGGCTTTGAAAAGCCCACGGCGGGCGAGATCCGCATTTTCGGGCAGGACGTGAGCGACACGCCCCCCAACCGCCGCAGCGTGAACACCGTCTTTCAGGACTATGCCCTATTCCCCCACATGAACG
This sequence comes from uncultured Paracoccaceae bacterium, assembly GCA_937138255.1. Taxonomy (GTDB): domain Bacteria; phylum Pseudomonadota; class Alphaproteobacteria; order Rhodobacterales; family Rhodobacteraceae; genus RFZI01. The sequence goes on from CAKZOU010000037.1 coordinate 2,772, forward strand.
TGCGCGACAACGTGGCCTATGGCCCGATGGTGGCGGGCGTCGGCAAGGCCGAGCGCTATGCCAAGGCCGAGGAGATGCTCGCCCTCGTCAAGCTCGACAGCTATGGCGACCGCAAGCCGGGCCAGCTCTCGGGCGGCCAGCGCCAGCGCGTGGCCCTCGCCCGCGCGCTCGTCAACGAGCCGCGCGTCCTTCTGCTCGATGAGCCGCTCGGCGCGCTCGACCTCAAGCTGCGCGAAGCCATGCAAGACGAGCTGAAAGCCCTGCAAAAGCGCCTTGGCATCACCTTCGTTTTCGTGACCCACGACCAGCACGAAGCCCTATCGATGGCCGATCAACTGGCCGTGTTCAACGAGGGCAAGATCGCCCAGATCGGCTCGCCCGCCGAAGTCTATGACCGCCCCGCGACCCCCTTCGTCGCCGATTTCGTCGGCTCGTCGAATGTCCTGCCCCCCGCGCTCACGGCTCAACTCGGCGGGGCAACGGCGTGGGCGAGCCTGCGCCCCGAAGCAATCCGCCTCGTGGCCAAGGGCAAAGGCAAGATGAACGGCACGGTTGCCGCTCTGCGCTATCTCGGCGCGGGCAGCCGGGTGAGCGTCATGGTCGGAGAGACCGAAATCGCCGCACTGGTTCCGGCAGGCGAAACCGCGCCCGAAGCCGGCGCGGAGGTGGGCATCACCTTCGACGCCTCGGCCCTTCACGTCATGGCCGGATCATGAGCCGCGGCGCGATCCTTCCGAACCGCGGCCTTGCCGACCGGCTGAGCGCGCTCTTCTGGCGCCGCCCGACCGTGCTGCTTCTGCTCCTGATCACCCCGCCGCTTCTCTGGCTGGGTGTGGTTTACCTCGGCTCGCTCGGGGCGCTTCTGCTGCAAAGCTTCTATTCGATCGACGAATTCTCCGGCGTCGTGGTCGAGGAGTTCACGCTCAAGACCTATGGCGAGCTGTTCCGCGCCGCCAATATGGATATCATCCTGCGGACCCTGACCATGTCGGCTTCGGTCACGCTCGCCTCGGCGGTGATCGGCTTTCCGGTTGCTTATTTCGCCGCCCGCTTCGCCCGTGGCCGCTGGAAAGCGGTGTTCTATCTGGGGATCATGCTGCCGCTCTGGTCGTCCTATCTGGTCAAGGTCTATGCGTGGAAGCTGATCCTCGCCAAGGAAGGCATCATCACATGGGCCGCCGATAGCGTGGGTCTCGGCTTCCTGCTCGACGCCGTTCTGGCGCTGCCCGGCGTCGGGGGCAATTCCCTCTCGACCTCGTTCATCGGCACATGGCTCGTTTTCGTCTATGTCTGGCTGCCCTACATGATCCTGCCGATGCAGGCCTCGCTCGAACGTGTGCCGGTCTCGATGCTCGAAGCCTCGTCCGACCTCGGCGCCAGCCGCGGCCAGACCTTTCGCACCGTGATCCTGCCGCTCGCCATGCCGGGCGTGATCGCGGGCTCGATCTTCACCTTCTCGCTGACCATGGGCGACTACATCATCCCGCAGATCATCGGCACCTCGGCGCGGTTCATCGGCCAGGCCGTCTATCAGCTTCAGGGCACCGCCGGAAACATCCCGCTCGCCGCCGCCTTCGCGGTCGTGCCGATCATCATCATGCTGGTCTATCTGTCCTTGGCAAAGAGAGGAGGGGCCTTCGATGCACTCTGACGCCCGCCCCTCCAAAGGCCTGACAGCGGCAGCCATTGGCGGCCTTCTGTTCCTGCACCTGCCGATCCTGCTGATCTTTCTCTATGCCTTCACGACCGAAGACCGCACCTATCAGTTTCCGCCGCCGGGCCTGACGACCAAGTGGTTCGCCGTGGCATGGAACCGCGCCGATATTTGGCCGCCGCTCTATCTCTCGCTGCGGGTGGCTGCGATCTCGACCGCGATGGCGATGGTGCTCGGCACGCTCGTCGCCGCCGCCATGGCCCGCTCGCGGTTCTTCGGGCGCGAGCAGATCTCGCTTCTCATTATCCTGCCCATCGCGCTTCCGGGTGTGATTACCGGTATGTCGCTCCGCTCGGCCTTTGCGGTCATGGATATCCCCTTCTCGACGCTGACCATCGTCATGGGCCACGCGACCTTCTGTATCGTTATCGTCTATAACAATGCCGTCGCCCGCTTCCGCCGCCTCTCGGGCGCGGTGCTCGAGGCCTCGGCCGACCTAGGCGCCAACGGCTTTCAAAGCTTCCGCTATGTGCTTTTGCCCAACCTCGGCTCGGCGCTTCTGGCGGGCGGTATGCTGGCCTTTGCGCTCTCGTTCGACGAGGTGATCGTGACAACCTTCACCGCCGGTCAGCAATCGACCCTGCCCATCTGGATGCTCAACGAGCTTGTCCGCCCGCGCCAGCGGCCCGTGACCAACGTGGTGGCCATCGTCGTCTTCGTCACCACCTTCTTCCCCATTCTTATCGCCTATTACCTTACGCGCGGCGGCTCCGAGACCGCCGGCGGGGGGAAATGATCCAAGGAGCACGCCCCATGAAAATCGAGACAAACCTTCTGATCGGCAACAGCTTCGAAGCGGGCCAGGACGCCGCCGAGCAGGTGTTCAACCCGCGCACCGGCGAGGTCATTATCGACGTGCCCGAGGCGTCGACCGCGCAGGTCGACCGCGCCGTGGCCGCCGCCCGCAAGGCCTTTGACAGCTGGTCGCGCACCACCCCCGGCGAACGCGCCGCCGCTCTTCTGCGGATCGCGGATCGGGTCGAGGCCGAGGCGGATGGTTTCGCCGCCCTCGAGGCGCTCAACTGTGGCAAACCGATCAACGCCGCCCGCGGCGACGAGATCCCCGCCATCGTCGATTGCTACCGCTTCTTTGCGGGCGCCGTGCGGACCCAGCATGGCATGGTCGCAGGCGAATACCTCGAAGGCTTCACCTCGATGATCCGCCGCGATCCCATCGGCGTCGTGGCCTCGATCGCGCCGTGGAACTATCCCCTGATGATGATGGCTTGGAAACTCGCCCCCGCCATCGCGGGCGGCAATACGGTGGTGTTCAAACCCTCCGAGCAGACGCCCTTCACCGCGCTCAAGATGGCCAAGATCCTTGCCGAAGAGCTGCCCGAAGGCGTGGTCAACGTCATCACCGGCCGCGGCCATTCGGTCGGCAACTATCTCATCAACCATCCGCAAGTCGACATGATCTCGATCACCGGCGATGTGGCGACCGGCAAGAAGATCCTCGACGCCGCGGCCAAGTCGGTCAAGCGCACGCATCTGGAACTGGGCGGCAAGGCCCCCGTGATCGTGTTCGATGACGCGGACATTGCCGAGGTCGTCGAAGGCCTCACTGCCTTTGGGTTCTACAATGCGGGCCAGGATTGCACCGCCGCCTGCCGCATCTATGCGGGCAAGAAGGTCTACGACAAACTGGTGGCCGATCTGACCTCGGCCGTCGCAGGCATCCAGCTTGCCAATGACGACGACACCACGAACGACATCGGCCCTCTGATCAGCTTGCGCCAGCGCGACCGCGTGGCGAGCTTTGTCAACCGCGCGCGCGAGCTCAACCACATCGAGGTCACCACAGGCGGCCACGTCATGGACAAGGGCTATTACTACAAGCCCACCGTCATCGCCGGCGCCCAGCAAAGCGACGAGATCGTCCGCCGCGAGGTTTTCGGCCCCGTGGTCTCGATCACGCCCTTCTCGGATGTCGATACCGCCGTTCAGTGGGCCAACGACAGCGACTATGGCCTTGCCTCCTCGGTCTGGACCAAGGACGTGGGCCGCGCCATGGCGACCGCCGCGCGCCTGCGCTACGGCTGCACATGGATCAACACCCACTTCATGCTTTGCAACGAGATGCCCCACGGCGGCCTCAAGCAATCGGGCTATGGCAAGGATATGTCGGCCTATGCGCTCGAGGATTATACCGTGGTCCGCCACGTCATGCTCAAGCACTAGAGACCGGGGCAGGGGCGGCACGCGCCGCCCCTTGCCAGCGCCAGCCGCGCAACTATGGTCGGACCAACGCACCAGAGGTGACCCATGCCCGACTTTCAGGTCTTCGACGGCCACAACGATTTCCTTTATCGCCTCCAGAAACACCCCGAAAGCCGCGCGGCCCTTTGGCCCAATGGCGATGGGACCGGCCATCTCGACCTGCCACGGATGCGAAAGGGCGGCTTTGTCGGCGGCTTCTTCGCCATGTATATCCCCTCGCCGGACGATGATCCCAAGATCGACCGCGATGCGCTGATGAATGAGCCGAGCTATGATTTCCCGCTCGACCCGCTGATCGGCCATATCGAGGGCCAGCCCTTCGCCTGGTCGGAGGCCTGCCATTTCCAGTGGATGGAGCGCGCCGCGCTCGGCGTCTTCCGCATCTGCCGGACCGGCGCCGATGTGCGTGCCGCGATGGCCGAGGATGCCGTGGCGGGCATCTTGCATATGGAAGGGGCCGAGGCGATCGACCCCGACCTCGAAGGCCTCTACCTCTGGCACGCCGCAGGCCTGCGCTCGATCGGCCCCGTCTGGAGCCGCCCGACCGTCTTTGGCCACGGCGTTCCGTTCCGCTTCCCCGGCACGCCCGACACCGGCGATGGCCTGACCGAGGCGGGGATGCGCCTTGTCCGCGCCTGCGACGGGCTGGGCATCCAGATCGACCTGTCGCATCTCAACGAAAAGGGCTTCGACGACGTGGCCCGCATCTCGAGCCGCCCGATGGTCGCCACCCATTCGAACGCCCACGCCATCTGCCCCTCGACCCGCAACCTGACCGACCGCCAGCTTCAGGTGATCGCCGAATCCGACGGCATCGTCGGCCTCAATTTCGCGACGATCTTCCTGCGCCCCGATGGCCGCAAGGATTCGGCGATGGGATGGGATCCGATCATGCGCCACCTCGATCACCTTGTGTCGATGCTGGGCGAGAACCGCGTGGGCTTTGGCTCGGATTTCGACGGCGCGACCATGCCGCAAGGGATCGGCGATGTGGCGGGCCTGCCTGCGCTCTGCGAAGCGATGCTGGCGCATGGCTTTGGCCGCGACCTTGTCGCCAAGATCGCCAGCGAGAACTGGCTTTCCTTCCTGGATCGGACCCTGCGCTAGGCCTATTCGGGCTGGAACCCGGCAATCATGTGCCGCAGGCCAAGTGCTGCGCCCGCAAGGATCGCCGCCACCGTCAGTGGCGCCGACCACGCCAGCACGGAGAAGGCCGAAAGCCCCTGACCGATGCTGCATCCCAGAGCCACCACCGCGCCAAAACCCATCAGCCCCGCGCCAAAGATCTGCCGGCGCAGCTCACGCGGGTCTTCGCAGGCTTCCCATCGGAAATGCCCCTTGATCAGCGAGCCGGCGAACGCCCCCACCCAAACGCCCGCCACCGAGCCGATTGCGAAGGAAAGCGTTTGGCCCGAGGCGGTCATGGTCCAGAGGATGGTCTCGCCCAGCGGCGACGAGAAGGTATGCGAGGCCACCTGAATGCCGTCAAAGCCGTTGGTGGCAATCCACTGGGTGCCGGCCCAGGCCGTCACCGCCGACAAACCAACCGCAGCGCCCCAGAAGAGGGTCGATCCCGACTGCCGCACCCGCGCGGGGGCTGCCACGGCGATGAGGATTGCGATGCCGATTGCGATTCCGATGAGGCTCGGCGAAGCCCCTGTGACCGACGACAGCCAATGGGCGATGCCCGGCGGCGTGCCAGTGGCCTCGACCTGCGGAAAGGCCCAGATGCGGAAATAGGCAAGCGGCCCGGAAATCGTGGCATAGGCGACAATGCCCATCACCAGAACGATCACGAAGTTCCGCAAATCGCCGCCGCCAAGGCGGGCAAGCGCGCCAAAGCCGCAGTTGCCGGCCAGCGCCATGCCATAACCGAAGACGAGGCCGCCGACGATGCTGGCGATTGGGGCAAAGGCAAAGCTGAGATAGATGGTCTCTTCGGCGTTCAGAAGGCCCGCACCAATAAGTGCAAAGCTGCCGGTCACAGCCACGCCGATGGCGATGCCCCACATCCGCAGGCGCATATCCGATTCGGCATAGAGATAGTCTTCGATGGCACCAAGGGTGCAGAATCTGCCCAAGCGCGAGGCAAGCCCAAGCAAAAGGCCACTCAGAACACCGACAATTGCGGCTGCATTGCCGTCACCAAGGATATCGAGCATGGGCGCCCCTCTTGTGGTTCCGCCTTTCGGGCGGAGCGAGAGCTCAGGCGACCCGGCAGAACATATCGTAAATTAGATCAATGATCTGCCGTGGCTTCTGATCCGTCAACCGGTAGTAGATGGCTTTGCCGTCACGGCGAGGGGTCACCAGCCCCTCAAGACGCAAACGCGCCAGCTGCTGCGATACAGCGGCTTGGCGAGCAGCAAGAAGCTCTTCAAGTTCGGTCACTGATTTCTCGCCCGTGGCGAGATGACAGAGGATCATCAGCCGGCCCTCGTGGCTGATCGCCTTGAGGAAGTTGGATGCATCGGTGGCGCTTTCCATCATCCGATCGAGATCGGCCGCGCAAATCTTGTCATCAATAATCGGAATACCCATCGGAGCCTCTGCTCAATCAAATTCAAACATTTTTTGCGCTTTTCGCACATTCAGGGGAAAAATCAAACCATGCAACTCGCAACACCGGAAGATTTCCCTCCTAGATCAACTGCTCGGAACGATGCTCGTAAGAATCCCGGCTTGTTTGAGCATCATTCCCAAAAGTCCCCAGAAGAAATCCTCTCCCGGATAGCCTTCGATGCGCTCGACCTCTTGCCCATCGACCGTCAAAATGAACGTCGGGGTAAAGACAATCGGGCGTTTCAGCGTGATCCCCTCCGGCAGAGGGGCCCTCGCATTGACCATCATCAACGGTGCGGCCTGGCCTTCTGGTGTCTTGGGATAGATCGGACCGATCTGTGCTTCCCATTTCTCGCACCACATACAGCCTTCGGCCTCGGCCATCACAAGGCGCGTCTCGGCAGAGGCCGCGAGGCCTGCCCAGAGAAGCGAGATGACAAGCATCAGTAACCGCATGGCGAAACCGCACACCAATTGACGAAAACCATTTCATTCTTCATAATTTGAATATGTGAATTTTACAAGGACACATATCATGCTCGACATGAGTTATCTTGGCGCAGCACTCGCCGGGATCCTGTCGTTCTTCACGCCATGTGTCTTGCCGATGGTGCCCTTCTACCTCTGCTATATGGCAGGCGTGTCGATGGCCGAACTGCACGGGCACAAGGAAATCCCCGAAGGCGCGCAAAAGCGCCTGATACTTTCCGCGATCGCCTTTGCCTTTGGCGTGACCACGATCTTCGTCCTTCTCGGCATGGGCGCGACCGCGCTCGGGCAGGTCTTTGCCCAGTGGAAACAGCCGCTCTCCTATGTGGCGGCCGGGATTCTTGCGCTCTTTGGCCTGCATTTCATGGGCGTCCTGCACATCCCGCTGTTCCACCGCGAAGCCCGCATCCAGAGCGACAGCAAGCCCTCGACCCTGCTGGGCGCCTATGTCATGGGCCTCGCCTTCGGCTTTGGCTGGACGCCTTGCGTGGGCCCTGCGCTTGCCTCGATCCTGATGATCGCCAGCGGCATGGGCGATATCTGGCGCGGCGGCCTTCTGCTCTTCGTCTACGGCATGGCGATGACCGCACCCTTCGTTGTGGCCGCGCTCTTCGCCAAACCCTTCCTCGGCTGGATGGCCCGCAACCGCAAGTATTTGGGCCATGTCGAGAAAGTGATGGGCGCGATGCTCATTCTCTTTGCTATCCTGATCGCGACGAACTCGGTCAACTACATCGCCCAATGGCTCATCGACCACGTCCCGTCGCTGGTCAAACTCGGATAAAGGGTCTTGCCGACAATGCTCAAGCGCCTGCTACTTGCTTTCGCCCTTATGTTGCCCGCGGCTGTCTCCGCCGAACCCTGGATGGGGGATGACGGTCTGCACAAGACCACATGGATGCGCGACACCTTCAAGGATCTGAACGAGGATCTGGCCGAGGCGACCGAACTTGGCCTGCGCCTGATGGTGATGATCGAGCAGCGCGGCTGCATCTATTGCACCAAGATGCACGAGGAGGTCTTCACCGATTTCGAGATCGAGAGCTACATCGAAGAGAACTTTTTCGTCATTCAGCTCAATATGTTCGGCGATGTCGAGGTGACAGACTTTGACGGCGAGACCCTCCCCGAGCGCGAGATGATCATGAAGTGGGGCGTGATGTTCACGCCGACGATTCTTTTCTTCCCCGAAGAGGTGATCGATTCCAAGCCGGCGCCGCAGGTGGCGGTGGGCGTAATCCCCGGAGCGCTCGGCAAGGGAATGACCCTCAACATGCTCACTTGGGTGAACGAGAAGATCTATGAAGACGGCGAAAACTTCCAAAAATACCATGCCCGTATGCTCGAGGAGGGCCGCGGCGGTAACTGATACATTAGAGAATTCTAATCGCCGCAGTGCAGAATATTCATACTTTTGAATTTGTCATTGCCTTCGCCTAGGACCGTAGTCTATGGTATGCAATGATAAGCATATGATGAACTGAGGGAGGGTTCATGAAGCGCATCATACCAATCACCGTAGGTGTGGCATTGGTCGCAACGCTCGCCGTTGCAGCCGAGGTTTCGCCTGAAAACGTCGCTTTCGACGAGTACGGAGCGGTCTCCGAATCGCTCACGGGCGTGGCGGGCGACGCGGCTGCCGGACTCAAGGCCATGGAAACCAAGAGTCAGGGCAACTGCTTTGCGTGCCACCAGATCTCCGCTGCGGCGGATATCCCGTTCCACGGATCAGTCGGCCCGTCGCTTGATGGCGTCGCGTCGCGTTGGGATGAAACCCAGTTGCGTGGCATCGTGGCCGGCGTCAAGAACACGTTCCCCGATACCGTCATGCCAAGCTTCTACAAGTCGAGCGGCTTTATCCGCCCGGGCGATGGTTTCACGGGCAAAGCCGGCACCGAGCCTCTTCCGACGCTGCTGACCGCTCAGCAGGTTGAAGACATCGTGGCTTATCTGCTCACACTCACAGAATAGTGGCCCCTGGCCTTACGAGGAGACACAATGAAATTCACCCGTAGAGATACGATCTTGATGGCGGCGGGCGCTTCTGCTGCTGCTGTCTTGCCGATCCGCGCCTTCGCGGCCGGTGAGGAGGAGATTGCAGCTTTCACTGGCGGCGCCGCCGTCGGAGAAGGCGGCGTCACTCTGACCGCCCCCGAGATCGCTGAAAACGGCAACACGGTTCCGGTCGAAGTCAGCGCCCCCGGCGCCGTTTCGATCATGGTGCTTGCCCTTGGCAACCCGAACCCCGGCGTCTGCACGTTCAACTTCGGCCCGCTCGCCGGCGCTCAGTATGGCTCGACCCGTATCCGTCTGTCGAAGACGCAGACTGTTACCGCCATTGCAAAAATGGCCGACGGCTCGTTTGCGCAGGCCTCGAGCGAGGTCAAGGTCACCATCGGCGGCTGCGGCGGCTGAGTCAGGAGTAAAGACAAATGGCAGAAAACGTAACACCCCGCGTCCGCGTCCCTAGCTCTGCAGCAGCAGGCGAGGTGATCACGATTAAGACGCTCATCAGCCACATCATGGAATCGGGCCAGCGCAAAGACGGCGACGGCAACCTCATTCCGCGTTCGATCATCAATCGCTTCACCTGCGATTTCAACGGTCAGAACGTCATTGATGTGACCCTCGAGCCGGCGATCTCGACGAACCCGTATTTCGAATTCCAGGCCCAGGTTCCGGAAGCCGGCACCTACACCTTCACCTGGTATGACGACGACGGTTCCGTCTACACCGATACCAAAGACATCGCGATCGGCTGATCTTCAGCCACAGGGAGGAACGCGAATGACTAAAACAGTTCTGAAAGGAGCGATCACATCGGTTGCCATCCTTGCAGGGGCCGGAATGGCCCTTGCCGAGGGTAACCTCGTGATCAACGGCGACCTGGAGTTGACCACCGAGGCCCCGGCTCCGTCGCACATCGAAGGCCTCACCACCGTCTATTCGGGGTGGGTGTTCCGCGACTCGTTTACTCAGGCCATGGAAATGGATGACTTCGACAATCCGGGCATGCTCTTCGTCGACGCCGGCGAAGACATGTGGAACGAGCCCGCCGGAACCTCTGGCAAGGCTTGTGCTGATTGTCACGGTGATGCCTCGGAAAGCATGGCCGGCGTCCGCGCTGTTTATCCAAAGTGGAACGAAGCCGCTGGTGAAGTCCGCACATTGGAGATGCAGATCAACGCCTGCCGCACCGAGAACCAAGGCGCCGAAGCCCTCAAGTATGGCAAAGGCGACATCGTCTCGCTCGAAGCCTATATCTCGATGCAGTCGCGCGGTATGCCGATGAACGTCGCGATCGACGGCCCCGTGGCCGACGTTTGGGCGCAGGGCAAACAGATGTACTACACCCGGACCGGTCAGCTCGAACTCAGCTGCGCCAGCTGCCATGAAGAGAACTATGGCAATCTGATCCGCGCCGAGACCCTCTCGCAGGGTCAGACCAACGGCTTCCCGGTGTATCGCATCAAGGACAGCGTGCTGACCTCGGCGGCTGGTCGCTTCGTCGGCTGTGTCCGTGACACCAAGGCCGAGACCTACAAGATCGACAGCTCCGATTTTGTTGCTCTCGAGCTCTACGTCGCCTCGCGCGGCAACGGGCTTTCGGTCGAAGGCGTCTCGGTCCGTAACTAACGAGAATTGCCCGCGCCAGCCTCTGGCGCGGGTTTTCTGTATCTGGTAATATTCAAAAAGACGAATACGTCTTCGATCTGAAAGGCCACTCAATGATCTCTCGCCGCGATTTCCTGCAAGCCTCGATGGCCGCCTCCGCCATCTACGGTGCGTCGGGTTTTGGCGCCTGGGGCCGGCTTGCCGCCCAGCAGGCTCTGACCCAGGATCAGCTTCTGCAATTCGATACCTTCGGTAACGTCTCCCTGATCCACGTCACCGATATCCACGCGCAGATGAAGCCGATCTTCTTCCGCGAGCCCGAGATCAACCTGGGCGTCGGCGGCAATGTCGGCCAGGTGCCGCACATCACCGGAGCCGATTTCCGCAAGCTCTATGGCGTGGCCGACGGCAGCGCATCGCACTATGCGCTGTCCTACAATGACTTTACCGCCCTTGCCCGCACCTACGGCAAGATGGGTGGCCTTGATCGTGTGGCGACCGTGATCAACTCGATCCGTGCCGAACGTCCCGACGCTCTCCTCCTTGACGGCGGCGATACATGGCACGGCTCCTACACCTGCTACCACTCCGAGGGGCAGGACATGGTCAACGTCATGAACGCGCTCAAGCCCGACGCGATGACCTTCCACTGGGAATTCACCCTCGGCGGCGACCGTGTTCGCGATATCGTTGCAGATCTCCCCTTTGCAGCGCTCGGCCAGAACATCTTCGACTCCGAATGGAACGAGCCCACCGAAGACTTTGCTCCCTACAAGTTCTTCGAGCGTGGCGGTGTCAAGATCGCCGTGATCGGTCAGGCCTTCCCCTACCTCCCGATCGCCAACCCGCGCTGGATGTTCCCGGAATACTCTTTCGGCATCCGTGACGAGCGGATGCAGGAGATGGTCGATGAAGTGCGCGGCATGGGGGCCGAGCTGGTCGTCGTCCTGTCGCACAACGGCTTTGACGTCGACAAGCAGATGGCCGGCCGCGTTCAGGGCATCGACGTGATCCTCTCGGGCCACACCCACGATGCGCTTCCCGAGCCGGTTCTGGTGGGCGAGACGATCATCATCGCCTCCGGCTCCAACGGCAAATTCGTCAGCCGCGTCGACCTTGATGTGCGCGACGGCCGCATGATGGGCTTCCGCCACAAGCTGATCCCGATCTTCTCGGATGTCATCACCCCCGACGCCGAGGTGGCCGCCGTGATCGACGCCGAGCGTGCGCCCTATGAGGCGCAGCTTTCCGAAGTCATCGGCCACACCGCCGACGATGCGCTCCTCTTCCGCCGTGGCAACTTCAACGGCTCGTGGGACGATCTGATCTGCGACGCGCTCATGTCCGAGCGCGAAGCCGATATCGCCATGTCTCCGGGCGTCCGCTGGGGCCCCTCGATCCTTCCGGGAAGTGCGATCACCCGCGAAGACATCTGGAACGTCACCTCGATGACCTATGGCGAAGCCTATCGCGTCGAAATGACCGGCGAGTTTATCCACACCGTGCTGGAAGACGTTGCCGACAATCTCTTCAACCCCGACCCCTACTATCAGCAGGGCGGCGACATGGTTCGCATCGGGGGCATGGGATACCGCATCGACATCAACCAGCCGATCGGTAGCCGTATCAGTGAACTGACCCTCCTCAAGACTGGCGAAAAGCTTGATCCTGCAAAGACTTATGTTGTTGCGGGTTGGGCAAGCGTCAATCAGGGGACGGAAGGTCCGCAGATTTGGGACGTGGTTGAAAACCACATTCGTAAGCTGGGCACAGTCTCTGTGACACCCAATACCTCCGTTCAGGTGGCCGGTGCCTAAGTAAAGTTTAAAAGGAAAATCCATGTCGACTTTGTACAAGGGCGCCAAGCCCTCGCGCAGATCCTTTTTGTCTGGCGCATTGGCAGCGGGTGGCGCAATTGCGGGGGCTTCGATGGCCCGCGCAGAGGCTGCTCCTGAAAAAGCAATCACGGAAGTTCAGCCCTGGCGGACCTTCCTCGGCGATGGCGTCGATGCCCGCCCCTATGGTGTTCCCTCCGAGCACGAGAAGCACGTCGTGCGCCGCGGGGTCGAATGGCTGACCGCCGACAACGTCTCGTCGATCAACTTCACGCCGATCCACGAGCTTGATGGCATCATCACCCCCAACGGTGTCTGCTTCGAACGTCACCATGGCGGCACGGCTCATATTGATCCGGCCGAACATCGCCTGATGATCAACGGCCTCGTGGACAAAGAGCTTGTCTTCACGATGCAGGATCTGTTGCGCTTCCCGCGCGAGAACCACGTCTACTTCCTCGAATGCGCGGCCAACTCGGGCATGGAATGGGCGGGTGCTCAGTTGAACGGTGTTCAGTTCACCCACGGCATGATCCACAACGTGATGTATACCGGCGTGCCGCTGCGCCTTCTTCTCGAAGAAGCCGGCCTCAAGCCGAACGGCAAATGGCTTCTTGCCGAAGGTGCCGACGCCTCGGGGATGACCCGCTCGATCCCGATGGAAAAGGCGCTCGACGACTGCCTCGTCGCCTGGAAGATGAACGGCGAAGCGCTGCGCCCCGAGCAGGGCTATCCCCTGCGCCTCGTCGTGCCGGGCTGGGAAGGCAATATGTGGATCAAGTGGCTGCGCCGCCTCGAAGTGGGTGACGAACCCTGGCACCACCGCGAGGAAACCTCGAAATACACCGACCTTCTCGCCAACGGTCAGGCCCGCCGCTTCACCTGGGAGATGGACGCCAAGTCGGTCATCACCACCCCCAGCCCGCAGGCCCCGATCACCCACGGCAAAGGCTGGACCGTTGTTTCGGGCTTCGCCTGGTCGGGCCGCGGCACCATCCCGCGCGTCGACGTGACCCTCGATGGCGGCAAGAACTGGCATCAGGCGCGGATCTCGGGTCCGTCCTTCACCAAGTCCATGCACCGCTTCTATTTCGAGTTCGAATGGGACGGCAAACCGCTGCTTCTGCAGAGCCGGGCGCATGACTCGACCGGCTATGTCCAGCCGACCAAGAACCAGCTGCGCGAGATCCGTGGCGAGAACTCCATCTACCACAACAACGCCATCCACACCTGGTATGTTAACGAACAAGGGATCGCCGAAAATGTTGAAATTTCTTAAGATTTTCGTGCCCGCAGGCACCGGCGTCGCCTCTGTTCTGGCGATCGCTTATGTCGCTGCCGACCAGTTCGTGATCGACGTTCCGGCGCCGATCCGCGAGATGGTCGAGGTCGAGCCGGCGATGGCGCAGGAAGCCGCGCCTGCCGCCGCTGCCGCCGCACCCATCACGACCCTGACCGCCGAACTCTCCCCCGCGCCCTCGATGGCCGGTGGCTACGGCCTCGGCCGCGAGGCGATGGCCGAAGAAGTTGCCGCATGGGATACCGATATCCGCCCCGATGGCCTTGGCCTTCCGGTCGGGTCGGGCGATGTGCTGACCGGCGAAGAGCTGTTCGTCGAGAAGTGCTCCATGTGCCACGGCGAGTTTGGCGAGGCCGTCGGCCGCTGGCCGGTTCTCGCAAACGGCTACGGCACGCTGACCCACAAGGATCCGGTCAAGACCATCGGCTCCTACTGGCCCTATCTCTCGACCGTCTACGACTATGTCCAGCGCGCCATGCCCTTCGGCGAGGCCGCCTCGCTCAGCAATGACGAGACCTACGCCCTCGTCGCATACCTCATGTATGTGAACGATCTGGTCGATGACGAGTTCGTGCTCTCGAACGAGAACTTCACCGAAGTGCGCCTCGTCAATGAAGACAACTTCTTCATGGACGACCGTCTGGAGACCGAATTCCCGCTCTTCACGCAAGAAGCCTGCATGACCGACTGCAAGGAAACAGTCGAGATCACCATGCACGCCTCGATGCTCGACGTGACCCCCGACAGCGGTGTTGTCCGGGCGGCTCCGGCGGCTGAAGGCGCGGCCGAGGCTGCTCCGGTTGCCGAAGAGCACGCCGCTTCGGAAGAACCGGCAGCTGCCGAAGAGACTGGCGGTGTCGATATGGCGCTCGTCGAAGACGGTGAAGGCGTGTTCAAGAAGTGCCGCGCTTGCCACCAGGTGGGCGAAGGCGCGGTCAACCGCTCGGGCCCACAGCTCAACGGCATTGTCGGCCGCACCGTCGGTTCGGTCGAAGGCTTTGGTTATTCCAACGTCTTCAACGACGCCAACACCGCTGGTCAGGTCTGGACCGAGGAAACGCTCTCGGCCTTCCTCGAAAACCCCAAGGGCGTGATGTCTGGCACCAAGATGTCCTTCGCGGGGCTGCGCTCGGCGGATGACAGGGCAGCGCTCCTGGCCTACCTGCAGCACGCCAGCAACTAGGACTTGACTGCACCCGGCCCCGAAAAGGGCCGGGTGTCTCGCTTTTTGGCCTGATCCAGATCAAGGTATTCAGGCCACGAACCGCAGATAAGCGGGATAGATCTCGGGAGGATCCATCATGACCAAAGCCTTTCTGACAGCCCTTATGATTGGAACAGCGCTGCCGGCCGCCGCCGACATTGCGACAACCTATGCCTTCGACGGCAGCTTCGACGATGCGACCTTCAGCCTTGAAAGCGCCATCGTCGGTCGTGGCCTCGTGATCGACTGGGTGAGCCACTCGGGCGAGATGCTCAACCGCACCGCCGCCGATGTGGGCAGCGACGTGGTGATCTTCGATGCCGCCGATATCTTCATGTTCTGCTCGGCCTCGCTCTCGCGCGAGGTGATGGAAGCCGATTTCATGAACATCGCCTTCTGCCCCTATGCGATCTTCGTCTACGAGCGCGAGGGTGAGGTTGTGATCGGCTATCGCAACATGCCCGAAGGCGAGATGCAGAAGGTTCAGGCCCTGCTCGACGACATCGCCCGCGAAGCCGCCGACTAATAGAGGCCCTGCATGGATTATCAGACATTCTTCCGCACCGAGCTCGACCGGCTGAAAGCCGGCGGCAACTACCGCGTCTTCGCCGATCTTGAACGGCACAGAGGGGCCTTCCCCAGCGCCGATAATCATGTGGGCGACGCGGTGCGGAAAGTGACGATCTGGTGCTCGAACGATTACCTCGGGATGGGCCAACACCCCGATGTCATCGCCGCCATGCACGCCGCGATCGACCAGTCGGGCGCCGGGGCAGGGGGCACCCGCAATATCAGCGGAACCAACCATCACCACGTCCTGCTCGAACGCGAACTGGCCGATCTGCACGGCAAGGAAGCGGCGCTTCTCTTTACCTCGGGCTATGTCTCGAACTGGGCCGCCCTTGGCACCCTCGGCGCCAAGATCCCCGGCCTCGTGATCCTGTCAGACGCGCTCAACCATGCCTCGATGATCGAAGGCATCCGCCATTCCAAGGCCGAGCGGATCATCTGGAAGCACAACGACCTCGAGGACCTGGAGCGCCATCTTGCCGCGCTCCCGGCGGACAAGCCCAAGCTCATCGCCTTTGAAAGCGTCTATTCGATGGACGGCGATATCGCCCCCATTCGCGGGATCTGCGATCTGGCCGACCGCTATGGCGCGATGACCTATCTCGACGAGGTTCATGCTGTCGGAATGTATGGCCCGCGCGGCGGCGGCATCGCCGAGCGCGAAGGGCTGATGGACCGGATCACCGTGATCGAAGGCACCCTTGGCAAGGCCTTCGGCGTGGTCGGCGGCTATATCGCGGCCAGCGCCGATCTGGTGGATTTCGTCCGCTCCTTCGCCTCGGGCTTCATCTTCACCACCGCCCTGCCGCCCGCCGTGGCCGCTGGCGCCTGCGCCTCGATCCGGCACCTCAAGGCCTCAAGCGCCGAGCGCACCGCGCAACAGGCGCGCGTGGCCGAGGTCCGCGCCCGCCTCGATGCCGCCGGTATTCCGCATATCCCGAACCCCAGCCACATCATCCCCGTGATGGTGGGCGATGCGGCCAAGTGCAAATACCTCTCGGATATCCTGATGGACCGGCACGGGATCTATATCCAGCCGATCAACTATCCCACCGTGCCCAAAGGCACCGAGCGCCTGCGCATCACCCCCGGCCCGCTTCACAGCACCAAGGACGTCGAACGCCTCGTCACCGCGCTTGAAGAGCTTTGGGCGCATTGCCAGCTCTCCAGAATGCCAATGGCCGCGCAATAGCGCGGCCATCGTTGTTTCGTTAGTCCTTGACCCTCAGAACGCCGCGAAGCGATAGCCGGTCTCGGTCCGCTCGGCCTTGCCGATGCCGGGGTAGGGCAGGTGATAGCCTATCAGCGCCTTGCCGCTGTCGGCGAGGTGGCTCAGAAGGGCGGCCCGCGTGGTGGCGCCGGTCGATTGGTCCTGATCCGAGCCCGACGGCCAGAGCGGCTGTTCAAAGGCCAGGTGATGGTTGCCGATGGTGTCGCCAAGGATCATCAGCTGCTGATCGCCCTGAGCGATGTCGAACACCATATGCCCCGGCGTATGCCCCGGCTGCAAAAGCCCGATGATCCCCGGCAGAACCTCGTCGCCATTGCCAAAGACCTCAAGCTGCCCGTCGATGGCGGTCAGATAGCGCAGCGCACCCGCGGCAAAGGCTTGGCGGTCGGGGCGAATGGTGTTGACCGTCTCGGGATCAAGCCAATAGTCGCGTTCGGTCAGGCCGATCATATGGCGGGCGTTGGTGAAGATCGGCTCGTCGAAATCGTCGAGCACGCCCCAGAGGTGATCGGGGTGGGCGTGGGTGAAGACCACATGGGTCACCTCATCCGCAGCCACGCCAAGGGCGTCGAGCGCCTCGCCCAACCGGCCAGCGCTCGATTGAAAATTCGCGCCCGCGCCCACGTCGAACAGCACCGTATTCTCGCCATCGCGCAGAAGGGTCACGTTACAATCGGGCGAGAACTGCTCGGTCCCGAGGTTATAGCGGGCAAGGATCGCCGCCGCTTCCTCGGCCGGCAGATCGCCGATCACCATGCTTCCCGGCAGCACGAGGTTGCCATCGCTCAACGTGTCGATCTGATAGCCGCCCACGGTCACGCTCGCCTGCGCCCAGACCGGGACAAGCCCGCCCGCCGCCGCGACAGCCGCGCCGCCCTGTTTCATGAAAGTCCGACGTGTCACGCGCATGATGAGGCTCCCTCTCTCACATATTCAACTTTCGTGATCTGTAATCGCATCTTAGCACATTTGCGAGTCCAATTCTGCAGGCACGGTATTCAACAGTATGCCGAAAACACTTGCCGCCTCGGGGGCGAATCCACTAAAGCGAGGATGTGCGACGGGAGAACTGGACCCGCCAGTGCCGAAGGAGCAACCGCCCCGGTAAACTCTCAGGCAAACGGACCGACGCACATCTGGAACTCTGGAGAGAGGCGCACCAGCGCACGCCGAAGGGATAACGATCTCAGGCGAAAGGACAGAGGGGGCATCGAACAGCGAGGCGGAGCCTTGCGACGATGCCGGACGGTCCTGCGCCACCGGTGACACTGGAGGAATGATGACCGACCTGAAGCGCACCCCGCTTTACGACCTGCACCTCGACCTTGGGGCCAAGATGGTCCCCTTCGCGGGCTATGAGATGCCCGTTCAATACCCGATGGGCGTGATGCAGGAACACCTGCACACCCGCGCCAAGGCTGGCCTTTTCGATGTGAGCCACATGGGCCAGATCATCCTGCGGGCGAAGTCGGGCGATACGGCCGATGCAGCCCTTGCCCTCGAAAGCCTCGTGCCGGTCGATATCCTCGGCCTGAAAGAGGGCCGCCAGCGCTATGCGCTGTTCACCAACAACGAAGGCGGCATCCTCGACGATCTGATGGTGGCCAATCGCGGCGATCACCTGTTCCTCGTCGTCAACGCCGCCTGCAAGGAGGCCGACGCCGCGCATCTTGCCGCCCACCTCTCGGGCGCCTGCGAGATCGAGGTCATCACCGACCGCGCCCTTCTGGCCCTGCAAGGCCCCGATGCCGAGGCGGCCCTTGCCGCCCATGTGCCGGCCGTGGCCAATATGGCCTTCATGGATGTGATCATCGCCCCTTCCGCCTTTGGCGATCTGTGGATTTCCCGCTCGGGCTATTCCGGCGAGGATGGCTACGAGATTTCGGTTGCGAACGATCAGGCCGCGGCCCTGACCCGCGCCCTTCTGGCCGATGATCGTGTGGCCCCCATCGGCCTTGGCGCCCGCGACAGCCTTCGCCTCGAGGCGGGCCTCTGCCTCTATGGCTCCGATCTCGACACCGCGACGACCCCGGTCGAAGCCGCGCTCAACTGGGCCATGCAGAAATCCCGCCGCGCCGGTGGCGACCGCGAAGGCGGCTTTCCCGGCGCTGCCCGCATTCTGGCCGAGCTGGCAAATGGCCCCGCCCGCCTGCGGATCGGCCTTCTGCCCGAGGGCCGCGCGCCCATGCGCGCCGAGACCCCGCTTTTCGCCTCGGAATCGGGCGGCGAACCCATTGGCACCGTGACCTCCGGCGCCTTCGGCCCCTCGATCGGGCGCCCGATGTCGATGGGCTATATCGCAACGGAACATTCCGCCGCAGGCACCCAAATCTGGGGTGAGGTGCGTGGCAAAAGACTTCCCGCGGTGGTAACGGCCATGCCATTCCGCCCGGCCGGATACAAACGCTAAGTCCAACTGGAGAAACAAGAAATGAAATACACCGAAGAACACGAATGGCTCCGCGTCGAGGGTGACGTGATCGTCGTCGGCATCACCGAGCACGCCAGCGAACAGCTGGGTGATATCGTTTTCGTCGATCTGCCCGAGGCCGACACCGAGGTCGCCAAGGATGACGAAGTTGCCGTGATCGAAAGCGTCAAGGCCGCCTCAGATATCCTCGCGCCGCTTGATGGCACTGTCGTCGAGGTGAACGACGTGCTCGCCGACAATCCGGGCCTCGTGAACGAAGACCCGCTGGGCGATGGCTGGTTCTTCAAGATGAAGATCGAAGATCTCTCCGTGCTCGACGATCTGATGGACGAAGCCGCCTACAAAGATTTCATCGGCTGATCCCGGCCCGTTGAAACCGATCCGGCGGGGGCGGTCGTCGCCCCCGCACCCCCCCCCGTAATCCCCTTTGGGAGTGGCACCATGCCGTTTGAACCGACCGATTATCTTCCCTACGATTTTGCCAACCGCCGCCACATCGGCCCCTCGCCCGAGGAAATGGCCGAGATGCTCAAGGTCGTCGGCGCCGAAAGCCTCGATGCGCTCATCGACGAGACCGTGCCGCGCTCGCTGCGCCAGCACGAGCCTTTGGATTTCGGCAAGCCCAAGTCGGAAGGCGAGCTTCTGTTCTTCCTCGGTCAGGTCGCCAAGAAGAACCAGGTCCTGACCTCGCTCATCGGTCAGGGCTATTACGGCACGGTCACGCCCCCCGCGATCCAGCGCAACATCCTTGAAAACCCGGCGTGGTATACCGCCTATACCCCCTATCAGCCCGAGATTTCCCAAGGCCGCCTCGAGGCGCTTTTGAACTACCAGACGATGATCTGCGATCTCACCGGCCTCGAGATCGCCAACGCCTCCCTCCTCGATGAAGCCACCGCCGCCGCCGAGGCCATGACCATGGCGCAGCGGGTCGCGAAATCGAAGGCCAAGGCCTTCTTCGTCGATCAGGATTGCCACCCCCAGAACATCGCCGTGATCCAGACCCGCGCCGCGCCGCTCGGGATTGAGGTGATCGTCGGCAACCCCGATGAAATGGATGCCGATGCCGTTTTCGGCGGGATCTTCCAGTATCCCGGCACCTACGGCCATGTCCGCGATTTCTCGGACGTGATCGCCAAGCTCCACGCCGCCAAGGCCATCGCCATTGTTGCCGCCGACCCCCTGTCGCTCACGCTTTTGAAAGAGCCGGGCGCGATGGGCGCCGATATCGCTGTCGGCTCGACCCAGCGCTTTGGTGTGCCCTTGGGCTATGGCGGCCCGCACGCCGCCTATTTCGCCTGCAAGGACGAATACAAACGCTCCATGCCGGGCCGGATCGTCGGCGTCTCGGTCGATAGCCACGGGCATCCCGCCTATCGCCTCTCGCTCCAGACCCGCGAACAGCACATCCGCCGCGAGAAAGCGACCTCAAACGTCTGCACCGCGCAGGCGCTTCTGGCGGTCATGGCCTCGATGTATGCGGTTTTTCATGGCCCCAAGGGCCTTCAGGCCATCGCCCAGCGGATTCACCGCAAGACAGTCCGCCTTGCCCGCGGGCTTGAGGAGGCGGGCTTCAAGGTCGCGCCCGAGGTGTTCTTCGATACGATCACGGTCGAAGTGGGCCCCTTGCAGGCCGCCGTCATGCAGCTTGCCGTCGAGAACGGGATCAACCTGCGCCAGATCGGCAAGACCAAGGTCGGCATCAGCCTCGACGAGCGCACCCGCCGCACGACCATCGAGGCCGTCTGGCGCGCCTTCGGCATTGATCGCAAGGATGACGATCTGACCCATCGCTACAGGGTGCCGGAAGAGCTGCACCGTCAGTCCGACTATCTCACCCACCCGATCTTCCACATGAACCGCGCCGAGACCGAGATGATGCGCTATATGCGCCGCCTGTCGGATCGCGACCTTGCGCTTGATCGCGCGATGATCCCCCTCGGCTCCTGCACCATGAAGCTGAACGCCGCGGTCGAGATGATGCCGATCACATGGCCCGAGTTCGCCTTTTTGCACCCCTTCGTGCCGCTCGATCAGGCCGCCGGCTATCAGGAGATGATCACCGATCTTTCCGCCAAGCTCTGCACCGTCACCGGTTATGACGCCATGTCGATGCAGCCCAACTCGGGCGCGCAGGGCGAATATGCGGGCCTGCTGACGATCATGGCCTATCACCGCGCCCGCGGCGACGATCAGCGCCGCATCTGCCTCATCCCCGTCTCGGCCCATGGCACCAACCCCGCCTCGGCCCAGATGTGCGGCATGGAGGTGGTCGTGGTGAAATCGACCGAAGAGGGCAATATCGACGTGGCCGATTTCCGCGCCAAGGCCGAGGCCGCGGGCGACCGTCTGGCGGCGTGCATGATCACCTATCCCTCGACCTTCGGCGTGTTTGAAGAAACCGTCCGCGAGGTCTGCGAGATCACGCATACCTTCGGCGGTCAGGTTTATATCGACGGCGCCAACATGAACGCCATGGTCGGCCTCGCCCGGCCCGGCGATCTGGGCGGCGACGTGAGCCACCTCAACCTGCACAAGACCTTCGCCATCCCGCACGGCGGTGGCGGCCCCGGCATGGGCCCGATCGGTGTCAAGGCGCATCTCGCGCCCTATCTGCCCGGTCACCCCGAAACCGGCGGCGCCGAAGGCCCCGTTTCTGCCGCGCCGTGGGGCTCGGCCTCGATCCTGCTGATCTCATGGGCCTATGTGCTGATGATGGGGGGCAGGGGCCTGACGCAGGCGACGAAGGTGGCGATCCTCAACGCCAACTACATCGCCAAGCGGCTCGAGGCGGGCTACGAGATCGCCTATTCGGGCCGCAATGGCCGCGTGGCGCATGAGTGCATCGTCGACACCCGCCCCTTCGCCGACAGTGCGGGCGTTACGGTCGACGATATCGCCAAGCGCCTGATCGACAACGGCTTCCACGCGCCGACCATGAGCTGGCCGGTGGCCGGCACGCTGATGGTCGAGCCCACCGAGTCGGAGACCAAGGCCGAGCTTGACCGGTTCTGCAACGCCATGCTCGACATCCGCGCCGAGATCGCCAAGGTCGAGGCCGGCGACTGGCCGCAGGACAACAACCCCCTCTGCAACGCGCCCCACACGGTCGAAGACCTCGTGTCGGACTGGGATCGCCCCTACACCCGCAAAGAGGGCTGTTTCCCCGCAGGCTCCTTCCGCGTCGACAAATACTGGTCGCCGGTCAACCGCGTCGACAACGTCTATGGCGACCGGCACCTGATCTGCACCTGCCCGCCGCTCGAGGACTATATCGAAGCGGCCGAATAGGCGGGCGACAGCACAGAAAAGATCGGGGGGCCACTGGCCCCCCGTTTCGTTTCCAGCGATGTGCGCGACGATCAGCCCGGCGACAAGCCCCTGAGCCGCTCGGACCGGCGCCGCAGAAGCTCGACCGTGGTCAGAAGCATGATCGAGATCACCACAAGGATCGTCGCGGCGGCGAGGATCGTCGGCGAGATCTGCTCGCGCAGGCCGGTGAACATCTGCCACGGCAGGGTCTGCTGCCGGGCGGAGCCGACGAAGAGCACAACGACCACCTCGTCGAACGAGGTGATAAAGGCGAAAAGCCCGCCCGAGATCACGCCCGGAAGGATAAGCGGCATCTGCACCCGGAAGAAGGTCGTCACCGGATTGGCGCCCATGTTGGCGGCGGCACGGGTCAGCGAATTGTCAAAGCCCACGAGCGTTGCCGTCACCGTGATGATGACGAAGGGGACACCCAGAACCGCATGGGCGAGGATCACTTTGACATAGCCCACGAAGGTCTGGCTGAGGCCGAGGTTCAGCTCGATCCAGTTGCCCAAGGGCGCATAGAAGAAGAACATCCCCGTGGCCGAGATGATGAGCGGCACGATCATCGGCGAGATCAGGATCGCCATGATCGCCCGCCGCGCCGGAACGTGGCTCTGGCTCAGACCGATCGCCGCAAGCGTGCCAAGGCTCACCGAGATCACCGTCGCAATCGGCGCGATGATGAGCGAGTTCTTCAGGGGGATCATCCATTCCTCGGTTGTGAGGAAGTTGCGATAGTGCTTGAGCGAATAGCCCGCCGCCTCGAAATTCAGCATCTCGGGCGTGAAGGTGAAGAAATCCTGCGCGTTGAAGCTCAGCCACATGACCGGCATAAGAGGCGCGATCAGGAAGAAGAAGATCAGCCCACAGATAAGCATGAACGCGTTGTGCCAAAGCGTCTGGCCTGCGGTGTAGTAGACCGGCACGTTCTTGCGATATTCGCCGCGATCGAGCCAATAGATGAACCAGCTCAGAACCGCCCCGATCAGAACGCCCGAAACGACACCGCCGGCGCTGCCGGTCGTCAATCCGGCGAGGCCCAGAATGACGATGGTGCCAAGGCGGCTCTGGGTCCGGCCAAAGGGCAGCTTGTCGATGGCGAAGGCGATGATCGCGCCGAGGATACCGCCGATCAAGAAGCCGATCCACGGCTCGCCATAGGCATTGCCCACGACAAAGCCGAACATCGCCGCCAGAAGCGCGGAAAGCGGCGCGGTGAAGGTGGCGAAGGGCGGGCGGAACTCTGCGGTTGTGCTTGCCATGATCTCAGCCCCCCAGCTTCACGTTGTCGATGCCCACGATCCGGTCGTAGAGCCAGTAGAGCAGCATGACCACCGCCAGAAGGATCGTCCCCAGCGCGGCCGCAAGGCCCCAGTTGAGCGAGGACGAGATGTGATAGGCGATCCGGTTCGAAATGAAGACACCATCGGTGCCGCCGACGATCTCGGGCGTGATGTAATAGCCGATGGCAAGGATGAACACGAGGATCGAACCCGCGCCGATGCCCGGAACCGACTGCGGGAAATAGACCCGCCAGAAGGCGGTCCAGTTGGTCGCGCCAAGGCTCTTGGCGGCCCGCAGATAGGTGGGCGGTATGGTTTTCATCACCGAATAGAGCGGCAGGATCATGAACGGCAGAAGGATATGCGTCATGGCGATGATCGTGCCGGTGGAGTTGTTCATCATGATGAGCCGGCTGTCATCGGCCACAAAGCCAAGCCAGACGAGGATATCGTTGATCACCCCCTGCTGTTGCAAGAGCACCTTCCACGCCGAGGTCCGCACCAGAAGCGAGGTCCAGAAAGGCAGGAGAACGAGGATCATCAACACGTTGGCCGACCGCATCGGCAGGTTGGCCAGAAGCCAGGCCACCGGATAGCCCAAAAGGATACAGCTGACGGTGATGACCATCGACATGATGAGCGTGCGGTTGAAGAGCTTGAGATAGAGCCGCTCATTATCCGGGCGCTGTTCGATGCCATCGGGCGTCAGCTTCATGTCGACCGCATTGAGGAAATAGCCCGAAGTGTATTGCGAGCCAAAGACCTTGAGCAGCGCCCAGGTCTCGCCAGACACCCACTTGTCGTCGATATCCTCGAAATAGGCGCGGAACCCGGTGGCCGGCATATCGGCGATATTGGCCACGGCCGCCTGAAGCTCTGCCGCACCGCTGCCGCCATAGGCGGCCACGGCGCTTTGCGTTGCCGGGTCGGCCAGATCCAGCGCCAGGGCGGCATAGACACCGGCCCAGGGCTTTTTCTTCGACACATCGTCTTCGTCGACAACGGCGGTGAAAAGCGCCCAGTCGGCATAGGCGCGCGACGCCCAAGGCAGGAGCGCTGCGGCTTCGCCGGAGAGGGTAAAGCCGAGATCATCCGAGGCTTCGAGCGAGGTGAGGTCGGTCAGAAGGCCAAGGCGTTCGTCAAGAAGATCCTCGCCCCCGTCGCCCTGCATCAGCTCATGCCAGAACGGCCCTTTGACCATCCCGCTGTCGGCATCCTTGAAGAAATCCTCGAAATCCTCGCCCATATCCTCAAGCTTGCGGCCCGAGGTGCGAAAGAGCGAGGAAATGCCGGATTTTTCGTAATTCAGGCGGGAGCCGAGGCGCGTATGCGCCTTCGCTTCGACCGCCCGATACATATCGAGATAAAGCACCCGGAACAGCATCTCGTCCGTGGTGGCCTCATCCGCCGAAACGTCAGCGATCATCGCGACAGTCTGCGGCAGGGTGTTGGACACGATCTGGTTCTCGACCGACCGGAACAGCATCGAGGCGATCGGGATAATGAATGTAATGACAACAAAGGCCAGAAGCGGCGAGATCAGCAAAAGCGCGCGGATCTTCTGGCGGCGCAGGGCGCGGGCGAGGCTGGTTTTCAGCGGAACGCCGTCGGCCGATAGCATGGGCCCGGATTGGGTCGTCTCGCTCATTGTCTCTCCCCGCGTGGTCTTTACTCTAGGGTAGGGAAGGGCCAACCGGCCCTTCCCCTTGTTTGTCAGGCGATTAGTTCGCCAGCCAAGCCTGGAACTTCGCGTCGATGTCGTCGCGATAGTCAGCCCAGAACTCGTACTGGGTCACGAAGACGTTGGTCGCGTTGGCCGGGTCGGTCGGCATATGCGGCGCCATCGGGATACCCAGATCGGCATGGTTGCCGACCAGCGGAGCCGACGAGGCACGGGCCGGGCCGTAAGAGATGTAGGCCGCCTGATCCGCCAGACGCTGGGTGTCGGTGGCAAAGTTCAGGAAGTCCATCACGCGGGCCAGACGATCCTCGGGCAGACCGGCCGGAACGATCCAGCCGTCGAAGTCGAGCATCTGCGCATCCCAGAGCATACCGATCGGCTGGTTCTGCTCGGCGATCGCTGCGAACAGACGGCCGTTGTAGGTCGAGCCCATGACGATCTCGCCGTCAGCCAGAAGCTGCGGGGTTTCGGCAGCAGCCGACCACCAGATCACGTCGTCCTTGATGGTGTCAAGCTTGGCAAGAGCGCGGTCTTGGCCTTCCGATGTGGCCAGAACGTCATAGATCTCGTCCTTCGGCACGCCGTCACACAGAAGCGCCCATTCCACGTTGGCGAGCGGGCGCTTGTTGAGCGCGCGCTTGCCCGGGTAGGTGTCGGTGTCGAACAGAGCACAGATCGAGGTCGGCGGGGTGTCGCCAACCATGTCGAGGCGATAGCCGACGGTGGTCGAGAACACGATCTGCGGAATGAAGCAGTCCGAAACGATCGAGTCGCCGAAGTCGTCGGAGGCCGAGGTGCCATCCGGAGCAGCGGCGAGCATCGAATCGTGGTCGATCTCCATCGCGAGGCCCTCGTCGCAGAGGCGGATCGAGTCAGCGCCTTCCACGTCCACGAGATCCCAGGTGATGTTGCCGGCTTCGTTCATCGCGCGGAGCTTGGCCACGGCTTCAGCCGAGCTTTCGTCCCAGATGATGGTGATATCGGGGTTCGCCGCGGTGTACGGATCGGAATAGGCCTTGGTCTGGCTGGCCTGATAGGCGCCGCCCCAGCTGACGAGCGTCATGCTCTCGGCAAAGGCAGAGCCCGAAGTGATGACGAGCGCGCTCGTCGCTAGCAGGGCTTTGGTCAGATTCATTTCAGTCTCCCATCCCCGTGTTGTCTTGCAGGAATCTCAGGACACGGGGGTTTCCTGAAGTTTCCGGTTTTGGCGGGCTGGTTGTTTATGCGTCCAGCGCGCGGCAATCCTCGGCAAGCCAGCCGATCTCGATCTGCGAGCCCGGCGTGAGCCGAACCGCATCAGGAGCGTTGCGTGTCTTGACGATGAAATCGTTGTTCCCGGCCACCTTGAGACGGAACCGGAAAATATCACCCATATAGATGAACTCGGCCACTTCGGCCTTGAGCGTATGGGCGCCCTTCTGCAGGCGGGATTTGTTGAACTCGACCCGCTCGGGCCGGATCGACACCTTGGTGCGCTCTCCCGCCTTGGTCACGTTGACAGGGCGGGCGTCAATCTCGTCGCCGCTGTCAAGCTTGACCACGCATTTGTCGCCGTCGATCGACTTGATGACACCTTCCAAGGTGTTGTTTTCGCCGATGAACTGGGCAACGAAGCTGTTCTGCGGCTTCTCGTAAAGCTCGTCGGGCGGGGCCAGCTGCTGGATCCGGCCGTCGTTGAACACGGCGACCCGATCCGACATGGTCAGCGCTTCGGTCTGGTCGTGGGTCACATAGACCACCGTGATGCCAAGGTCATGGGCAAGGCGGGTGATCTCAAACTGCATATGCTCGCGAAGTTGCTTGTCGAGGGCGCCCAAGGGTTCGTCCATCAAGACAAGTTCGGGCTGGAACACAAGCGCACGGGCCAAGGCGATCCGCTGCTGCTGGCCGCCCGAAAGCTGCGCAGGGCGGCGTCCGCCAAAGGCGCCCATCTGCACCATATCAAGCGCCCGCTTGACCTTTTCATCCCGCTCCGATTTGCCCATCTTCCGCACTTCGAGCGGAAAGGCGAGGTTTTCGGCCACGGTCATATGCGGGAACAGCGCATAGTTCTGAAACACCATGCCGATCCCGCGCTTGTGCGGCGGGATGTTGTTGATCGGCTGGCCATCAAGCATGATCTCGCCATGCGTCGCGGTCTCGAAACCGGCCAGCATCATCAGGCAAGTCGTCTTGCCCGAGCCTGACGGCCCGAGCATCGTCAGAAACTCGCCCTTCGGCATCGAGAGGTTGAGGTCTTTCACGACAAGCGTTTCGCCGTCGTAGCTTTTCTGGACGTGTTGGAATTCCACGAAGGCGTTTCCGCCGGAACTTTTAGCCACAGTCCCCCCCTTTTTTGTCTTGGCGCTGGTCAGGCCGGCAAGGCCTGTCGCGCGCATCGTAGGTATTAAAGGTCCTCAGACCCAAGCGTGCAACCCGGTTTTTCCGGTCGTTTTCTCTTTATTTGCGACATGGCAAGTCGTTTGACCCTGTTAGCGCCCAAGCTCGGCGAGTTTGCTCATATGCCAGGCAAGGGCCTGATTGCTCGACAGCGCGGGCCGCCCCAAACGGGCGCCAACCTCGCCGATGGCGTCATAGGTTCTAAGGTTCGTGCAGCTCATGAAAACCCCCTCGATTCCCTTGTCCGCCCCCACCTTGCAGGCCGCCTCGACCACCGATCTGTGCGAAATCCGCACCACCCGCTCTTCCACCGCCTCGTCGAAGGTGGCCACAGCGGCGAACTCGATCCCCTCAGTGGCGAAGGCCTCGATCAGCGGGATATTCACGTCCTCGATATAGGGCGACAGAAGCGCCAGCCGCGAGATGCCCTTGTCGCGGCAGGCGGCAACGGCGGCCGTCAGCGGATTGGTCACGGCCTTGGCCCTGCAGCCCGCCTTCACGAGCCGCTCGACCTCGGCAGCCCCGATCACCGCCGAGCCGGAGGTGCAGCCATAGCCCACTACCGCATAGTCCCGCGGCCCCGGCAGAAGGCTCGCCGCACGGGTCAGCTCGTCGGCCATGTCTGAAAGCGTGTGCGTCGTCACCTCAAGCCCGCTCGGCACGCGGCTGACGTAGAGGGGGCTTGGATGATCCGCGAAATAGCGGGCAAACTCCGGCTCGATGGTCTCGTCGGTCTGCAGGACGATCAGGCCCAAGGGCGGGGCGTGCGGATCGTCGGCATCAACCTCGTATGGCAAGCGCATCTCAGATCTCCGGTATCGCGGTGGGCGCAAGCGTGGTGAGCCACTCGGCGCCCGCCTCGGTCACAAGGATATTCTCTTCGTGGACCAAAATCCGCGCGCCCACCGAAATCCCCGGCTCAAGCGTCAAAACCATCCCCGCCTCGATCGGCGTGTGGTCGGTCGGGATGAGCGAGGGCCATTCGGTGAGCGACATCCCCAAGCCATGCCCGATCCGCCCCGCATCCGTGCCGCCGCCGGCCTTCATCAGGGGCGCATTCATTGCCTCGTAGATCTCCGAGGCCAGCGCCCCCGGCTTCGCCGCCGCGAAACCGGCCTCGGCGGAGGCGATCAGCGCCGCATGGGCCGCCTTGACCGCATCGCTCGCTGGGCCAATCGACCAGTTCCGGTCGAAATCGCAGAAATACCCATCCCAGACGAGGCCGGTATCGAGCATCAGGACATCGCCCCGCCGCAAAGGCACTGGCCGCGCGGGGCTTATCACATCGCCATAGCCGCCCTGATCCGCGCCACCGGCGACATAAGGAACCCAATCGGCCCCTTCCTCGAGGCAGAGCATCTGGAAGCGGCGAAAGATCTCGTCGAGCGGGGCGCCCTCGCGGGCAATCTCCGGCACCCGCGCATAGGCCCGCCCGCCAATCGCGCAGGCGTGGCGGATCTTTTCGACCTCGGCAGGCGATTTCACCATCCGAAGCGCCCGCAGGATGCCGTGATCCGACCCCAGCCGCCGTTTGCCGATCGCTTGCCCCAGCCGCGCATAATCGGCCAGCGGCATCCGCAGATGCGTCTCGTGCCCGTCCGGCAGGCCGATAATCCCGCCGTCGCCCACGATCTCGCGGATCGTCTCGGCCAGAAGGCTCACCCCGTCGTCCTCAAGATCGGGCGCCCGCCATGTGCGGATATCGCGGATCCAGGTCTGCCCCATCAGCTCGGCCCCGATCGAAGGGATCACGGCAATCGGCGCGCCCGAAGCGGGGATCAGAAGAAACCACGGCCGCGTCGGGCTTTCCCAGAACCGCGTGAGATAGCCCGTGAAATAGCGCACCTCGGGCTCGGTGGTCAGAAGCAGCGCCCCGATCCCCGCCTTGGCCATCCGCGCCTGCGCCCGCGCGACGCGGCCCTCGTATTCGCTGCGATCAAAACCGCGCTTCAGCGTCATTCCGGCATCTCCGACAAGAAGGTGAGAACCCGCGCTTCAGGCCCGAGGCCCACGGCCGCCCGCGCCTGCGCGTCAAGCACCGCCGCCACCCCCGCGCCGCCCGAAGCGGTCGTCGCAAAGCCCGCGTCCCTCAGCGCCCCAAGCTGCGCCTCCACCTGCGCGTCCGACAGCGTCAGGAACAGGTCGGCATCCCGCGCGAGGCCGTTCAAGGCAATGAGCGACGGTTCCTTGCAATCGAGCCGCCCCATGATGCTGTCGGGGCCAGCGGCCACCACCGAATGCCCCGCCTCGATCGAGGCCTGCAGTGCTGCCGCCGCCTCGGGCTCGACGACGATAATCTTGGGCGCCTTGCCCCAGACCGTGCGGGCATAGGCCGCGACCGCGCCTGCCAACCCGCCAACGCCCGCTTGCAGGAAAATATGCGTGGGCACGCCGGGGAAACGCTTCACCGCCTCGGCGGCCATCTGCAGATAGCCTTCCATGAGGATATGCGGCAGCTCGGTATAGCCCGCCCACGAGCTGTCGGAGAGGAGCGTCATCCCCTCACCCGCCGCCGCCTTCTGCGCCGCAACCATCGAGGCGGCATAATCCACCCCCTCGCGCCGCACCTCGGCGCCCTTGGCGGCAAGCCTCACAGCGAAAACCTCAGGCACCGTCTCGGCGATATATACGATGGATTTCGCCCCGAAAAGCCGCGCCCCTGCCGCGACAGACATCCCGTGGTTGCCCGCCGAGGCGGTCACGTAGGTCTCGCCTTTCAGGGTCGCGCGGCCCGGTTTGGCCGCTTTGTCGGCCGCATGGCGGGCGATCACATAGGCCGCCCCCAGCGCCTTGAAGCTGCCAAGCCCCATCCGCCCGCGCTCGTCCTTGATCCAGAGGCCGGATATTCCCGCCGCCTCCGCCAGATCAGGCGCGGCGCAAAGCGGGGTTTCCATATGCACTGGGCACTGGCCGAGCAAATCCGCCACCCGCTGTGCCGCGACCGAAGGGTAGGGCGCCTCGGGGTGAAGCGGCTCCGATCCGCCGCGGAAAGGGTTGGTGACGATTTTCAATTCAGGTTCCCCAGTCTCCACTCCAATTCATCCCAATAGGCTGGCAGGCCCGCGAGCGGCATCTCATCACCTTGGCACGGAAATTTGGCTTTGTTTTCTCTTAGTTTGGGCTGAATATGAGAATAACTTGCACGAAACCCCCAAATGTTGATCGGAAAACTCGCAATGACCCCTCTCGACAAGGCCGATATGATTATCCTGCGCCAGATGCAGGAGGACTGCCGCATCGGCCTTGAGAGGCTGGCCGAGCTTTGCGCCCTCTCGGTCCCGTCCGTCCAGCGGCGGGTGAAGAAGCTGCGCGACGCGCAGTTGATCGAGAAAGAAATCGCCGTGCTCAATCCGGCGGGCTTTGACACCAAGATGACCTTCGTCGTGCTGGTCGAGCTTGAGCGCGAGTCGTTGGTCCAGCTCGACGCCTTCCGCAAGCGCGTGCGCGGCGAGCCACAGGTGCAGCAATGCTACTATGTGACGGGCGAGGCCGATTTCATCCTGATCTGCACCGCCCGGGATATGCAGGATTTCGAGGCCCTGACACACCGGCTGTTCTTCGAGGATTCCAATGTCCGGAGGTTCCGGACATCGGTCTCGATGGAGCGGACGAAAGTCAGCCTGAGCCTGCCGATCTAGCCCAAGACCGCCTTGACCGCGGCCGCGGTTGCGCCGACCACCTGATCGGCCTCCGCCCGCGTCAGGCAGAACGGCGGGGCGAAGCCGAGGATATCGCCCTGCGGCATGGCCCGCGCGATGACGCCGCTCTCGAGCATTTGCGCCGCAAGCCTCCCGCCGACCTTGCCCGCAGGCTCATAGAACCGGCCCGCCGCCTTGTCCTCCATGAACTCGACCGCGCAAAGCATCCCCTCGCCGCGCACCTCGCCCACCTGCGGATGATCCGCCAAGGCGTCGGCCATCGCCGCACGGAAATAGGCGCCGGTCTCGCGCACATTGGCCAAGAGGTTCAGATCGTCGATCAGCCTCAGGTTCGCGACCCCCGCCGCCGCCCCGATGGGGTGCGCCGAATAGGTCCAGCCGTGGCCGATGGGGCCGTTCTCGTCGGTGCCTTGCTCCAGAACCTTCCAGACCTTGCCCGAAATGATCGACCCCGAGAGCGGCGCATAGGCCGAGGTCAGGCCCTTGGCGATGGTGATGATATCGGGCCGCATCCCGTAATGATCGGAGCCAAACATCGAACCCGTCCGGCCAAAGCCCGTCACCACCTCGTCGGCCACCAGAAGAATGTCATGCTTGTCGAGAACCTTCTGGATCGCCGGCCAATAGCCCGCCGGCGGCGGCACGATCCCGCCCGTGCCCATCACCGGCTCGCCGATGAAGGCCGCGATGGTGTCGGCCCCTTCGCGGGCAATGAGCGCTTCAAGCTCGGCCACGAGATGCGCGACATAGGCCTCTTCGCTCATGCCCCGATCGGCGCGGCGCAGATAGTAGGCGGCCTCGGTATGGACGACCTGCGGCAAGGGCAGATCGAATTTCTTGTGGAACAGCTCAAGGCCGGTGAGCGATCCGGTCACAAGCCCCGAGCCGTGATAGCCCCGCCAGCGCGAGATGATCTTCTTCTTCTCGGGCCGCCCGAGGATGTTGTTGTAATACCAGATGAGCTTGACGTTGGTCTCGTTCGCATCCGACCCGCCCAGCCCGAAATAGACCTTCGACATATGATCCGGCGCGCGGTCGAGAACCATCTTGGCCAGCGTGATCGACGCCTCCGACCCATGCCCCGCATAGGCGTGATAATAGGCAAGCTCCCGCGCCTGCTCGGCGATCGCCTCGGCGATCTCTTGGCGGCCATAGCCCACGTTGACGCAGTAAAGCCCCGCGAAAGCATCGAGCAGCTTGCGCCCGTCGCGATCCTCGATGAACACACCCGAAGCAGTGCGGATCACCCGCTGCGGCAGGTTCCCTCGGGCAAACTCGGCCAGATGCGTCGAAGGGTGAAAGAAATTCTCCCGATCCCATTTTTCCAGTTGGTCGTTGTGGAGCATCTCGTCTTCCTTCTGTCATTCCCGCCGCTTGCGGATCGGCAAATGTCGCCCGTTTGCAGACAAACCGCGGATCGGTGTTAAGTTGGCCCAAACACAAAGCAAAGCTGCCCCCAGGTCAACCATATGGAGCGGCGCGCCTATAGGGGAAACCGACATGTCAGCCGCCAATCCCGCGTTTACCACCCGCGAATACGACCGCCGCATCGCAAAAGCCCGCGCGGCGATGGCCAAGGCGGGGGTCGATGTGATGTTCGTCGAAGACCCCTCCAACATGGCCTGGCTCACCGGCTATGACGGCTGGTCCTTCTACGTCCACCAAGGCGTGATCCTCGGGATGGAGGGCGAGCCCGTCTGGTGGGGCCGCAACATGGACGCCAACGGAGCACGCCGCACCGCGTGGCTTTCCGAGGCCAGCCTGCGCCCCTATGGCGATCAATATGTGCAATCGACCGTCCGCCACCCGATGCAGCACCTCGCCGCGCTTCTGAAAGAGCTCGGCTACGAGAAGGCCCGTATCGGCGTCGAGATGGAGAACTACTATTTCTCCGCCAAGGCCTATACGACCCTTCTGGCGGAACTCCCCAATGCCGATATCATCGACGCAACCGCCTTGGTGAACTGGCAGCGGGCGGTGAAATCCGACGAGGAGATTGCCTTCATGCGCCGCGCCGCGCGGATTGCGGAAAAGATGATCGACGGGGCGATCGACCGCGCCGAGCCGGGGCTGAAGAAGAACGAACTGGTCGCCTCGATCTATGCCGATGCCCTGACCGGCGCTGATGGCCACTGGGGCGATTATCCCGCCATCGTGCCCATGTGCCCCTCGGGTGCCGATGCCTCCGCCCCGCACCTGACGTGGGACGGCGAGACCCTCAAGCGCGGCGAATGCACCTTCTTCGAGCTGGCCGGCGTCTACCGCCGCTATCACACGCCGTTCTGCCGCACGATTTTCCTCGGAACGCCGCCTGACGACATGATCCGCGCCGAGGCGGCGCTCGTCGAAGGCCTCGAGGCGGGCCTCGACGCTGCCCGCGCCGGCAATCGCGCCTGCGATATCGCCAATGCGCTGGGCGGGGTTCTGGAACGCGCGGGCATCCAGCGCGGCGCCCGCTGCGGCTATCCCATCGGCCTCAGCTACCCGCCCGACTGGGGCGAGCGCACCATCTCGCTTCGCTCCGAGGACGAGACCGTTCTGGAACCGGGCATGGCCTTTCACTTCATGCCCGGCATCTGGCAGCCCACATGGGGCCTCGAAATCACCGAGCCGATCCTCATTCGCGAGAGCGGCCCCGCCGAACCCTTCTGCCACCGCCCCCGCAAGCTCTTCGTGAAGGACTGAGGATGAGCGCCGCCCTCACCGCCCGTTCGGTCGAGATCCTGCGTGATCTGATCGCCTTTCCGACGATCTCGACCGACAGCAATCTCGCGATGATCGACTACCTCGCCGAGCGCCTCACCGCCCGCGGCGCCCTCGTCCTCATCACCCGCGACGAGACGGGCGAGAAGGCCAACGTCTTTGCCACCCTCGGGCCGGACGTGAAGGGCGGGGTGCTCCTGTCGGGCCATTCCGATGTGGTCCCCGTCACCGATCAGGACTGGACGACCGATCCCTTCGCCCTGACCGAGGCCGACGGCCTCCTCTACGGGCGCGGCACCTGCGACATGAAGGGCTTTATCGCCGCCGCCATGGCCTTGGCCGAAAGCATTGATCCCGCGGCCCTCAAGCGCCCCTTGCATTTCGCCTTCACCCACGACGAGGAAACCGGCTGCCTCGGCGCGGGGCATCTGGTGAAAGACCTCGAGGCGCGCGGCATCGTTCCCGACATCGCCATCATCGGCGAGCCCACCGAGATGAAGATCATCGAGGGCCACAAGGGCTGCTACGAATACACCACCCGCTTTACCGGCCTCGAAGGCCACGGCTCGGCCCCCGATCTCGGCGTCAACGCCGCCGAATACGCGGTGCGCTATGTGAGCCGCCTCATGGCGCTGCGCGAGGGGCTGGTCGCCCGCACGCCCAAGGGCAGCCGCTTTGATCCGCCCTATACAACGATCAACATCGGCCGCATCTCGGGCGGCGTTGCCCATAACGTGATCGTCGGCAAGGCCGAGGTGGATTGGGAAATGCGGCCCGTGCAGGTTTCCGATGCCGATTTCGTCAAGTCCGAGATTGGCCGCTATTGCGAGGAAGAGCTTCTCCCCGCCATGCGCCGCGTCCATCCCTCGGCCTCGATCCACACCACCGCGATCGGCGAGGTCGCGGGGCTTGAGCCGATGGAGCACAACGCCGCCCGCGAGCTTGTGGCCGAGCTTACCGGCGCCAACAGCGCCGAAACCGTGCCCTTTGGCACCGAAGCGGGCCTCTTTCAGGCGCTGGGCAGCCATGTGGTCGTCTGCGGCCCCGGTTCGATCCGTCAGGCGCATAAACCCGACGAATACCTCGCCCGCGAGCAACTCGTGCTCTGCTGCGATATGCTGGTCAAGCTAGGCGAGCGCCTCAGCCGCTAGCGCCCGTGGCTGCGGTCATAGGCGTTGACCGGCGGCACCGCGTGGGCAAAGGCGGGGTTCTGGAAGACCTCGATCAGGAGCGGGTGGCAGGACGCCTTATCGGATGTGTGCTCGTCCCCGCAATCGCCGCCGGGGCAGGCGGAGAGGCCGACGATCAGATCGATCTCGGCCATGAACTCAAGGTAGTCGCCCGACCGCACGGGGCTTGCCTTCATGAAATACTGATGCGTGTCGGCGGTGAAGCCGGTGCACATAAAGACGTTGAGGACGTCATGCACCAAAGGCTCGGCCTCGGCGAGCGACAGCCCCGCATGATCGGCCAAGGCCCGCGTCAGGTTGGAATGGCAGCAATAGTGATAGTCGGTCCCGTTCAAGAGCCGCCCCGTATAGGGATCGCAGCGCGTGCCGATCACGTCATGCACCGAGCCGCCGAAAGCGTCAAAGCCATACCAGTCGAGCGTATCGCCGATGATCGTCGCCATCGGCCGCAGGAACGGCAGGCGCGACCAGAGCCTGTCGCCCGTCGAGAGGTGCGTGCCGTGCAAGGCGCGGGTCTTGCCCGAGAAGAAATGTTCCTTCAGGTCGGCGGCATTCCAGAGGTTCAGGTCGCCCACCTGCGCCCCTTCGGTGCAGGTGATGCGGAAGAAACTGCCGGCCGGCGCCTCGATACAGCGCGCATCGCGCGGCGGCACCAGAACCCCGCCGATCTTTTCCGCCCGCGCGCGCGCCGCCTGCATCCCCGCAAGGTCGGGCATCGGCAGGGTGTCGATCGGATAACAGATCGTCGGGCGGATCGCGCGGCGCGCCTCGGCGTCTTGCGGCGCAGGGGTTGCGGGGTTTTGCAGCTTCATGGTTCGGGCCTTTCCTCGTGCCCGCCCATTGGTATCCGCCGCGCGATACGAAGCAAGGCCCAAACCCACGCCATTCCCCTTGCAAAATGGCGCGTTCGCGGTCATTGACCCGTTCTGAAACAGAGCCAGATACCCATGACCGAACTCGACCATATCCGCAATTTCTCGATCGTTGCCCATATCGACCACGGCAAGTCCACGCTGGCCGACCGGCTGATCCAGGAAACCAAAACGGTGGCCGACCGTGACATGAAGGCCCAGCTTCTGGATTCGATGGATATCGAGCGCGAGCGCGGCATCACCATCAAGGCCAATACCGTCCGGATCGACTATGTCGCCCAGAACGGCGAGAAATACGTATTGAACCTGATCGACACCCCCGGCCACGTCGATTTCGCATATGAAGTCTCCCGCTCGATGCGCGCCGTCGAGGGCTCGCTTCTGGTGGTCGACAGCACCCAAGGCGTCGAGGCCCAGACCCTCGCCAACGTTTATCAGGCGATCGACGCCGACCACGAGATCGTGCCGATCCTCAACAAGATCGACCTGCCGGCCTCGGAATGCGACCGCGTGGCCGAGCAGATCGAAGACGTGATCGGCATCGACGCCTCGAACGCGATCCGCGTCTCGGCCAAGGCCGGTATCGGCATCGTCGACACGCTCGAGGCCATCGTGCATCGCCTGCCCGCCCCCAAGGGCGACCGCAACGCGCCCTTGAAGGCCATGCTGGTCGATAGCTGGTATGACAGCTATCTCGGCGTTGTCGTCATGATCCGCGTGATGGACGGCGTGATCCGCAAGGGCGACCGCATCAAGATGATGCAGACGGGCGCTGTCTATGGCGTCGATACGCTCGCCGTGCTCAAGCCCCAGATGGTCGCCATTGCCGAGCTTGGCCCCGGCGAGATCGGCGTTTTCACCGCCTCGATCAAACAGGTCCGCGACACCAAGGTGGGCGATACCATCACCCACGAGAAGAAGGGCTGCGAAAAGCCGCTGCCGGGCTTCAAACCCTCGATCCCCGTGGTGTTCTGCGGCCTCTTCCCGGTCGACGCCAACGATTTCGACGACCTGCGCGACGCCATCGAGAAGCTCGCCCTCAACGACGCCTCCTTCACCTACGAGATGGAGACCTCAGCGGCGCTCGGCTTCGGCTTCCGCTGCGGCTTTCTCGGGCTTCTGCACCTTGAGGTGATCCGCGACCGCCTCGAGCGCGAGTATGACATCGACCTCATCACCACCGCGCCCTCGGTCGTCTATCACCTCTACATGAAAGACGGCGAACTGCGCGAGTTGCACAACCCCGCCGACATGCCCGACCTCACCTATGTGAGCCACATCGAAGAGCCGCGCATCAAGGCGACCATTCTCGTTCCCGACGAATATCTGGGCGACGTGCTCAAGCTCTGCCAGGATCGCCGCGGCATCCAGCTTGACCTGACCTACGCCGGCTCGCGCGCGATGGTCGTCTACGACCTGCCGCTGAACGAGGTGGTCTTTGATTTCTACGACCGGCTGAAATCGGTGACCAAAGGCTATGCCTCGTTCGATTACCAACTCACCGGCTACCGCGAGGACAACCTCGTGAAAATGTCGATCCTCGTGAACGACGAACCGGTGGATGCTCTGTCGATGATGGTCCACCGCGAACGCGCCGAGATGCGCGGCCGCGCGATGGTCGAGAAGCTCAAGGACCTGATCCCCCGCCATATGTTCAAGATCCCGATCCAGGCGGCGATCGGCGGCAAGGTCATCGCCCGCGAGACCCTATCGGCGCTGCGCAAGGACGTGACCGCCAAATGCTACGGCGGCGACGCCACCCGCAAACGCAAGCTCTTGGACAAGCAGAAAGCCGGCAAGAAGAAGATGCGCCAGTTCGGCAAGGTCGAGATCCCGCAGGAAGCGTTTATCTCGGCGCTGAAGATGGATGGGTGAGACTCAAGCGAACAAAGAGTTTTTTATCTGGGTCGCAGTATTTTCGAGGCTGGGAAAGAGATATTCCCTGCTAATGCCAATATAACCTAACTCACTCAATATGCCGGCCTTGTTCTTGGGTGAAATATAGATCTCCTGTGTCGAAAAATCTTCCAGAAAGAAGCGTTTCCGCCTTTCTGATTCCGGTGAAAAGAGCCCGAATAGAAGAAACGCCGCGCTTTGAACCGATATTCTAACATCAAGCTGTCTGGGAATGACCGCAACAATCTTCGTCAAGGTGTCTGGGTCTATGGAGTCCTCGAGTGTTGGTAACTGACGACGGGCTAGCGCAACGAATGCCTTGACTGATTTGTCCTTATTGAACGCTTCGAGAAGGGCGGAATCGAAACTTTCTTGGCTTTGAATGTTCTGATTTCGGCCCACTTTCTCGCGACAATTGAGCAGGTGGTCTTTTATTGACTCTCTGACTGTGTCTGAAAGTGAAGCTAGGCTGGAGAGCAATGCTACTGTCTTGCTATCATAGAACTCGACTTGAACGCTGTCTGGTAGAAAGACAATTACTTCACCTGCGCTTCTTCGTTCTTTGATTTCTCCTCTATTGCTCCCGTCTGCCGGATCCGCATCGCTTTCGTCCTCGCATGCAAAAAAAAGCGCAACAAGGGCGTTGCGGGTCACATCCAGAAGTCTCGTAGGTAGGCCGTAGTGCTGCGCACGCGCAAGCCACTCAAAAAGACTAGAATCGCGGGAAAAGTCGTGAGGCTGCATCGCGAGAAGTCTTTGCAACATTTCGCGTTCGTTTTTTTTCCACCGATCTTCCCGAAAGACGGATGGTTCGGCCTTGAATTTTCGATCCCTATGGCCCCGAAAGAACAACTGCCCACCGCGAAAGTTGTTATTCAAATTCGAAATCTGTGTGATGTATTCCGAAAGATTCTTTACATACATCGAAAGACCTTTTCAGTGGGATAGAATTCATTGATCACCAATAAGCGGAAGAAATCGCCTCTGAATCAAGCCCATTTGAGCCCCCTCACCCCCACCACCTCTTCCGCCACACCCGCCTCGCCCACCACGGGCGTTCCTCCATCAACTCGCCCCCTTCCACCGGTTCCAGCCCGCCCT
Source organism: uncultured Paracoccaceae bacterium (assembly GCA_937138255.1). Classification (GTDB taxonomy): domain Bacteria; phylum Pseudomonadota; class Alphaproteobacteria; order Rhodobacterales; family Rhodobacteraceae; genus RFZI01. The sequence continues at coordinate 42,022 of CAKZOU010000037.1, forward strand.
CGCGCAGGATCCGCCGCTCGTCGGCGCGGTTGAGTTGCAGGGTGCGCAGTTGCAGCGCCGCCTCGCGCTTCGAGACGATCTTGCCGCCGCGGCCGATTTCTCCCGGTGTCCAGACCCGGTGTCTGGAATGCCGGATGTGGTAAAGCGGGTGCCAGATCTCGCCTTTGTCCTGCTCGTCCTGCTGTTGCCAGATGCGCTTGAGGTTGGGCATCGAGACGATCCCCGCCACCGCTTTGCCGTGGCGGAAGAGGATCACAAAGTTGTTGGGATCCTGAACGTGGGTGACGGCGTGGCCGAGGTTCTTGCGGGCATCGCTGAGGGTCAGACGCATGGGGGGGCTCTCCGAAAGGTTTGTACAAACTGCACAAACGGCGCCCGCAGAGTTGTACAAACCGGGTAAAAACCGCCCTTCCGGCCCGCGCGCTGGCCTAGCAGCCGGCCTCGTCCCAGAAGAGGCGCTCGGTCTCTCGGATGGTGCCGAACATGGTCAGGATCGTGCCGAGGCCAAAGCGTTCCTGATCGCCCACGGCCAAGACGTATTTGCCGGAATTGGCCGTGTTGAAGACGCGGACATAATAGGTGCCTGCCGGGTAAACCGTTGTCGAGGCAAAGTTTTCTCCGATCTCGGGTCCGACCCAATACCATTGCTTGCCAAACTCCTCAAACCACGGCCACCACTCGAAATCGCGGCCGTCGCGGCCGTCGATCCGCTTCATGTTGGCGTCGAGAACCTCAAAGTTGAAGGTCTGGGGCAGGGGGCAATCGCCCACCTTGGCGGCGGTCAATCCGACATAGAAATCAAAGGGTTGATCCTCTTCGATCTTGTAGAAGTCGGCGTCGCCATCAAGGATCGCGTAGATCGCCTTGGAGTGTTCGGCATTGTCTATGACGTATGGGGCGTCTGCCGTCTTGGCTTCGGTCGACAAGACCGGTGCATGAGCCGCAACCTGTTGGGAGGAAAGGGAAATTGCGAGGGCGAGAGCGTATTTCATGGCGGTCTCCGGTTGGGATTTGCCATGGATACGCAGGGAAAAACGGATTGGATCACCGACGGAACCCCGCCGCCCGTGCGTTCAAGGCGCACCAATGTGGAGATACCGATGCCCTGTTCCCGCCTCAGCCTCGCCGGCGCCTACCTCATCCTGATCGCGGGTATCGTGCTTGCAACACTGCTCACTGCAGATGGTGCTAACCTGTTCTAGAGATTGAGAAAAGCCCGCACAGCGGCCTCAAACTCACGCGGTTTTTCAGCGTGGAGCCAATGCCCCGCGCCGGGGATTTTCGCAAACCGCGCCTTGGGGAAGAGCGCCTTGATCCCCTCGCGATGCTCGGGCAGGACATAGTTGGAAAGCGCACCGGACAGGAACAAAACCGGCCCGTCGAAGCTTCCCGAAACCTCGGGGAACGACAGGATCGAGGCCATGTTGGCCTCCAGCGCATCGAAATTCAGCCGCCAGCGTTTGTCTTTCATATCAAGGCTTTGCATGAAGAACTCGGCCAGCCCCGGCTCGAGCCCCTGAAGCTGCGCCGCCGCCTCGGCCCGGTTGGTCACGCGTGAAAGATCGACCCGCCGCATCGCGTCGATGTTGTGCTGCTGGCTGTGCCCGTAGGACACCGGCGCAATATCCGCGACGATGAGCCGCCCGACCTTGCCGGGATGCCGCAGCGCCAGCATCATCGCCGACTTTCCCCCCATCGAATGCCCCAAGACATCCGCCTTGTCGGGGATCACCTTCGCCAGATCGTCGGCCAGATCCTCATAGGCATGGTCATCGTGCCAAAAGCTCGCCCCGTGGTTCCGCATATCGACGGCGATCACCTGCCGCTCGTCCGACAGCCGCTTGGCGATCACGCCCCAGTTGCGGCCCGATCCGAACAGGCCGTGGGCGATGACAAGGGGCGGCTTGGCGGTCGGTTCGCCATGGACAATCGTGTTCAACATGCATCGACCCTAGCCAATTGCAGCGCGAAAAGACCAGAGGGATTGAGCGGCGCGGGATGCCCTTGCTACAGGGGGCGGCATGAGCCCGAACGAATTGCAGGATCTGATCGACAAGGTCGCCCGAATGGCGCGGCGGCGGCTGGGTGTGCGCGGTCGGACGGCCGAGATCCGGCTCACCCGCGCCGCGCGTTTGATGCCATCAGATCTGCGCCGCGATATGCAATTTCTGGCCGATGCCGCGCCGATGGCTCTGTCTCCCAAACTGTCCAACATGGTCGATGGGGCTAGGGCCGAGCGCGCCGCCGCCGCCGTCATGGCTCACTTGCGCGGCCTCGATCGGGGCCGGGAACGCTCCGCCGCGATGCTGCGCTGGGTTGGCTGGGCGGGCTTTTACGCGCTACTCGCGGTCGGCGCGGTTGCTTTCATAGCCCTCGGCCGCGGGCTCGTCTGAGCGGGGCCGCACCACAACGGTCACGGTGATGAAGGCAACGTAAAGCAGCAGATACCAGCTCCCCATCTTCGACAGGCTGGCGAAGGAGCTGACGTGTTTGCCAGAATAGACCCAAGTGCCTGTGAGCGTGCCGATATTCTCGGCCAGCCAGAGGAAAAAGCTCGATAGAGCACCGGCCAGAACAAGGTTCATCCGGTGGCGACGGCCGACCCTGTAGGAGATCATCGTTCGTCCATAGACCGCAACGGTCGCGGCAATGAGCGCAAGCCTCAGATCCCAGATGAAATGATGGGTGAAGAAGTTCGCATAAATGGCCAGAGCCAAGAGAAATGTCAGCCCAATCGGCGGATAGGGGGCAAAGCGCATCTCGAAAAGCCGGATCACGCGGGCGATGAAACTGCCGACCGAGGCATACATAAAGCCGGAAAAGAGCGGCACGTCGAAGAGTTTGAACAGGGCCGGTTCGGGATAGGCCCAGCTGCCGGCAGAGACCTTGAACCACTCCATCACGGTGCCGGTCAGATGAAAGAGAAGGATGACCTTGGCTTCCTCAAATGTCTCAAGGCGGAAGATCAGGAACAGCGCCTGTGTGACCAGCGCAAACCCCAAGAGCGCATCATAGCGGGCGATTGGCCAGTCCGCCTGCCAGAAGGCTTTCGATGCGATGATCGCCCCGAGCATCAGCCCGCCAAAGAGGCTCGCCCAGCCCATCTTGAGGCCGAACATGATGAATTCCGCAAGGCCGTGCGACAGGCGCGTGCGCATCCAGCGGCCAAGGTGTTTCTCAAGGGGGCGAGTTTGAAGCATGGCGCAGAAAAGCACAGGCTGCCGGTATTGCCAACGGCAGCCTGTTTGAGAATATCAGTATCCGATCAGAGGTTTTGATAGAGCGGGAAGCGCTCGCACAGCGCCTCGACGCCGGCCTTCACACGGGCCTCGACCTCGGCGTTGCCCTCAGGGCCATTGGTGGCAAGGCCATCGACCACTTCCACGATCCAATCGGCGATCTGACGGAACTCGGCCTCGCCGAAGCCACGGGTCGTCCCTGCCGGCGTGCCGAGGCGGACGCCCGAGGTTACGGTCGGCTTTTCGGGATCGAAGGGGATGCCGTTCTTGTTGCAGGTGATATGGGCGCGGCCAAGGGCCTTTTCGGTCTCGTTGCCCTTCACGCCCTTGGGGCGCAGGTCAACAAGCATCACGTGGCTGTCGGTGCCGCCGGTGACGATATCGAGGCCGCCCTTCATCAGCTGGTCGGCCAGTGCCTTGGCGTTGGCGACAACCGCCTCCTGATAGGCGCGGAATTCGGGGCGAAGTGCTTCGCCAAAGGCCACGGCCTTGGCGGCGATGACGTGCATCAGCGGGCCGCCCTGAATGCCGGGGAAGATGGCCGAGTTGATCTTCTTGGCGATGTCTTCGTCGTTGGTGAAGATCGCGCCGCCGCGCGGGCCGCGCAGGGTCTTGTGGGTGGTGGTGGTCGCCACATGGGCGTGCGGGAAGGGCGAAGGATAGATGCCCGCCGCGACGAGGCCCGCGAAGTGGGCCATGTCGACCATCAGAAGCGCGCCCACGCTATCGGCAATCTCGCGCATCCGGGCGAAATCGATGATGCGCGGAATGGCCGAGCCGCCCGCGATCAGGAGCTTGGGGTTATGTTCTTTGGCCAGCGCGGCGATCTGGTCGTAATCGATCTGGCTGTCCTGCTGGCGCACGCCATACTGGACCGCGTTGAACCACTTGCCCGATTGGTTCGGCTTGGCGCCGTGGGTCAGGTGGCCGCCGGCATCGAGGCTCATGCCGAGGATGGTATCGCCCGGCTTCAAAAGCGCCTGATAGACACCTTGGTTGGCCTGGCTGCCCGAGTTGGGCTGGACGTTGGCATAGGTGCAGCCAAACATCTTGCAGGCGCGCTCGATGGCAAGGTTTTCAGCCACGTCGACAAACTCGCAACCGCCGTAGTAGCGTTTGCCCGGATAGCCCTCGGCATATTTGTTGGTCATCACCGAACCCTGCGCCTCCATCACGGCGGCGGAGACGATGTTCTCCGAGGCGATCAGCTCGATCTCGTGGCGCTGACGGCCAAGTTCGCCACGGATAGCGGCGCTGATCTCGGGATCGCGGGTCGCAAGGCTTTCGGTGAAAAAGCCGGAATCGCGGGTCTTGGCGGTCATGTTCTCAAATCCTGTTGGCGAGAGGGGTTTGGCGGAGGGATAGGCCGAAGTTTCCTATAGGAAAACCCTCAAAGCGACAGGTTTTCACGGGTTGCCGCCATTCGTCGCACCCTTTGCGCGACTTGCGTTTCCTTTCGGCACGGGTCAACACTTTTGGAAACGAGGAGTGCCATGCACGAAAGACCGAAAATCGCCTTCGTCGCCAGCGACTCGCCCCTTGCCCAAGAGGCGCGGGCGGTGCTGTCGGGCCGCTATGGCAACGTCGCGCTCGACAAGGCCGAAGTGATCGTCGCGCTCGGGGGCGATGGCTTCATGCTGCATACCCTGCATGAGACCGAATCCCTCGATGTGCCGGTCTACGGGATGAACCGTGGCACGGTCGGCTTTCTGATGAACGAATATCACGAAGACGATCTTCTGTTCCGGCTGGCGGCAGCCGAGGAAGAAGCCATCAATCCGCTGACGATGGTGGCGACAACCGTTGGCGGGCGCGAACATCGGGCGCTGGCGATCAACGAGGTCTCGCTTCTGCGCGCCGGTCCGCAGGCGGCGCGGCTGCGGATCACCGTGGATGGGCGGCTCAGAATGTCAGAGCTGGTTTGCGACGGTGCACTTGTGGCCACACCTGCCGGTTCGACCGCCTACAACTATTCCGCCCACGGTCCGATCCTACCCATCGGCTCAGACGTTCTGGCGCTGACAGCGATGGCCGCTTTCCGCCCCCGCCGCTGGCGCGGCGCGCTTCTGCCGAAATCGGCGGTGGTTCAGTTCGACGTGATCGACCCCGACAAACGCCCCGTCATGGCCGATGCCGATGGCAACTCGGTGCGCGATGTTTCGCGGGTGGTGATCCGCAGCGAACCGGCGATCACCCACCGGATCCTCTTCGACCCCGGTCACGGGCTCGAAGAGCGGCTCATCCAAGAGCAGTTCGTCTGAGATCAGGCAAAAGTCGCGACCGCCATGATCACGGCGAGAAGCGAAAAGAGGCCCGAGATCATGCCGAGCATCGCCATGGTCTTGCGGTTGGGCGGCGTGCCCGTGCGGCTGGCGGTAATCGCTTTATACTGGGCCATCAGCGCCGCGATGGTGACGATCACCACGAAGATCATCTTGACCGAGAAGCTGCCCGGCAACGCGCCAAGGCCGCCGTCGTGATACCCTTGCAGCATCCAGATGCCGGTGATCCACAGCAGGATCAGCCCGACAAAGCTCGCCCGACCGATCTTGCGCTGCATCGCGCCAAGAACCTTGGCCCCCGCAGGCTCGGCCCCGGCCATCATGCGGCCCGCAATCATATTGCCAACGCCGCCGCCAAGCCCGAGGGCAAGGCCGATAAGATGAAGAACGAGCAATGTCTTGAACATGAGAAATCCCTTCGCGCTAGATTTCCCACGATGTTAGCGTCCCCGCCCCCTTCGCCGCAAGAACCGAAAAGGGCGCCCGAAGGCGCCCTTACGTCAACCTGCCTGGGCTGTGTCAGCCCTTGGCATATCCAAGCGGCTGAAGCGCCAGCCGGATTTCATCAAGGATTGCCGGATCGTCGATCGTCGCCGGCATCTTGTAGTCCTGATTGTCGGCAATCTTGACCATGGTCGCCCGCAGGATCTTGCCCGAACGGGTCTTGGGCAAGCGATCCACCACAACGGCCAGCTTGAAGGCCGCCACAGGGCCGATCTTTTCCCGCACCAGCTTCACGACCTCTCTGACGATCTCGTCATGCGGCCGGTTGCAGCCCTTGTTGAGGCAAAGGAACCCCAGCGGCAACTGGCCCTTCAACTCGTCGCTGACGCCAATCACCGCGCATTCGGCCACATCCTCGTGCGAGGCAAGAACCTCTTCCATCGCGCCTGTGGAAAGCCGGTGACCCGCCACGTTGATCACGTCATCGGTGCGGGCCATGATGTAGAGGTATCCGTCCTCGTCGATCATCCCCGCATCGCCCGTTTCGTAATAGCCGGGGAAAGTGGTGAGATAGGATTTGCGGAACCGCGCCTCGGCGTTCCAGAGCGTCGGCAGCGTTCCCGGCGGCAACGGCAGCTTGATGACGATCGCCCCCAACTCGCCCCGCTTCATCTCCTTGCCGCCCTCGTCCAACACGCGGATATCGAAGCCGGGCAGCGCCACGGAAGGGGAGCCCACCTTCACAGGAAGAAGCTCGATCCCCACCGGATTGCACACGGCCGGATAGCCGATCTCGGTTTGCCACCAATGGTCGATCACCGGAACGCCAAGCGTGCGCTGGGCCCAGTGGATCGTGTCGGGATCGGCCCGCTCGCCGGCAAGGTAAAGAATGTTGAGACAGGAAATATCATAGTCCTTGATCAACTCGCCCTTCGGATCGTCGCGCTTGATGGCGCGGAAGGCGGTGGGCGCGGTGAAAAAGCTGCGCACATTATGCTCGGAAATCACCCGCCAGAAGGTCCCGGCGTCCGGCGTGCCCACGGGCTTGCCCTCGAACACGATGGTGGTGTTGCCGTGAATGAGCGGCCCATAGCAGATATAGCTGTGGCCGACGACCCAGCCCACGTCCGACGCCGCCCAGAACACATCACCGGGATCGACGTTATAGACGTTCTTCATCGTCCAGTTCAGCGCCACCAGATGCCCGCCTGTGGGCCGGACAACACCCTTGGGCGCGCCGGTCGTGCCCGAGGTGTAAAGGATATAGGCCGGATGCGAGCCTTCGACCGGCACACACTCCGCCGGGCTCACGCCTTCCTGCGCGGCGTTCCAATCCACATCACGGCCCGCGATCAGCGCGGCAGGTTTCTCTTGCCGCTGGAAGATCACACAAAACTCGGGCTTGTGCTTGGCCAGTTCGATTGCGCCATCAAGGAGCGGCTTGTAATCCACAACCCGCCCCGGCTCGAGCCCGCAAGAGGCCGCGATGATCGCCTTCGGCGTCGCATCGTCGATCCGCACGGCGAGCTCGTTGGCCGCAAAGCCGCCGAACACCACCGAATGCACCGCCCCGATCCGCGCACAAGCCAGCATGGCCACCAGCGCCTCGGGCACCATCGGCATATAGATGATGACCCGGTCGCCCTTGGCCACACCCTTCGCCGCGAGCGCGCCTGCAAACAAGGCCACCTTGTCGCGCATCTCGGCATAGGTGAACTTGGCCTTCGTGCCGGTGATCGGGCTGTCATAGATCACAGCCACCTGCTCGGCCTGGCCATTCTCCACATGGCGATCCAGTGCATTGTAGCAGGCGTTCACCTTGCCATCGGTGAACCACTCATAAAGAGGAGCCTTGCTGTCATTCAGCGCACGCGATGGCATCTCGACCCAGTCGATCGCCTTGGCGGCCTCCATCCAGAACGCCTCGGGGTCGGCCTTCCAGGCGCCATAGACCTCATCATATCCCATCGCAGTCTCCTCCACTGACCTTGGCAAAGGTGTTAGGGACTGCGCCGCCCCCGGGCAAGACAGTTACCGGTCACAGCGGCGGAATGGCGCGATAAATTTGCAGAACTTGCCGAAATCACCTGCAAATTTTTGCAAACCACCGCAGATCAAGGGTATTTTCGCAAAGCCACCCAGTCTCTGCAAATCTGCAAACCGGGCTTTGCCAACCCGCCGACTCATCACATCTTCTTTTGGCCCCGAAATACTCCGGGGTGAATGGGCCGTCAGGCCCAGAGGGGCAGAGCCCCTCCCTTACCCGTAATGCGCCACCGGCGTTCCGGCGATGGCCGACATATTGAGAAGGCCCCGCGGCGTGATCGAAGGCGTCACGATATGCGCCCGGTTGCCCATCCCCATCAGGATCGGCCCGACCTCAAGGCCGTTGCCCTTCATCTTGAGGATATTCCGCACGCCCGAGGCCGCATCGGAATTGGCAAAGACCAACACGTTCGCGGGGCCCACAAGGCGGCTGCCGGGGAAGATCCGCTCGCGCAGATCGACGTCGAGGGCCGAGTCGACATGCATCTCGCCCTCATAGATGAAATCGCGGGGCTGGCTGTCGAGGATCTCGAGTGCCCCGCGCATCCGGCGGCCGGTGTCGATATCCATGTTGCCAAACTGCGAATGCGAACACAGCGCGATATTCGGCGTCACGCCAAAACGACGCACATGGCGGGCGCAGCCAATCACGGTCTCGGCGATTTGCTCGGGCGTGGGGCTCGGGTGAACCTGCGTGTCGGCGATGAAGAGCGGCCCATCCTCAAGGATCATCAGGCTCAGCGCCGCCACGGGATGCAACCCGCCACGGCCAAGCACCTGGTTCACATAATTGAGGTGCCAGAGAAACTGCCCGAAGGTGCCGCAGATCATGCTGTCGGCCTCGTCGCGATGGACCATGATCGCGGCAATCGCGGTCGTGTTGGTGCGCATGATCGCCTTGGCGATGTCGGGCGTCGCACCCTGTCGCGCCATCAGATCATGATAGGTGCCCCAATAGTCGCGATAGCGCGGGTCGTTCTCGGGATTGACGATCTGGAAATCGGTCAGCGGCCGGATCTTGAGGCCCGCGCGTTCACAGCGCCGCTCGATCACCTCGGGGCGGCCGATCAGGATCGGCGTATCTGTCGTCTCTTCCATGATCGCTTGGGCCGCACGCAACACGCGCTCGTCCTCGCCCTCGGCAAAGACGATGCGGCGGGTGGCGGTGCGGGCGGCCTCGAACACGGGCCGCATGATCATGGCCGAACGGAACACAGAGCCATCAAGCTTCTGCTTGTAGGCCGCCATGTCCTCGAGCGGGCGTTTCGCCACGCCGGTTTCCATCGCTGCCTTGGCAACGGCGCTGGCGACGACGCCGATCAGGCGCGGGTCGAAGGGCTTGGGGATCAGATAGTCGGCCCCGAAGGTCAGCTTTTCGCCGGAATAGGCGGCGGCGGCCTCGGCGCTCGTGGTGGCGCGGGCCAGCGCCGCGATGCCTTCGATACAGGCGAGCTTCATCTCGTCGTTGATCTCGGTCGCGCCCACATCCAGCGCGCCACGGAAGATGAACGGAAAGCACAGGACGTTATTGACCTGATTGGGATAATCGCTCCGCCCGGTGGCGATGATCGCATCGGGCGCCACGGCGCGGGCATCCTCGGGCGTGATCTCGGGCGTGGGGTTCGCAAGCGCGAAGATAATCGGGCGCGAGGCCATCTTGGCGACCATCTCGGGCTTCAACACGCCGGGGCCCGAAAGGCCGAGGAAGAGGTCGGCCCCCTCGATCACATCCGACAGGCTCGCAGGCGTGGTGCCTTGGGCATAGTCGGCCTTCTGCGGCGTCATGTCCTTCTCGCGGCCCTTATAGACAAGGCCTTCGAGATCGCAGAGCCACACATTCTCGCGCTTTACGCCAAGCTTGAGCAGCATGTTGAGGCAGGCAATCCCTGCTGCCCCGCCACCGGTGGAGACAACCTTGATATCCTCGAACGCCTTGCCGGCAACGTGCAGCGCATTGGTCGCCGCGGCACCAACGACGATGGCGGTGCCGTGCTGGTCGTCGTGGAATACTGGAATATTCATTCGCTTACGGCAGATTTCCTCGACGATGAAGCAATCAGGCGCTTTGATGTCTTCAAGGTTGATCGCGCCGAAGGTCGGCTCGAGCGCACAGACGATATCGGCCAGCTTCTCCGGGTTTGGCTCATTCAACTCGATGTCGAAGCAGTCGATATTGGCGAATTTCTTGAAGAGGACGGCCTTGCCCTCCATCACCGGCTTGGACGCAAGCGCGCCGATATTGCCAAGGCCCAGAACAGCGGTGCCATTGGTGACAACGGCGACAAGATTCCCACGCGAGGTATAGTCGAGGGCGGTATCGGGGTCGGCCTTGATTTCGAGGCAGGCCTCGGCCACGCCGGGGCTGTAGGCGCGGGCAAGGTCGCGGCCGTTGGCGAGCGGCTTGGTGGCCCGGATCTCGAGCTTTCCGGGTTTGGGAAGGCGATGATAGTCCAGCGCCGCCTGACGCAGAGAGTCGCGTTGATTGTCCGACATGGAGCACCTCGCCTGAATTTAGTTTAACGTTAAACCAATTTGCTTCCGCTGCGGAAGCCCTTTTTGTCCATAAACGCTTTCACTGGATGCTTGCAAATCCATTCGCGGAGACGCAGTCTCGGCCTGCCATGACACAAGATGCCGCGATCCGCGCCGAAGTCTGCCTGCCGACCCGTAACCTGCGGGAAGATTTGGGTTTCTTCGGCAAGGTGCTGAAGATGCGGCTCGATATGATCTATCCCGCCGACAATCCCCAGATCGCCGTTTATTCGGGCCACGGTCTGCGGGTGCGGCTTGATGCGGGGATCACGGGCGAGCCGGGGCGCCTGCGGATTCTGACCGATGCGGTCGAGACCTTTGCCGACGGTAAACGCGAACTCACAAGCCCCGGCGGCACGATCGTCGAGCTTGACGAGCTCAATCCGCCGCTCGTTCTGCCGGAAACCCGGCATTCTTTCGTCGTCCGCCGCTTGGCCGATCAGGCCCCTTGGGTGATTGGCCGGGCGGGGATGATGTATCGCGATCTCGTCCCCTCGCGGCTGGGGGGCGCGATGATTGCCAGCCATATCCGCATCCCCGATGGTGGGCCGGTGCCCGACATGGTGCATTTTCACAGGGTCGGGTTTCAGCTGATCTTTTGCTATCGCGGCTGGGTCGACGTGGTTTACGAGGACCAAGGGCCAAAGATACGCCTCACAGCCGGCGATTGCTTCATCCAGCCGCCCGAGATCCGGCATCGGGTGCTCGAGGCAAGCGACGGCATCGAGGTGATCGAGATTGGCGTGCCCGCCGAGCATGTGACCGAGATCGACCACGACATGACCCTTCCAACCCCGAACCTGCGGCCCGACCGCGAATGGCAGGGGCAGAAATTCGTTTATAATCAGGCTGCAAAGGCCGAGTGGGAGGGGTTCCGCCTGCCCGGCTTCATCGCCCGCGACACGACGATCAGCGCCAATACCAAGGGCGTGGCTGGTGTCAAAGTGGTTCGCCGCGGCGAGGGCGAAACCCAATGGGCACGGCACGAGGCCGATATTCATTTCACCTTCGTCATGGAGGGCGAGATGACGCTCATGGGCGAGGGCAAGGATCCCTGGCGGCTCTCGGCGGGCGACGCTTTCGTGATCCCGCCGGGGATGATGACGCAATACGCCGAGCCGACCGAGGATATCGAGCTTCTCGAAGTCACCCTGCCGGGAGAATTTGCAACAACTCTTTCCTAGGCGGCTTGCCTCTTGGGGCGGGCTGCTGCTATTTTTTATCACTTGGTAAAAGAGAGATGGCCATGACGTTGATTGATGCCGCCCGCGATGTCTGGGCCCGGGCCTACGCCCCCTATTCCAATTTCAAGGTCGGTGCGGCGATCCGCGGCAAGAATGGCGAGGTCTTCAAGGGCTGCAACGTTGAAAATGTGGCCTATCCTGAAGGCACCTGCGCCGAGGCGGGCGCGATCGCGGCGATGGTGGCGGGCGGCGAGACCGAGATCGCCGAAGTGGCCGTGATCGCCGATAGCCCGATCCCGGTGAGCCCCTGCGGCGGCTGCCGTCAGAAGCTTGCCGAATTTGGCAAGCCGGATGTGAAGGTGACGCTGGCAACAACCGATGGCGTGGTTTTGGAAACCACCATCGGCGCGCTTTTGCCGGGCGCGTTCACCGAAGATTACATGACCCGGACCTGACCCATGGACGCCCGCGCGATCATCGCCAAGGTGCGCGACAAGCACACCCCGACACAGGACGAATTACAGTGGTTTGCCAATGGCTTGGCGGATCGGACAGTCAGCGACGCACAGGCCGGCGCTTTTGCGATGGCGGTTCTGCTAAACGGTCTTGGCGACGAAGGGCGGGTCAACCTGACGCTCGCCATGCGCGACAGTGGCGATGTGCTGGAATGGGATCTGCCGGGGCCGGTGTTGGACAAGCATTCGACCGGCGGCGTGGGCGATTGCGTCTCGCTCCTCTTTGCGCCAGCCTTGGCCGCCTGTGGCGTCTTCGTGCCCATGATCTCCGGGCGCGGCCTTGGCCACACGGGCGGGACGCTCGACAAGATGGAATCGATCCCCGGCGTTTGTGCCCAGATCAGCGAAGACCAGTTGCACGAGGTGACCGCCAAGGTCGGCTGCGCCATTGTCGGGGCCACGGCCCAGCTCGCCCCCGCCGACCGCCGCCTCTATGCGATCCGCGATGTGACCTCGACGGTGGAATCGATCGACCTCATCACCGCCTCGATCCTGTCGAAGAAACTCGCCTCGACCCGCGGCGGCCTGATCCTCGACGTCAAGGCCGGTTCGGGCGCCTTCATGAAATCGACCGACGATGCCCGCAGGCTGGCAACGGCGCTGGTCACGACAGCCAACGGCGCTGGCAGCCCGACCGCCGCGCTGATTTCCGATATGGACGAGCCGCTGGCTCCGGTGATGGGCAACGCGCTCGAGGTGGCGGTCTGCATGGAGGTTTTGGCGGGAAATCGTGCTGCTGCGCCAAGGCTTTACGATCTGACCGTGGCACTGGGCGGCAAGCTTCTGGCGCTTGCAGGCGTCGAGGCGGAAGACGAAGGCGAGGCGGCAGTGGCCAAGGCGATCGACAGCGGGCAGGCGATGGAACGCTTCTCGCGCCTCGTGGCCGAACTGGGCGGGCCGCCGGATATGGAAGCCGACTGGCATACGCATCTGCCAAAAGCACCGGTAATCCGCGATGTGGTCGCGCCCGAAGGCGGGCATCTCGCTGCGGTGAATGGCGAGGCGCTGGGCCTCACGATCGTCGGCCTTGGCGGCGGGCGGCGGATCGAGACCGACAAGATCGATCCTTCGGTCGGCATCACCGAATTCGCGCCCTTGGGGACGAAATTCGCCCGTGGTGACCGGATTTGTCAGGTCCACGCTCGAAGTGATGCCGCCGCGCAAGAGGCCGAAGCGGCGATCCTCGCGGCGATCAGGATCGGCGACAAGCCGACAACACGCCCGCTTGTCAGAGAGGTGATCGGCTGATGGCACGCGCCTTCCTCATTGTGATCGACAGTGTCGGCATCGGCGGCGCGCCGGATGCCGACCAGTATTTCAACGGCGAAGTGCCCGACGTTGGCGCGAATACGCTGGGGCATATCGTGGCGGCCTGTGCCTCGGGTGCGGCGGAAGAGGGGCGGAGCGGGCCTTTGGCGGTGGGCGCTTTGGACGCGCTCGGCCTCGGGGCTGCAATCCGGCATTCGACCGGCATTGCGACGCCGGGCCTCGATGCGGAGCCGTCCGGCGCTTGGGCCGTGGCCCGCGAAATCTCGCGCGGCAAGGATACGCCCTCGGGCCATTGGGAGCTTGCGGGCGTTCCGGTGCCGTGGGAGTGGCATACCTTCCCCGATACCCATCCCGCCTTCCCCGAGGACATCACCAAAGCGCTCTGCGAGGCGGCCGGAACGGAGGGGATTCTCGCCAATTGCCACGCCTCCGGCACCCAGGTCATTGCCGATTTCGGGGCCGAGCATCTGAAAACCGGTTGGCCCATCTGTTACACCTCCGCTGACAGCGTTCTGCAAATTGCAGCCCATGAATCGGCGTTCGGGCTCGAGAAATTGTTGAAAATGTGCAAGTCGGTTGCGCCGCTCCTGCACGAAATGAAGGTCGGCCGGGTGATTGCGCGGCCGTTTTTGGGGTCGGTCGAGGACGGTTTCAAGCGCACGCCCAACCGCAAGGATTTCGCCATCGCCCCGCCCGCGCCGACGCTTTGCGATTGGCTGCACGAGGCGGGCCGCAAGGTCCATGCGGTGGGCAAGATCGGCGACATTTTCTCGATGCGCGGGATCGACGATGTGACGAAAGGGCCGGATGCAAATCTGATGCAGGATCTCTCGGCTTTGATCGATAACGCCGAGGACGGATCGCTCACCTTCGCCAATTTTGTCGAGTTCGACAGCGAGTATGGCCACCGCCGCGATGTCTCGGGTTATGCGCGGCATCTGGAATGGTTTAACGTTGAACTATCGAAGGTCCTGCCGCGCCTGAAGGCGGACGATCTTCTCATCGTCACCGCCGATCACGGCAACGATCCGACGTGGATCGGCACCGACCACACGCGCGAACAGGTGCCGGTTCTGATCCACGGGATCGGCCCGCGCGCCATCGGCACCATCGCCTATGCCGACGTCGCGGCCAGTATCGCCGCCTATCTCGGGGTCCCATCCCAAGGCCCCGGACGGAGTTTCCTGTGAGTTATCGCACCTTCCCCAAGCTTGAATTGCACCTTCACCTCGAAGGCGGCGCACCGCCCGCTTTCATCCGCGGCCTCGCCAAGGAAAAGGGCATAGATATCCATAAGATATTCGATGAAAACGGCGGCTATGCCTACCGCGACTTCGATCATTTCCTGCGCGTCTACGAGGCCGCCTGCACCACGTTGCAAGGCCCCGAGGATTTCCGGCGCCTCGTGCTGGCGGTCCTTGAGGAAAGCGCCTCGAACGGCGTGATCTATTCAGAAACCTTCCTCTCGCCCGATTTCTGCGGCGGCGGCGATCTCGAGGCCTGGCGAGATTATCTGGGCGCGATGACCGATGCCGCCGCTCAGGCCGAGCGGGATTTCGGCATCACGCTGAGGGGCATCATCACTTGCATCCGCCACAATGGCCCGGAGCAAGCCAAGACGGCCGCTCGCTGTGCTGCGGAAACCAAAGGCGATTTCATCACCGGGTTCGGCATGGCCGGGGCCGAGATGATGGGCCGCCCCGGCGATTTCGGCTATAGCTTTGATATGGCGCGCGAAGCCGGCCTGCGGATCACATGCCACGCGGGCGAATGGGGTGGGCCGGATATGGTCGCCGATACGATCCGCGATCTGCGCCCCGAGCGCATCGGGCACGGTATCAATGCGGCCAAGGATCTGGCGCTTGTGGATGAGATCGCCGAACAGGGGATCGTGCTCGAGGTCTGCCCCGGCTCCAACGTCTTCCTCAATGCGGTCGAAAGCTGGGAGAAACACCCGATCCGTCTGTTGCGGGATCGCGGCGTGAAGGTGACCGTTTCGACCGACGATCCGCCCTTCTTTCATACCACCATGACCCGCGAATACGATATGCTGGCCGAGAAATACGGCTGGGACGAAACCGATTTCGCCGAACTCAACAAAACCGCGCTCGAGGCCGCCTTCTGCGATGCGGCCACCCGCGAGCGCATCGCCAAGAAACTGGAGGCTGCCCAATGACCGACCAACATCTGACCGTCGTCGATCACCCGTTGGTTCAGCACAAGCTGACCCTGATGCGCGAGCACGACACCTCGACCGCCTCCTTCCGCCAGCTTCTGCGCGAGATCAGCCTGCTTCTGGCCTATGAGGTCACGCGCGAGTTGCCGATGACCACCAAGCGCATCGAGACGCCGCTTTGCGAGATGGACGCGCCGGTGATCGAGGGCAAGAAGCTCGCGCTCATCTCGATCCTGCGGGCGGGCAATGGGCTTCTTGACGGAATTCTCGAGCTGATCCCGGCCGCGCGGGTGGGCTTTGTCGGGCTCTATCGCGACCCCGAGACGCTTCAGCCGGTGCAATATTACTTCAAGGTTCCGACCCAGCTTGAAGACCGTGTGACCATCGTTGTTGACCCGATGCTGGCGACCGGCAATTCCTCGGCGGCGGCGATTGACCTTCTGAAGGAGGCAGGGGCGAAAAACATCCGGTTCCTCTGCCTTCTGGCGGCGCCCGAGGGCGTGCAGCGGATGAAAGAAGCCCATCCCGATGTGCCGATCGTCACAGCGGCAGTAGACAGCCATCTGAATGACCATGGATATATTGTCCCCGGCCTAGGGGATGCGGGCGACCGTATGTTCGGCACAAAATAGAGGAACAATTCCTTTACTCGCAGGCAATTGTCCGGCAGAATCACCCCAATTTCTCTGGGGGATGAGCATGTCGCGCACGCATCTGAAAGCTTTGGCCGCGGCTTTCGTTGTCGCGAGTGGCCAGATTGCGTCGGGACAGACGAGCTATTCCTTCTTTCCCGCCGAAGAGCCTCCGCAGAACTTTGACGGCGTTCAGTATGTCGACAGCCTCGGCTGCGTCTTCGTTCGGGCGGGAATCGGCGGCGTGGTGACATGGGTGCCACGTCTCACGCGGGATCGCGAGCAGCTGTGCGGGTATGAGCCAACCTTTGCCGTTGGCGCGATGCCGGCGCCAAGTCGGGCACCGGCGCCCGCACCGACGTTGACCTGGGCTGCATTATGCGAAGGCAAATCCGGGCCGCAGCCGGGCTATGTAGATCAACGGACCGGCGAGGTCGTCGATTGTGGTGGCGCCGTCCAGCCCGCCACCGCGGGGCTCGCGTATGGTGCACCATTCTCGAATCCTCTCCCCGTGACCGAGCCGGCAGCACCGCCGCCGGGCTATGTGGCCGTTTGGAAAGATGGACGCCTCAACCCGCAAAGAGGCTATGCCGCCAAGGCGGCGCCTCCGGTCATTCAGGTCTCGACCAAGACCACGCCAGTTGCCGCGCCCGAGGCGGCGGGCGGCTCGCATATTCAAGTGGCGAGTTTTGGCGTCGCCGCCAATGCCGCGCGGGTCGTGGCCAGCCTTGGGGCCTCTGGCCTGCCGGTTCAGACCCAGACTGTCACTCGTGGCGGAACGGTCTTGACGCTTGTTCTTGTGGGGCCATTGCAGGGCGGGGCATTGAACAAAGCACTTGCGACAGTGCGCACGGGCGGCTTTGCCGATGCGTTCGTGCGTGGCTAGCGCCTAGCCGCCACAGATCCCCTGTAGCGCGACCCAATCACCGTCATTGAGCAACACGGCGGGCAGTTTGCCCTGCATCGGGTCGCTGTCGATGAGGCTTTGGGTGCTCTCGCCCGTCGGATCAATGGCCATCGCAAGAGGGATGCTCGAGATCCCGACCGCGCCAAGAAGGTTGAGGGTGACGTCCCCCGAAGCAAGCGCTGTGGGGGTCGAGACAAGGTCTTCGGCATAAGCGCGCAGGGCCTTCTGCGGCAAGCTGCCCGAGGTCACCAGTTTCAGGGTGGCCAATAGGCCCGCGTGATGCAGAAGATCGCTCAAGGGATCAGCTATCGCTGCATTGGCCGACAGGGCGTATCCCGCGACAACGGCCGGGTCCTCGTAGTCCTCGACCAGCCGGCGGTTGATCAACAGGATGCGCCCGGGAAGAACCGCTATCTCGGGGATGCTATCGGGGACCACAACCAGCCGCGGCGGTGTGGGGCCGGAGAAGATCCGCGCCGCGAGTTTGTCCAGTGCCGCAAGGCCCAGAGTATCTCGGCACGTCGCGCCGGACAGGTGCTGGACCTCTTTCGCAAGGCTTTGCCCGATCTCGGCGCGTTGGGCGGGAGGCACAACGCTCAGCGTCTGGCGGGTGAGCGCGCCGGGAAGCCAGACAAATATCACGAAGAGAAGTGCGGCGGTCAGTGCCGTGACGCCCATCACCCGAAGGCGGCCCGGCTTCGGGCGGCGACGGGCGATGGATTTGCGGATCTTCTCGATCGCCTCGATCATCACCTGATCGTCGATCTCGAGCGTTTCGGCAGCATCCGGCCCCGGCAGAAAGACCGCGGGCCGCTCGTCCGGATTGCTCCGGTTGATGGCGGCCAAGGACCAATGGGTGAGCGGGCGCATGGCATTGTCAGAGATGACCAGCGTGGCATCGCCAAAGGTCAGCACAACCTCGCGCCGCTGCTCTTGTGGCGCAGGACGCCACAGGCCCGTGGCCTCAAGCCGGTCGTATTGCTTCAATGCTGTCATGTGCCTGCTCGTCTTTCAGGCATGATAGCTTGGGCCGCGAGGTTTGGGTAGGGCGCTTGGGCGCCCTAGCCGGGGATAACCTTGAACTGGGCGCGCAGCTCGAACTTCTGGATCTTGCCGGTCGAGGTCTTGGGCAGCTCCTGAAAAACCACCCTCTTGGGCGTCTTGAAGCCCGCAAGCCGCGCGCGGCAATGGGCGATCAGATCGGCTTCGGTCAGCGAGGCGCCTTCTTTCAGTTCGACAAAGGCGCAAGGCACTTCGCCCCATTTCTCGTCGGGCATGGCGACCACGGCGCAGAGGCTCACCGCCGCGTGGTGCATGATCGCGCCCTCCACCTCGACCGAGGAGATATTTTCGCCGCCCGAAATGATGATGTCTTTCGCGCGGTCGGCGATCTTGATGTAGCCGTCGGGATGCTGGAACGCGATGTCGCCCGAATGGAAATAGCCGCCCTCGAAGGCCTCAGCCGTGGCCTTGGGGTTCTTGAGATATCCCTTCATGACCGAGTTGCCACGGATCATGATCTCGCCCAGCGAGGCGCCATCCATCGGCACTTGGCTCATCTGCGGATCGAGGACGGTGATATCCTCCATCATCGGCATCAGAACGCCGGTGCGGGCCTTGATGGCATAGCGATCCTCATCGGGCAGGGCGTCCCACTCGTCATGCCAGAGGCATTCGGTGACATGGCCGTAGGTCTCGGTCAGGCCATAGACTTGGGTGACGTTGAAGCCCAAGGGCTCGATGGCTTTGAGCGTCGCGGCGGGCGGCGGTGCGCCGGCGGTAAACACCTCGACCACATGACCGAACGCGCGCCGGTCCTCGGCCTTGGCGTTGACGATCATGTTGAGAACGATGGGCGCGCCGCCGAAATGGGTTACGCCATCGTCGGCGATGGCGTTGTAGACGTTCTTGGCGGTCACATCGCGGCAGCAGACGAGCGTGCCGCCCAGAAGCGGCAGCATCCAGGTGTGGTTCCAGCCGTTGCAGTGGAAAAGCGGCACGATGGCAAGGTAGCGCGGATAGAGCGTCATCTGCCACGAGACGGGCGTGCCCATGGTCATCAGATACGCGCCGCGGTGGTGATAGACGACACCCTTGGGGCGGCCGGTGGTGCCGGAGGTATAGTTGAGCGCGAGGCTCTCCCATTCGTCCTGCGGCATGAACCACGCGAAATCGGGGTCGCCCGTAGCGAGGAAATCCTCGTAGAGGGTCGCGGTGCCGGTGGGCGCGAAATTCGAGGCCGGGTCGTGGGCTTCGATGATCAGGGGCGCGGGGCCTTCCATCTTGGCGATGGCGGCGCGGGCGAGCGGCATGAACTGGCTGTCGACGATCACCGCCTTGGCGGCGCCGTGATCGAAGATATAGCCGACCGTATCATCCTCAAGCCGGGTGTTGATCGTGTTGAGCACGGCACCGCAGGCCGGAATGCCGAAACTCGCCTCGGCCTGAGCGGGAATGTTGGGGATGAGCGTCGCCACCACATCGCCCGCCTTGATCCCGGCCTTGGCGAGTGCGGAGGCAAGGCGGCTCACGCGGGCGTGGTATTCGGCATAGGTCTTGCGGAAGGTTCCATAGACCACCGCCTCATGGTTGGGGAAAAGTTGCTTGGCGCGGTTCAAATGGCTCAGCGGTGTGAGCGGCACGAAATTTGCCGCACATTTCTCAAGCCCGGTTTCATCCTGCATCCAACCCATGGTGTCCTCCCGAAACTTCCCTGTAATGTCGCTTTGGGGCAAGCCTTGGCCCCCGTCGCCAACCTATCTGATAACAAGCAAATTCATCGGGCAAATAAAATGCAGTCTCAGACCAACCGTAACCTGATTGCGGCATCCCTCGTGGTTTCCGCGATGGCGCTCTTCGGTTTGATCGACAATTTCATTCGTCTTGCTGCTGAAACAGGCGGGCTTTGGCAATTCCATTTCTTGCGGTCAATTCTTGCGCTGGCTTGTATCTGGGCGATTGCTGTCTGGCGAGGCATCGCGCTGCGGCCAAAAAGCACGGGACGGGTGCTGTTGCGCTCGGCTCTCACCTCGATCGCCATGGTGATCTATTTCGGCTGCTTGGGCTTCATGCCCATCGCGCAAGTCGTGGCGGGGCTTTTCACCGCGCCGATCTTTGTCGTGGTGTTTTCGGTCCTGTTCTTTGGCGAAAAGGTCGGGCCCCGGCGCACCATCGCCGTTCTGATCGGCTTTGCCGGCGCGATCCTTGCGATCCGGCCCGAGGCCTCGGCCTTCACGATCTGGACGATCCTGCCGGTTCTTGCGGGCGCGATCTATGCCATGGGCAATATCGCCACCCGCCGCTGGTGCGAGGGCGAGGGGACATTCACCCTTTTGGGAGGCTTCTTCCTCACGATGACAGTCTGGGGATTTCTCGGCGTCAGTTTTCTCGCGATCCATCCCTTGCCGGTGCCAGAAGGGGGCGACGGGTTCATCACCCGTGGCTGGTCGCCGCTGGAGGGGATCTTCCTTGTGATGATCATTGTGCAGGGGATCGGCTCGGTTCTGGGCGTCGGCCTGACGATCCGCGCCTATCAGCTGGCCGAGGCGGCCTTCGTCGCTGTCTTCGAGAATATGCTTCTGGTCTTCGCGACCCTCTGGGCGATCATCCTCTGGGGCGAATGGCCGGATGGCCTCGGCCTTCTCGGCCTTTTCCTGATCCTTGTGGCGGGAGTGACCATCGCGCTCCGCTCCGATGCGCCGCCGCCCGAACAGGCCGCCGGGGTGGCCGAATGATCCTTTCACGCGGGCGCCGCTTTATCTTCGTTCATATCCCGAAAACCGGGGGGACGGCGATGGCGCTGGCGCTCGAGGGGCGGGCGAAGGCCGACGATATTCTCATCGGCGATACGCCCAAGGCGGTGAAGCGACGCGGGCGGCTCAAGGGCGTGCAGGCCGAAGGGCGGCTTTGGAAGCATTCGACGCTCGCGGATATCGAAGGGCTCGTGGCCCGTGAGGAGATGGACGATTTCCTGATCTTCACCCTCGTCCGTAATCCGTGGGACCGGATGGTGAGCTATTACCACTGGCTCAAGGAGCAGGGCTTTGATCACCCTGCCGTGGCGCTGGCGCGCGATCTGGGTTTCGCCGATTTCCTGCGTCATCCCGAGACGGCCGCAACCGTCAAAGCCAATCCCTATGGCAGCTATCTGCGCGACGGGTCTGGGCGCGAAAGGGCTGGGCATTTCGTGCGGATCGAGCATTTCGACGAGGATTTCGCCCCCATCGCGGCGCATCTGGGGTTCAGCGTGACACTTGAGCGTGTTAACCAAAGCGACCGCGAGCGCGACTGGCGCGGCTACTATGACGCGGCGCTTGCTGCCCATGTGGCAGACCTCTGCGCCGAGGATATCGCGCGGTTTGGCTATGGTTTCGAGGAGGTCGCGCATGGTTGAACGCAAGATGATCACCGATCCGGATGAGTTCTTCAAGCTCGGCTGCGGCCGCTGCGACCGCTATGCGACACCCGAATGCACCACGCGCACATGGCTTGAGGGCATCCTCGATCTGCGCCGCATCTGCCTCGATCTGGGCCTCGAAGAGGTCGCCAAATGGGGCCACCCGACCTATATGCACGCGGGCCGCAACATCGCGATCATGGGGACATTCAAGGAAAACTATCGCCTGACCTTCATGAACGCCGCGCTGATGAAGGATCCCGAGGGCGTTTTGCAGCGTCAGGGCGAAAACACGCGCAACCCCGACATGATCTTCTTCACCTCAAACGCGCAGGTGAAGGAGATGGAGCCGATCATCCGCGCCTACCTTCGGGAAGCGATGGGCTATGCCGAACAGGGTCTAAAGCCCGAGAAGGTGGTGCATGAGGTCGATATGCCCGACGAGCTGATCGACGCGCTCGATTCCGATCCCGAGCTGGCCGAGGCCTTCGAGGCGCTGACACCGGGGCGGCAGCGCGGCTATGCCTATGCCCTCAACTCGGCCAAGCAATCCAAGACGCGCTATGACCGGATCGAGAAATTCCGCGACAAGATTTTCGCCGGCAAAGGCCCGCTGGAACGCTAGAAGAAAGGCCCCGGAATTTCCGGGGCCTTCTGATCTCAGGCGGCTTTCTTGGCCGGGCCGAAGCGGCCGTAGAAGCTCTGGCCCTTCTCGGCCATCTCGCGCAGAAGCGCAGGGCAGGCAAAGCGGCTGCCAAAGGCCTCGGCAAGCTGGTCGCAGCGGTCGGCGGTATAGGCCGCGCCAAGCATATCGAGCCAGCTGAACGGGCCGCCCGACCACGGGGCAAAGCCCCAGCCGAGGATCGCGCCCACATCGCCTTCGCGGATGTCTGTCAGGACACCGTCTTCAAGGGCGCGGACCGCCTCGAGGGCTTGGGCAAACATCAGGCGGTGCTGGACCGTGGTCAGATCGGGCTGATCCTCGGCCACGGGGAACTGGGCGGCAAGGCCGTCCCAGAGGCCAAGGCGCTTGCCCGCCTCGTCATAGGCATAAAAGCCGCTCTTGGATTTCCGGCCCAAGCGGCCCTGACCCACCATCCAGAACACCACATCATCGACCGCGCTATCGGGATAGGCATCGCCCATCGCCGCCTTGGTGGCCTTGGCGATCTTGGCGCCAAGGTCGAGCGAGGTCTCGTCGATGAGTTGCAGGGGGCCAAGCGGCATCCCCATCATGCGGGCGGCGTTTTCCACAAGCGCGGGGGCGACGCCCTCGGCCACCATCCGCATCCCTTCGTTGAGGTAGGGGATGATGCAACGGTTGGCATAGAAGAACCGCGCATCATTGACGACGATCGGCGTCTTGCGGATCTGGCGCACGAAATCGAGCGCCTTGGCCACGGCGCGTTCGCCGGTTTTCTTGCCCTTGATGATCTCGACAAGGTTCATCTTGTCGACGGGCGAGAAGAAGTGGATGCCGATGAACTGCTCGGGCCGGGCGGAGGCGCGGGCCAGATCGGTGATCGGCAGGGTCGAGGTATTGGTGGCGAAGATGCAGTCGCCGCCGATGATGGCTTCGACCTTTTGGGTCATCTCGGCCTTCACGCCGGGATCTTCAAACACCGCCTCGACGATCAGATCACAGCCCTTGAGGGCAGAGAGATCGGGGGTCGCCGTGATGCGGGCCAGAACCTCGGCCTTCTTCTCGGGCGTGACCTTGCGGCGCTGGATGCCCTTGTCGAGGATGCCTTCGGCATAGGATTTGCCCTTGTCGGCGGCGGCCTGATCACGGTCGATCAGAACCACCTCGATCCCTGCCAGCGCCGAGACATAGGCAATGCCCGCGCCCATCATGCCCGCGCCCAATACGCCAACCTTTTGCACGCGCTGATCGGCGACAGCAGGGCGGTTGGCCCCTTTCTCGAGCGCTTCCTTGTTGATGAAGAGCGACCGGATCATGGCCGAGGACGAAGGGTTCAGCAAAACGTTGGTGAACCAGCGGGCCTCGATCTTGAGAGCGGTGTCGAAGGGCACGAGCGCCCCTTCATAGACCGCCGAGAGGAGCGCCTTGGCCGCCGGGTAGACCCCTTGGGTCTTGCCGTTGACCATGGCCGAGGCGCCGACGAAGGTCATGAAGCCCGCCGGGTGATAGGGGGTGCCGCCGGGCATTTTATAGCCCTTCTGATCCCACGGCTTGACGATATCGGCGTCTTTCGCGTTCAGAACCCACTGGCGGGCCGCTTCGATCAGCTGATCGGCAGGAACCACCTCGTCGATCACGCCCGCGGCCTTGGCGCGCTGAGGATCGTTGAGCTTGCCTTCAAGAAGCAGCGGCGAGGCGGCCATGGCGCCCATCTTGCGCACAAGGCGGGTGGTGCCGCCCGCGCCGGGGAAAATGCCGACGAGGATTTCCGGCAGGCCGATCTTGGCCTTGGGATTGTCGGCTGCAAAGATGCGGTGGCAGGCGAGGGGAAGCTCGAGCCCGATGCCCAGCGCCGTGCCGGGAAGCGCCGCCGCGATGGGCTTGCCGCCCTTCAGCGTCTTTGGGTCCATGCCTGCGCGTTCGATTTTGCGAAGGATCGCATGGGTGTCCATGATGAAGCCAAAGATCGCCTCGGCCGGGTCTTCGCCCGTGCCATCGCGCAGCGAGGCGATGATGTTGAGGTCCATCCCGCCGGCGAAGGTATCTTTGCCCGAGGTCAGGACGATGCCCTTTACAGCGGGATCAGCCAGAGCCTGATCGACAAGGTCGCTGACAAGGACAAAGGCCTCGCGGCTCATCACGTTCATGGATTTGCCAACGGTGTCCCAGGTGATGATGGCAACGCCGTCGGCGTCAACTTTCATGGTGAAATCGGTCATGGGTTCGATCCTCAGAGGCGTTCGATGATGGTGGCCGCGCCCATGCCGGACGCGATGCAGAGGGTGGCAAGGCCGGTGCCTTTGCCGGTGCGCTCAAGCTCGTCAAGCAGCGTGCCGATGATGATCGCGCCGGTGGCGCCCAAGGGGTGGCCCATGGCGATCGAGCCGCCGTTGACGTTGACCTTGGCATCATCCACGTCGAAGGCCTGCATGAAGCGCAGGACAACGCTGGCGAAGGCTTCGTTGACCTCGAAAAGATCAATGTCCGAGATCGCCATGCCGCTGTCGCGCAGGATCTTCTCGGTCACGGGCACGGGGCCGGTGAGCATGATGGTCGGGTCGGTGCCGATCTTGGCGGTGGCGCGGATGCGGGCGCGGGGCTTGATGCCCCATTTCTCGCCGAATTCCTTGTTGCCGATCAGGATGCCGGCCGATCCATCGACGATGCCCGACGAGTTGCCGGCGTGGTGGATGTGGTTGATCGCCTCGAGGTGCGGATATTTCATCAGCGCGACCTTGTCGAAGCCGGGCATCACCTCGCCCATATCCTTGAACGAGGCCTTCAGCGCGCCGAGCGACTGCATATCGGTGCCGGGGCGCATGTATTCATCGCGATCAAGGATGGTCAGGCCGTTGATATCGCGCACGGCGACGATCGACTTTGCGAAGCGGTTGTCGGCCCAAGCGGCGGCGGCGCGTTTTTGGCTCTCAACCGCCAGCGCGTCGGCGTCATCGCGGCTAAAGCCGTATTCGGTGGCGATGATATCGGCGCTGATGCCTTGAGGGACGAAATAGGTCTCCATCGCGAGCGAGGGATCCACGGCAATCGCTGCCCCATCCGAGCCCATGGCCACGCGGCCCATCATCTCGACACCGCCAGCGATATAGGCCTCGCCCGCACCGCCGCGCACCTGATTGGCGGCAAGGTTCACGGCTTCCATGCCGGAGGCGCAGAACCGGTTGATGGCAAGGCCGGGGATCGACTGGTCGAGGTCGGAGGCCAGAACCGCGGTGCGCGCAAGGCAGCCGCCCTGTTCGCCCACTTGGGTGACGTTGCCCCAGATCACATCTTCGACGGCATGGCCCTCAAGCCCGTTGCGCTCTTTCAGGGCATTGAGCACCTGCGCCGAGAGGCGCACCGAGGTCACCTCGTGCAGGCTCCCGTCGGGGCGGCCCTTGCCGCGCGGGGTGCGGACGGCGTCATAGATATAGGCTTCGGTCATTGGTCTTTCTCCGAATGAGTTCAGGCCCGGTCAGCAGGGCTGCCGGGCATCATGTCGTAGGGGTGTTTCCAGCCGGGCAGGGCCGAGATGCGGTCTAGCCAGCGGTCGATATGGGGGTATTGGGCGCGGTCGAAGGTGAAGGGCTCGGGGTAGTAGAGATAGCCACAGCAGGCGAGGTCGGCGATGGTCGCCTCATCGGTTGCGAGCCAGTCGCGCTCTTCAAGATGGGTGTCCATGATCTTGAGCGCCGAATGCATCCGCATCGACAGAAACGAGATCACGTCGGTGTTGCGCTTGGCCTCGGGCAGGAAATTCATGTTGAACCGCAGGGTGCCCGCGACACCCGAGACCTTGTGATTATCGAAGAACATCCAGCGCAGAACCTCGCGCCGCTCGGCCGCGCTCTTGCCGCCGAGAAGGCCCGTCTTGGAGGAGAGATAATCCTGAATAACGCCCGATTGGGTGAGGATCAGATCGCCGTCGATCATCACCGGCACCTCGCCCATGACGTTGAGCTTGCGATATTCGGGCGTGCGGGTCTCGCCGTTGAAGAAATCGACGTAGACCGGCTCCCAGTCGATGCCGGCCACGTTCATTGTCAGCGCCGC
Organism: uncultured Paracoccaceae bacterium; assembly: GCA_937138255.1. Taxonomy (GTDB): domain Bacteria; phylum Pseudomonadota; class Alphaproteobacteria; order Rhodobacterales; family Rhodobacteraceae; genus RFZI01. Next base: position 68,337 of record CAKZOU010000037.1, read on the forward strand.
TTTATAGGCGTTGCCGCTTTCTCCGAAGCAGTAGAGCTTGATGGTCATGGCCGGTTCTCCTCGTCTGGGTTGTTGTTTGCGCTGGCGGCCGCGCCGATCAAGTGTAACCCCACGTCATTTCTTTCGCGCCTCCAGCTCGGCGTTGAAGAGGCGCAAGCGGTGGCCGAGAGTATCGGCGTCGGTCACGCTGTCGAAATTCTCGAAGAGAAAGGACAGCGCCTCGCCTTCGTCCAGACCCGCCTCGCTCGCAAACTTCTTGAGGCGGCGATAGCCATCCTCGGTCATGGCGACCGGAAAGCGGCGGGTCAGGCGAAAGCGTTTGGGCATCTGTCCTCTCCTATATCAGAAGCTCTCCGCGCCAAGGGCCATGACCGTTTCCGCCCCGCTTTCGATGCGCTGGAGGTGCATCGCGCAGGCCGGAAGCTGGCGGGCCATATAGAAGCGGCCCGTGGCGATCTTGGTCTCGTAGAAATTCTTGTCCGAAGCACCGGCATCGAGCGCATCATAGGCCGCCTTGGCCATGCGGGTCCACATCAGGCCGAGGCAGACATGGCCCATCATGTGCATGAAGTCGTAAGAGCCAGCGAGGGCGTTGTTGGGGTTCTTCATGCCGCTTTGCACGAAATACATCGCCGCCGCCTGAAGCTGTTTGGAAGCGGCCTTCATCGGCTCGACAAAGCCCGCCATCCGCGCATCCTCAGCGTGTGCCTTGCACTCGTCCTTGACCATCTCGAAGAAAGCCATGACGTGCTTGCCACCATCGGCGGCCAGCTTGCGGCCCACGAGATCGAGCGCCTGAACGCCGTTGGCACCCTCATAGATCATGGCGATGCGGGCATCGCGGGCAAACTGCGACATGCCGTGCTCTTCGATATAGCCGTGCCCGCCATAGACCTGCTGGGCCTGCACGCACATCTCGAAGCCCTTGTCGGTCTGGAAGCCCTTGATGACCGGCGTGAGGAGCGAGATCAGCCCCTCGGCCGCCTCGTCTCCCGTCTTGTGGGCGCGGTCGATCAGATTGGCGCCCCAGACGGTCAGCGCGCGGGCGCCTTCGACAAAGCTTTTCTGTTCCATCAGGTTGCGGCGAATATCGGGGTGGACGATCAACGGATCGGCGGGGCCATCGGGGTTTTCCGTGCCGGTCACGGCGCGGCCTTGCAGGCGGTCCTTCGCATAGGCGACCGCGTTCTGATAGGCGGCCTCGGCCACCGCATAGCCCTGCAGGCCGACGCCGATGCGGGCTTCGTTCATCATGGTGAACATGGCCTTCATGCCCTTGTGCTCTTCGCCCACCAGGAAGCCGGTAGCCCCGTCATAGTTCATCACGCAGGTCGAATTGCCGTGGATGCCCATCTTCTCTTCGATCTTGCCGACCGAAACGCCATTGCGTGCGCCAAGCGAGCCGTCGGCATTCACAACAAACTTGGGCACGATAAAGAGGCTCACGCCCTTGATGCCCTCGGGGCCACCGGGGATCTTGGCAAGGACGAGGTGGATGATGTTCTCGGCCATGTCGTGATCGCCAGCAGAGATAAAGATCTTCTGGCCGGTGATCTTGAAGCTGCCGTCGCCCTGCGGCTCAGCCTTGGTCCGCATGAGGCCAAGGTCGGTGCCGCAATGCGGCTCGGTCAGGTTCATGGTGCCGGTCCACTCACAGGTGACCATCTTCGGCAGATAGATCGCCTTCAATTCATCGCTCGCGTGTGCGTGGATCGCCGAATAAGCGCCGTGGGTCAGGCCCTGATACATATTGAAGGCCATATTGGCCGAGACAAAAATCTCGCCCACGGCGGTGCCGAGCGTATAGGGCATCCCCTGACCGCCATAGTCAGGATCACAGTCGAGCCCGGTCCAGCCGCCCTCGCGCACCTGATCGAAGGCCGCCTTGAAGCCCGTAGGCGTGCGGACCACGCCGTTTTCCAGATGACAGCCTTCAGTATCGCCCACGGTGTTGAGGGGCGCGAGCACTTCGGATGCGACCTTGCCGGCCTCTTCAAGCACTGCCGAGGTGAAATCGGCGTCAAGCTCGGCGTAGCCGGGGATGTCCTGGGCGGAGACTTTCAGCAGATCATGAAGAACGAACTGAAGATCGCGGGTCGGGGCAGCAAAAATGGGCATGGTCTTTTCCCTGAACTGAAACGTGTCGGATTAGGCGGCAGAGGGTTTGGAGCGGCGGGCGGCAAGTTCACGCTCGCCCCATTTGATCTGGTGGCGGAGTTCTTCGATCGCTTCGGTCAGCTCGTCGCGCTGGGCCTCCATCGCCCTTAGATGGCCAAGCGCCGTCTCATAGGTGCGCTGAAGTTGGGTCTGCTGACTGTCGCCCATGTGATAAAGATCGAGCAACTGACGGATTTCCTCGAGGCTGAAGCCGAAACGCTTGCCGCGCAGGATCAGTTTGAGCCGGGCGCGGTCGCGCTTGGAATAGAGGCGCTTCTGCCCGTCGCGGAGCGGAAAGATCAGCTCTTTGGCTTCGTAAAAACGCAGCGTGCGGGGCGTGACGTCGAAGGCTTCGCACATCTCGCGGATGGTCATCTGGTCGGTCATGGGCGCTCCTATTCAAAAAGCGTCGGGCCAATGGGTGGAATGCAGCCAATATAGAGCAAGTTGACGTTAACGTAAACGTAACGCCACGTAACAGTCATGTTGACCTAGCGTCAACCGGCGAAGTTTAGCCCAGGGTGTTTGCAACCTTGTCGCGCAGGCCAATCAGCTCGTCGATGATTGCATCAAGCTGCTCGCGCTGCTCGTTTAACTCAACAACCTTGAGGCTCGCCATATCGACCCATTTGCGCATCTGCGCCTCGGTGCCGTCTTCATCGTAGATCAGGAGCCACTGGCGCATATCTTCAAGGCTGAAGCCGAAGCGGCGGCCCCGCAGGATCAGGGTCATGCGGGCAACTTCGCGCGGGCCATAGAAACGCGCGCGGCCTTCCTTCATCGGGGAGAGGAGCTCGATATACTCGTAATAGCGGAGCGTTCGCGCCGTCACGCCAAAGCGCGCGCACATTTCCTTGAAATTCAGAAGCTGCTCCGACATCCGGCTCCTCCTGCCGCTTTGATAGCGGCTGGTCGGTCACGCGGCAAGAAGGGGTCTGGATCAGCTCATAAAGCCGGGGGCGAGGAAATAGAAGCTATAGGCGACGATGATCGCGGGAACGGTGGAATAGAGCGTCGCCATGACGGCTGCGCGCGGGTTGAGGGCAATGGCTGGGAAGAGGGCGTCGCCGTCATTGGAGATCGCATTGCCGACGAGCGCCGAGAACGGGATCAGGCCGTTGACGAACAGAGTTGTCACCAGAACCTGAGGGCCGCAGCCGGGGATAAGTCCGATCAAGATACCGGCGGCGGGCAGGAACGGGGCGACCGAATTGAACAGAGCCGCAAGATCAAGGCCCGAAAAAGCCATCGTATATTCAAAGGCAAGATAGGCGCCGATGACCCAAACCGAAATGAACGAGGTTTCTTCCGCCACGCGGGTCAGGGGCGCGTCGGCAGCATTGGTCATCGCCTGAACCGGCGAGGTGGCCCAGATCCAGAGGCCGATAGCCGTTCCTGTCAGGCCGACAATCATCGGCAAGCTGCCTGCGGCATCGTAAAGAGAAAGCCGCAGAAGCTGCGAGGCGCCAAGGACAATTCCGGGCAGGAAGACCGCGAAATAGGCGCGATCACGCGGACGAATGCGGCCGATGAGCGGGACATAGGCGCAGCCCGCCGTGGTGGGTTGCAGGCGGATCGCCGGCAGCGCATCGACCACCCAACCCGACAGGATGCCAACCGCGAAAGAGAGAGGCAGGACAACGGCGGCGGCATCGGGGCGGGTGGCGATCAGGAGGAAGGCAGCGTCGCCCATTGTCGAGGTCAGCGCCGCGACAACGGCGCCAAAGCCCACGTTGCCCGAGGAATAGGCAGCCACCACGACGATCGCGCCGCCGCAGCCGGGGGTCGCCCCGAGGATCGACGCGATTGGCACTTGCCAGCGTTTGGAGCCTTTGAGCGCCTGCCCCATGTCGAAGCGAAAGAGCCGCTCTGCGCCGTAGAAAATCAGGAGTGTCGCCGCGACGAAGGCCGAAACCTGCAAATAGGCATCGGTCATCATCTGGCGGGTAATCCCGCCGATCTGTCCGGGCATCACCGCAAGCATGACAAAAGCAAGCGCGACCAGGACCCTGCGGCTCCGGATCGGGCCCAGCAGCGCCAATACGCGCGGGGCGCGGCCTTGTGGGAGGGTTGTGGAGGGCGTGCTCATGGGTTCCAACGATGCAATTGCGAATAATTCTCAATAACAGATATAGCGCTTGCGCCCGACAGTGCAAGTGCCAAGTTGCGGGCAAAGCGAGGACGACCCATGACCACCGATGAAATGCAGGACCGTCGCGAAAGACTGGCCAAGCAGTTTACCGAAGCCTTGCCTCATGCGCGGGCGCTTGGAATGCGAATGGATGCGGTGGGCGAGGGGGTTGCGACGATCTCAATGGGCTATGACGCGCGGTTCGTGGGCGATCCCGAGACCGGCGTGATCCACGGCGGGGCCGTATCGGCCCTGATGGACACCTGCGGCGGCGCGGCGGTCATGGCGCATCCGGCGGCGATCATCGGGACGGCGACCCTCGATCTGCGGATCGACTATATGCGCCCCGCGACCCCCGGCCAGCGGATCGTCGCACGGGCCGAGTGCTATCACGTCACCCGCTCCGTCGCCTTTGTCAGGGCCGTGGCGATGGACGACGATACGGCGCGGCCGGTGGCAACGGCGCACGGGGCTTTCACAGTCGAGCTTCTGAAGCGGGAGGCCCGCCCATGAGCCGCCGCCCCGAACCTGTGCAGGTCGTCAAGCAGCGCCGCGATGCGGCTTTGCAAAAGCTCGTGGGCAGCGTGCCCTATATCCAGTTTCTCGGCGTAAAGTTTGACCGCCGCGGCGACGAGTTGACCGCTTTTCTGCCCTATGAAGATGCGCTGATCGGCAACCCGGTCCTTCCGGCGCTCCATGGGGGCGCGATTGCTGCCTTTCTCGAGATTGCCTGTGTGGTCGAGCTGAGCTGGGCGCAGATGTGGGAAGATATGGAGGCCGCCGCCCGCGAGGGTGTGGGCTCGCCTACTGAAGCTAAGATCCTGCTGCCGAAGACCATTGATTTCACGGTCGATTATCTCCGCTCCGGCCTGCCGCGCGACGCCTACGCGCGGGCGCGGGTCAATCGCTCGGGGCGACGCTATGCCTCGGTCCATGTCGAGGCCTGGCAGGACAACCGTTCGCGCCTATTCGCGCAGGCCACGGGCCATTTCCTGATGCCGCAACGCCATGAATGAGGCGCTGACGCACCGGCGGGTGCTTACGATCGCCATTCCGATCGTCTTGTCGAACGCGACCGTGCCGATCCTCGGGGTCGTGGATACCGGTGTGGTCGGGCAACTTGGCGAGGCCGCACCGATTGGCGCGGTGGGCATTGGCGCGATCATCCTCACGGCGATCTATTGGGTTTTCGGGTTTCTGCGGATGGGCACGACCGGCCTGACCAGTCAGGCCAAGGGCGCGAAGGACGTGGCCGAGGAGGCGGCGCTCCTGTTGCGGGCCTTGCTTGTGGGGGCGGTGTCGGGCCTTGCGATCATCCTGTTGCAGTGGCCGCTTTTCGCGCTGGGCTTCAAGGTCTCGCCCGCAAGTGCCGAGGTCGAGAGCCTCGCCCGCAGCTATATGGCGATCCGCGTCTGGTCGGCGCCGGCGGCGATCTCACTTTATGGCATCACCGGCTGGATGATCGCGCAGGAGCGGACGCGGGGGGTCTTGGCTATTCAGGTGGTGATGAACGGGCTCAATATCGGGCTCGATCTTCTTTTTGTTCTGGGCTTTGGCTGGGGCGTTGAAGGCGTGGCCGTTGCGACAGTGATTGCCGAGTGGTCGGGGCTGGGCCTTGGGCTTTGGCTCTGCCGGGGTATCTTTGCCGGGCCGCACTGGAAGGATCGGGCCCGGGTTTTCGATCTGGTGCGCCTGAAGAGGATGGCATCGGTCAACGGCGATATTTTGATCCGGTCGGTTCTGTTGCAGGCGATTTTCGTGAGCTTCCTTTTCTGGGGCGCCAAGTTTGGCGATCTGCAACTGGCCGCGAACCAGATCCTCCTGCAGTTCCTTCATGTCACGGCCTATGCCCTCGATGGCTTTGCGTTTGCCGCCGAGGCTCTTGTCGGGCAGGCCTTGGGCGCGCGCGACCGCCGGACATTGCGCGGCGGGGCGATCCTGACGAGTGGCTGGGGCGCGGTTGTCTGTCTTCTTCTCTCGCTGGCCTTCTGGGCCTTCGGGCCGCAGATCATCGACGTGATGACCACCGCGCCCGATGTGCGGGAGGCGGCGCGGAAGTTCCTGCCGTTCATGGTTGCGGCACCCCTCATAGGGATCGTGCCGTGGATGCTCGACGGGATCTTCATCGGCGCGACGCGAACGCGGGATATGCGGAACATGATGCTGGTTTCCGCGGTGGCCTATTTCGCGGTGGCGGTTCCCTTGATGGGGGCCTTCGGCAATCGGGGCCTTTGGGTGGCGCTCTTGGTCAGCTTTGTTGTGCGCGGGGTGACGCTTGGGCTTCGCTATCCGGCGCTGGAGCGGTCGGCGGAAGGGTAGGGGCTCTGCCCCTCTGCCCTGCGGGCATTCACCCCGGAGTATTTGGCGGCCAAAAGAAACCTAGAGGAGTGTCAGGACGTTTTCCGGCGGGCGACCGAGGGCGGCCTTTTGGCCGTGGAATACTACGGGGCGCTCGATGAGGATCGGGTGGTTTGCCATGGCGGCGATCACGGTGTTTTCGTCGGCGGTGGCGAGGTCTTTGTAGGGGGCTTCGCTGTGGCGCAGGAGCTTGTGGGCCGGAAGGTCCAGGGCTTTGAGGGCGGTGCGGAGTTCGGCCTCAGTGGGTGGGTCTTGCAGGTAGGGGCGGATCTTTGGCGTCAGCCCGCGTTCCTCGAGAAGGGCAAGGGTCTGGCGCGATTTGCTGCAGCGCGGGTTGTGCCAGATCGTCAGGTCCATTTGGCTCGTCCTTTGCCGACCGCCTCGGCAACATTGGCGTAGCCGTCGCGGGCGAGGAGGCGGTCGAGGCCGCGGGTGATCTCGTCGGCGAGGCTGATGCCGCCATAGACGAGGGCGGTGTAGAGCTGCACCGCAGAGGCGCCGGCGAGGATCTTGGCATAGGCGTCTTCGGCGGAAGAGATGCCGCCGACGCCGACGAGCGGCAGGTCGGTCAGGCCCGCGAGGCGGGCGAGGATGCGGGTCGATTTCTCGAAGAGAGGGGTGCCGGAGAGGCCGCCTTTTTCGCCTGCGTGCGGGCTCTTGAGGCCGTCGCGCGAGAGGGTCGTGTTGGTGGCGATGATGGCCGAGAGGCCCGCCGAGGTTGCGACTGCGGCGATGTCGGCGAGTTCGGCGTCGGTCAGGTCGGGGGCGATCTTGAGGAAGATCGGGATCGGGCGGGCGAGGGCGGCGTTGGCCGCCATCACGCCGTCGAGGAGGGCGGCGAGGGCGGCTTTGCCTTGCAAGTCGCGCAAGGATTCGGTGTTGGGCGAGGAGACGTTGACGGTCGCGAAATCGAGGTGCGGGCCGCAGGATGCGAGGACCTTGGCGAAATCCGCTGCGCGATCGTCGCTGTCCTTGTTGGCGCCGAGGTTGAGGCCGAGGGTGCCGCCCTTGGGGCGGTGGGCGAGGCGGGCGGCGATGGCCTGCATGCCGTCGTTGTTGAAGCCGAAACGGTTGATCGCGGCGCGGTCTTCGGTGAGGCGGAAGAGGCGGGGGCGCGGGTTGCCGGGCTGGGGGCGCGGGGTGGCGGCGCCGACCTCGACAAAGCCGAAGCCGCAGCGGGCGAGGGGGGCAAGCGCGGTGGCGTTCTTGTCGAAACCTGCGGCGAGGCCCACGGGATTGGGCAGCGAAAGGCCAGCGAGGGTGGTTGCGAGGCGTGGCGAGGTGAAGGGGCCGCCCTTCGGGCCGAGGCCCATTTGCAGCGCCTTCAGCGCCAGCCCATGCGCCGCTTCGGGATCGAGGCGGCGGAGCGCGATCATGCCGAGGGCTTCGAGGGGCGGGGTCATGTCAGGTCCGGGAATTGGTGGGCGCCGTTTGCGAGCGGCAGGGGCGCATCCCAGAGGACGTCCGTCAGGCGCAGCTCGCGATAGAGATGCGGGAAAAGCTGGCCGCCGCGCGAGGGTTCCCAGCGAATATCGGGGGCGAGGGCATCGGCGTCGAGCGCGAGGAGCACCAGACCTTCTTCGCCCGCGAAATGCTTGGCGGCGGTCTCGGCGGCCTGAGCGGCGGTCGAAAAATGCACATAGCCGTCGGCCACGTCGATCGGGGCACCGAGCGTGGCCCCTTTGGCCGTGAGGTCGGCCCATTCGGGGCCGCGGAAAATCTTGTAGATCAGCATGGCGCTCTCATGCCCTTTGGCCCGCCCGTGGTCAATGGCGGGCTGTCACTGGCCTGTTTCATCGGGTCCGCATCCTGCGAGAGGAATCTTTGACTCGGTGGTCAAATCGCGCAAACATCCGGCCACCAAACCCTGGGAGGTATTTTCAATGAGACTGTTCAAAAAGACTTTTGCCGCGACTCTGCTCGGAGCGACGGCGCTGGGCGCGAGCGTGGCGCTGCCCGCGGCGGCCGATAGCGTGACCATCACCATTCTGGGCGTCGGCGACATCTATGAATTCGACGAGGGCTTTGCCCCGATCAACGCCATTGCCAGGGCGGAGCGGGCGGCCAATCCGAACACGATCTATGTGATGGACGGCGATATGCTCTCGCCTTCTCTACTTTCGGGTTTTGACGGCGGGATGAACACCATCGACCTGACCAACCTCGTGCCCTTTGACCTTGCCGTTCCGGGCAACCACGAGTTTGACGCCGGAACCGCCAACTTCCTCGAGAAGATGGCCGCCTCCAACTATCCTTGGGCCGCGATCAACATCACCAATGAAGACGGATCGCCCGTGCCGGGCCTCGGCGGTGTGATGCATATGGAGGTGGGCGGCATCAAGGTCGCGCTCATTCCGGTGGCGCAGGATACAACGCCCGAAGTGGCGAGCCCCGATGGGCTTGCCTTCCAGTCCACGGTCGACACCGGCATTGCCGCCGCCAAGCAGGCGCGGGCGGACGGGGCCGAGCTGGTGATCGGTGTGGTCCAGACCAACATGGCCAATGACCGCGCCATGATCGCAAGCCACGCCTTCGACGTGATCATGTCGGGCGACGACCACTCCTACGCGACCTCCTACGATGGCATTACCGCCTATGTAGAGACCTCGATGGATGGCCGCTTCCTCTCGCCGCTCGATCTCAATATCGAGATCACCAACAAGGATGACGGCACCCGCTCGATCAAGTGGACGCCCAACTTCCGCTTCATCAACACCGCGGATGTCGAGCCGGATCCGGAAACGCAGGCGATGGTTGACAAGCTGGCGGCCGATCTGGACGCAAGCCTCAACATCGAGATCGGGGCGACCGCTGGCGCGCTCGACAGTCGCCGCAATGTCGTTCGCGGCGAAGAGTCGGCAATGGGCAACCTGATCGCAGACGCCATGCGCGATGCGACCGGGGCGGATGTGACGATCACCAATGGCGGCGGCATTCGCGCCGACCGGACCTATGACGCCGGCACCGTTCTCACCCGCCGCGATATCCTCTCGGAACTGCCATTCGGCAATGTCACAGTCGTGACGGAACTTCCGGGCAGCCAGATCCTTGCCGCGCTCGAGAACGGGGTGAGCCAGGTCGAAAAAGGGGCCGGCCGGTTCCCGCAGGTCTCGGGTCTGAGCTTCGTCTATGATCCTTCGGCACCTGCCGGATCGCGGATCACCGAGGTTACGGTTGGCGGAGCGGCGCTTGAGGCGGACAAGGTCTATCGCGTCGCGACCAACGACTACATGCTTGGTGGCGGCGATGGCTACGGAGCGCTCGGTGGCGGCCGGGTTGTCATGGATAAGGGCAACGGCAGCCTGATGGCCAATGATGTTATCAACTACATCATCGCCAACGGCGGCGCCTCGGCCTCTGTGGAAGGCCGGATCAAGACTGTTGGCCAATAGGCCCTGGTATTCCGACAAAAAAGAGCCCCGCGGAGCGATCCGCGGGGCCTAGTCTTGGGAGAAGGGCTACTATTGTCGCGCGGTTGCCGGATCCATCATGCCTGTAACTTCGGTGATGATCGTCGCCGGAAAACCGCTGAGTTCAGCGTGCTTGTGGATCGCGTCTTCGTCTTCGGCGAGGTAGATGCAGAAGGTCTTGTCCGCTGTGACATAGGAATGAATCCACTGAACCTTGGGGGCGAGTTCAGCCAATGCTCCGTTCGAGGTGCGGGCCGCGCCGCCAAGCTCGGGGTTGCTTAGTCCGCCAACGCCCGGAAGGGCGCGTTCGATCACAAATTTTCTCATGTCTGTCTCCAGTTCCGATGTTAGGGTTTGAGAGACAAGGCGCCTTGATGAAGACAGCTTGCACCAGTGAGCCGCTGCCCGCACGTCAGGAAAATTGTTTGCGCCGAAAGAAAATCTTTAGCGTCGAACGTGGATTCGCCCAAAAAGGAAGGTTGTCAGAAATGTGCGGGCGTATGGCTATCACTCTGCCACAAGACGCGATGGCGCGACTTTTCGCGGCGACACCAGACAACGATCTGCCGCCGGGGCCTAACTATAACGTCTGCCCGACGATGCCGATCTCTGCCGCCACGTCGGACGGCGGCCACCGCCGCCTGAGGGCGATGCGCTGGGGCTTCGTTCCACGTTGGTACAAGACGCCGACCGACGGCCCGCTTCTGATCAACGCCCGCTCCGAGACCATCGCCGAAAAGCCCGCATTCCGCGAGGCCTGCCGCGAACGGCGCTGTCTCGTGGCGGCGGACGGGTTCTATGAATGGAAGCGCGAAAAGGGGCAGACCCCGCTGCCGTGGTTCGTCACCCGCGCCGACGGGGCGCCCCTCGTCATGGCCGGGATCTGGCAGACTTGGCAGGGGTCGGAGGGTGAGGCCATCGACAGCTGCGCCATCGTCACCTGCGCCGCCAACGAGACCATGGCGCCGGTGCACGACCGCCTGCCGGTGATCCTTGAAGCGAAGGACTGGCCGCTCTGGCTTGGCGAAGAGGGCAAAGGGGCGGCCACGCTGATGCGGCCTGCGGGGACCGAAATCCTGAGAATGCACCGGGTCGGGACCGAGGTAAATTCCAACCGGGCAACCGGGCCGGGCCTGAATAAGCCGGTTGGGCCAGCGCCGGATCCTTCGGCGCAAGCAGAGCCGTCGCCGGAAAGCTAGGTCAAAATCTCTTTCGATGTTAGGCTAGGCAAAGGCCAACGATACCGGGGGGGATCATGGCGCTTGAGGAGTTCTTCAACAGGTCGAACATTCTCGACCTCAGTTTCTTCAATTTCCGCAATGCGATCACCGCCTGCTATTTTGCAGATCGCGACCTGCGGATCCAAAGGACCAACGATAATTTCAAGATGTTCTTTCCCAGGATCGGAAATGTCGCCAATGCGCCTTTTCTAGGGGTGCTTGAGCAGCTCGGCGTTGAGGCGGAACATATTGACAGCTTCACCGCGCAACTCGAAGCCGATGGCCACGTCTTTATTCCCAAGATTCCGATCCGCGTCGATGGCATGGACAAGGTCTTTTCGCTCATGTCGACCTATACGAAGGATCCGAGCTTCAGCTATCTCAACGGGGTTCAAGGCCAGTTCGTCGACCGGACCGCGGAATGGGAACTGCGCAAGGAGCGTGAAAGTCTGCTTGAGGAAAAGCTCCGTGACAGGGAGTTGATCGAAGACAAGACCCGCCAACTTGAACGGCTGGCGAGCCGGCTCGCCAAATACCTTTCACCACAGATTTACGACTCGATCTTCTCTGGGAAAAGCGAAACCCGCGATCCCTTGGCGCGAAGAAACCTGACCATCTTCTTTTCCGATATCGAAGGGTTCACCGACATCAGCGATTCAATGGAGCCCGAGCGGCTTTCGTTCTTCATGAACACCTATCTGAGCGAAATGTCGAATATTGCGCTCCAATATGGCGGCACGATCGACAAGTTTATCGGCGACGCCATTCTTGTGTTTTTCGGTGATCCAGAAACCGAAGGTGATCGCAATGACGCCCTCAAATGTGCCCGGATGGCCGTCAGGATGCGCGAACGGGTCAAGGAATTGCAGTCGGTTTGGCACGAGAATGGAATTTCAAAACCTCTGCGGGTTCGGATGGGGATCAATACCGGTTTCTGCACGGTGGGAAATTTCGGATCAGAACACCGACTTGAATATACCGCGCTCGGAAGCCCGGTGAATCTGGCCTCCCGGCTTCAAACAACGGCTGAGGCCGACACGATCCTTATGAGCGAGGCGACCCATGTGTTGATCGAGGATCTGGCCGATTGCGTGCGAATGCCTGACATAACGGTCAAGGGCTTTGCCCGCCCGGTGGCCACATTCAAGCTCAACGGTGTGAAAGACGATGATCAGGCAGCGATCCAACGCATGACACGCATCGGCAGGCATGTGGCGGTCGACATCCCGGATGCCCGGCATATCCGCGAGGCGATAGAGGAGCTTCGCAACATACAGGGCGAATTGGAAAAGCACCTCGTCAAAGACTGATCGCGATACCTCGGCCAGACCAGCTTGACGATCTGCGCCTCATATCATACGCACAGAAAACCTGGCGGGTGTTGTGTAATGGTAAGACCTCAGCCTTCCAAGC